>NZ_JBELOA010000017.1:0-921 GCF_040227205.1 Parafrigoribacterium humi | reverse complement strand
CTACTCGACATTGAGGATAGTGGTGGTGGTTCCGGGGCCGGTCTGACCTGCTACTCGACAGACTCGCTCTTGGTGATGTCATTCGCTGGATTTGTCGGCCGGGTTCGGGATCGCTGCTTTGTTCGGGAGGCCGGACCGGGCGTGGGACGTGACCTAATAGGACTTTGTCCGGCAACGACTTTTCAATGTTGTGTCCGCCCGGCCCGGTGAGGTCATCCAATTGATCACTCAAGAGGAGACGAAACACCATGCTAACCACTGAACCCGCGACGGGACAGGCCACCGTCGTGGTCGCGGGAGTCGATACCCACAAATCCACCCACCATGCTGCCGTGCTCGATCTGACCGGCCGCATTCTGGGATCTCGGCAGTTCCCGGTGAACGAGGCCGGTTACCGCCAGTTGTTGGACTGGGTCGCCTCCCACGGCATCATCGACCGGATCGGGGTGGAACTGACGGGTTCCTATGGTGCCGGGCTGACCCGCTTCCTCACCGATGCCGGGATCACTGTCGCCGAGGTGAACACGACCGATAAAGCCACTCGCGCCCGCCGCGGCAAGGACGACGCGATCGACGCGGCCGCGGCCGGCCAGAAAGTTCTCTCTGGAATGGCGACCACGATCCCGAAGAACACCACCGGGACCATCGAAGCGATCCGGATCCTGACCGTGGTGCGAGACTCCGCAGTGAAACATCGCACCCAGGTGTTGAATCAGCTCAAAGACCTCCTCATCACCGCACCGGCTATCCTGCGTGAGCAACTCGACGGGATGACTCTTCCCGCGACCGCGAAACAAGCCCGAGCTCTGCACGTCGACCTGGCCAGGATCGGCGACCCGATCCAGGCGACAAAGACAGCGATGAAACGCCTCGGGGAACGCATTCACATCCTCGAAACCGAGATCACCGCGGCAGACAAAG
>NZ_JBELOA010000016.1:0-969 GCF_040227205.1 Parafrigoribacterium humi | reverse complement strand
GGCGCAGCAGGTGTCGGATCTGCGAGTTCAGGCCTTCCAGGCGTGAGGTCACTCGCGGGTTCCCGTATGTGAGCGAGGTGAAGATGTGACCGGCCTCAGCGGCGCGGTGCAGGATGCTCCAGGCTCGGCGGAGCTTGAGGTGTGTGAAGCCGAACTGGCCATTTTCATACATTGTCCGCTCACGCGTCAGGTGTCCAAATTTCTGCCACCACGCTTCGAGCGTGAGGCGCCATTCGATCGCCGCGTCGATGTCGTGAACGTTCGTGAGGTTGAGGGCGATCTGTCGCAGCGCGCGGCCAGCGCGCAGGCGCGGTTTCCGCGTCAACTCGCGGGTCACGTTGAGTTGCAGGTGGAAGATGCAGCGTTGGATCGCGGTCTCGGGCCAGCTGCGGGCGAGCGCGGAGCGGATGCCGGAGCCGCCGTCGGTGACGACCACGGTCGGCGGCGGAACGCGAGCGAACAACGCTTCCCATGCGGCGGTGGACTCGCGGGCCGCCCATTGCCAAGCGATCACCTGCCCAGTGCTCGATTGCGCGATCAGCAGGCACCAGGACCCGATCCAGATGCCGTCGACGAGGACCGCGTCGTGAACTTCTCCGGTCACTGGTATCCGAGGCTCCAGCTGCCAGCACCAGCCCGTCTCGTGGCGGAACGACCGGCCAGTGCCGCCGCCGAGCTCGGCCTGTGATGCCTTGCCCGTCAGCCAGCTCAGGAACCGGCGCAGCTGTTCCCGCCGGGCCACGTCCGGACGACGACGAACCGCTGATGCCCCACACTCGCGACACCGCCACCGTTGCGTCCCCGCCGCTGTCTTGCCATTCTTCACAAGCCGTGATCCGCATACCATGCAGCTCGTCTGATTCGAGGGAAGATCCACGACTAAGGGTCGCGGACCATAACAACCCCGATCCAGCCCCGCAATCCCGGGCCCAGATCAAGAACCCATCCACACCTTCTTGCCTATAAGCC
>NZ_JBELOA010000015.1:0-1087 GCF_040227205.1 Parafrigoribacterium humi | reverse complement strand
TGTAGTTCCCTGTGACGTTGTGAACGCGTTGGGCTGGGGTTTGGCCGCCGAGTCCGGTGTGGGGTCTGTGGTGATTGTAGCGATGGAGCCATCCTGGATAGGTGGCGGCTCGGGCTTCGTCGCTGAGGTAGGTCGCCGCGTAGGCCCATTCCTCGGCGAGGGTCCGATTGAAGCGCTCGACTTTCCCGTTGGTCTGGGGTCGGTAGGGCCTTGTCCAAACGTGTTTGATATCTCCTAGGGCCGCGGCGAATGCCCGTGATCGGTAGCAGGAACCGTTGTCGGTCATCACCGTGGTGACGGTGATCCCTGCGGCGGCGAAGAACGCGTTGGCGCGCAGCCAGAAACCGGCGGCGGTCTCCTTCTTCTCATCGCGGAGGATCTCGGAGTAAGCGAGGCGGGAGTGGTCATCGACGGCGTGATGCAGGAAGGAGTAGCCGCGAGACGGGGACGCTCCGCGGCGGGCGGCACGATCGCGTGCGGCATCGACCCGCCGGTCCTGCGCCGAGCCTCGACCGTGGACGCGCCATCCGCCACCATCGGGGATGCGGCCTTGCTTTTTGATATCGACGTGCACCAGCTCGCCCGCCACCGCCTTCTCGTAACGGACCGGTCTGGGCTTGCGCACGGGCAGGCCAGTGGCCTGGTCGAGATAGACCAGCTTCGGCATCCGATAGCGTGCCAACACTCGCTCGACCGTGGACCGGTTCAGATGCAGGTGGTAGCCGATCCGGTGCGGTCCCCACCGGCGGGTGAACCGCAGCGCAACAATCCGGTGCTCGAGCCGTCGCGGCAGCTGCTTGGGACAGTGATGCGGCCGTGACGACAGATCCGTCATCGGCAGGCCAGCACGATAACGGATCGCCCATTTCGCCGCGGTCGCCGGCGAGCATTGGAAGCGCTCTGCGGCCCGGCGGACAGACCAGCCACCTTCCACGATCAGACGAGCAAGACGAAGACGCCCCTCCGGGGCGAATGGCGCGTTAACGTGAGTCACGAAGACCTCCGGTTTCAGATGTGAGCTTGGTAACCCACATCGTGCCGGAGGTCTTCGCTAACTCAAACGTTCACAACGTCCCTGGGAACTACA
>NZ_JBELOA010000014.1:0-1272 GCF_040227205.1 Parafrigoribacterium humi | reverse complement strand
GGGACTGCTGAGGGTTTCGGTTACTCGTATTCTTAGGCCGCGTTTGCGGTCGTTGTGGTCATGATGGTCTCGAACTCGATGGGTGTCAAACGGCCGAGGACGCGTTGGCGTCGTCGCCGGTGGTAGGTGGCTTCGATCCAGGTCACGATCGCCAGCCGCAGCTGCTGGCGGGTGGCCCACGAGTGCTGGTCGAGAACGTTTTTCTGCAGCAGCGCGAAGAACGATTCCATAGCCGCGTTGTCGCCGGCAGCACCCACTCTGCCCATCGATCCAGCCAGGCCCGCAGAGCTGAGTGCGTGGACGAAACGGCGGGAGCGAAACTGGCTGCCGCGGTCCGAATGAACCGTCGTTCCGATGGGTCGCCGCCGCTGGATGGCCATCCGCAGGGCGTTGACCGCGAGCTGCGCGGTCATGTTGTCGTCGATCGAGTACCCCACGATCCGGTTGGAGAACACGTCCTTGATGGCGCAGAGATAAAGCTTGCCTTCGCCGGTCCAGTGCTCCGTGATATCCGTTAACCAGAGCTCGTTCGGCCGGGTCGCGGTGAACTTCCGTTGCACCAGGTCGTCATGCACGGGCGGGCCCTGTTTCCGGTTCTTCGTCCCTTTCTTCTTCGCGAAGGCGGACCACAGCCCCTGCTGGGAACACAGCCGCCACACCCGCCGTTCAGACGCCGCGAATCCGAGGTCTTCGAGTTCGTCGGCGATGAACCGATACCCGAACACTGGGTCATCGTGATGGACATCGATCGCCGCGTTGATCAGCTGGGCCTCATCCCAATCCCGATCCGACACCGGCCGCTGCAACCACCGATAGAACGGTTGCTTGGCGATCTTCAATACCCGGCACGTCACCGCGACCGGCACCCTGATCGGGGCGCCGGCCGCGGCCAGCTCGCGGACGAGCGGGTAGATCATTTTGGGCTGCGCAGCACCCCTTGCGACAAATAGGCTGCCGCCCGCCGCAATACCTCGTTCTCCTGCTCCAGCAGGCGGATGCGTTTCTTCGCCTCTCGCAGCTCGACGTGTTCGATCGAGCTCACCCCTGGCTTGACCCCGTCATCGACCTCGGCGATCTTGACCCACCGCTGGACACATGACTCGGAAATTCCGAAGTCCTTCGCGACCTGAGCAAACGACGCCTCACGGCGCCTCGCAATCGCGACGACATCATCCCGGAACTCCCTCGGAAACGCTCTCGGCATGGCAAACATCCTTCCAGAGACGAGCTACTCGCCCCAGATCAGGAGTCACCTAAACCTGCAGCAGTCCC
>NZ_JBELOA010000013.1:0-11855 GCF_040227205.1 Parafrigoribacterium humi | reverse complement strand
ATCCAGGATGGCTCCATCGCTACAATCACCACAGACCCCACACCGGACTCGGCGGCCAAACCCCAGCCCAACGCGTTCACAACGTCACAGGGAACTACAGCTAGACGAGTAACGACAGTTCGCCGGTATCTATTGCAAATAGAGTGGCGCCATGGATCTAGAGAAGGCAGTTCGATCGACGCTTACCGAGATTGTTTCGTCGGTCGTTCCCGGCACCGGGTGGCTGACCGACAAGGTTCTCGATCGCGTAGCGAGGGAGCATGAGCAGCGAGCGTCCAAGGCATTGCGAGTGGCGGAGAATGCCTCGGGGATGAGTCGCGAGGAACTCGCCGACCTTCTCGATGGGCAGCCTGAACTCGTCCCGCTGTACCTGCAAGTCCTATATGCCGCCGGAATGAATGGGCATGAGCAGGTGCTCCGCGCGATGGGCGCAGCGATGGGACTCGCCGCTGCTGCTGCCAGATCGGGTGACGGGGACTCTTTTGATGACATCGAACTGGCCCTGCGGGCTATGAAGGACTTTACTCCGCGTCAGTTCCAGGTGCTTCAGGCGATAGCGAAAAGTGGCGGCGCGAAGGGGGACGATGGTGAAGACGATCTATTGCCTACTGGCGCTCCTGGGATCAGCGCAAGTCTCGGAATCTCCGTTGAGCGGGCTGAAGCCTGTCTCATCTCTTTGAGCGGCCTCGGGCTGGTGACGGTGGTGCGAACCTGGGGAGGCAACTCTTATCCCATAGCACCCCTCGGGCGAGCCGTCGTCGCTGCCGCGGACGCGGTGGCTGAGTAGCCGGCAGCAGCTGGCGAACCACTCAGATCACCACCAATGCCGACGCTGACCGCGGGCCATCTTTAGATTTCAGTGACTTCTCCCACGGCGCAGCTGCTACCTCCTCGCAGGTGCGCCCAGCCTCACAATCCTTTTCTTTGGCCCTGCCCGCGCGCAAGCCGCGGACATCCCGGTGACTATCAGTTGTGAACGCAAACAAGGGTGTGGCGGCGGAATCTCGATCCAAACTGTTGAGACTGTCGTGCCACGACGTAATGTTTGGGCGCAATCCACACCGAGAAAAATCCGCTCCGGTCGACGCCCGGTTGCGGCGCACCCGCTACGGAGGTCACCTATTGGCGAAGTTTTGCACCGATAACACCGATTATGTCGGGAGTCGTCTCGGGAATCTCCCCGTCGAACTGGGAAGAATTCCTTCCGAGTTGCCTCGTCTAGTACTGTCTCGTCGTTAACGTTATGAACTGACGTGTCACAGCGGCTTCAGCCAGCATCCGCAGCGCCCGCTCACGAAACTCGGCCGGATAAGGGTTAGTCATAGTCCCATCCTCCAAAAGGATCAGACGGAACGAAACCCAGGGCGATTCAATGATCCTTGGTTGCCATGTATTGAAATTATCGACGAGCACCGACAGGCTGGTCGTTTGCGCTGCTCTGTCATCAGATGACAGTCAAGTATCGCTACGCCCGGCCCATTGGAGTCCGGCTTTCAAAGGCCACCTTGAATCGATGATGTCGCAGGCTGTGGCCCCGTGCTTAATCGGCTAGATTCTTCGTCAGCCCCGCTTTCCGTTTACTAAGCGAAGGACGATGGCCACCAATTACGTCTCGAAGGGACAATGATTCCCCGCGCAGTACTGGCATGCAGGGCTCGCCTACTGGTTCAAGCCGGCTTCGTATTCGGCGGCGGCAGCGTCGATTTCCGACCAAGCACCGAATGATTCACGAGATCACGTCCGGGGACAGTGCCGTGCTCTCTCATGGACGAAGCGATCCTTACGGAGTCCCCATGCTTTTTACTCTTCAGTGGTGTCCTCAGGGAGCTCCTCACCCTGCCAGCCCGCGACGACGCGGTCAATGTGCGTGGGGAGACCTTCCAGCTTTGTCGCGTCCGTCCAGCTTGCGATGAAGTCGGGGTCGTTGCTCTTGGGCGGGTCGAGGACATCTCGGATGCGGACAGCTACTGGAACCCCGGTGCTCACTCCGGTGACGAGAGCATGTTGTTGTGCTAGGCCGGGGAGTTGGTCGAGAAGTGCACGGGAGCTCAGGGCGGTTGCGTGACGCAGCAGAGCCTGGTCGGCTTCGTGCGTGAGACGGTGAGCGATAACCGTTCCACACTGGGCGACGACCGTTTCGCTGAGTTCGCTTGGCCGTTGACTAGCGAGCAACAGTGACAACCCGAATTTGCGTCCCTCCTTAGCGATCCGCTCGAACACGGCCGCAGATCGGCTACCTGCTCCGTTAAAGTCTCGCCGGGCAGGAATAAACCGATGCGCCTCTTCGAGGACTAACAGGACAGGATGTTCGGCGCGTGGGTCACTTCTCACTGCGAAGTCGAAAAGGATGCGACCGAGTAGCGCCGTAACGTTTTCCAAGACATCACTTGCGACAAGGCTGAGATCGAAAATGGTGATCGAGGGACCAGCAGCAGCATGATCCGCGGACTGAGCCCGATACGCGTCAGCGCCAGGCCAGTCCGATGTCACTTTGCCGTGCGTTGGATCTTCACCCATAAGGGCACGTAGATAGGACCCCAATGGGTCCTCGTGCTTCTCGATCCGAGTCATAAAGTCGTATCGACCGTCCGCGAGGAGGCGACTTAGGCGCATTTGGAGCGTTGCGACGTAGCCGGCGATTTTGCTGTCATTGGCTTGCTCAAGCTGGATACGATTCGGCAGGAAGTAGTCGCAGAGCTGCTGGAGATCGTAGTAGACAGGGGCGTCGAAATCAGCGCCGGTGGCTCCACTGCCAAGGCCTAGTTCACCGAGCGACGCCGTGATGTGTACGTTCATCTCCCGGACGAGTTCGCTGAGGATGTCGCGGTGTTTCGCGGTAAGAGGCGTGTATTTCTTGTTGGGTTGAAGGTCGGCTCGTTTTATTGCCGCAGGCACAAGGGAGGCCATCGCCTCCCAATGTTCCTTTATTGGCGAGGCCGCAGCGGCCTGAATCACTGCCAGCTTTGCGAGATCTTCAAGTTGACGCAGTGCCGGACTCTCACCGTCCATGGAGTTCCCGAACAGCGATTGCACGATCGCGAGGGTGTTTCGCACGTTGTCGAGCCGATCGGCTTCGGCTTGCGAAGAGGCTCCGGCCAGGCGGGCGTCGGCGACCGATCGCTGAAGCACTGGGGCCTGCACACCCTCGCTTGCTCGGAAGAGCGCGAGATGTTCCTCATTATTCATGAACCAGTGCGGGAGAAAGAGGCCCGACCTTGAGCCGGGCTGCGGACCAAGCACTAGCGTCCGTGTCCTTCTGCCGCGTGCAGTGTCACTGGAGAAGGACTGTTTGTACTCGCCGTTGATATCGAAGATGACGATGTGCCCGCTGATGATGTTGTTGTCGAGAAGGCCGTCGATGAGCGCGGTGACAGTGCAGGACTTCCCCGAGCCCGTGGATCCGACCACAGCGCAATGATGGCCGAGCAACAGGTTGGCATCGAGATAGACGTCTTGTTCCGACGCGACCGCAGATGAGCCGAGGCGCACCGACGGAACTTGCTTGGGGAGGAAAATGTTCTTCACTTCGGCTGGCGTCGCTATTTTGACCGGCGAGTGAAGCGACGGGTAGGCGGTCAGCCCTGACTTGAATTTATCTCCCTCGAAACGACCAACTACGGCGGCTTCAAGCTCGTACGAGGCTTGGTCGTCCTCGCTGAGCAGGCCACGCCCTGTGGTGGAATCATTGCGGCTAAGGATCGAGACCCCCGTAACAATAGCGACGACACGATGTGCCCCAGCGGGAGCGGTGATGTAAGAGTTCACTACGCCGACGGTTTGAAGTCCGTCCGGACCAACCTTGGTAAAACCCTTCGCCCCGATGTCCAGCGAGACTCGAATGGAGGCGCTCTGGACCGCGGTGACCCTGCCGATCACACCGACCTCATTCATCGGCGTTCACGTCTTTCACGGATTTCCCTTCGGTGAATCGTTCAAGGGATTCGATCAACGTCACTATCGCGGCTGGCGCGTTGACGTTGAGGTCGAGCCCTGGTTCGGGAAAGAGGTCGACCATGTGCACGAACTCCCCGGCCCTTCCGGTGAGTACGGTGATTCGCGAGTCGTCAGCGGCAGCCAGCGCCGCGACCGGCGTATCAAGCGGCTTGTGCTCGCGCGCAGCGAGGGTGTTCCCGACAAGTTCTTCATCGAGGACCGCCTTGACGAGGCCCGAACCCTTACCGAGCACAGCGTAAGGATCGACAGCAAGGACGTTGATCGCCGGATTGATCGCGAGGCTGCGGAGCAGGATACGATTGATATGCGGATCGCCATATCCGTATCCGATAGTGATAACAGCCGTGTCGTTCTGCTGAACGGCATCGCTGAGCAGGCGCATGAGGTCGGAATACGGGTAAGAAAGCGAGTCGCCGTCCTTGGCTGTCGTCGGGTAGATCAGGACCGGTTCATCGACAGTGGCGCTGCCCTCTTCGACCTGCACCACCTCAAGCGTAGTGACGCCGGATGCACCGCCGACAACAGCCTTCCAGTTGAGACTTCCATGGATCTTATGCAGGTACAGCGCACTGTCCGCACGGGCCACAACCTGCTGAGATGTCGTCTCCACCCGGTGGAAGTCGAGTCCGTAGTAAGCAAGATTGAGGCGCCGGTCCACCGTGCCGCTGAATCCGTCGATATAGGGATACCCCAACTCGTCGAGCGCTCGTTCGATGACAAGGTCGTAGTTCGTTGTGAAGACCTTCGGGCGCGGAAGGTTGGCGCGCCTGCTTCGCACGATTCGGGAGAGGAACTGCCGGTGCGCAGCGAGGGGGTCCTTCAAATCCGCGTCCGCGCGAGGGAGCTGGCATGCGTGTGCGAAGGCAACGTTAATCTTGCCTTTGAGTTGGTCGATCTGCGCCTTGGTAAAGCTCTTGGCTTTCTTACCCGAGCCGAAAGTCACCTCGGCAAGGCCGGCTTGGTCGGCAAGTGATGTAGCAAGCTGAAGGCCATTGAGGAGCTTCTCCAAATCCCCGTTGTCAGCCGGATTGAGGAACCTCAGCAACTCCCCGTCCGTGGAGTCGATCGCCTGATCTGCGCCCTCGATCATGGCCTGGACAGCAGAGTTGTCCAGATTCCGCGTCTGGGGTGAGCCCAAGTGGAATGACGCTCCGGAGCCGACAAGGATCACCAGATTCTGGACCTGCAGGAGAGAGGCGATGTGGTCTCGGACGATGTGGCGATCTTGCTCGCTTAGGCGCGACTTCACCACTCCCCCGGTAAGGAAAAGGCCAGAAGCCCCAGCCTCAGGCTCCAAATCAGTCATAGCAGGCTCCATCTGTTCGTCGCCCGACATGGGACGCTGGGAGTCACGATATCGGGAAAGCCCGATACGCGGCGAAGCAATCGAATCAATCTCAAGTGAGCCTCATTCCAAGATCTAGTTTCAGGCTTGGGCGCGTGCGCGGATGCTGGTGCGGATGTCGTCAGTTCGTATTCCGAGTTGGCCGAGTTCTAGCCTCATCTGTTGGAACACTGGGGCAATACCTCGCGGGTCGGCGATAGTGAGTACTGCAGCGAATTCGACCCCGTTCATCGGCATGCTCTCATCAGCACGGGTGAGATAGTTGACAACGAACTTCCAGGTGGAACTCGGGCCTCGTCCGGTGAGTTTGGCTTCGAAGCACTTGGCCACCTGCCATTTCATCGCTTCCTTCAATAGGTCGCGTTCGGTCCGCGGCTCAGTGCCGCTTGGTGTCATGTTCACGGCGTGCAACCTGCTCTCGAATCCGCCGTCTTTGTTTTCCTGCATCAGACGGGCCCCGATGTTGACACGGATCCGTTCGTCTCCGTGCTCGTAGGCGAGTTGCGGTCGTGCGATGAGGGTGAGCCTTGCGTAGCCGCGGCATTTTCCGCCATCTCCGACGAGCGCTTCGGGCCAGGCGAACTTGAGTGTCGCTTGCTCTCCAGGCTGAACGACACTGTCGAACACGAGAGTGATTTCAGAGTCGTCCCGTTGGAGCATTTCCTCGGCGATGGTGGGAACACCGAATCCGATGAGGTTCCGGGCAACGGGAAGGATTGTCTTCTGCGCGAAAACGTCCGGGGTGTGGGCGTAGTGAACGAGGAGAGCCAGAAGGACTTCTCGGGAGACTTCTCCTTCAATGAGAGCGTCCAGGTCGGCAAGGCGGCGTGCGACCAGCGGGGCGGCGTAGCTGGTACCAGCGCCGGCGACGAGTTGCCCAAGCTCGTCGACGGAGAAGAGTCCCGCACCAACGCCGGCTCGCGGGCTACCAGAACCTCCGATGTGAGCGAAGTCGGGTTTAGTTGCACCGCGCAGGCCCGGTCCGCGTCGGCTGTAGCGGGCCAACGCGAGGGGTACTTGGCCTTCCAGACCGGGCGGATTCAGCGCGCTGACGGACACGTTGTGCAGGCTTTCGCCCGGCTCGCTGAGGATGCTCTGAGTGTCATTGGCGAGGCTCGCTAGGGCTGACTCGGAGTTGACTGACCATTCCGGCCGTTGCTGACTCGTAAGCAGGTTGCCCGCCGAGATCACGAAGATCACGTCGTTCTGCGCTGCGATCTGATCTAGCCTCATCGCCGCATACCCGTACCGGGAACTGTCTCCGGCGGCATGGAAGTTCATGCTGAAATTGAATACACGGACACCGTGCCGCTGCCGATAGTCCGCCACAGCGGTCTCGACCTCGTCCATGAAGTCGGGAACACCGCCCGGATAGTAGTTGTCGAACGGAATGCCGGTCTCGCCAGGGTCCGAAGGGAGGACGTCGAGGTCGTAAATGCGGCATCCGTGCGTTTGCGTGTGCAGGAAGGGATTGAGACTGCCCGCTGCCACCAGCAGTCCGGAGATGAAGGTGCCGTGGCTAACGTCGCGGTCGTCGTCAGCTAGTTGACCCCAACGATCCTCGACCCATTCTCCGATCACCTCCCCCACTCCTCCGTCAACAACTCCGACTTGCGCCGATGCTGTCTCAGGATCACGCTCGAAAAGCTCCTCTGCGACAGGTGTGCCCAACGATGTTGCTTCGCTGAGGTCGCGCCGGACGACTGGCGGCAGGGAAACGGAACGCACCAGCGGGTTGCGCTCGATCGACTCGAGCACCCGCTGATGCGCACCCGGGTCCACCGCCACCAAAGCCTCTGACGAGCTTCTCGCCTCCACCTCACCGGCCCGTGCCCGTGCCACCGATGGAGGCTCCAAGCTCAGCCGGCTTGGAGTTCCGGGCACATTCACCTTCAGGGATAGCTCCCTCACCCCGGTGCTCATGCCTGCGCGGAGGGCCTGTACGTCCACGCTCAGCTGCGCCAGCCCCGTCCGCAGCGCGTCGAACGCGACCAGTTCGGCGTGGGCAAGTGCGGAACTGTCCTCGGCTGTCGCGACCGGGAACAGCTCGATCAGGTACCGTCCGCCCGTGCCCGATCGTGCGAGCCAGGCTGCGCCGTCGGCGGCACTGAAGTCGCGCTTGTCTTGGTCGGTCCAGAGGGTGATGCTTTCGATCGCGGAGACTTCACAGCGGTTCCGCGAGGGATTTGGTTTTGCCAGCCCGGTCGCAGAATCGATCTTGAGCGGCACGTCGGTCTCCGCTTTCACGATCTCGGCAAGAACTTTCCGAAGCGATTGCGGTGTCACGGCGTAAATCGGTTCGCCAATGCCTTCGGTGGCGACGTGCGGAGTCCAGGCGGGCCGGAAAAGGCGTCGCTGCGCTCGGTGGGACTTTGCGATGGCGTCCGCGGCCATGACCACCCGGACATAGCCGAGGCCGGCGAATTGTTGGTCGTTTTCCAGCGCAGCGATCACAGCGCTCACCGCTGCGGCAAGTTGCATCCGGTGGGTCGCGAATGCGGTGTTGCGGCCGGCGAAGAAATCGGTCCCGTTGCCGTTCGGTGTCGGACGGTCCCTCGGCGCTCGGAGCGCACCCGGATTAAGCACCACCTGTACTGGCTCATTCGCCATGAGCGTCACCGTCCTCGCCGGCGTCGCTGATACGGCGGCCGATCGTCTTGGTACTGCACTGGAAGAGGTATGCCAACTCAATGTTGTTGAACTTCACATCCGTCATTGCCAGGTCCCTCGTGAGCGGCCCCTCGTCCTGGTCCAGCAGGCGACGGCGATCCGAATCGATATGGACGGAGGTGGAACGTGACAGCTGCGCCACGGTGACCACCGGTGCGATATCCGCATCCTCCTGCAGAAGACGGCGCTTGCGATACTTCGTCGCCATCGTCTGCAGTTCCGCCCCGGACAAGCCTTCACACACCCAGGCAAGGAGTTTTGCTTCAGCAACGGCCGCGTCACCTTCTACGTCCAGAAGACGCTTGGCGATCTCTACACGTTGTTCGAATCCCGGCAGGGGTACGGCCAGCTGCACTTCGAACCGCCGCCAGATAGCCGTGTCGAGCAGCGATTCATGATTGGTCAACCCGATAGTGATACCGCGCCCGTCACGGACGTCCATGTTCTGCAGGAGGGCATTGACCACACGCTTGATTTCCCCGACCTCGTTCGGATCGTCGCGAACCTTCGCGATCGCGTCGAATTCGTCGAGCACGAGAACGCACTCGTATCGATTCGCGAACGCGAATAGGGCACCGAGGTTGCGTGCTGTCGTCCCCAGGTAGGAACTGATCAGACCATCCAGCCGTGCAAGCACCACCGGGATGCCGAGCCGCTTGGCAAGCCACAGAGCCAACGTCGTCTTCCCAGTGCCCGGAGCCCCATAGATCAACAATGACAACGATGCGCGCATCCCCGCGTCGGCGATGCGCTCAGCATGCTCCCACTCCTGAAGCAGCGCCTCCACGTTCTCTTGCAACGAAGCCGGAAAGAGCGGCAGACGTGCCACGATATCGTCCGGCATCAGGAGGTTCGCGAGCGGGGCTGAGGTTTCCTTGTCCACCGGCACCGCGACCGAAGCGCCGAGCCGCTCTTTCCCGCCGACCACCCCCACAACGCTCTTGGTGATCCGACTCGGCGACAACTCGGTCGAGCGGGAGTTCTGGTTCATCATCCGCAACAGCGCCGCAGCTTCCTTGACTTCCCCCTCAGCCCGCAGCGCCTCGATGAGACGTTCAACCTGGTGGCGAAGCGGAGCGGAGTCGCTCGCCAAAGCGACACGAATAAGCGATTTGAGGATAGCGAAATGCTGCATAGGGACACCATATCGCCTGTAACAGACATTCTTGATCACTTGCTGGACAGATTCGATGCGATCCACAGAAGTGAAGGTTACCTTCCGCTCATAATATTCCAGCCAGAGCGACCTTGCGCCACGCGACAAGTTCACCGCGCGCGACCCAGCGCGAGCTGATCGTGCCATTCGTCGTGAGCGAATCAACGATATGACGAGCACTTGTGGCTTAGAGATCGCGCGGATAGGTTCAGGGTTTGCGGTTTGGTCGTCCGTCCCAGCGGTGGAGGGTCTGGCCTTCTCTGATGAGGCGTCTGACGGTGATGATCGCGTTGGCGAGGGCGATGAAAGCGTCAATGACTTTGATGCGGCGGTCGGTGCAGAAGGCGAGCTTCTTGAAGCCGCGGTTGTGCCAGGAGTTCGTCCGGTCGACTGGCCATCGGCCGGTCGCTTGCAGCGGTGCGGGTGTGCCTTTCGTGGCGATCTGGCCCTGGCAGCCGAACTCGTCGAGTAGGTCCCGGGTTGTCTTCGAGTCGTAGCCGGCGTCGAGATGCACGGTGATCTTCTCCGGAAGCTCCTCGAAGCGGTTCAGCTTCTCCAGTGTCGGGCGCAAAAGCGGCGAGTCGTGCTTGTTCGCGCCGGCGACGACCGTGCCGAGAGGAATCCCGTTCCCGTCGACGTCACACTGCCCCAGCCAACGAAATCGCAGTCGTGGCGGTCACACTGGGCCTCCACTCCACCGCGACAGACATTAGTCTTTCACGGCGCGGAGGTGCTCCCGATAGCTGGCGCGCGCTGCGTCATACTGCTCGTCAGTCAGCGAGGCAAGGTAGCTCACCGCTTCCCCTGACCATACGTGCGAGGCACCGTTGCTGTGCTTCCATGCGTACTTCGGGTTCTCACGCAGGTTGTCCCGCCAGCAGAGCGCCTGGTGATCGCGCGTTGTCAGTTTTCGACCGGGCCGCTTCTCGTTGACTTTCGCTAGCAAGTTGGTCGCACTGAACGGATGCGTCTGGTTCGGGTCCGTCTTGTGGATTGCGATCTGCCCATCCGCGGTCGGCGAGACCGCTACAACCAGGTCGGCGCTGCTGAGCTTCTTCTGCGATTGCATGTGGATGTCGTACACCGTCGCCACCCGCCCCATGTCGCTTCCGGACGCCTGCGCGTCATCCATGAGGTTCCGGAGCTGCTTAATGAACTCCTCGACTTCGGCCACCATCGTCGCGTTCTTGTCAACTTTCATAAACTGAACCGCGTCCGCCGGTGCAGTCGCACCGAGCGGGAGGAGCTGCCAGGTCATGGAGTCTGCCAGGTCCCTCTTGAACTTCACCAACATGAAGTCGCGGTAGTTCAGAATGTTCTGCTGGAGGAATGGATAGATGACAGCGCCGAGGCCCAGCGCGTTGTATAGATGGATCGCTCGATCGCGGTATTCGGTGAGTGCTTTGACGTTTGCCATCACCGCAGGGCCGTCGATCCCTTTGGGCCACAACTTGCTGGCGTTCACGCGCCCAAGTGCGTCATCGATGGCAATCGACCGGTATCGCTCGCCTCGCTTCTTCGGATAAAAGATGGAGCGATCCTTCTGGCGCAATGTCGCCTTGAGCGCCAACTCCCACGCATTGACGATGAGCATGACCGTAACTTCATCGCGGTATGTCATTTGCGGCTTGTTATAGATCTCAACGGCAGCGAGCATTGCAGCGAGCGAATTGTCAACAAGTCGCTTGATGGAAACATAGGGTGCGCGCAACGGTAAACCCTCCAGATGGTTCAGTAAGCGAATTTGGACAGCTAGCTCGGGAAGCTGGGGTGGAGGATGACCCGCCACAGTTGCTTCGGTATGGTCGCCGCGCGCCTCGGCTTCGTTGGCTCGTTTGTCGCGATCTGCCGCAGAATTGAGCGCCTCACGAGACGTCTCGCGCCAGAAACTACATCAGTGGCTGCCCCGAGCGCGTCCGTCAGCGGCATTTGGTGATGTACCGCCCGCGAGAATCCTGCACCGAATACATCGACGGGGCGCCGTGCATGAGATTCGGGTGTTCGCATGAGCCCCAACCTATTCCTTAACTCGGGGTCAATTATGGTGCCGGACCCTGCGCAGAGAGCGTCCGACTAAAGTCGCCCTCGGGACCGCTGCCCTAGTCGGAGCGAGGATCGCCTGAATCAATTTCGTTCTCATCGGAGAACACCTGTGATAACCCCCCCGGCAACGACAGCAGCGAAGAACCTTGGCTTAGAACGGAAGCTCGGTGAGAGCTGCTCCCGACTATCAGATTGTGCGTTGGGTGATCGCGTTGGTTGTCCGCGAAACCGGCTGGGCTGATCCGGATTTTGTGGCAAGTCTGTCGTGGCCAACGCTCGCCTTTTGCCCCTGTGCTCGGCGACGCCCAACGTAAGCCCGACAACTGAGCGAACGAGCCTGAATCCGGCCGGCATGTCAATGACTCGGCACTTTCGGTGTCACATCGCGTATAGCGTCGAAAGCGGGCCCCATACGGCCAAACCGGGGCGATAGCAGTCCTCGTAGACGGCTTTTCAAAAGAATGTCGAAATAGTTTTATCCCACCTGATCAGCGTTTATGTCGGTGCGCTCTCTCAATTGGTGGATTCTTTGCCGATTTTCCGGCGTGACGCGAAATCAGCCGCACACATAACCAGATGTGAACGATTACGGGACTGCTGCAGGTTTAGGTGACTCCTGATCTGGGGCGAGTAGCTCGTCTCTGGAAGGATGTTTGCCATGCCGAGAGCGTTTCCGAGGGAGTTCCG
>NZ_JBELOA010000012.1:0-61056 GCF_040227205.1 Parafrigoribacterium humi | reverse complement strand
CACCGGCCTCAACGCCGAGGAAGGACTCTGGCACCGATCAGGCTGGGCAGGACGCGGATGACACACCCGACCCATCCACACGTTCTTGCCTATAAGCCTAAGCCGACGCAGCTGCCTGATCTGACGCCTTAACGATCGAAGGGCCGGAACTGAGTTCCGGCCCTTCGTAAAGTCCCGGGTCAGGACAATAACCCGAATATTGTCCTGACCCGCCCCCAAGCCATTAGCCCGCTTACCCTAGTCGGCTAATGACCGGTGGTGTAACTCGAAGAGAAACACCTAGCAATAAGTATTCTGCTGTGTTCGGTGACTGGGGGAAAGTCGTCTCTTTGGGGGACTATTGGGGGACAATTTTGGTCAATAACCCGGTATCGCCGGCAAAAACAGCGATTTTCCGGGGAGACAGCGTCGAACTGAGGGGTACATTTCACCCAAAACAGGCGAAATCCTCATGGTGAAGACGACTTCACGACCGAAGACGGTTGCGACGACTGCGGCTCCTGACATTATGCTCCGTCAGCCTGAGAAGCCGCGCCAGGCGCTGATACCGCGATCGATCGGCCTGCGGATCGGGCGCTGGGCCAGCTGCCACGCGCTGCGGCCCGCGGGTGCGGTGTGCGCCCCCATGGTCGTGGCCTCCTCGATCGCCGCAGTGAGCACCGCGGTGACTGCCGCGAGTTCGCCCGGCGTCGGATTGCCCCCCAGAACAGTGAACTCCGGGCTGGTGCTGTCGTGTGTGTCGTCGGTCACAGCGGAATGTTCCCGTGCTTCTTCGGCGGAAGTGTCGCCCGCTTGGTCCTCAGCGCCCGCAGCGCCTTGATGACGGCGACCCGGGTGGCCGCGGGCTCGATCACGCCGTCCAACTCCCCACGCTCCGCCGCGAGGAACGGCGAGGTCACGTTGTAGGTGTACTCGTTGGCGAGCTTCGTGCGCACGGCAGCCACATCCTCGCCGTTGGACTCCGCTGCCTTGATCTCGTTGCGGTACAGGATGTTGACGGCACCCTGGCCACCCATGACGGCGATCTCCGCGGTCGGCCAGGCGTAGTTGAGGTCGGCGCCAAGCTGCTTGGAGCCCATGACGATGTATGCGCCGCCGTACGCCTTCCGCGTGATCACCGTGACCAGCGGCACCGTGGCCTCCGCGTAGGCGTAGAGGAGCTTGGCACCTCGGCGGATGACGCCGGTCCACTCCTGGTCTGTGCCAGGCAGGTACCCCGGCACGTCGACGAGGGTGAGGATCGGGATGCTGAAGGCGTCGCAGAAGCGCACGAACCGTGAGGCCTTCTCCCCGGCCTCGATGTTGAGGGTGCCCGCCATCGCGTTCGGCTGGTTGGCGACGATGCCCACAGAGCGACCCTCGACCCGGCCGAAGCCGACGACGATGTTGGGCGCGAACAGCGGTTGGGTCTCGAGGAAGTCGCCGTCGTCGACGATGTGCTCGATGACCGTCTTCATATCGTAGGGCTGGTTCGGGCTGTCGGGGATGAGCACGTTGAGCTTGCGGTCCTCGTCGGTGATCTCGAGTTCGACTTCGTTCTCGTAGACGGGAAGCTCCGCGAGGTTGTTGTCGGGCAGGAAGCCGATGAGCGTGCGCGCGTAGTCGAGCGCGTCATCCTCGTCGGTGGCGAGCCAGTGGGCGACGCCGGAGACCTTGTTGTGGGTGAGCGCCCCGCCGAGCTCCTCCATGCCGACGTCCTCACCGGTGACGGTCTTGATCACGTCAGGGCCGGTGACGAACATCTGGCTGGTCTTGTCGACCATGATGACGAAGTCGGTGAGCGCAGGCCCGTAGACGGCACCGCCGGCGGCCGGGCCCATGATGATCGAGATCTGCGGGATGACGCCGGAGGATGCGGTGTTGCGGCGGAAGATCTCGCCGTACTTGCCGAGGGCCACGACGCCCTCCTGGATGCGAGCGCCACCGGAGTCGAGCATCCCGATGATGGGAACGCCGGTCTTGAGGGCGAGGTCCATGACCTTGATGATCTTCTCGCCCGCGACCTCGCCGAGCGAACCGCCGAAGATGGTGAAGTCCTGGCTGTAGACGGCGACCTGCCTGCCGTGGATGGTGCCGGTGCCCGTGACGACCGCGTCGCCGTACGGACGCTTGCTCTCCATGCCGAAGGAGTGGGTGCGGTGGCGCACGAACTCGTCCAGTTCGACGAATGAGCCGTGGTCGAGCAGTTGTTCGATGCGCTCACGCGCGGTCTTCTTGCCTTTGGCGTGCTGCTTCTCGATCGCCGCCTCGCCACTGGCCGTGACGGCCTCGTGGTAGCGCCTCTTGAGTTCGGCGAGTTTTCCCGCCGTCGAATAGATGTCGGGCCCGGCATTTTCGTCTGCAGTCACGGCTTCACTTTAGCGGCCTAATCTCGCTGGTCGAGTGGCAGAAGCCGCCTACTCTGGATGGATGCATCTCCCGCACAGTGCAGAACTCGCCGCCTCCATCATCGAGCTGGCCGAGACCACGTCGACCAATGACGAGCTCGTGACGCGCGCCGCCGGTGGGGCGGTGCCGGAGTTCTCGGTGGTGCTCACCACAAGCCAGACGGCCGGCCGCGGTCGGCTCGGACGATCCTGGATCGCGCCTCCCGGGAAGACTCTCGCCGTCTCGCTCCTGCTTCGCCCGCTGCATCCGCTCGGCACCCCGCTCGGCATGGAGCACTTCGCCTGGCTTCCGCTGCTCGCCGGTGTCGCCATGACGCGGTCGATTGCCGGCCTGCTGCCGGAGCACAGGGTCACCCTCAAATGGCCGAACGATGTCCAGGTCGACGGCAAGAAGATCGCCGGGATCCTGGCGGAGCTCCTGCCCGCAGAGCCCGCTGTCGTGATCGGGGTGGGGGTGAATCTCGCCTTCGAGCGCGGGGAACTGCCGACCGAGACATCCACCTCGATGCTCCTGGACGGTGCGCAGCTCTCCGGCGACGAGCTCGTGGATGCCGTGCTCTCCGGCTACCTCCGCGAGTTCGCCTCGCTCTATCGTCGATTTCTCGGCCGCGGCGCGGACCCGGATGCGAGCGGCCTGCGTGCCGCACTCGTCGCGCTGTGCAGCACGCTGGGTCAGAGCGTCAAGGTGCAGCTGCCGGGAGACGCGCTGCTCTTCGGCGAAGCCCTCGACGTCGATTCGGACGGCAGGCTCCTGGTGAGAGACGCGAGCGATGGCGTGATCCAGGCTGTCGCCGCGGGTGACGTCACGCATCTACGGTATGAATGAAGCATGTCGAGCCAGGAGCAGGGCGGTGAGCGGGTCGTCGCACGGCTGCGGCCTCACGGCCGCGCGCTGTTCTGGCCCTCGCTCCTTCTGATCCTTGTCGCGGGTGCCGCGGGATACTTCCAGGGCAGCTTCCCTCTTCCGTGGGAGAACGCGATCGTGCCGGTGGCCGCGGCACTCCTGATCATCCTGCTGTGGCTGCTGCCGTTGCTGAGCTGGCTCGGCAAGCGCTACATCATCACCACCAGGCGCATCATCTTTCGCCGCGGCTTCTTCGTGCGGGTGCGGCAGGAGCTGCTGCACAGCAGGGGTTACGACGTGACGGTGCGCAAGAGCATGATGCAGAGCATCTTCGGCAGTGGGGATGTCGAGGTGAACACGGGGCTGGATCATCCGGTCGTGCTCAGAGACGCTCCGAACGCCGATCTCGTGCAGGGAGCCCTGCACGACCTCATGGAGGCGAGCATCAACCCGATCGCGGCACGGCGGCAGGCCGCGGATTCCCGCCCGTCGGACGAGACGACGGCCTGGGGATCCCGCTGAGTGCTTTTCGCTAGTGTGTGGAGGGGTCCGCTCGGGCTGCGCAATGGAGAATCAATAGATGAAGATTTCGGTAATCGGCTGTGGATACCTCGGGGTCGTCCACGCGGCATGCCTCGCGTCGCTGGGCCACGAGGTCATCGGAATCGACATCGATGAAGCAAAGATCGACACGCTTTCACGCGGCCAGGCTCCGATCTTCGAACCGGGCCTGCCCGAGTTGCTCGACTCGACCATTGCGCGGGGCAATCTCACGTTCAGTACAGAGTTCTCCGCAGCACAGGATGCCGCCGCGCACTTCATCACCGTGGGAACGCCGCAGCTGCCCGGCAGCTTCGCCGCAGACATCAGCTACGTCGACGCCGCCCTCGACGCACTCATTCCGTACCTGGAGCCGGGGAGCCTGGTCATCGGCAAGTCAACGGTTCCCGTCGGAACCGCCGGCCGACTCGAAGAGCACCTGCGGGAGCGAGTGCCGGAGGCGAAGCTGGCCTGGAACCCGGAGTTCCTGCGGGAGGGCTTCGCCGTGAAGGACACGCTCGCGCCGGATCGGCTGGTCTACGGGATCGGCGCCGGTGATGTCACCTCCGAGGGCATCCTGGACCAGATCTATGCGACGCCGCTGGCCGGCGGGGCGCCCAAGATCGTCACCGACTTCGCGACGGCTGAGCTCGTGAAGGTGTCTGCCAACGCCTTCCTCGCGACGAAGATCTCGTTCATCAACGCGATGGCCGAGATCGCGGAGGCGACGGGGGCGGATGTCACGCAGCTGGCGGATGCTCTCGGCCATGACGCGCGTATCGGTCGACGGTTCCTGAACTCCGGACTCGGTTTCGGGGGAGGCTGCCTTCCGAAAGACATCCGGGCGTTCCAGGCGCGAGCAACCGAGTTGGGGCTCGAGGAGAGTCTCGGTTTCCTTCGCGAGGTCGACGCCATCAACCTGCGCCGCAGGGAGCGGATGGTGACTCTTGCGGTGGAGAGTGTTGGCGGCTCAGTCGCCGACAAGAGGTTCGCCGTGCTCGGGCTGGCCTTCAAGCCGAACTCCGATGACGTGCGTGACTCCCCGGCGCTCGACGTCGCGGTGCGATTGCACGCGCTCGGTGCGAAGGTGGTCGCCACGGATCCCGCAGCCAACACCACTGCCGGAGCCCGCCATCCACAACTGGACTATGTCGCCTCGGCCACGGACGCCGCGCGCGAAGCCGATGCCGTGCTGGTCATGACGGAGTGGGACGATTATCGTGCTCTCGACCCGGTCGTCTTCGGCGAGATCGTTTCGCATAGAGTCGTCATCGACGGGCGTAACTGCCTCGACTCGGCACTGTGGCGAGACGCTGGGTGGGACTATCGGGCTCTGGGGCACGCCTGATGCCCCGATGATCCGCTTCCGCCACATGGCTCCCTCTCGATCCCTGGAGAAACGATGACTCTCACTGTTGGCGTGATCGGTGGCGGGCAGCTCGCTCGCATGATGATCCCTGCGGCGGTGAACCTCGGCATCCAGCTGCGTGTGCTTGCCGAAAACGCGGGAGAGTCGGCGGATCTCGCCACGACAATGCTCGGAAGCCACCTGAACGAGGCGGATGTGCTGCGCTTCGCCGAGGGCGCCGACGTCATCACCTTCGACCACGAGCACGTTCCGCAGGAGATCTTGCACACGCTCGTCGAGCGCGGTGTCGCCGTACGCCCGGGACCGGATGCCCTCCTCTATGCGCAGGACAAGCTGCTGATGCGCGAGCGGCTGGGCGGTATCGGTCTGCCGGTGCCGAACTGGGCGCGCGTCACCACGGCGGTCGAACTGCAGGCATTCATCGACGACAACGGTGGACGGGCCGTGGTGAAGACGGCGCGCGGCGGCTACGACGGGCACGGCGTTCGCGTCGTGACGAGCGCGGAGGACGCCGCCGATTGGTTCACCGGCGACGCGCTCCTCGTCGAGCAGCTCGTCGAGTTCAGGCGCGAACTGGCGCAGTCTGTCGCACGCAGGCCATCCGGCCAGATTGCCGCCTGGACCGTGGTGGAGAGCGTGCAGCGCGACGGGGTGTGCGCCGAGGTCGTCGCCCCGGCGCCGGATTCAACGGGAAGACTCGCAGACGAGGCCAGGGAGATTGCCGTTGCCGTGGCCGAGAACCTCGGAGTGACGGGCGTTCTCGCCGTCGAACTGTTCGAGACCACCGACGGACGCCTGCTCATCAACGAGCTCGCGATGCGCCCGCACAACACGGGCCACTGGAGCATCGATGGCTCGGTCACAAGCCAGTTCGAGCAGCACCTGCGGGCGGTACTCGACCTTCCGCTCGGCGACACCGCGTGCCGCGAGCCGTGGTCGGTCATGGTCAACATCCTCGGCGGCCCCGGTCTCGACAGGCCGGACCAGCAGATTTCGCTCGCTGACCGCTACCCGGTGGCGATGGCCGACCAGCCGGGCGTCAAGATCCACAACTACGGCAAGACACCGCGGCCCGGTCGCAAGGTCGGTCATGTCACGGCAGGTGGAGACGAGCTCGACGACGTCCTGCAGCGCGCGCGGGTCACTGCCGGTCATTTTGAGGGTTGACGTTTAGCATGGTGCCCATGCCTGCCCCGCTCGTTGCCGTCGTCATGGGCTCAGACTCCGACTGGGCCGTGATGGCGGATGCCGCTGCCGCGCTCGCCGAGTTCGGCGTCGCCCACGAGGTGGAGGTGCTTTCCGCCCACCGCACTCCAGAGCGGATGATCGCCTTCGGCAAAGAGGCGGCGTCCCGTGGCATCCGTGTCATCATCGCCGGGGCAGGCGGAGCCGCTCACCTGCCCGGCATGCTCGCCTCGGTCACGACGCTTCCGGTGATCGGTGTCCCGGTGCCGCTCGCGAAGCTCGACGGCCTCGACTCCCTGTTGTCGATCGTGCAGATGCCCGCGGGCATTCCGGTTGCCACGGTTTCGATCGGGGGTGCACGCAACGCGGGGCTGCTCGCCGTTCGCATCCTGGGGTCATCCGATCCGGCCATTGCCGAAGCGCTCTCCACGTTCGCCGCGAGTCTCGAGGCAATGGTGGACGAGAAGAACCGGTCGCTCAAGTCGAAGCTGTGAGCCGACCAGTGTCTTCTGCCGCGCAGCCCGTTCGCTTCCCCGATCTCTCCTCGCAGCCCGTGATGACCAAGCGCGCCTGGTGGCTCATCAGTCTTAACCTTCTCATTCCGGGCTCCGCCCAACTTCTCGCCGGCAGCAGGAGACTCGGGCGTCTCGGAGTGGCCACGACCTTCGCGCTCTGGGCGATGGCGATCGCCGCCCTGCTCGTGTTCTGGCTGGCTCCGACGGTGATCTACTCGATCGTGACCAACGTGGTCGGTCTCACGATCGCGCAGATACTGCTGGCCGGATATGCGCTGCTCTGGGTCGTGCTCACCCTCGACACCATGCGTCTCGTGCGTCTGGTGCGTACCCTGCCGCTCGCGCGAGGTTTCGTCGCCGGGCTCGCCGTGCTCGCCCTCGTGGCGACGGCGGGCACCGCGAGTTACGGCGCGGTCATCGCCGGAACGGCACGCTCATCGATCTCCTCGGTGTTCAGCGTGGGCAAGGGCTATGTTGCTCCGTCGCACGGCAGGTACAACATCCTCCTGCTAGGGGGGGATGCCGGTTCTGACCGGATGGGTTTGCGGCCAGACAGCACCTCGGTTGCGAGCGTCGACGCCGTGACCGGTGCAACCACGATCATCGGCATCCCGCGCAACCTCGAACAGGTCCCGTTCGTCCAGGGTTCTCCTTTGTGGGGTCCGTTCCCGAACGGCTACAACTGTGGTGACCAGTGCCTCATCGACTACCTCTACACCTACGGTGAGGAGCACGCGAGCCTCTACCCCGACGCGATGAAGCAGGGCGGAAACCCGGGCATCGAGGCGATGAAGGATGCCGTGGAGGCCGTTCTGGGGATCAAGATCCAGTTCTATGCCCTCATCGACATGCAGGGGTTCGCTGACCTGGTCAACGCCCTGGGTGGCGTAACCGTGGACGTGCCCGAGCGCACCCCGATCGGGGGAGTGACCGGTAAGCATCCGATCGGCTGGATCGAGGCCGGCGTTCAGCATATGGACGGCCCGACGGCGCTCTGGTACGGGCGGTCCCGGTATGATTCGAACGACTACGAGCGGATGGCGCGCCAACGCCAGGTGCAGCAGGCCATCATCAGTCAGTTCAAGCCCGCGGTTGTGCTCGCGAAGTTCCAGGACATCGCGAAGGCCGGGGCCCAGGTCGTGAAGACCGATGTGCCCGCGGAAATGCTCGGATCGTTCGTGGAGCTGGCCGACCGTGGTCGGAAGCTGCCGGTCACCCAACTCGAGCTGGTGCCCCCGGACTACAACCCCGCATATCCGGATTTCGACAAGATACATGCCGCGGTGAAGGCTGCGATCGCACCAAGGAGCAAGACACCCGCGCCCTGACCGACAGAAGTAGTTGACAGAGATCAACTAACTGCATATAGTTGATCTCTGTCAACCATCGGCCCCGTGGCGAGCCGATATCCACCTTCTTCCATCTCGGAGTCGCTTCATGGCGCTTTCTGCCGACACCCCGGTCACCGCTGCCGCACCAGAACACACGAACTCGATGTCACACCGCCAGGTGCTCGAGGCCCTCTCCGGCCTCCTCCTCGGCATGTTCGTCTCGATCCTCGCGGGCACGGTCGTCTCGACCTCCCTGCCGCGCATCATCTCCGACCTGCACGGCGACCAGGCCGCCTTCACCTGGGTGGTCACGGCAACGCTGCTCGCGACGACCGTGTCGACGCCCATCTGGGGAAAGTTCGCCGAACTGTTCAGCCGCAAGCTGCTCATCCAACTCTCGCTCGTCGTCTTCGTTCTGGGCTCCGCGCTCGCCGGGTTCTCGCAAGACACGGGAACGCTCATCCTGTTCCGCGTGCTGCAGGGGCTCGGTGCCGGAGGCCTCACGGCGCTCAGCCAGATCATCATGGCCGACATCATCAGCCCGCGTGAGCGCGGCAAGTACATGGGCCTCTTCGGCGCCGTCATGGCGCTCGGCACCGTCGGAGGCCCGCTCATCGGTGGGCTCATCACCGACTCGATCGGCTGGCGCTGGAACTTCTTTGTCGGGGCCCCGGTCGCGCTCGCCGCGATCATCCTGCTGCAGCGCACCCTGCACCTGCCGAAACTGCGCACGCAGAAGATCCGCATCGACTATCTCGGCGCGGTGCTGCTGGCCGGCGGCGTCTCGCTCATCATGATCTGGGTCACGATGGCCGGCAACCAGTTCGACTGGATGAGTTGGAACACGGCCTGGATGGTCGGCGGCTCCGTACTGCTGCTCATCGCCGCGGTAGTCGTCGAACTGAACGTCTCCGCACCGATCATCCCGATGACGCTGTTCAGGAACCGCACCTTCACCCTCGCGGTGATCGCGAGCATCTCCGTGGGTGTCGCGATGTTCGGCACCTCGGTGTTCCTCAGCCAGTACATGCAGCTCGCTCGTGGCGCGACGCCGACGGAGTCCGGTCTGCTGACGCTGCCGATGATCATCGGCCTGCTCGTCTCCTCCACCGTCGTCGGCGCGCTCATCAGCAAGTTCGGCAAGTGGAAGTCGTACATGGTCGCGGGTGCCGCCGCGCTGACCGTCGGCATGTACCTCATGGGTACCATCCGCTACGACACGAACTACGTTCTCGTCTCCGTCTACATGTTCATCCTCGGCGCGGGCGTCGGCATGGTGATGCAGAACCTCGTGCTCATCGTGCAGAACACCGTCTCGCCGGAGAACATCGGCACCTCGAGCGCGTCCGTGTCGTTCTTCCGCAGTCTCGGTGGAACCATCGGGGTCTCCGTGATGGGCTCCATCCTCGGCAACCAGGTCCTCACCCTGATGACCCAGCGCTCGGATGACCTCACGGCAGCGCTCGTGAAGCTGGGCGCAGGGGGCGCGAAGATCGGCCAGGCACTCCAGGCGGGAACCATTCCGCAGGTTGACCTCCTGCCGCCGAGCGTACGAACCATTGTCGAGTCGATCTACGGACAATCCGTCGCAGACATCTTCATCGTCGCAGCCCCGCTCGCCATCGTGAGTCTCATCGCCATCGCCTTCCTGCCGAACATCACGCTCGGCTCCAAGACGACTCTCGAGCAGATCGCCGAGCGGGAGAAGTCGGGGACCGAGCAGACCGGCGAGATCCTCGCCGAGGTGAGCGAGGGCTTCGTGGCCCAGGAGTCGATCGACGACGCCGCGCACTCGCAGGGCGAGACGGCCGGTGAGCGGGTAACTCGGTCATAATGGGTGCCGTGAGCGAACGGGACCAGAAGGCGGATGCGGCGATCGCCTCGGTCGAGGAACAGTTCGGTGCGATGTACCGTCGCATCAAGGTGAGCATGCGCAGGCGGGCCGAGCGGGTGCATCCGGAGCTGCAGGTCATGGGCTACATGATCCTCAGCACCCTCGGCACCTGCGGACCCACCCACGCCGGCGTGCTCGCCGAAAAACTCGAGATCGACAAGGGGCTGCTCAGCAGGCAGCTGCGGTCGCTCGAACGGCTGGGCCTGGTCACGCGCGAGGCCGATCCTGCCGACAAGCGCGCGGTGATTCTTGCCGTATCGACCGCGGCGGATGAGCGGATCGCCGCGGTGCGGGCCGCAGAGCGCGGCGTGATGTACGACGAGCTGCGCGACTGGGATATCGGCGACCTGGAGAAGCTCGCCGAGCTGCTGGCACGAATCAACGACCTCGGCTGAGGACGGCCCGCGTCACAGGTCGGCGTGCAGCTGCCAGACCTTCTCGGCGGAATCGCGCCAGCTGAAGTTCTTTGAGCGGTCGAGCCCGGTGAATCGCAGCCGCTGCTCGAGCGCCGGGTCGTCCAGCACGGAACGGATGGCCTCGGCCAGCCGCTCCGGGTAGCCCTCAGCGTCGCCGCGTTCGACGGTGACTCCCGCGCCCGCGGCCACCTCGACGACCGCGGGGTCGTCCGAGTGCACCACGGGGGTGCCGAAGTGGAACGCCTCGATCACGGGAAGACCGAATCCCTCCGCGAGACTGGGGAACACGAACACGGCTGCACGATCCAACGCGACCGCGAGGTCGGCATCCGCAATGAATCCGAGGCCCTGCACGCGGCCCTCGGGGAGACCGGCCTCGAGGGATGCGGCGTGCACATCCATCTCCGGGGCGCCCGCGATGAGCAGCGGCACGTCCGCGAGTGCCGGATCGGCCATCGCGCGCATGAGGGAACCGATGCCCTTGCGCGGCTCGAGGCCGCCGACGCCGAGCACGTATCGCTCGGGAAGCCCCATGCGCCGCGCGCGCACGTCGGGGTCGACCGGCACCTCGAGCTTCGAGGAGACAGCGCCACCGATCACTCGGATCCTGTCGCCGAAATCGTGGATGTCCGCGAGCTGTGCTGCGACGGTGTGCGTCGGCACCACCACGGCATCCGCGTACTTGTAGGCACGCTTCGCCATCGCTCGGTACCAGGCAGCCCGTCGCGAGGAGAGGACTCCGGGGTGGCTCCACGGGATCGTGTCGTGCACGGTGACGACCACCTGGTCGCCGACGTCATTCAGGCGGTCATGTTTGCCGAGCGGGGCGAGCAGGCTCGGCGCGTGCAGCATCCCCTTGCCGGGGAGCCGGGTGAAGCCGTGCTGCCACGCGAGGCTCAGCTGGCCGCGATCGAGCGCGGTCTTGTGCAGTTCGACGAGGCCGGGCAACAGGGTCGTGATGGTCTCGTAGTCGGTCTCGGGGGAGGCGGAGACGATTCCGGACACGTCGCAGCCGGCAGGGGCGGTGGCGATGAGCTGTCGGGTGAGCTCTTCCGTGTAGCGGCCGATTCCTCCGGGGGTCGGGCCGACGATTCGGTCGACGATCACTCGCAGTGTTGTCATTCCTGCTCCGTCATCTGTGTGTCGTCACTGCTGATCCAGCACTCCGTGTGCCACCGCGTCATCGAGTGCGAGACGCCAGTCCCGCAAGGGGTTCAGACCGACACGCTGCCAAGAGTCGTGGCCCAGCACGGAATAGGCCGGTCGCGGTGCCGGTCGCACAAACTGCGAGCTATCGGTCGGCCTGACCCTATCAGGATCGAGTCGGCAGACGCTGAAGATCGCCCGTGCGAAGTCGTACCAGCTGGCCTCACCCGATGCCGTGCCGTTGTGGATTCCGGATGTCGCGCCCGTCTCGAGCAGCGCGACGATCTGCTTCGCGAGGTCCAGCGTCCAGGTCGGCTGTCCGACCTGGTCGGTCACGACGCTCACCGTGTCGTGGGACGCGGCCAGTCGCAGCATGGTCTTCGCGAAGTTGGGGCCGTGCTCCCCGTACAGCCAGGCGGTGCGGATGATGATGGTGCGGTCGGGGTTCGCCGCGCGCGCGAGGCGCTCGCCCTCGGCTTTCGTGCGGCCGTAGGCGGACACCGGGTCCGGCGGCGCATCCTCGGCGTACGGCGTGGTGGCGGTGCCGTCGAACACGTAGTCGGTGGAGACCTGCACCAGGATCGCCCCGTACGCTGCCGCGGCACGCGCGAGGTTCTCGGCGCCGGTCGCGTTGATCGCATACGCCTCGTCCTCGTGTGATTCTGCGTCGTCGACCTTCGTGTACGCCGCGGCGTTGATGACGACGTCGTGCCCCGCAACCGCGGCGAGCGTGGCCCGCGCGTCGGTCACGTCCAACTCGGCGCGCGAGAGTGCCGTCACCTCGCGTCCGTCCAGCGCCTGCTGCAGGTCCTGGCCGAGCATCCCGCCGGCTCCGGTGATCAGGTATTTCATGTGGTTCCTCACGGTGGATGGCCTGGGCATTCTTAGAGTGTGACGGACTGGGACGACGCTGCGCTCTCGGCGCGAGCGGTCCGTGCGGCAAGACCGTCGTAGCGGCGCGGACTGAAGGCCCAGAAGCGGTAGAGCAGGAAGCGGGATGCGGCCCCGAGCACGAGGCCGATCACGTTCGCGGAGATGTTGTCCGCAAGCAGCGTGGTGACGCCGAGAACGTAGTGCGAGACGTGCAGGCAGAGGAGACTGATGCCCATCCCGACAACCGCGATCACGCCGAACTCAAGGGCGGAACCCCGGAGCCGTCGGTACAGCGTGGACGTCGCTCGCGCGAATCGTGACGCCAAGGTCTGCCTCTTCCGGGGAGTGAACGGTACGCGGTTATGTTATTCGAGGAATCTGCCCTCTCGCGTTCGCCCGTCGTCATGGCGACGGTGGGTTGCCACGGTACCCTTGGTGGGGCTTCACACTTCTGCACGAACTTCGGGAATCTCTCGTGGCCGTCGTGTGACAGCATGAAAGCGAGCTATTCGAGTGCTCTCTCCCTCGTAACCGGAGATTATCTGTGGCAGCCAACAACGACGAAAGCGTACCCCAGGACAATGCTTATATTGAGTGGAAGGGCTGGGTCACTGGGGTCCCGTTCGGAGACCTGCCTCGCGGTGAAAAAGCATATTTCGGCCGGGAGCTTCGTGATCTGACTCGCCAGGCGCGTCCGATTCGCACCGTGCTCGAGGTGGGCTTCGGAAATGGTGCCTTCCTTGAATATTGCCGCGGTCGCGGTTGGCAGGTCACGGGCACCGAAATTGAGCCCGAGCTCATCAAGGCCGCCCGGGCCCAGGGTTTCACGGCATACTCACCGGCGGAGATCGACAAGATACCGGATGACTCGCTGGATCTGGTCGCGGCGTTTGACGTGCTCGAACACATTCCCCAGGAACACGTTGTCGCGTTGTTGCAGACTCTTTCCACCAAGCTGCGGAGCGATGGCTCCATGATCTTTCGTTTTCCGAACGCAGACAGCTGGCTCGGGAATCCACTTCAGTTCGGTGACCCGACGCATGTCACTGCGATCGGATACCTCAAAATGACCAACTTTGCCCTGCGCTCGAAGTTGAAGATTGAGGTGTTTCGCGCCGCGTCACGCCACGGATTTGCCACGTCATTCTGGCACGGACTCTATTCGGTGTGTGTAGGACCGATTGTCGACGCCGTCGCGTTCCTGAAGCGGCTGCTGTATTTTCCGAACATTCCGGTCGTGCTGTCTTCGTCAAACGTCGTCTGCGTCGTCCGACGGATCGAATAGCGTCTACAGCGCCGCGCGCTCCTTCAACGGTTCCCACCAGGCGCGGTTGTCGCGGTACCACTGCACGACATCCGCGAGCCCCTGCTCGAACGGAACCTGCGGTGCGTAGCCGAGCTCAGCGCTGATCTTGGCGATGTCGACCGAGTAGCGCAGGTCGTGACCGAGCCGGTCCGGGGTCCGGTCAACGTACGACCAGTCCTTATCCGTCGCGTCCAGCAGCAGCTGCGTGAGCTCTTTGTTGGTGAGCTCGGTGCCGCCGCCGATGTTGTAGATCTCGCCCGCGCGACCTCGGGTGAGCACGAGTGCGATTCCGCGGCAGTGGTCGTCGACGTGCAGCCAGTCACGGATGTTGTTGCCTTCCCCATAGAGAGGAACGTGCTTGCCGTCGATGAGGTTCGTGACGAACAGCGGGATGACCTTCTCGGGGAAGTGGTACGGGCCGTAGTTGTTCGAGCAGCGCGTGATCGAGAGGTTTAGTCCGTGGGTGCGGAAGTAGCTGCGTGCGAGGAGGTCGCTTCCGGCCTTGGACGCGGAGTAGGGGGAGTTGGGCTCGAGCGGCCGGGTCTCGTCCCACGAGCCCTCAGCGATCGAGCCGTAGACCTCGTCCGTCGACACGTGGACGAAGCGCTTGAGGTTCGCGCGCAGGGCGGCGTCGAGCAGCCTCTGGGTGCCGAGAACGTTGGTCTCGACGAAGATCGACGCGTCACGCACCGAGCGGTCGACGTGCGACTCCGCGGCGAAGTGCACCACGGCATCCACGGTCGGAAGCAACTGGTCGAGGAGGGCCGAGTCACGGATGTCGCCGTGCACGAAGCCGTAACGCGCGGAGTCCGCGACGGGGGCGAGGTTCTCGAGGTTGCCGGAGTATGTGAGTGCGTCGAGCACGACCACCTCTGCGCCCTCGAGGCCGGGGTAGGCATCCTGCAGCGTGCGCCGGACGAAGTTCGAGCCGATGAAGCCGGCTCCGCCGGTGACGAGGAGTTTCATGGAACCTGTTTCTTTCTCTCTGTGGCCGTGATGATTCTAACGGGGCCATGTGACGTGCCGACTGTTGATGGCAGGATCGTCTTCGCGGGGGTGCATTCCACACCTCGTTGAGTGAGGAGTCACGTTCGAGCGCGGAGCGAGAGGTTGTGGTATGCGGTGGGTCAGGGCTATCAATAGGCGATTAGCCGCAACCCTTGCGATTCTCCTGGCGGTGTGTACCTTCGCGTTCACTGTGGCGCCCGGAGCGACCGCTGCCACGCAGGACCACCCCACCGTGTCGGCCGCCGGTGTCGGTGCCGACGATATGGTCAATGCGAACGACCTGCTCGGCACGGATGCACGCGAGAGCTCACGACAGCTCGTGGCGCCTCTCGACGTTCCGGTCGCCGGCCTGGTCCAGTCTGATCACACCATCGATGTCGCCGTTGTTCTCCCGGCCGGGTACGCCGGAACCACACCTTTCATCACCGACAGCGCAGTGTCGTCCCTCATTGCGAAGACGGCGAGCTATTGGGAGACGCAGACGAACCAACAGCTCAGGTCTCTTGTGCAGCCTCTGGCGACCAAGCGGTATTCGAGCTCCTTCGGCTGTTCGCAGAGAGACGCGATGTGGAATGAGGGGGCGTTCCAGTTCGGCCATTCCACCCTGGACTATTACGTCTCGACCGCGGCCCATCACCTCTTGATCATTGTTCCGGGCCCAGCGTTCGCGGGTGGGTGCACAACGGCAGGGTACGGAAGTGTCGGGACGGGCCCCGCCGGGACGCCGAATACAGCGAACGGTGGCGCGCTCTGGATCTCTTCTGATGGCATCAACGACCTGGATGTCGTCGCCCACGAGTTCGGGCACAACCTCGGATTGATGCATTCGAATGGCCACTCCTGCCCGGACCCCAGCGTGAGCGAGGGCATCCTTGACCCCGCCACGGGGGGCTTTTCAGACGGGTGCAGTGACGATGAATACGGCGACGAATACGACGTGATGGGCGCCGCCTGGTCGGTCGTGGCGGGCGGAGTTGTGTATGCGAACGTCGATCCGCCTGCATTGAACGTGACGCACAAGGAGCGCTTGGGCGTCGTGGATTCCGGTGAGGTGCAGGACATCTCCCTCGGGTCTGGCGTGCCGAGTTCGTCGACGACCGTGACGCTCGCATCGACCGGCGCAGCATCGGGACGCCGGGCGGTGCGACTGACGGATCCGCGCACCGGACAGGTCTACTTCGTCGACTTCAGGGGAGGCGGTGGCGAAGACAGCGGCGCACTCTACGAGACAGGTCTGATGAATTGGTATGGCGCGGACATCGGGGTGCGGGTATTGACGATGCGCGCAGATGGAAGCTCGGTGGTGCTTCGATCCCCGGGAGCGACTGCAGACGGCCACAAGGAATACCTCCGGCCTGGCGAGAGTCTTTCGACCCGGTCGGGCGGGATCACGGTGAACGTCGTCAGCGCGGTGGGCGGGGGCAACGCCACAATCACTGTCGGGCTCGCAGGGGCCTCTGCGTCGCCTGCCGTGAGCCGACTCTCGGGCGCCGATCGCTATGCAACATCCGCGGAGGTGGCCCGCAGCGGATATCCGGGCACTGCACCGATCGTGTACGTCGCTGCGGGCACGAACTATCCCGATGCGCTGGCTGCCGCACCCGCTGCTGCTCTCAAGGGTGGCCCGCTGTTGCTCACAATGCCGACCGCGCTGCCTTCCGTGGTGGCCGATGCGATCACGCAGCTCAAACCGACAACGATTGTCATTGTGGGCGGCCCGAGCGCCGTATCGCCTGGTGTTGAGGCGAGCTTGAAACTTCTTGCACCCATCACAGTGCGGCTGGCGGGGAGCGACCGCTACGAGACGGCCCGCACGATCGTCGAGGACGCCTATTCGACAGCATCGAGTGCCTATATTGCAACGGGCAACAACTATCCGGATGCACTCTCCGCGGCTGCCGCCGCAGGGGCTCGCGGTGTTCCGGTATTGCTGGTGGATGGCACCGCGGGGCAGGTCGACGCGGCAACTCTCGCACTCGTCCGCTCGCTCGGGGTCTCGAACGTGACGATAGCCGGCGGGCCTGCAGTGGTGTCGGCGGGCATCGAGTCCTCGTTGAGGAACGTCGGGCTCGCGGTTGTGCGTAAGGGGGGTGTCGATCGGTTTCAAACCTCCCAGCTCGTCAACCAGGACTTCACGACCGCCACGCAAGCGTTTTTCGCCACGGGATATCAGTTTCCCGATGCGCTCGCCGGTGCCGCTCTCGCCGGCGTGCGCAAGGCTCCCCTCTACGTAGTGCAGGCGACGTGCGTTCCGCAAGCAGTTCTCACCAGCGTGGTGCAGCTCTCAGCGACGGAAATTACCCTAATCGGCGGAGAGAATGCCCTTACCCAATCAGTAGCGTCATTAACGCCATGTGTGTGACTAGTGTTGCAATTGTTAACTCGCTGGTTAGGATCGTCTGCAGGGGAACTATCGGGGGCACAAAAGGATGAGCATCATCGCGAGGCGCAGAACTGCGATCGGCCGGGGCTGGGTGGGCCGTATAAGTGCGACGCTGGCCGCTGCGGCGATGGTGGGGCTCGCCCTCGTGGCAGTGCAGCCGGCGCAACCGGCCCACGCCCTTGACGGCTCGCAGTTCAACGCGGGGAACATCATCGACGATGCGAAGTTCTATGACGCCAACGCGATGACCCAGGCGCAGATCCAGTCATTTCTTGAGGCGCAGGAACCCGGGGCCTGCACGAATGGCTATTGCCTGAAGAATTACAGAGAGACAACTCCGAGTCGCGCAGCAGTCATATCCACCTCCACGGGCAATACGCGGTGCGGGCCGTACACCGGCGGCACCAACGACACCGCGGCAGCAATAATCTACAAGGTGCAGAAGGCCTGCGGGATCAGCGCCAAGGTGATCCTCGTGACCCTCCAGAAGGAGCAGGGTCTGGTCACGAAGTTGGGCCCGTCAGACCCCGCAATGAAGCGCGCAATGGGGTACGCCTGCCCCGACACCAGTCCATGCGCAGTGAATTCCCTGGGCTTCGGTAACCAGATCTATCAGGGCGCGCTGCAACTGAATACGTACAAAGCCGCCCGGTTTGGTAAGCAGCCCGGCCTGTGGAACATTCTGTACAACCCCAGTCCTGCGTGTGGTACGAAGACTGTCGCCGTCGGAAACTACGCGACGGCGGCACTCTACAATTACACCCCATACACACCGAACGCCGGGGCTCTCGCCAATCTCACGGGCACCGCTCCCTGCGGCTCGTATGGCAACCGAAACTTCTGGGTGTACTACTCAAACTGGTTTGGCCCGCCCAACGGCGACCCGACGGGTGCGCTCCAGTCCGTGACGGCCAGCAACAACACGGTGACTGTCACTGGCTGGGCGGTGGATCCCGACGTACCCACCTGGGCGGTCGATGTCCGCGTCCGTGGGGCGGGTTGGAGCTACACCCTCCGTGGCTCCCAGACGAGCGGCAGCAGCCCGGAGTCTGAGCAGGGTATTGCCGGATCCGGTACCCAGCACGGATTCAATGCAACTCTGCCTGCCTCGGTGGGCGCGCAGCAGGTGTGCGTGGATGCCCTCAACCATGGCCCTGGTTCAATTGTGACCCTGGGTTGTTCAACCGTGACGGTGCCCTCGGCCTATGTCGTGTCCGAGCGACTGAGTGACGCGGATCGCTACGGTACTGCCGTCAAGATCTCGCAGAAGTTCGCTCCGGGAGTCGCCGTCGCGTACGTCGCGTCCGGCGAGAATTTTCCCGACGCGTTGAGTGTGGTGCCTGCCGCGGGCAGGCAGGGCGTTCCACTTCTCCTCGTCACCGAGAACAGTGTTCCTGCAGCGGTGAAGGCTGAGCTTGTCAGGCTCAAGCCCGCGAAAATTGTGGTCGTCGGCGGAACCGCGAGGATCGGCCCGGCAGTCGCGGCAGACCTTGCAACCATTGCACCGACGACGCGCATCGACGGCGTGGACAGGTATCAGACATCCCTGAACGTCGGCAACCTGCTGGGTGACGCGAAATCGGGTCGCGCTTATATTGCCACGGGCGCGAATTTCCCTGATGCTCTCTCGGCGGCAGCCGCTGCTGCGCGCCAAAACGCACCTCTTGTTCTGGCGGACGGCACGGCGGGTGCCGTCCCGGCCTCGCTCGCGGCCGCTTTGGCGAGGTGGGGTGTCACCGAGGTGACGTTGATTGGCGGGCCGGAGGCCCTGTCGTCCGCATTCGAGGCGTCTCTCAAGGCACTTCCAGGGGGAATCACTGTCACGCGTATCTCCGGAACAGACCGCTACGGAACTTCGAGCGCCATCAACGCGTCCGTCTTTCCGGCGGCAGCCGCGGGGTATGTGGCGACGGGCAACACTTACGCAGACGGGCTGACCGGAGGCGCCCTCGCCGGGCGTTCCGGTATGCCCCTCTACCTTGCTCCGTCGACGTGTGTCCCGTCCGCCGTGCTCAGCCAATTTGCGTCTGCTCACACGAAGTCTGTCACCCTGTTGGGTGGAACCCAGGCCCTGGGTGCTGGAGTGGCTTCGTTCACACCGTGCAGCTAACGGCGATCCACGAATCGCTATCTCGCGTCGTCATTCAGTAGATTGTCAGGAATGAACCCGAGAGGACGATGACGTGACCTCTGCCCCCAGGCGAGTCGTATTTTCAGCATTGACCGGTCGCTATGAAAAGCTCAACGAACAGCCCGTTGCGCATGACACCGATGTTGAGTTCATCTGCTTCACCGACGACCCTGAATTGACAAGCGAGACATGGACAATTCGTCGTATTGATCTGCGTTTTCCGATGGACACGATCCGTAGCGCACGTTATCTCAAGGTGCGCGGTACGGAACTCTTGTCTGACTACGACGAGTCGCTGTGGATCGACAATAGCGTTCTGCTTCGGGCAGCACCGGACCTGCTGTTAGACAACTGGCTCGCTTCCGCAGATTTTGCCCTTCCGAGACACGGTTACCGCACGACGGTTGTGGGCGAATTCGATGCGGTTGCCGTCGATGGTTATGACGACCCGGCTCGGGTGTACGAGCAGCTCATCCAGTATTCCGCGCTGCGCCCCGGCACTCTCGAAGAGCATCCATACTGGACGGCCCTGCTCGCTCGCCGTCACACAGCGCCGGTGACGGAAGCAATGCAACTGTGGTACGACCACATCCTGCGGTATTCGCGACGGGATCAGCTGTCTATCAACTTCGTGCTTGGAGTTCTTGGCCTGGCTGTCAACGGGCTCGATATCGACAATATGAGTTCGCCGTGGCACCAGTGGCCCGTGCGAGTCGAAAAGAAATGGGACCTTGCACAGGACCGACTGGCAAATGCATTGAGAATACCCCAGGCAGAGTTGGGCAGATTGGAAAACCTGACAGCCAAGCTTCAGGCCGAGGTCGAGTCTCTTACGGCGGGGCTGGAGCCAGCGCTCGAGCGACAGAGAGAGAGTGTGCGGCTGGATTTCCAGTCGAGCTGGTCGTGGAGAATAACGAAACCGCTTCGTGCACTGGCGCAGCTGTTCAGGCGAATCTAGGCTCTGCGTGGTGGGCGGTGGCACTGTCTTCAGACAACGCCACTTGCTCGAAGGGGGATGCGGGCCGGCTGCTGCAGCCAGCGATAGAAATCCTCCTTGTAGTCAAAGAGTGCGTGGCCCTGATCGAGTTCGCTCAACGTGAATTCGAACGGCGAAGACACCATGGTGAGCTGGCCCCCGTTGCGGCGGACGTAGTGGCTCATCCAGATATCTTCCATGAACAGGAATCGGATCGGGATCGCAGTGAAGAACGTCTTGTCCGTCAGCAGCGCCGAATCGCAGATGGACCCGCCGGTACCGACGTGATCGGCAGAGGCGCCGCTCGTCTGCACCTGCGTTCGATTCCAGTAAGCGCCATTGTTGTTCCAGGCCCAGACACCTGCGAATGAGCCGGGATGAGCGCTCGCGAGCAAATCTTCCACAAAGGTCGGGGAGAAGTCCTGATCGTCATCCATCATGAGATATGGGCCGCTGTATCCGCGCGTGACGAGTTCTCGTGCTGCGACGAATCGTCCCATTCCACCGATGTTGGTTGGTGAGTTGAAGAACTCCACGCTGTCGAGCGCACCCTGTGGCGTGAAACCGGCGATGGTGGATCGATAGTGCTCACGCTGGTGCGGATCGTTGTTCCACAGGATGAGTCGCAGTCTGCGAGAACTCTGTTGCGCGTCGACGATGCGCAGTACGTCGGCCAGGCGTCCCGGTCGGTTCCACAGGCAGACGACGATGGCCAGTGCGTCGGCATCAGGTATGCCGCGCAGCTCGTCGAAGTTGATGCGCCGCCGCAGCAACTGTCGGAAGCGGGTGGCGAGTGCCCACTGTGCGGGTAGTCGCGCAATCCGACGTGCACTGCGGGAGGCCCGTGAGGCACCAGTCGTCGTGAGTGCGCGTGCGCGTCGAGCCACCGCCAGGCATCGCCTGGCCAGCGGCTCCAGTCGAAGTCGACGGATGAGCGCGACCATAGTGGAGCGAACCGGCACGGCGACCTACCCGCGTGAGATTCTGCGACGGACCAGAGCAGAGCGAAGCGACAATGCGACTTTAAGAGTGACCCTGATCGGCCACAGCCAGGAGCCGGAGTACTTCTTGTTGAGGAACCGCCTGGCGCTGTCGTGATGGGCCGTGACCATGCGCGTTGATTCGGCGGTCGTAGAGTGTGCGCCGGTGTGGGTTACCACCGCGGCCGGTTCATAGAGGTTGCGGTAGCCGAGTTTGCCCAGCCGATAGCCGAGATCTACATCCTCGAAGTACATGAAGTAGTCGGCGTCGAAGCCGCCGGCCTCGACAAACGCCGTTCGCCGCACCAGGACGCAAGCTCCCGAAAGCCAGCCGACGTCTCGGCGACGCGGCGGCTGTTCCGAGTCGTTGCGGTAGGCACGACTCCAGGGATTGCCGATCCACAGGTTGGCGAAGAGCGCGTGACCCACGCCGTTCCGAAGGGAGGGCACGGACCGCGCGGACGGATAGACCTGCCCCGTGGCCGTGAGTATCTGCGGTCCGACCGAGCCGATCCGCGCATCTTGCTCTGCCGCCTCGACCAAGCGATCGATAGCACCCGGTGCGAGCACGACATCGGGATTGCTGATCAGGATCCAGCGGATGTCGGGGGAGAGCGTCGAGGCTGCGGCATTCATCGCGGCGCCATAGCCGCGGTTCTCGTCGAGTGGCAGGTATTCGGCGCCCGTGGCGGCTGCGAGCGCGGCGATAGAAGGGGTCTCGTTGCCAGCCTTATTGTCTGCCACCACGATCTGACATTGTTCAGTGCTGGCGGTGGAGATCGACGCAAGAAAACCGGGGAGAACAGCCTCGGAGCCATAGCTCACGGTGATGACCGCCACAGTCGGCGAATCGGTCGAAGGTCTCAAAGTGGCCATAGGTGCTCAATCATAGTTCGCGGGTCTCAGTGACTCGGGATACTGTCTCCTAGGCTAGATTGTTTCGAGTCTGAACAGTGCGATTCCAGCGAGGGTGAATGAACTACCTGAAAGAAGTGTGGGCTTCGCGTGAGCTCCTCTTCAACCTCACCATGCGTGAGGTGCGGGGTAAGTACAAGAGAACAGTTTTTGGGCAACTGTGGTCGCTCGCCAACCCGCTCGCTCTCATGCTCATCTACACCTTCGTCTTTGGCATCATCTTCCGCAGCAGGCCGGATCCGGGAGATCCCAGCGGGATTGATGTCTATGCGCTCTGGCTGTTGTGCGCGCTGTTGCCCTGGACGTTCTTCGCGAACGTTGTCAGTCTCGGGCTCGGTTCGCTGGTCACCAACGCGAATCTGATCCAGAAGGTGTATTTCAATCGAATTGTGCTCCCGCTTTCGGCGGTGGGATCGACCGGGTACAACTGGCTGTTCGAGATGGCCGTGCTTCTCATCGCGCTCTCCTTCGTCGGAGGCTTTGTCGTGCCATGGATCCCGCTGTTGCTCGTGATCATGGTCCTGCTCGCAATGTTTGCCGCGGGCATCGCGTTCATGCTCGCCGTGGCGAACGTCTATTTCAGGGACACGCAGTACTTCCTCACAATCGTGCTTCAGATGTGGATGTACCTGACCCCGATCATCTACCCGGTTTCTTTGGTGAAGACCGAGTCTGACAAGCACGGCGGCCTGTTTGGAACGCCCATCACGATCCTCGACTTATTCCATCTGAATCCCATGGAGCACTTCGTCAACGTCTTCCGTCAGCTCATCTATGACAATCGCTGGCCTGACGGAAGCGAATGGCTGATCTGCGCGTGTTGGGCTGTTGCATCTCTCGTCATCGGTCTCGTAGTGTTCCGCCGAAATGAGAGAAACCTGGCGGAGATGCTATGAGCGCGACCGCCGTGACGATCGATCACGTCAGCAAGAGTTTCAGAATGTATAAGGAGCGCAATCAGACGATCAAGGCTGCGATCATGCGTGGTCGCACGTCTGTGCACGAGGATTTCTGGGCGCTGAAGGACGTCACCTTCGACGTTCCTGTCGGATCCACCTTCGGACTGATCGGCAGCAACGGTTCGGGCAAGTCCACACTGCTGAAGTGTCTGGCAAATATCTACTATCCCAACAAGGGTTCGATCACCCACTTCGGCAGGATCGCGGCCATGCTCGAGGTCGGATCCGGATTTCATACCGAGCTTTCGGGGCGTGAGAACATCTTCCTCAATGGATCGATCCTCGGGATGTCCAAGAAGGAGATCACGAACAAGTTCGACACGATCGTGGACTTCTCCGGCGTCGAGGAATTCATTGACCAGCCGGTCAAGAACTATTCCTCCGGGATGTATGTCCGGCTGGGCTTTGCCATTGCGATCAACGTGAATCCCGACATCCTGGTCGTCGACGAGGTTCTCGCGGTCGGAGATGCTGAGTTCCAGGAGAAGTGCTTCCAGAAATTCCGTGACCTAAAGGCCGAGGGCAAAACGGTCATCCTGGTCAGCCACTCCATGGATACCGTGCGTTCGATGTGCGATCATGCTGCATGGTTGAGCCATGGCGAGTTGAAGGCAGTCGGCGAGGCGCGCCCGACCATTCAGGCCTACCTGAACTCCCTCTCGCGCGACACGGAATAAGTAGGTTAGGTGCTGTGACCACGGCTAACCCGGTCTCGGTCGCTCTATGCACGCACAATGGTGAGCGTTTCATTGGCGAGCAGTTGGCCAGTATTCTCGACCAGACACATCCGCCGGCGGAGATTGTCCTCTCGGACGATGCCTCCGGTGATGAGACGGTAGCGCGAGCGCGGGCCGTCGTCGCGAGGTTCCGCGCCGAACGGCCGGAAAGCACAGTCCGGCTTCGGGTACTAGAGAACCCGGTCGCATTGGGGGTCGCACGCAACTTCGAGCAGGCGATACTCGCGTGCGCGAACGAGTTGATCGCGCTGAGCGATCAGGACGATATCTGGTTGCCCTCGCGGCTCGAGCGTGCCGTCGCAGTATTCGATCTGCGCCCTGACCTGCTGCTGCTGCACAGCGATGCATTTCTGGTCGATGAGTCTGGCGGGCGGCTCGATGCCACGCTCCTGCAGGCCCTTGAGGTGAGCGATTCGGTACAGGGTGCCATTCATGGTGGCGCGGCGTTCGAGCAGTTGATGAAGCGCAACCTGGTGACCGGGGCAACCACCATGATCCGCCGCAGGCTACTGGACTGGGCGATTCCCTTCCCGGCGGAATGGGTGCACGATGAGTGGCTGGCGATCGTTGCGGCGGCGGTCGGAGAACTTGAGGTGCTCCCTGACCCTCTCATCTCATACCGCCAGCACGCGTCGAATCAAATCGGTGCGCGCCGGCTTTCCGTGCTTGGTAAGTTCCGAAGGTTGATGGAACCGGGCACCGGACGCAATCGACGACTACTGGATCGTGCGACGGTTCTCGCCAACCGCCTTCCTTCGCTGGGCGAAGCGGTATCAGAGGCGCGGCGAGATGCGGCCCGACACAAGGTCGTGCACGAGCGGATGAGGCAGGGACTTGCGGCGAATCGAATGCTTCGAATCCTGCCCGTACTGAGGGAGCTGGGAACGGGTAGGTACTCAGAGTTTGGCCGGGGAGCAGTGGATGCCGCCCGTGACCTGCTCCAGCCCCTGGAGCGCGACAGGTAGGATCGACCACGTGCAGATCCGTGAACTTTCTATCCCGGACTCCTACGAAATCACCCCCATTCTTCGTGGTGACGATCGCGGAGTGTTTCTTGAGTGGTACCGTTTCGATCTTCTCGAGCAAGCCATGGGCCATCCGCTCGATCTCCGCCAGGCGAACACCTCCGTCTCGAAGCGCGGCGTGGTTCGCGGCATACACTTCGCGGATATTCCGAGAGGGCAGGCCAAATACGTCACGGCGACGCATGGTGCGGTGCTGGATTATGTGATCGACATCCGGGTCGGCTCGCCGACCTTCGGGCAGTGGGATTCGGTTCGCCTCGACGACGTCGACCGCAAGGCCATCTACCTCGCGGAAGGGCTCGGCCACGCCTTCGTCGCACTCACCGATGACGCGACCGTGAGCTATCTTGTCTCGGATACCTATAACGCCCCGCACGAGCATGGGATCGACCCCCTCGACGCTGAAGTCGGATTGATATTTCCTGCGGAGGCCGGCAAGCCATTGCTCTCGCCCAAAGACACTGAAGCTCCGACCCTGGCTGAGGCGGCGGCACGCGGACTTCTGCCGAGTTGGGACGAGGCTCGTCGCTTCTACGACTCTCTGAATCAGGCTGGACGGTAGACGATGCGCGGAATAATTCTGGCGGGTGGCTCGGGTTCCAGGCTGTGGCCGATCACGCGCGGCATCTCAAAACAACTCATGCCCATCTACGACAAGCCCATGATCTACTACCCGCTGTCGACATTGATGATGGCGGGAGTCAACGAGATTCTCGTCATCACCACCCCGGAGTACAACGCGCAGTTCAAAGCGCTTTTGGGCGATGGCAGTGAGTTGGGCATTCGGATCGAATATGCGGTGCAGCCGTCGCCGGACGGCCTCGCGCAGGCCTTCATCATTGGTGAAGAGTTCATTGGCGATGACAGCGTTGCGTTGGTTCTGGGTGACAACATCTTTCACGGAGCCGGCCTCGGAAGCTCCCTTCGCGCGCACGGGGCAATTGATGGCGGGTTGATCTTCGCGTATCACGTCTCCAACCCGACCGCGTATGGCGTCGTTGAATTCGATGAGCGCATGACTGCTGTCTCCATCGAGGAGAAGCCGGAAAGACCAAAGAGCAATTACGCAGTTCCCGGCTTGTACTTCTACGACAATGACGTCATCGAGATCGCCAAAACAATTGAGCCGAGTGCCCGCGGGGAGCTTGAGATTTCCACGGTGAACGATCGCTACCTCCAGGCCGGCAAACTTCGTGTGCAAGTTCTCGACCGCGGGGTGGCCTGGCTCGACACGGGAACCTTCGAGTCGATGATGCAGGCATCGGAATATGTGCGCGTGATCGAGGACCGCCAGGGCTTCAAGGTCGGATGCATCGAGGAAATCGCCTGGCGTGCAGGCTGGATCGATGATGCTCAACTTGAAAAGCTTGCGGAACCTCTGGCTAAGAGCGGGTACGGCGTTTACCTCAAAGGTTTGCTGAACCTAACGGACTGATCTCCGTTCGGACGTGTCGGGGTCAGTGCAGGTAGAACGCGCGGCCGATCGCGGCGACAGTAAGCGCTATGCCGTAGCCGAGTACGAGGTAGCGCGACAGTTTGTTATGCGCTGTGAACGCTATTGCGGCGAAGAATGCGGGCACCAGCGATTGTGAATATCGCGGCACGACGGGGAATGCCGCGCCCAACACGATCCCCATGACAACGAGGAGTAGCGGGCCGAAGAGAGTCGCCGACACGACGGTAGCGATGCTCAATGCTCGCTTTTCCCCAGAACCTTTGGCCTGGAGGAAGAAGCCGAATATGCCAACGATGGTCAGGATGGCGAGAGGTAACGTCAACAGTCCATCCACGGTACGGGTTCCAGGTAATCCGATGAACGTTGTGACTGTAGCCGCGATGCCCCGGATCGAGATCGGCACATCGACGCCTTGATTGGGTCCGTCGCCGACGGCGATAGCTGCACGGATGACGAGCCAGGCCCCCTGTGCCAGGAGTGACGCGAGAATGAACGTCGTCGTCAGGACCCCGATCTTGAGCGGCGATGGACGGTCAGGTGGCCAGTGCGATCGCTGCCTCCACTTCAGGAGCGCGAAGGTCAGCAGAAATACCGCGACCAGCCCCACTGCGAAGATGTTGGTTATCTTGAGCAGTACAGCGACGACGGCTAGGGGGACAAGCCACCAGCCGGATGTCTTGCCTCGAATGAAGCGCAGAGCAAACAGGAGCAAGACTGCCCCGGAAACAAAAGCGGATGCGTCGGTACTGATGTAGGTGAAGGCATATTTCGAAGCAACGGAGCCCACCAGTACCAGGCCGAGCCCGACCGTGAGAAGTTTGTTGAACTTCAACTCGCGTGCCAAGGCGCTGAAAGCGATCAGTCCCCCGGCGAGCCAAAAGAATCCACTGAGCCGCGCTGCGGTGAGGAAGTCGAGCCCAGTCACGAACTTGATCGCCGTGCCGAGACCCCAGGTCACGTCGAAGTACAGCGGTGTGTATGCGTCAGCCGTCGTCTTCCCCTCCTGAGGGTAGTGGGCTGGCGCTTTATAGTGGCCTTTGGGGCCAGTGCAGACTTGTCCCCTCGGGCCGTACCCGTCCCCGATGCAGGCCATCGCTTCGAGGGCGGCACTGCCCACATACTCGCCCTGTCGGACGATTCCCTGGGTAGGAATCTTCATCACGTAGTCGTAGTAGACCCATTCGTCGTAGGGGGAGAACTGCTGGTGATGTTGCACTGTGACCGTGCCGCACATCGCCATTGCCGCAGCGACTAGCACCAACGGAACCCAGGAACGCCTCAACCAGGCGACAAACGTTTCTCGTCGCGAACGTTTGGGCGCCTGAGCGGGGCCATCGGGTGTCGCTGTCATGGCTGTCTTCGATGGTTCTGCCACAGTGGTACCCCTTCCTCTGCCGGTGTCGTGCTGCTCCCAGCCTGTCCGAGCGGGGCGGTGTTAAGATTACCCACGTTCCGCGTGGACGACTTCTGCGCTTGCGTAGCCACGACCGACTAACAGCATGAACACACAACACTGACAAGGAAAATCGCGCGCGATGTCGTCGACCCCCAACATTCTCGTCGTAACAGCTGACACCCTGGGCTCGCGCATGGCCGGTCCGGCCATCAGGGCATTCGAGATGGCCAAGGCAATATCCAAGGTCACAACAGTTCGCCTCGTGTCGACAACGTACTCGTCGCTGACACATCCCGACTTCGAGGTCCTGCACGCGACGCCTCCCGAGCTGCACGCGCAGGAGCGATGGGCAGATGTCATCATCTTCCAGGGGCACCTGTTGGCCAGCCACCCGTGGATGAAGCAGTCTTCGAAGATCATCGTTGCCGACATCTACGATCCGATGCACTTGGAACAGTTGGAACAGGGAAGTGATCTTCCGACGGAGGAGCGCTTCCTTGCTTCCGCGTCCATTGTCGGCCTGCTCAATGAACAGATCGAACGCGCGGACTACATGCTGTGCGCGTCGGAGAAGCAGCGTGATTTCTGGCTTGGCCAGCTTGCCGCTGTGGGGCGTATCAATCCCGCAACGCACGATCAGGACGCGAGCCTGCGAGCGCTTCTTGACGTTGCACCGTTTGGGGTTGCCGATAGTGCACCGGTTCAGCGGAGGCATGGGATCAAGGGCACCGTGCCGGGAATCGGGCCCGATGACAAGGTCATCATCTGGGGTGGTGGAATCTATAACTGGTTCGATCCGCTCACCCTCATCAGAGCCGTCCACAAGCTATCTATCAAGCGCCCGGATCTCAGGCTCTTCTTTCTCGGAGTCAAGCATCCGAATCCGGCCGTGCCGACGATGAGGATGAGTTTTGAGGCGCACACGCTCGCCCGCGAACTCGGCGTCCTCGATTCGGTGGTGTTCTTCAACGAAGGATGGGTTCCTTACGAGGAACGTGCAGACTACCTTCTCGATGCCGATGTCGGGGTGAGCACCCACCTCGAGCACCTCGAGACTGCGTTCAGTTTTCGTACCCGAATACTCGATTATCTCTGGGCCGGGTTGCCCATTGTGAGCACAACGGGCGATACCTTCGCAGAGATCGTGGAAAAGCAGCAACTCGGCCGCACGGTGCCACCACGAGATGTCGATGCCCTCGTGCAGGCAATTGACGAGGTCCTGTACGACGACGCCGAGAATGCGCGAGTTTCCGCGCGCGTCACCGAGTTCGCCGCAACGATGACCTGGGCGATCGCACTGCAGCCCCTCATCCAGTTCTGCATGAACCCGCACCAGGCGCAGGATCGCTCGTTGGGAATCGAGCCGGCGAGTAGTTATCAGGTGCGAAGGCTGACCACGCGTGTGGCGGGTCTGGAGGCCAGTTTGTCCTGGCGGATAACCGCGCCGCTGAGGGCCACCACCGACGGCGTCAGAAAGCTCCTCGGTCTGCGTCGCAAGCTATAGCCGATAAACTCTTGACCACAATCCGTGCCAGAGAGAGGTTCGACATGGCCGAATCCAGGCCGGGCGTTGTGTCCGTCGTTCTCGTTAATTTTCGCGGCGCGGAGCTGACGATAGAAGCGGTAAACGAGCTTCGGAAAGTTGACTGGCCTGAAGATCGGCTCGAAGTCATCGTGGTGGAGAACGCCTCGGGAGATGACAGTGCGGCGAAAATCAGGGCGGCGGCCCCGTGGGTCAAACTCGTTGAGTCGACGGAGAATCGTGGTTTTGCCGGCGGGTGCAACTTGGGCGTCGAGCACAGCACGGGAGAGTTTATTGCTTTCCTGAACAGTGATGCGAAGCCCGACACCCAGTGGATTCACGCTGCCGTCGACACCTTCGGTGAGTCGGATCAGATTGGAGCCGTCGCGAGCAAGGTCCTCGACTGGGAAGGAAATCTGGTCGATTACGTCGACGCGGCGATGACCTGGTTCGGGATGGGATATAAGCCGTTCGTGGGTCAGAGGGAAGCCTCGTACCCACATCGCGCGACCGATGTGCTGTTCGGCACCGGATCGGCAATGTTTGTGCGCCGGAGCGTCTATCAACTCCTTGAGGGTTTCGACGAAAGATTCTTCATGTTCTTCGAAGATGTGGACCTCGGCTGGCGGCTCAACCTTCTCGGCTATCGCTATCGATACCAGCCGGACTCCGTTGCCTTCCACAAGCATCACGGGTCGGTGAACAAGTTCGGGTCGTTCCGAGAGGACTATTACCTGGAACGCAACGCCCTCTTCACCCTGTACAAGAATCTTGGTCAGGAACGGCTCGACGAGGCACTTCCCGCCGCTATCGCCCTGTCGATCAGGCGCGGCATAGCCAAGGGCGGATCCGACTCCACAGAGTTTGACTTCCGGAACCCGGAAGGCGACTCCGAGCCGCAGCAGCTGGTGTCTCGCCAACTGCTCGCGAGCGCGTATGGCGTGGACCAGTTCGTGCAGGAGCTCGCCACCATGACGGCCTCCCGCGACAGGATCCAGGCGACAAGGGTCATCTCCGACCGCGCGATCTGGTCGCTGTTCCGTCGTGTCGACGCCCCATCGAACGACGACGAGGACTATCTCGAAGGCTACGAAAATATCGTGCAGGCGTTCGACGTGCTGGAGCGTCCGGAGAATACGAAGGTGCTCATCGTCACCGGAGATCCAATCGGTGCCAAGATGGCTGGCCCGGCGATCCGTGCCTGGCACATGGCGGAGGCACTCTCGGCAGACAACGACGTGAGGCTCGTCACGATGTCTGCTCTCGAGGCCATCGACGCACCATTTGCTGTGGCGCACGTTCGTGCCGGTGACAATCGCGCTTTCGCGCCGCACGAAGCCTGGGCAGACGTGATCGTCTTTCAGGGTCATGCCTTTGCCGTGTTCGAGGCATTGCAGTTCTCCGAGAAGATCATCGTTGCGGACATCTACGACCCCATGCACCTCGAGCAACTTGAGCAGGGGCGCGAACTCCCTGTAGCGACCTGGGACAAGCAGGTTACCGATGCCACCGAGGTGTTGAACAATCAGCTGTCCCGCGCTGACTTTCTTGTCTGCGCGTCGGAACGGCAGAAATTCTTTTATCTGGGCCAGCTTGCGGCTCTGGGTCGGATCAACCCCGCCAACTATGAGAACGATTCCGACCTCAGCGGGCTGATCGATATAGTGCCATTCGGCCTCGATAGCACGCCGCCGGCACATCGCAAGGCTGTGCTGAAGGGCGTGCTTCCGGGGATTGCGGCGGATGACAAGGTCTTGCTGTGGTCAGGAGGGCTTTACAGTTGGTTTGACCCCAAGGGACTGATTCGAGCCGTTGCAATGCTCTCGGAGCAGCATCCGAACGTGCGCCTGTTCTTCCAAGGCACGAAGCATCCACACCCTGGGGTTCCGGAGATGGCGATCGTGAGCGAGTCGCGCGCACTTGCCGCGGAACTCGGCGCGCTCGACAACACGGTCTTTTTCAATGCGTCCTGGGTCGACTATGCCGACCGGGAGAACTTCTTGACGGAGGCGGATGCCGGGGTGAGCACGCACTTCACCCACGTCGAGACCACCTTCTCCTTCCGCACCCGTATACTTGACTACCTTTGGGCGGAGTTGCCCATGGTGGTCACAGAGGGCGACAGCTTTGCCGAGCTGGTAGAGGCCGAGGGCCTCGGCGTGGTCGTGCCGTCTGGCGATGTGGAGGCGCTCGCGGAGGCAATTGAGCGAATCCTCTTCGACGACGAGTTCATTGCTGTGAGCCGGGCCAACATTCATCGGGTGCGGGAGGCCTTCTTATGGGAGCGGACGCTCGCTCCTCTGGTCGAGTTTGTGCGCCACCCGCGCCGCGCCGCAGACCTCGTAGAACGCCGCATGGCCGCGCAGGACATCAACGCGACCGTCCGTGCGCGCAAGAAACGGCGCAAGCCGTATGGATTTCGCCATAATCTGCACCTCGTGCGGCACTACCTGAGCAACGGCGGCCCGCGGGTTGTGTTTGGGAAAGTACGCAATCGCCTTCGGCGTCGTTGATGGCCAGCGCCGAGGACGGGCATGGTGACCGGCGCCGAGAGGGGCGACGAGAGACTGGGTTTGCGGGGATGTGTGCTGCGGCGGCTTTGGGGGCCAGTCCCTTAGAGTTCCTATTACCACGATCAGAGAGTGCGACCCCTGCGTCATGACCAGCTCAACCGTAACCCAGGCAGAAAACCAGCCGCCGACGCGTGGCGTAGTGGCACTTTCCGCGCAGCCGCGGCGCAGCCTCAAAGAAGGCCTGGCCGGCCATCAGAACTCCTTTGGGGTCATTCGTCTCGTTCTGGCTGCGGCGGTCATCTTTTCGCACGCATTCCCGCTCGGAGGATGGGGTGAAGATCCGTTTGTCACCCTGGTGAGGCATCAGCAAAACCTGGGTGGGATGGCCGTTCTCGGATTCTTCGCCATCAGTGGCTATCTCATCACCAAGAGTGGAACCGGCGCAGATGCGCTCCAGTTCATCTGGCGGCGGTTCCTGCGCATCTTCCCGGCTTTCTGGCTCGTGCTGCTGGTCGCGGCGCTCATCGTGGGGCCCGCGGCCTGGCTGATGATGGGCCGCAACCTGGGTGACTACTTCGGTGCCGGGATCGGTGGGCCCGTGCATTACTTTGTCGCCAACTGGAAGCTGACCGTAGGCACGTACAGCATCTACGACATCTTCCAGACAACGACTCCCTATGGGCTCTCCGGCGCCGGCTCTGTGTTCAACGGGTCGCTATGGACGCTCGCCTATGAGTGGGGTAGCTATCTCATCGTCTGGGCGTTCGTCATCTTCGGAGTGCTGAAGCGTGCGCGCATCCTGGTGCCGGTCGTGACGGCGTTCTATTTCTTGCTCCAGGTCGCCTCGAAGATTGTCCCCGGTGCCGCCGGCCAGATATTTCCGTACTTCGCAGACCCGTATCGGGTCAGCCTGCCGCTGATCTTCCTGTTCGGGGCGTGCCTTGCGCTGTACTCGCACAAGGTGCCGCTCGATGCACGATTGGCCGCGCTCTCGGCCGTCGTCGTTCTGGTGACGCTGCGCTATGGCGGATTGGACATCCTCGGGTATCCGGCAATCGCGTACTTCGTGATGTGGCTTGCTGCCGCGCTCCCGCGTTCTTTCCAGTGGATAGGCGCCAAAAACGACTATTCCTATGGGATCTATGTGTATGGGTTTCTCGTGGAGCAGTTCACTGCTTTCCTCGGCTGGAACCGCTGGGGGTACGTTCCGTGGGTTCTGGTCTGCCTTGCCATTACCGTAGGCTGCGCGTGGTTGAGCTGGCACGGCCTCGAGAAATGGGCGCTTGCGCTCAAGGACTTCGGCCCGGGCAAGGGACTTCGCTTCTGGTATGACCGGTCACGGGGTCTCATTTCCCGTGGCCACAGGCAGGAGCGTGCTGCTTCTACTTCCGAGTAGGGGCACGTGTGCCGTTTTATAGAGTCGGATGCGCCGCGAAAGGCGCCTGAGAAGAAGGACGTTCGTGTCAGGATCAGCTATCGGAACCGTTTTGGTGACCGGCGGAGCAGGCTTCATCGGCTGCGCTCTCTCGAGTGAGCTCGCCTCTCGCGCTGAACGATGGGTGGTACTCGACAACCTTCATCCGCAGGTTCACCCGTCCCGCGAACGGCCGGCCGACCTCCACGAGGCGGCGGAACTCGTCGTGGGCGATGTGACGGATGCCGCGGTCTGGGACGCTCTGCTCAGCGACGTTCACCCGAGTCTGGTCGTGCATCTTGCGGCGGAGACAGGGACGGCGCAGTCGCTCCACGAGGCCACTCGTCATGCTCAGGTCAACGTGGTTGGTACCACCGAGATGCTCGATGCTTTCGGCAGGGTGGGGCACATTCCCCCGCGCTTCGTTCTGAGCAGCAGTCGCGCAGTCTACGGCGAGGGCGAATGGCAGCGTGTGGACGGTTCAACTTTCCTCCCTGGTCAGCGCTCACACAGCCAGTTCGAACGCGCACAGTGGGACTTCGATGGTGCCGTTCCCCTACCGAGTGAAGCGTCCCGCACCTGGCCTGCGCCCACGAGTGTCTACGGCGCTACCAAGCTCGCGCAGGAGAACATCCTCTCGTCCTGGGCCAGCTCTCATGATGCTCAGCTGACGATCCTGCGTTTCCAGAACGTGTACGGTCCCGGCCAGTCGCTGATCAACTCATACACCGGCATCGTGTCCCTGTTTTCGCAGTGGGCGCGGGAGGGCAAGTCGATCCCGGTTTACGAAGATGGCCGCATCACGCGTGACTTCGTCTATATCACTGATATCGCCAAGGCCCTCGCCGCGGTGATCGTGGATGCCCCGAAGGGCGATGTGACCCGTTTCGACGTCGGCTCCGGTGTCGGGACGACCATCATGGAGCTTGCCGGCCAGATTGCGAAATACCACGATGCGCCGGCCCCCCACATCACCGCCGCCTACCGTGATGGCGATGTACGGCACGCGGAGTGCGACATCACGCGTACCGTGGCAACGCTCGATTGGAAGCCGTCGTGGGATGTCGAGCACGGCATTGCCGCGCTCCAGGAGTGGATAGCAGCTCAGGACTAGCGGTGGTATCGACAGCGCGCAGATGGAACTCCAATGGAGCTCTGCTGATTCTCGCTGCCACTGTCACGGCTGGCGTTGCCGGATACCTTGTCACGCTGGTTGTCTACCGCTTCATCGGACCAGCAGCGTATGCCGTGTTTGCGATCTTCTGGGCCACGCTATATCTCGTTATCGGCGCCAGCTCCGGCGTGCAGCAAGAGATCACGCGGGCGACCAGTCCGATCGGCTCCCTGCGCACTACGCATTCGGCCAGTGCTCGGAATTTTGCGCTCGTGGCCGCCGCGATCATCGTTGCCGCGATAGTGTGCAGTGCACCGCTCTGGGTCGATTCGGTGTTTCCCGCCGACGGGTGGGCCCTTGTCTGGCCGCTTGCCGTCGGCGCCGGGGGATACGTACTGGTGGCGGTGCTGGCCGGCTCGCTCTATGGCGTGAGGCGGTGGCCTTCGCTTTTCTTGATGATCGTGGTCGACGGTCTGATGCGATTCGGGTTCGTGATGATCGTCCTGATCTTCACGCAGAACGTCGTCGCGCTCGCCTGGGTCGTGGCCGTGCCCTTTCCCCTGACGCTCATGGTCCTCTGGCCGTTCATCCGTGCGGGAATCGTGGGCAGGTACGAACTGGATACGAGCTATCGCACGCTCGCCTGGAACTCCGCGAGAACCGTACTCGCCTCCATGGCAACCGCCGTGTTGGTCAGCGGGTTTCCTTTGCTTCTCGGCGTGACCTCTCGGGGCGAGTCCACTGTGCTGGTAGGCCAGCTCATTTTTACCATCACCCTGACGAGGGCCCCTCTCATCGTCACCGCGATGTCGCTGCAGAGCTACTTCGTCGTACACTTTCGTCACCATCGCAGCGGGTGGTGGAGGCTCCTCCTCGGGATCCTTGGCGTTATCGTGACCGGCGGTGCGGTGCTCGGTACCCTTGGATGGTGGCTCGGACCAGGGGTGTTCGAGTGGGTCTCCGGCAAGCCCTTTTCGCTCGGCGGCGGGCTGATTGCGGTTCTGGTTGCATCATCCGCTCTCGTCGGTGCCCTGTTTGTCACCGGACCCGCTGTTCTCGCGCGGGCACAGCACCGCGTCTACTCTCTGGGGTGGGTGGCGGCAGCGTTGCTCACGATCGGACTCATGATCACGCCGATCGATTTTCTCCCACGAGTGGCCCTCGCGCTGCTGCTCGGCCCGTTCGCGGGCCTGCTGGTTCATCTCTCCTGGCTGGTCGCCTCACGCGGGGAGCCCGTCGACGAAACTCAGGACTCGTCGATGGGGCTTTGAGGCTCCTGCTCAGTGAGCTTGAGCTCGAGCAGCGCGAGACGCTCGGCCAGCGCTCTGGTCTTGCTCTCCAGCTGAGTCAGCTCTGAGCTGTGCTGGAGACAGACCAGGAACAGGATGGCAATGCTGACGAAAAAGACCAGGTTGATCGGCACCTCGATGCCGATGAGATTCGCTGCCCAGGTCAGGGTCGCGGGGAAGATTCCGGCAACCAGCGTGAAGATCCCGGCGACCAGCCACCAGATCGCGTGGCGCTCGCGCAGACTTCTGCGCCGCAGCAACTCGATCACGATCGCGAGCACCACAAGCGCGGAGACTATTCCAAAGACGTAGCTGGTTATCGTCATGAGACACCTCCAACCCGGTATGCCGCTGCTGGTCGGATGAACGCAAAGGTGAGCGCCAGCACCGCGCGACCAAGATAGGCAGCCGACTTGAAAGGGTTATGCGACGGTACCCCCGCAGTGCGCAACCGCATCGCCACGGGAACCTGTTTAATCACCAACCCGCACCGGGATGCGATGACCAGGGTTTCAATGGTGTCTCCCAGGTACTCGGCGGGGTAGTGCTCCGCGAAGACTGCGACCGCTCGTGGACCCGAGGCGCGAAACCCCGATGTCGTGTCGGTGAGATCTGTTCCGGAACTCCGGCTCAAGATCTTGCTCAGCACAACCATTGCCCAGCGGCGCGGCCCGCGCACTGCATACTCGCCTTCGCCCGCGAAACGGGCTCCAAGTACGAGGTCTGCTTCGCCGAGCGCCTCAAGAAGCTCGGGAACTCCTGCCGGGTCGTGCTGGCCATCCGCATCGATCTGGATGACAGTGTCATAGCCGTTCTCGAGCGCGTAGCGGAAGCCCAATCGCATCGCGCCGCCCACGCCGAGATTGTACGCAAGCCGTGCAACGTGTGCGCCAGCATCGCGGGCGACCCGGCTCGTTGCATCCTTCGATCCATCGTCTACAACGAGCACATCAACACCGGAGAGCTTCGCGAAAACTTCGCGCACGACGTCGCCGACTGATGCTTCTTCGTTGAAGGCCGGCATCACAATTAGCGTCTGGTTTCGCATGCTGGGCACAATCATGATCTTATCGAGTGCCTCTTATGGCTTGGATTTACTGTAAGGGCGTCTGAGTACGTGTTCCAGGAGCGTTCGTCGCCCCGCTCGAGTGCCGTGTGCGATTGCGCTGGGCAACTCTGTGAGCGCGTTGAGACGTGAGGAGAAATGGTGACGCGCCGCGCGCGCCGCTCGGTGCCAGCTCAGAGCATCGCACGCCTCTGCGGCTGCATAGAAAAGGGTACGTTCCTGCATGAACTTTGACCCGTCCGGAGCCGTCAGGGCCGACACGCTGCCGGAGTGGCGGCGATAGTTGAACACTATGTCGTCGTCGAGAACGAGGCTGCCTCCGGCCTTGGTGATCTCCAGGAGCATTGCCAGGTCCTGCACAACGTCTAGGTCGGTGCGGAAGGTGAATCGTGAGAGTTGGGAGGTGCGCCAGACCAGGGAGGGGAAGTACGTCCAGTTTCCGCGCAGCAGGCTGAGCGCCAGTGGCTCTCCACTGAACTTTCTGGCGCCCGTGCCTGCGAAACGGTACAGGCGCTTGACCACGTCGGCGAGTGGGTTCGAGGGTGTGCTGTTCTCGTCGATGGTGGACACCCCGGGCTGAATAATGTCGGCGTCGGGAAACTGCCGAATGAGTTCATGTACTCGCGAGACATATCCGGGGAGCATGACATCGTCGCAACCCATGATCACGACAAATTCGGATTGCGTGAGGCTCACGCATTTGTTGTAGTTGCGGCTCGGGCGAAGATTCTGGTCGTTGCGGATGTACGTCACACGGGGATCGTCAATGGCCTTGGCCCACTCGCCGGGCTCTGTATCCGGGTAGACGTCGTCCACGATGGTCAGGCGCCAATCAGGGTCACTCTGGGCCAGCACGCTCGTCACCGCTTCTCTAAAGTGGTCAAAACGTCCATAGAAGGGCATCATGATGTCGAGCGTCACGATCGACCAGCATACCCGTCGTTAGTCGCCCGCCAGCGTCAGGGGGTGCGTTCCACCACCCGGTAGATCGTGAGGGAGGTCACCGGAAGATCGAAACTCTTTGTCTCCTCCAGGCACGGCGAACTCAGGTCGACGTGATCGGAGAGCACGTAGTCGACATTCTTCTGTGCGAACGACGAGCAGGCATCGAAGGTCACGAGGATCTGATCCGGTGCGGGATTGGTCATGGTCGGCTCGCCGGTGCCTGCCTCCCAGTTGACCCCGGCAAGGCGGTTCCATACGAGATTGGATGAACCTGTGGGGTCGATCTCGCGCCACATCTTCTGTGACGGCGCGCCCTGCGTGCCGTTGAGGGCATGTGTTCCTGTTTCGAGCAGTAGCGCCGTCACTTCAGGGCCTCCCATGCCGACCCACGTTCCCGGGTCAGCCTTTTGCACCTGCACGATCTCCTTAGCCACCGGCGTCGTGCGCAGGTCGAAAACGCCGAGGTAGACCGGGTTGACGGCGATGGTCGCCGTCACCGTCACCAAAGCAAACGCGACGGCACCGAGCGCGAAGCGCCTGCGGGAGAAGAAGAATATCGCTGCTGCTGAAACTACTGCGTATGCCCACCACAGAGGGGAATCGTGCCAGAGCTTCCCGGGGCCTGCCACGACGACGATGGCCGCGGCAATGGCCGCTTGCGAAAGGAGAAAGAGCCCTGCAGTGATGACCGTGATCGCCACGCCCGCCCTGGCTCTGTGCGAGTCGAGCGATCGGATGATATATCCGAGAATGGCGAACGATGCGAGTCCGAACCCTATGCGGGTTCGACCCTCGGTCGTGCGATCGAGGAAGAGAATGTGGGCGAGCCGGTCCCACCCTGGTATGTAGAAGAATGCGATGAACAGCACGACCGCGGCGCATAAACCGATGAGGGCCCAAGGCAGGGGTTTTCGCTGCTGTGCCGCGCGCCACACTATCCAGCCCGCTATTGGCAACATGAACACGCCGATGAAGAAGAACGTCGAGGCTTCGGAGGAATTAGTGCCGAGAAAACCGCCTCCTCGACTGAGTGACTCTGAAAATGAGGAGCCAATCGCGCGCGCCAGCGAGAGAAGGTTGCTGGCCCCCGTGGGGGTGAGCCGTTCCCCGGGGTATGCCGTGGAGAGAAAACTGTCGACGGTCACACGTTCGGACTGGAGCCAACCGAAGGTGACGAGGGCCCCCGCCGCCCCGCCCGACAGCAACGGTGCGACCTTCTTGAGCAGCTCGAGCCAAGGGGGGCCGTCTTGCTTGCGCTCGACTAGAAATCCGATGAAGAAGAAGGCAACGACCAGCACGACGGGAATGATGAAAGGCGCATAGATACCCATAGCCATCGTGGTAGTCAGGAACGCGACAACCGCAGCCCATCCCCAGCGGGAGCGCGATGAGTGGTTCTTGATCGCCCAGATCAACGCTGTCATAGTCGTCAGTCCCCAGGCGACGGACCAGAACATCACCGACTGAAACCACCACTGGAAGAAAGGGCTGTAGAAGAACCCGACGGCGAGTGCCGCAGACAGGATGGGCCGACGCGGAAGCAGAGTGACGAGGAAGCAGAATGCGGCTGCCATCAGGGCAAGAGCAGGCATCCACCACTTCCAGGCGGTGGCATGGCCCACGTCCATGATCATGTAGCCCCAGAGCTGCGGCTGTAAGGCCACAGACCAGTCGAGCCTGGGAAGGTTTTGTGGCAGGGCGGCATCCATCCCTCCAGGCATTACAGAGTTGCGTTCTGGCAAGCCCAGCTGCACTTGCGAGATCGACCAGGCCGTAGTGACGTACCACTCGTCCGAGCGGATGAGCTGCGGATGCCCCACGACAAGCTGCGGATCTTGGCTCGTGTACATGAGATCACGCATCGCGCCCGATGATGTTCCATTAAGCCCGACTCCCACGAGGATTGCACCGAAGATGAGCAAGAGAGCGGGGAAACTAAGCAGCACACGATAGCGGGGAAGGCCATCGGTGCGCGGCTCGATCGCGACCAGATAACGGGGGCGAAGAGTGTTCCACCTGTTGCCCGGTCTGCGCGGCGGTACGGTCTGGCTTTCGTGCATGAGGCTCCAGGACGAGGGGTTGCCAGAGCCCATATTCGGTGCTCTATAGAGTTGGCATTCGTCATTGTACGGGAGCCTCGAAGGCCTGGACTGCTAGCCTTCGATGGGCATCTGGTGGGTCGTGGGCGCTCGAATGTGGTCGAGACGAACTGGCGCAGGGAGTGGATCTTAACGAATGAGCAGCACCACGCGAGAGCCTGAGCTGAGGGTCGCCTTGTCGATGCTGACGCTTGTTCCGGGCGGCATGGGCGGCAGCGAGACTTACGCGCGGGCGCTCACTCGTCATCTGGTGGGCATCCCCGGTTTCACAGCAACGGCTCTCGTGCCGGGGCCTGCTGCGGGATTCAGCGAGGGGGCAGCAGAAACAGTTATCGAGTCAGTACGGGGTGGGGTGTCTACGCGCGCAAGGCTGCAGGCCGTTGCAGCGGCAATAACGCACGGCCCGTCGATTCGGGCCGCCATGTCGTCCGCGGATGTTGTGCATTATCCGTTCACCGTGGAGGCGCCGAAAGCGGCCAGGAACCAGGCTATTGTGCAAAGCCTTCACGATGTGCAGCACCTCGATCTACCGCACCTGTTCAGCAAGGCCGAGCTGTTGTATCGACGCTATTTCTATGAGGCCGGTGCCCGACGTGCAGACATTATCGTGACCATAAGTGAGTTTGCGAAACAGAGAATCGTAGAACTGTTGGGTATTGCGGAGGAGAAGGTGCGAGTGGCCTACCTCGGCGTCGACACCGCGAGCTTCATTCCTCAGCATGGGCCACGTGAGAACTTCGTGTTGTATCCGGCACGGGGATGGGCTCACAAAAACCACTCGCGGCTGATCGAAGCGATGCGAATCGCACGCATGACAAACCCGGAGCTTCGGCTTGTGCTGACAGGCGGCGGCCTGGACGCGCTCGGGCCTGTGCCGGACTGGGTGGAGCGCAAAGGCCTTGTGAGCACGGAAGAGCTCCGCACCCTGTACAGGTCTGCCGCTGCGCTTGTCTTCCCGAGTCTCTATGAAGGGTTTGGGCTTCCCCCGCTTGAAGCGATGGCCTCGGGATGCCCAGTTGCGGTATCGAACGTCGGATCCATTCCCGAGATTTGCGGCGATGCCGCCGTGTTCTTCGACCCTCTCGATCCTGAATCGATTGTGGAGGGAATCTCCAGTGCGATTGCGCGGACCGACGAACTCTCTTTGGCTGGAGTCGTGCATGCGGCGAAGTTCACCTGGACGGCGTGCACGGACTCGCATCTGTCGGCGTATCGTGATGCCAGAGACCTCAAGAGGTATTAATGCTGGGCTGCCCAGGCGAGTCACGGCCCTCAACACCCCAGAGGTTTAATCCTCATGTTCTGCGTTCTGCCGGTAGACTCCGCTCGTCTGCTTTATAGAGTGAGGTAATTATGACGCGAGCCCTCATCACCGGCATCACCGGCCAGGACGGTCTTTACCTTGCCGAGTTGCTCCTTGCCAAGGGCTACGAGGTCTTCGGCATCGTCCGCGGCCAGGACAACCCCAAGTACGCTACGGTGCGGGGAATGCTTCCTACCGTCACGCTGATAAAAGCGGACGTGATGGATATCTCGGGTCTCGTGCGCGCGCTCCGGATTTCGCGGCCAGACGAGGTCTACAACCTCGCAGCCATCTCCTTCGTGCCGTACTCGTGGGAGAACCCGGGTCTCACTAGTGAGGTAACGGGCAAGGGAGTGCTCAACGTCCTTGAGGCCATTCGGTTGTGGGCAGGCGATGACCTCTCGGGGGTGCGCTTCTACCAGGCATCGAGCTCCGAAATGTTCGGTCGTGTGCAACAGATTCCGCAGACCGAGGCGACGAAGTTCTGGCCGCGCTCACCATACGGTGCAGCCAAGGCTTTCGGGCATCACATCACGGTCAACTACCGGGAATCGTATGGACTGCATGCCTCCAGCGGGATCCTGTTCAATCATGAATCACCACGCCGTGGCGCGGAGTTCGTCACCCGCAAGGTGACCCGCGCGGTCGCTAGAATCTCCCTCGGACTTCAAGAAGGCCTCAGTCTCGGAAACCTTGACGCCGAGCGCGACTGGGGATTCGCAGGAGACTTCGTCGAAGCGATGTGGCTGATGCTGCAACAGGAGACCGCAGACGACTACGTGATCGCGACCGGTAAGACGCACTCGGTTCGGCAGCTGCTGGACATTGCCTTCAGCGAAGTGGGGATCGACGACTGGAGTGCGCTGGTGCACCAGGACTCGAGTCTGCTGCGTCCGGCGGAAGTTGACCACCTGGTCGGCGACTCGACGAAAGCCAGGCAGGCGCTCGGCTGGAATCCGACCGTGGGTTTCCCGGACCTCATCCGCATCATGGTGCAGGCTGATCTGGCCGAGCAAAACATGTTACAAGCGCAGCTGAGGGCGTTGCAGCTCTAATCAGTCGGCTTAGGTTCTGGGGTCAGCTGCGGCTCGGTGGCAGCGAACGCCCGCCGCCAGCTCAGCTCCCTCGCGGCCTTCACACAACAGATCACGAAGGTGAGCCAGCCGAACTCGTAGAGGATCGAGCTCTCGAACAACGCCGTTGAGATGAGCACGACGAGGATGAGCGCGGGCCACGCGTAGACGATGCTGCGTTGTTTCGACGCCAGCAGCCAGGAGCGCACGAACGTCAGCCCCACGAGCCCGATGAAGAGCAACAGGCCGATCAACCCCACCTGGAACCAGACGTCGAGGAAGGCGTTCAGGCCGGATGTCGGGGTGCTGTCGCCAAAGTTCAGGAACGCCTCGAAGGGGTGAACGTCCTTTCTCCAGTGCCCGACCCATCCCCAGCCCTGGAGGTTGTTCACCGGGATGAGCGACCGGAGCTGCTGCCACAGCTTCAGGCGCAGGGACAGTTCATTGGTGCCCGCCAGCGCGGCGATGATCGGGGTGCGAAGCGTCCAGGCCGTGGTGATGGCGGCGATCGTCGCGATCGCGATTCCCGCCTGCCAATACGGTTTGTGCTCGACCTTGATGCGCCGCACCACGGTGAGGGCAGTGGCCGCGAGCGCGAGCACGACGACCGCGCCACCCGCGATCGGGGAGCGCGCAAGCATCAGGCAGATCGCCGCGACGCAGACTGACGAGATGCTCAGCCATCGCGGGATCGACTTGGTGCGCAGCTCCGTAGCGAAGGTGACGAGTGCGATGAGAGCGATGATGCCGAACTGGTTGCGCCTGCCGAAGATGCCCTGGAGTGGGCCGAATACGTCCAGGTTGCCCTGGACGAACAGGAACCGGATCGGTGAGTCGATGAGCAGCCCGGAGACGATCTCCAGCACCAGGGAGAGCACGAGCGCGATGCGCAGGATGTCGCCGAATGCCCGCGCGATCTGGATGGTGTCGCGCACGAGCGCGACGTAGATCCCGAGCATCGTCACCGCGCCGAAATAGACGACGCTGCCGAACGTGGCCCACTGGTACTGGCTCCAGAAGACGGATGCTCCCGCCCACGTCACAAACACGAGCAGCGAGATCGGCAGGAGCCCGTGCCATTCGATCTCGCGCTGCTTCGCGACGAGCGACAGGGCCGCCAGAAGCACGAGCGTGGACATGATGCCGAGCAGCCCCGGCCATCCGATCAGTTGTTGCAGGAAGAGCGAGCCGAGCTCCGTCGCGATGATGAGGTGGGTGAGCGCCGCGGTGAAGCGAGGCGCGGCAAAGAAGTAGCGCCCCGCCTCCGTGACCACCGAGGGTGGTTTCACCGTGCTCACCGCGCCATCTCCACCTCGACACTGAGGGGGCGGAGCTTGGTCTTCACCGCGAAGATGATGAGCAGGATCCAGCCGCCCTCGATCAGCAGCCGGCTCTCGGCCAGGGACTGCACGAGTTCCGCCGTGAGCACGAGAAGCGGCAGCATGGCCACCCAGGAATAGCCGGTGTGCGCGCCGACCGTGGTCCCTGCGTCGACGCGAGCGAGGCGATCCGTTGCCATGAGCCAGGAGCGCACGAGAGTCGAGACGACGAGCAAGCCGAAGACCACGAGGCCCAGGATGCCCAGCTGCAGCCAGACATCCAGCCACGCGTTGTGCGCGTGCATGACCTGCACCCCGCCCCGCATGATGAGGTCTTTGAACGGTTCGACCCACGGCGTCCAGTAGCTGACCCAGCCCCACCCGAACGCCGGGCGTTGCTGTGCGAGATGTATCACGGCATCCCAGATGCCCTGTCTGCCGGTGAGTGTGCCGCTCTTGCCGAGCAGCTCGAGCACCTGGCTGTGGAAGATCACGCCGAGACCGGCGGCGATGACCACAACCGCGACGAGTGCCGTGGACCTGACGGTGCGGGCCCGATCGGTTGTCGCCCGCCGCACGATGATCGCTGCCGCGGCGACGATCAGCACGGCGACGACTCCGATGAAGATCGTTGCGCTGCGGGTGATGCCTATTGCGGCCAGGGCCGCGAGGAGCCAGAACCAGCCCCAGAAGCGCGTGGTGCGACAGGCCAATTGCACGGCGAACACGATCGCGGCGATGAGGGCGATCATCGCCAGGAGGCTCGAGTTGCCCACGATGCCCTGGATCTTGCCGCCCGAGAACAGCAGGTCGCGCGACCAGTAGAGGAGCTTCGCGACGTGGTGTGGGTTGTCGGGCGTCACCCACACCGGAAAGATCGGGTGGCGGATGAACGCCGAGACCACGAACTCGAACAGGAACGACATCCCCAGGATGAGCCGCAGTACCCAGCCGAGCACGCGCAGCAACTCGTCCCAGCTGAGCAGAAGCGCGACCGGCAGCGCCGCGATCGTCGTCACCCACTGCGCGGTCACACCCAGCGCCGAGGAACCCGGGTAGAAGGACCAGGCGATGGATGCCGTGGCCAGCACCAGGAACGCGATGAGCGGGTACGGCATCCGGCCCAGTCTCACGCGATCGCGGCCCTGCACCAGCAGCAGTATCGAGCCGACGAAGATCACCAGCACGACCGCGCCGAACCCGTACCAGCTGAGCGAGTTACGCCAGAAGTCCCCGGCGAGCCCGGTGAAGAGGACGAGGCCCGCGAACCAGAGGTGGGCGGGGCGGTGCTCGGGCGAACTCATGTGTAGAGGCTAGTCGGTGCGGTTCTGTGGTGGCGTAGCTGAATGTCGTGTGGGGGAACTAGTGTGAACGCTGGGCGGCCTCAACAGTGAGTCGCTCTCAATGAGATAATCTGGACATAAGGCCGCGGGTTTCGGCTCAACCCGAGTGCGCTCGTGAGCAGTAACGTTCGTGGTGACTGTGATCGCGTCCAGCGTGGAGCGCAAGCTAGATTTGCGAATGTAGCCCGGACTGAATTCAGAGGCAATAGGAACTATGGGCAGACCAAAGGTTGCGACCTCAGGCGAGGGCATTCGAGCAAGGCGACCCATAGTCTCGCTTGTCAGGGGTCGCTACCAGTACGCCATGGACTCGGCTGCCTGGGCGATCGCCATTGCGGCCGCAGTGCTGTTTCGTTTCGACCTCAATGTCACCCAGGTCCGTTGGTTGCCGCTGCTCGTCATCTGCGCGGTCGCTGCGCTCCTCCAGCTGCTGGTCGGCTGGTGGCTCCGGCTGTATTCCGGTCGCTTTGTTCTGGGCAGCTTTCACGAAATGCAGGCGCTCACCGTCTCCACTCTCATCGTCGGAGCGGTCCTTGGACTTCTGGTGCTGCTGGGAGGGAGTGCGCTAGCAACGCCTCGAAGCAGTGGTTTTGTGGCGATCCCCTTTGCTCTCGTGTTCATGGGGGCATTGCGCTACGCCCAACGCGTTTATGTAGAAGGACTGTCGCGTCCCGGGGAATCTGCCGAGCGCACGATCGTGTATGGAGCCGGATATCTCGCCCGGTATCTTGTGCACCGCATGCTGACAGACGCTCACTCGCCTTATATCCCAGTGGCTCTTATCGACGATGACGAGTTCAAATCGCAGTTCTCCATAGATAAGGTGCCGGTCCTGGGCACGGGGGAGGACCTCCACGCAATAGTCGCAAAGACTCGGGCTACCGTGCTCATCATCAGTATCGGCAAGGCCGATGCCCCGCTGATTCGCAAGATCTCGGATGCCGGGGAGGCGCAGGGACTGCGCGTTCTCGTCATGCCGCTTCTGCATGAGATTCTCGACGGCAAGTCGCGGCTGAGCGATCTGCGTGAGGTGGCGATCGAAGACCTCATCGGTCGCAACCCGATCGACACCCAGGTGGAGGCGATTGCGGATTACCTGACCGGCAAACGTGTGCTTGTCACGGGGGCGGGTGGATCGATCGGGTCCGAGCTGTCGCGGCAGATCGCGCAGTACAACCCGGCGGAGCTGATTCTGCTCGACCACGACGAGACCGGTCTGCAGACGGCGGAGTTTCTCATCCTGGGCCACGGCCTCATGGAAACCAAAGAAACGGTACTCGCGGATATTCGTGACACAGAGGCACTGGCGAAGATCTTTTCCGAGCGTCGGCCCGACGTCGTTTTCCATGCAGCTGCGCTCAAGCACCTGCCAGTGCTCGAGCGCTACCCGGAAGAGGGGTGGAAGACGAACGTGCTCGGCACGCTCAACGTGCTGGAAGCAGCACTGGCGGTCGATGTGGAGATATTCGTCAACGTCTCTACTGACAAGGCGGCGGATCCAACCAGTGTGCTGGGCTACTCGAAGCGCCTCGGAGAGCAGCTGACGGCGTGGGCTGCAGAGAAGAGTGGCAAGCGCTTCCTTTCCGTGCGGTTTGGCAACGTGTTGGGCAGCCGGGGGTCACTATTGCCACTTGTGACTTCCATGATTCGCTCTGGTGGACCTGTCACCGTTACTCACGCAGACGCAACGCGATACTTTATGACCATTCCAGAGGCAAGCCACCTTGTGATTCAGGCCGGCGGTATTGGGAGTCCTGGCCAGGTGTTGGTCCTCGACATGGGGGAGCCCGTGCGGATCCTTGACATCGTCCAGCGCATGATCGCGCGCTCCGGGCGCGACGTCGGCATTACGTTCACAGGCCTCCGTGAGGGCGAAAAGCTGCACGAGGTGCTCATGGGCGAGAACGAATCTGACGAGCGGCCCATTCACCCCAAGATTTCGCACGCAGCCGTTCCCGCACTCGATCCGTCGGAACTCGAACACGCGCGATGGGATGCGCAGGTCACCTCCCGATGAGTGACCGGATATACATGTCCTCGCCCGACGTAGGCGAGTTGGAGGAAGCAGCGGTCGTTCGCGCGATGCGCTCCGGCTGGATCGCACCTCTCGGACCAGACGTTGATGCGTTCGAAGAAGAACTTGCCACTCGAGTAGGGGTGGCATACGGTGTGGCCCTGAGCTCGGGTACGGCCGCGCTCCATCTCGGGCTCCTCGGGCTCGGGGCCGGCGCCGGCGACGTGGTCGTCACGTCAACGATGACCTTTGCAGCCACCGCCAATGCGGTCACCTACACCGGAGCCGAGCCGTTTTTCGTCGACTGCGACGTGGAGACCGGAAACATGGATCCGGAACTTCTGCGCATGGCCCTCAAGCAGCTGACGGATGCCGGAGAAACGGTTGCGGCAATCGTGCCGGTCGATCTGCTGGGCAAGGCCGTCAACTACACGGAGATCCTCGCGATCGCAGACGAGTACGGGATTCCGGTGCTGGCGGATGCCGCGGAATCACTCGGTGCGTCACACCTCGGCAAACAGGCCGGATCCTTTGGCAGGGCATCGGTGGTCTCGTTCAACGGAAACAAGGTCATGACCACATCGGGGGGCGGAATGCTCCTCACCAACGATCACGACCTCGCTGCACGCGCGCATTATTTGTCGACGCAGGCTCGTCAGCCCGTCTCTCACTATGAGCACGTCGACATCGGGTACAACTACCGCATGAGCAACCTCTTGGCTGCATTGGGTCGTGCACAGCTTTCGAGGCTGGACGAGATGATCGCCCGCCGCCGAGCGCTGCGCGAGCGCTACCGCGAGCTGTTCTCTGAGGTCAACGGGGTGGAGATTTTCGGCGGCTCAAACGATGCAGACGACAACTGCTGGTTGACCTCGATCGTCGTCGATTCGTCTGTGACCGGTTGGACTCCTGCCCAGTTGAGCGCTGCACTTCTGGAAGACAACATCGAGAGTCGCCCGCTGTGGAAGCCCATGCATCTCCAGCCTGTGTTCGAAGGCGCCCGTTCGATGATCAACGGCAACTCGGGGAGGCTGTTTGAGACCGGGCTGACTCTACCGAGCGGGTCTGCGCTTGGCGGAGGAGAAATTGATCGTGTACTTACGCGAGTCCGGACCTTCGTGGGTAGGCATCCATGAAAAGTCGGCGGGAGCGGCGACGCTATGACGGCGTGAAGCGGGGGCTCGATGTCTTCGGCGCGGTCGTTGGTCTTATTGTGTTGTCTCCCGCGTTGGCTGTTGTTGCAGTATTGGTTTTGATGAAGTTGGGTCGGCCGGTGTTGTTCAAGCAGGAGCGGCCAGGCAAAGACGGCCAGATTTTCCAAATGTACAAATTTCGTTCGATGAAGAACGTCGATGTCGCGCATGACTTGAACACTGACGCCCAACGCCTAACGGCGTTCGGGAGAAAGCTGAGATCGACAAGTATCGACGAGCTTCCCACCCTCGTAAACGTATTAAAAGGGGACATGAGCTTGGTGGGACCGCGGCCGTTGCTCGTGAAGTATCTCGACCGTTACACGGCGGAGCAGGCTCGGAGGCATGAAGTACGCCCGGGTGTTACCGGGCTTGCCCAGGTGATGGGCCGGAATTCCCTTTCTTGGGGTGAAAAGCTCGCGCTTGATGTCCAATACGTTCAGGGCCGTAGTTTCGTGTTGGATGCAAAAATTCTCTGGCTTACAGTTGGGTCTACGATCCGACGTCAAGGAATCAGTGCGGCTGGAGAGGCGACAATGACCGAATTTACTGGGGAGCAGGATCCAGCGACTTCGGTTGCAGTAGTAAAACACTCCGGTGACAATGCATGATCTGACTAAACCCAAATCGATAGACGGAGTGGTTGAAATGGAAAAGGAAGAGTTCATCAGTTTCGTAGCGGAGATCCTTGAGGTCGATGCCAGCACGCTGGCCCTTTCGGACAGGCTCGAGGACATTGATTGGGACTCTCTCGCGAACATTACATTTATCGCAGAGGTCGACACGAGGTTTGGTGTAACTCTGGACGCTGATCGACTCGGCCAAGGCCAAGTCGTCTCAGATCTATACAAGCTATTCGCGGACTCGGTCGCCGTCGCGTGATTTCCGAGGACTTTCTGGGTCTTGGCCAGAAAACTCTCTTAATCACTGGAGCGTCTTCGGGTATCGGTAAAGAAACCGCAATCCGTGCGAGCAGGTACGGTGCGCGGGTCGCATTGCTAGCTAGACGGGCCACCGTTTTGGAGGAGGTTGTAACTGAACTGCATGGTTCAGGGCATCTCGTTGTCCCCTATGACCTGTCCAACACAGAGGGCATTTCGGGTGTGGTTCGTGGAGTTGCGCAAGATCTAGGCGGCCTCGATGGTTTGGTGCATTCCGCAGGCACTCACCAGGTCTCTTCATTGCGATCGATTCGAACGGCTGATATCCAGGGGATGTTGGACCTCAACGTCACAGCAGCCCTTATGTTGGCGAAAGGTTTCAGGCAGAAACAGGTCAGAAAACCGTCAGCGAGCCTGGTTTTTCTGTCGTCTGCTGTGGGGTTAGTTGGGCAGTCGGGGGTAAGTGCATACTCCGCAGCGAAAGGCGCACTAGTTACAGTGACGAAATCTCTGGCGCTTGAGTTGTCTCGCGAAGATATCCGCGTCAACTGTGTTTGTCCAGGCATCGTTCGCACCGAAATGACGAAGGGGCTACAAGAGCAGATTGGTGCAAAGAGCTTTCAGACCGTGTCTGACGCGCATCCGCTTGGGCTTGGAGAGCCTAGTGATGTCGCGAACGCAATACTCTTTCTCCTTTCAAATTCATCGCGCTGGATAACTGGCAGTTCGTTGGTCGTTGACGGTGGGTACACCGCCAAATGAACAATCGACTCGTCATCATCGGTGCAGGCGGCTTCGGTCGCGAGGTACACGGCTGGGTGAATACGTCACCGCGATGGCGGGATTCTCTTGGTGTCGAAGATATCGTCTTTGTCGATGACAATGTTCCGAAGGTTGCGGTGCAGGCCCCAATTGTTTCGACACTGCTTGACTACGTTCCCGAGGAGAGCGACCTGGTAGTTTGCGCGATTGGGTCGCCGAGCGTGCGCGAGCACGTGGTCGCCGTGCTCGAGACCAAGAATGCTCGCATGGTGACCTTTATCCATGATCGAGCATTATTAGGAGACAACGTCGAGATCGGGCTGGGCTCGGTTATATGCCCCGATGTGGTGATAACGAGCGATGTGCGGATTGGTAGCCATGTCCATGTGAACATTGGTTGCTCGGTCGGTCACGACGTTCACATAGGTGACTTTGTCACTATGAGCCCAGCCTGCAACCTCACAGGCCAAGATGTCTTGGAGAATGGCGTGTTTTTAGGAGTTGCTGTGAGTGTCATTCCTGGCAAGCGGATTGGCACGGGTTCAATAGTCGGAGCGGGCAGCATCGTCGTAAAAGACGTTCCTACACGTGTGACTACGTTCGGGAACCCGAGCGTAGTCGTTGGAAAGAGGCCCACATCAGATCGCGAATAGCTGCAACAGACTACGTTCTGCCAAGAGCAGTACTTGCTCGCAGGAAGCCAACAAATGATCGCGCGGATGCGGCGGTGGAAGAGCTTACGAAGGGTGCTGGAACTCGCATGCATCCGGTCGCGAGCGAGAATGAATTTACTTCGGGCCTGGCGACTTCGGCTGCCCGCAAGCTGTTGGTAACTCACAACATCGACCCCACCGGTATTGACTACTTGATTCTGTGCACTCAGAGCCCTGACTACTTCTTACCGACCACAGCTTGCCTCGTACAAGCCCAGATTGGGATGCGCACGGATGTTGGAGCAGTCGACATCACATTAAGCGGTCCTGGGTTCGCTTATGCTCTGGGCCTCGCCAAAGGTCTGATCGAATCGGAGCAAGTTCGCAATGTCTTGGTAGTCACTGCCGAGACGCATAGCAGGTTTGCGTCTTCAGGGAGCGCTGAGTTATTCGGCGATGGCGCTGCAGCGACACTCATCGTTGCAGATGCGAGTCATGACGGACTCAACGGTGTCGCGTTTGGAGCGTATAGCGACGTAGGGCCGGGCACTCTCGTCCCAAGCGGAGGACTGCGTCCCGGCGGAATTATGTCTCCTGAGGCTTCGGTACGCACTCGTGAGATTCAGCCGAACGGTTACGATGCGGACGCGAATCGCGTTGAGCTGTTCGAAGTCGAAGTCGAAGTCGAAGTCGAAGCTCGGCTCGTTTCCACTTGCGTGAATGAGGTACTCAGCACTTCGGGACTGGCAATGGCTGATGTGGATTTGTTTGTAGTGCAAGACGCAAGCGGTCGGTCGATTGATCGCCTGAGTAAGGAAATGAGTGTTCCGGCTGAGAAGTTCATCGTTCCGTTTGAAGGCTATGGAGATGTTGGGTCGTCCACGATCCCTATAGCGCTGGCGGACGCGGTTCAAGGCGCTCGAATCAAGGCAGGCGACAGGCTCATACTGGTGGGTGTCGGCGCCGACTTCACTTGGGGAGGGGCCTTAGTCACATGGTGACCGCAAAAATCGTTGCAGTAGATTATTTCGTGCCCTCGATGACGCTGACGAATGAAGATCTGGCCTTAAAGTTTCCCGAATGGTCTGTTGAAAAAATAGCAGGGAAAACGGGCATCAACACTAGGCATATCGCAAGTGTAGATGAATTCTCCTCAGATCTAGCCGTTGGTGCTGCCCGCGCTCTGTTTGCCAGCAGCAATGCCGACGTGGAGTCGATTGATTTCCTCATTCTTTGCACGCAGAGTCCCGATTTCTCTACGCAATCCACGGCACAAGAGGTCCAGCGTCGGCTTGGGCTTCGAGCGGGCATTGGTGCCACTGATATGAATCTGGGTTGTTCGGGTTATATCTACGCGTTAGGGCTGGCCAAGGGACTAGTTGAGTCCCTTATGGCCAGGAATGTGCTCGTTGTCACGGCCGACACCTATAGCAAGTTTGTGAATGCTGGGGACAAGTCGGTTCGTACAATTTTCGGAGACGGGGCATCGGCATCCCTTGTGAGCGGAGTTGAAGGCCCGGAGAGTCTCTACGCCTTTAGTTATGGGACGGATGGCAATCGTGGTGGGGCGTTGGTCGTTCCAAACGGAGGAATACGCTCCGGGGAAGATCTTGCGCCTCGATCGTCGGCAGATGTTCGAGGACTGGTCTCAAACGGATTCGACTTGTACATGGATGGTCCCGCAATCTTCAACTTCACGTTGGAGGTCGTCCCCGAGACTGTTGTGAACATCCTGCAGAAAGCTCAGCTCACAATGGAGCAGGTTGATCTTTTTATCTTCCATCAGGCGAATGCTTTCATGCTTGAGCACCTCCGTAAGAAGTTGGGCATTAGCGCAGAGCGATTCTTCGTTTCGCTTGCTGACTTCGGAAATACAGTCTCCTCGACAATTCCCATCGCAATCACCGAGGCCGTCAGACAGGGAATTCTGAAGCCAGGGATGAGAGTAATGCTTCTTGGATTCGGGGTGGGTCTGTCATGGGGTGGATTGGTAGTCAATTGGTGATAATGCGTGCCGACTCGAACCAGAACTGGTGATGGGCAATTGCAAATTGCAATAGTCACTCAGTACTACAAACCGGAGGACGCAAAGATCCCTAATGGGATCGCCCAGGAACTCGCGCGGCGGGGGCATCAGGTTCGAGTTGTCACTGGTTACCCGAACTATCCAGAGGGCAGACTCTATGCTGGCTTTCGTCAGCGCCTAGTTCACTATGAAAATGATGGCGGCGTACGTGTACGTCGTGTTCCTCTCGTCATTAGTCATTCTCAGAATTCCATTGCGCGGTTCGCTAACTACGCATCTTTTGCGGTCAGCACACTCTTAGCGGGACGCTTCGTACGCAATGCTGATGTCATCTACGTGTACGCCACGCAAATGACGGCAGCATTTGGCCCGAGCGTATGGACGAGAACGCGTGGGATTCCCTTCGTTCTGCACATTCAGGACTTGTGGCCCGACTCCATTACCGGATCGTCAATGGTTAAAGGCAAGCACCTAAAGAATTCCCTCAACTTGATTCTCAAGCCTTGGCTCTCGACCATCTATCGCCGCTCAGCTGCAATTATTGCGATCGCGCCGACGATGCGGGGGATGCTTGTTGATCGTGGCGTGGACGAGCGCAAGCTTCACATGGTTTTCAACTGGGCTGAGGAAGACAGCACCCCAAGAGGGATATCAGCATCTGAAGAACCGCCTCGTCAGGTGAACCGACTTTCGGTAGTCTACGCGGGCAACCTAGGTGAGCTCCAGGATCTTGAAACAGTAGTGCGAGCTGCGGCTTTGGCCAAAGATCTAGATGGGTTCACGTTGACCCTGGTTGGTGCTGGGGTGGCCAGTCGCAGACTGGTTCGCCTTGTTGCAGAGCTTGGCGCGACAAATGTTCTGTTTCGTGGACGCGTGTTGCCCAGTGAAATGGGTGAAATTTACGCTGAGTCGGACTTTCAAATAATCCCGCTCCAGGATCTCGCCATTTTTCGTGGAACCATACCGTCGAAGTTCCAAAACAGCATCGCAAATGGGATTCCTGTGATTACGACGGTTGCAGGAGATGTCAGCGATATCGTCGTCGAGCAAGGTCTCGGGCTCGTCAGCGCACCAGGAGACGTTGCAGCCCTGGCCGCGACGTTCGCCCGCGCCTATGGATTATCGCTTGATGAGCGAAGCCGCATGGGTGAGAAATCGCGCGCATACTATAACGCTGTCATGTCCAAGTCGAGTGGAGTCGACAAAATTGAGAGGATATTGGCGTCTGCCGTCCATCTCTCGAACAGAAAGAAAAGTAATGCCAGAAGCCTATAAAGGCAAGCAGATCCTCGTCACAGGAGGAACCGGGTCCTTCGGGCACACGGTGGCCGCAAAGCTCCTTTCACAGGGCGCGGACCAGGTTCGAATCCTGAGCCGTGATGAAGCGAAGCAGGACTTCATGCGGCATGAGATGCACGACCCACGTCTGCACTTTTACGTTGGCGACGTTCGTGATTACCTCAGTGTGGAGAGAGCGACGCGCGACGTGGACTACGTCTTCCATGCAGCGGCACTTAAGCAGGTTCCATCGTGCGAGTTCTTCCCCATGGAGGCCGTGCGCACGAATATCCTCGGCAGCGAGAACGTCGTGCGCGCCGCGGAGAACTGTGGGGTGAAATCTCTCGTGTGTTTGAGCACGGACAAGGCGGTGTACCCGGTCAACGCTATGGGGATGACAAAGGCAATGATGGAGAAAGTTGCGCGCTCCCACGGGCTGAACAACCCGAACGCGACGACTAATGTTTCGTGCGTTCGTTATGGGAATGTCATGTACTCGCGCGGATCCGTCATTCCGCTGTTCATCGGGCAACTGAAGGAGGGCAAGAACCTCACGGTTACCAACCCCGCGATGACGCGGTTCATGATGTCGCTTGCAGACTCGGTCGACCTTGTCGATTTTGCCTTCCACAACGCTGATCAGGGCGACCTTTTCATTCGCAAGGCAAGGGCATGCACGGTGGGCGATCTCGCCCAGGCCGTTATCAATCTCTTCCACTCTTCCGCCACCGTAGACGTGATCGGTACGCGGCACGCCGAGAAGCTCTCCGAGGCGCTCGCGAGTCGTGAAGAGTTGGCTCGCGCGGAAGACATGGGCAACTATTTCCGCATTCGCGCGGATAGTCGTGATCTTAATTACAGCACTTATGTCGATGAGGGTGACGTGACTCAGACGCAGTACAAGGACTACGACTCGCACACGGTTGAGCGAATGACGGTGGGCGAGGTAGAAGACCTCTTGTTGACCTTGCCGAAGCTGCGCGCTGAGCTCGTCAGCGCGGGGCTTCCGACTATCAGGATGAGCTAACCGATGACCGATGTTGCCATGACCGGGGCGAACGGTTTTCTCGGCTGGCACACTCGTGCTGCGCTTCGTGAGAGCAACGCGGGGGTTCGGTCCGTCAAGGTTGGTTCCGGCTTCGACCTGGATTCAGCTACGGCATCGATATCAGGCACATCACGACTGCTTCACATCGCGGGCGTCAATCGTGGCTCGGATGACGAGGTCCGGGACGGGAATGTGGGCTTTGCGGACCAGATGGCTGAAGCGCTTCGTCGCGCTCCGGAGCCTCCTGCCGTTGTGGTCTTTGCGAACTCCACACAGGCGACCAACGGGAGCATTTACGGTGATGCCAAGGCCGAGGCGGCCGCGACACTGGGTGCCGCGGCGCGAGCCGTTGGCGCTGAGTTTCACGATGTGATCCTCCCGAACCTGTTTGGCGAGCACGGGCGCCCTTTTTACAACGCGGTCACTTCTACGTTCTGTCAGTTGCTTTCCGAGGGCAAAGTGCCGACGGTGGATCGCGACAAGGAATTAACACTCCTGCACGCCCAAGACGCGGCGGACTTACTTTTGGGCACGGCAGATGATGAGGCGGCCCCAGTTCGCGAGACAGTCGGTGGCCTGCTCGGTCGTCTCAGCGAAATTGCGTCCGTCTATCGTCGCGGCGAAATCCCCGACGTGGCCGGCAAGTTCGATCGCGACCTGTTCAATACATTCCGTTCCTACACCTTTCCCGAGCAAGCGCCCATCCGTTTGACGCGGCATGCCGATTCGCGTGGATCGTTCTTCGAGATCATTCGCTCGCACGGGGGAAGTGGCCAGTCGTCTTTTTCCACGACCTCGCCGTCGATCAGCCGTGGAGATCACTTTCATCGAAGGAAGATCGAGCGTTTCACGGTCCTGGCGGGATCGGCGACGATAACGCTCCGCCGACTCTTCACAGATACCCTGTACGAGTTCGCGGTTACTGGTGATGAGCCCATGGCTGTCGACATGCCGACCATGTGGGTACACAAGATCACGAACACGGGTTCAGGCGCTCTTTACACCTCGTTCTGGACCAACGATATTTTTGACCCTTTGGCACCCGACACGATTGCGGAGACAGTGTGACTATGGTTGATCGACTGAAGGTGATGACCGTTGTTGGCACGCGGCCGGAGATCATCCGCCTCGCGGCAACGATCAAACGTCTCGACCGATACACCGACCACGTGCTCGTGCACACGGGGCAGAACTATGACTACGAGCTGAATGAGGTCTTCTTCGAAGACCTGGGGCTGCGTAAGCCTGATCATTTTCTCAACGCAGATACCAGCTCTCTCGGGGCGGTGCTGGGTTCCATCCTGACCAAGGTCGAGGCAGTGCTGAAGGCCGAGGCGCCAGACGCGATGGTCGTTCTGGGCGACACCAATAGCTGCATCTCGGCGCTGATGGCGAAGCGGATGAAAATACCCGTGTACCACATGGAGGCGGGTAACCGTTCCTTCGATGAGAATGTGCCAGAAGAGACGAACCGCCGAATGGTCGACCACATCTCTGACTACAACCTCGTCTACACGGAGCACGCGCGTCGCAATTTGTTGGCAGAGGGTGTGCACCCTTCGCGTATTTTGCTTACCGGCTCGCCCATGCATGAGGTGCTCGAAGCAAATGCGGATGCGATCGACGCGAGTGACATTCTTGAGCGACAGGACCTCGAAGCGGGAGGCTATTTTCTCGTTAGTCTTCACCGCGAAGAGAATGTCGACAATCCCGAGCGCCTTGCCTCGGTGCTTGGTGCACTGGGTCAACTCGCGGATGATTATGCCCTGCCGGTGTTGGTATCTACTCACCCACGCACTCGTAAGCGCCTTGAAGACCAGTCGGATGAACTCAAGAACAAGCTGATCTTTCATGCGCCCTTTGGGTTCAACGATTACGTGCACCTGCAGAAGTCGGCGAAGCTCGTGCTCTCCGATAGCGGAACCATCAGCGAAGAGTCTTCTCTGCTTGGATTTCCCGCGGTTTCGCTTCGCGATGCCATCGAGCGCCCGGAGGCGATCGACACGGGTGTCACGATGACAGCGGGGGTCGAAGCGGCAAGCGTCCTGGATTCAGTCGCGATGACTCTGAGCCAGTTCGAAACCGATGGGCCTGCCTCTATTCCGGTGGACTACCGCGGTACCGATGCTTCGCGACGGGCGGTGAGTTTCATTCGCTCGACAGTTGCTACCCATGCTCACCGTCTGGCGCTTCGAGTGAGCAAGTGACAGGTTCTACGATCACAACGTTCAGGCTGTGGTCTGGGACGGGGCAAATTTGGGAGCAGTTATGCGGTTAGTGCGGCGATGAGAAGATCGTCTTTAGCTGCCGTCGTCCGCTTGATGGCTGTGGGCATTAACCTGCTTTTTGCGGTAGCCGTTGCGCGAATACTGCCGCCGGCGGAATCTGGAGTGTTCTTCTTAGCGCTGGCGATCATATTGGGTGGAGCTACGGTCTCAAGGCTCGGGACTGATTTCCTGGTGCTCAGGCTGGCCGTATCCAGCACGCATGTAAACCGGGACGCTGCTTTCATTGCGTTAGTCGTCCTCTTCGCGTCCGTTATCGCCGCCGTGCCTCTTGCTATCGGACTTTGGATATTTCAGCTTTTTAGAAATGGAAGTGAGCCGGAAGGCCTCATAATTTTCTTCCTTGTCGCTAGCGTCCTACCACAGGCACTGTCAGTGACGGCGGGGGCGTTCCTCCGAGGAACCGGCAAACTGGTGATCGGGACGACACTCGAAGCCGGGCTTGTTCAATTTGTTGCACTGCTGCTTCTATTGGCCCAGGGTCTGGGTGGTAAGCCCGATTCGCTGACCGTTCTCATCGATTTTTTTGCCGCGTCGTGGGGCGTTGCGATTGTTGCCCTCGTCACAGTGGCGATAACACTTCGAGGCTCATCTCCGCCACAAGTTGGCAAGGCGCAGACCTTCCCGCAGTTTTTGCGGAGTCACGGGAAGGCGTTGTTTTCGACGGGGTCCGCATCGAGCCTTTTCTATTTCAGCGCGCTTGCACCTCCGCTCATCCTTGCTGTTACCTCGGGCACAGAAGAAGTGTCCTATTTCTCCGTTGCACAAAAAATAACTGGAGTGATCCTCCTCCTACCTGCTTTGCAAATCACGTCAATCGGGCCGCAAGTGGCGAGTGCGCTCCACGGAGGCAGTATTAGTTCGCTGAACCTGAGTCTTCAGCGGAAGATTCTCTTCTCTCTCGTTGTGGTCCTCCCAGGGCTTCTCCTATTCGTGATATTTCCTGGGCAGATATTGGACCTTGCATACGGCCCGAATTACCAGCCAGCCATGGGAAGTGTCGTAATTCTGGCAGTCGGTTTCTATGCTGCCCTTTTCACGGGAACGTCACTCCACATCTTGCAGATCTCGGGGCAAGAAAGAACGGCACTGCAAATAGCAGTTGTGGGCGCGGGAGTTTGGATACTCTTGGGCTTTGCTGCTGGGCAATTGCTTGGGGCGAGTGGTATTTCATTCCTGATGGTCACCGTCTCGGTGGCCTCGGGAATAGTCGGGGCTTACTTTTTGAAGCATCGCCAAGGAATTCACTCTTATCTATGGTTCACAAAGAGATCTGCAATGAAACCTGACTCCGACCGGATTCGCCTGGCGATGGTGGGTTTTGTTTTGAGCGATGAGCTATCGGCGCAGCTTGAGGCAACGAGCTCGAGCGGCGCCATCCAAACGCAAGTATTTTCATCGAGCCTGCTCAAGAGCCTTGAATCTGCTGGTGCCTCGGTGCGGCTCGAATCGTTCCTACCGATACGGGATTACCCCCTGTCGCCGCGCGTCTTGGTTAGAGGACAAACATTCTCCCAATACGCCAGTGCCGGGTCTACGCGTGGGTTCATTAATTTGCCTGTCATCAAGCACCTCTCTCGATTTGTTTCTCTTGTGTTTCGGTCCACTCCGGCCATTCGCAGTTTCGGTGCAAGCCATGTTTTGGTCTATTCAGTCAATTCCGCTCTTCTGCTTTATGGAGTTCTCGCTCGGTTTGCTTACGGTCTTGTGCCGATCGTCATTTTCACGGACCCTCCCGGTGTCGTGTTGGAATCTGATGGTTTTGTCCGTCGATGGTTGAAGAAGCTTGACCGCCAATTTGTCCGGCTCCTCCTGTCCGGATTCTCGGGTCAAATCGTCGTGAGCGGGTTCATTCAGAAGGAATTCTTCAAAGGGAGAAATTCTTTTGTGCTCAACGGGTTTGTCGATGACTCGCAGCCTTGGAAAAGTGACTGGTCAAAAGAAGCACACTCTGTATCGCCGTTTCGAATCATGTATGCGGGAACGCTTGATGAGAATTCGGGCGTGAATACCCTGATCGCGGCGGTCGAAGAGCTAAGCGAGCTCAATCTCAGACTGGAGATCTACGGAGCTGGCCATTTTGAAGATTTGGCAAAGCGCGCAGCTTCAGAAAGTGATGGCATATATTTCGGAGGCAGGATTGATAGAGATCAGATCCTGGAGAAGTATCTTGAGGCAGATCTCCTCGTTGCACCACGAAATCCAAAGTTAGTCGAGTCGCACTTCGTTTTCCCGTCAAAAATACACGAAACAATGATGACCGCCGTTCCCGTCATCTGTACTCGAATGCCTGCGATCCCGGATGAGTATTTCGCCTTTCTTGTTGATGGTGGAGATGGCACAGTTGAGGCGCTTGCGGCCGCGTTGAGATTCGCACACGTGAACAGAACACTCACTCGATCCAGGGCGAGTGAAGGTCGCGAGTATCTGGCGTCGTGTAAGACTGCAGGGGCACAGGGGAAAGCCCTCGTGTCGTACATAGCTAGCCGAAAGTCCTAGATTGACTATGAGCCGATCCCTTGATTTGAAACCAGGCCCTGATAGCGCATCCGTGAAAAGGGGCTTTAGCGAGATTTCTCGAGCGTGGATCGTTAGGAATCTGCAGCCGCTGGCATTTTTGGTCGCATATTTCTTCACAATTGTTCTTGGCAACCTCTTCCTGGCGTTGCCTTTCGGGGAGGCGTCCCTGAAGTGGTTGGCGCTACCCACGGCTGTATTTCGTTTCAGTACGCTGTTTTCACCAGGGTATTGGTTACTCCTCGCTATGCCATTCGTCGTTGTCCCAGTTGTTGTCGTCGGAGTCCGGAAACTAGCGTCGACTTGGGTGTCTCGAGTGTCGAGTCATATTCCGGATTTTCGACGCGTTGATTACCTGGTTCTCACGTCGGTGTGCTTTGGTTATGTGCTCTTTTCGTTTTGGCAAGCCGGTGCCCTAGACCTGGCCTTCGCAGGTACTAACGCACTTTCTTCCGTACAAGCCAGATTTCTTTTGCTGTCAAACCTCGGTTTTGCCCCGATGGCCACTCTGCAGTCAGTTCTTGTCTTTCTCTCCATTTATTCGCTTGTGCGCTGGCTAAAGTCTGGCGAAAAATTTTGGGCAATAGTTACGGTCGTGAATGTGGCCCTGATGTCCGTACTGCTGATCGCATTGAACATGAAATGGCCGATCTTGCTCTTTTATATCGGGCTCGGTCTGACCATATTCACTTTTTCTCGAAAGCGTCCATACCTCAAGGCATTAGTGACATTGGTTTTGCTCTGCATGTTGTTCTTGCTGATTTCTGTGCACGTATTGAGGGCACAGCCGACGCAGAATGTTGCCGTTCCCGAAGTTGGAACAACGCAGCCAGCCCCCGTCCACTCCGGTGCTGCAGTTCCCTCGGATGGTGAGACGGCCCAACCCACTTCGCAGCCGGTCCCCGCGCGCCAAAGCGGCTCCTCTGGCCTCTTAGGAATTCCCGCGGCAGCTGTCGAGTATGGGCCACGACTTGGGCTGTTCGCCGTGTACAGAATGGCGCTGATTTACCCCTACTACTACGAGAGTTATGACAAGCAGGGGCCGCTCTGTGGAGGGCTCATCGCGCAGCTCAGAGTGGGCCCAGAATGCCGCCCAAGCACTTATATCTACACGCAGATCTTCGGGCAGGACGGATTCCAAGGCCAGGGGACCTCCCCACAGGCGGTGCATATTTCTGCTTATTCGCTTGGGGGGTGGCCGCTAGCGATAATTGCGCTGGTGCTTGCTTCGCTTATCCTTGCTCTGCTTGCCTGTATGCCACTAACCGCGAGCGCGACCATCGGGGCGCTGGCTATCACGGGAGCGTTGGCCGGATATCAATTTTCGCAGTTGCCGGGAGAGGGCCCAATATTTTACGACCACGGCCTTTTTTGGACGCTTTTGGTGATAGCCGCCTACACAGGACTGCGGATCGTCACACAGAGGAAGAAGCTCCGTAAGGCATCCTGAGGGGTGTATGGGCGTCGGGAGAGTCGTTTTGGTGAGCCGCCCAAGCCGCCGACAATCCAAGGCGGCATGAAACCGGGTCGGATGGGACTGCTGAGGGTTTCGGTTACTCGTATTCTTAGGCCGCGTTTGCGGTCGTTGTGGTCATGATGGTCTCGAACTCGATGGGTGTCAAACGGC
>NZ_JBELOA010000011.1:0-78321 GCF_040227205.1 Parafrigoribacterium humi | reverse complement strand
ATCCACGACTAAGGGTCGCGGACCATAACAACCCCGATCCAGCCCCGCAATCCCGGGCCCAGATCAAGAACCCATCCACACCTTCTTGCCTATAAGCCACATCCGGTCGAATAAGTTACCGCAAGCCGTCCGCGCTCGCGTAAGCTGTGCGCAGGGGCGGGGGTTACCGGTAACATGCGGTTTGTACGAGCAGCGATGATGCGGGTGTGGCTTGCCATGAGGCAGTACAACAGCCAGTCATTGCCGCGTCCGCTCGACGCTCCGCGGGTCTGTGTGCCCGGGGTCAGCAGTACCCGAGTGCTCATCTTCGGGTCAGGTGTCGCGGTCGGCTGGGGAGTCACCAGTCACGAACTCGCCCTGCCCGGCGCGCTCGCGAGGGCGCTCACCTCCCGCTCTGGCCGAGGCGCAGACGTCGAGGTCCACGCAGACATGCGGATCACCGCGCGCAACGCGCTGAGCGTTCTTCGCGGCCTCGAGGTGGAAGCCTACGACGTGATCATCGTCGTCTTGGGTGCCAATGACGCGGTGGCGCAGACGGCCCTCGGGCGCTGGTGGGACGGACTCTCCGCGATCCTGGAACACCTGGAATCGCGCAGTGCGCGGCGCACGCAGCTCTTCGTCGCCGGGATCCCGCCCATTATCCAGGTGCCCGGATTTGGCGGCACGGTCGGCGCGATCGCCACCGAGCACGCGAGGAAGATCAATCAGGAGACCAGGCGGCTGTGCGAGCAGTGGGGTCGAGCGACCTTCCTGCCGTTGCCGCTCGCCGAAGGGCGCACCGCGGAGCGGTTCGGCGATGGTCGTACCTATCGCACCTGGGCGGCGGCGATGGCCGAGATCATCGCGCCCCTGCTGCACAGCGCACGATGGGGCGCGCACGGTTCGCTGCCGCGCGACTCGGCTCTGAACGAGGATCGCGTCCGCTAGACAGGCGATCAGCGACCGGTCGGCTGGGGAGGTCATAGCGAGCCTGACCAGACTGGACACGGTCGTCACCGGTCTTCGCGAGCGCAGGACAGGTCGGCTCACGGTGGGCTACTTCGCCTCAGCTGGAGCCGCGTGGGTACCGCGGGTCGCCAAGACTCTCACGGACGAATTCCCCGGGCTCGAGCTCGTGCTGAGCGAGGCGCCCGACGCGACCGAATCGGCCAACTTCGACATCGACCTCGTCAACGGGTTCCCGCACGACGAGCACGAGCCGCCCACCGGGTATCATCGCGGGCGCCTCATCGACGGCACATTCGTGGTGCTCGTGCACTGCGACCATCCGTGTGCCGCGGGGAAGAGCGTGCCGCTCGCGGAACTGAGCGGTGAGGAGTGGATGGACAACGAACTCGCGGATCGCCCGGGAAGACGCGTTCTGATCGAGGCCTGCAGGGCAGCCGGGCTCACTCCGCGATTCGTCGTGCAGGCACAGGATCACTGCACGGCCATGGCCTTCGTCGCGGCGTCGGCATCACCGTGCTTCCCCAGCTCGCCGCGATCGAGGCGCTGAGGAACGTGCGCGCGATACACCTCAGCGATCCGGAGCCGGTGCGCCGGATCTCTCTCCTCGTCAAGGAATCGCTCGCGGGCAATCCCGTGGCAGAGCGGGTCGTGCAGCTGCTCACCGAGTACACCGCACAGGGTGCCGGATAGGCTGGGCACACGATTCTCGACGGTGAGGGAGAGCGGTGACCGGGCAGCGTTACGTGGCAGCGATCGACCAGGGCACGACATCCACCAGGTGCATCGTCTTCGACCACGATGGCCAGCTCGTCTCCGTTGCGCAGAAGGAACACGCGCAGCACTTTCCGCAGCCGGGCTGGGTGGAGCACGACGCCGACGAGATCTGGGCCAACGCGCAGACGGTCGTGGCGGATGCCCTGGCCGATGCCGGGGTCGCACCGGAAGACCTCGCCGCCATCGGCATCACGAACCAGCGTGAGACGACGCTGCTCTGGGACCGCGCGACCGGCCAGCCCGTTCACAACGCGATCGTCTGGCAGGACACCAGGACAGACGCCCTCGTGCACCGTCTCGGCGGTGTCGTCGGCTCTGCGCGCTTCACAGAGCGCACCGGCCTTCCGCTCGCGACCTACTTCGCCGGGCCGAAGATCCTCTGGCTGCTGGAGAACGTCGACGGGCTGCGCGAGCGGGCAGAGGCGGGGGAACTGCTGTTCGGCACGATGGACAGCTGGCTCATCTGGAATCTCACCGGCGGCCCGGATGGCGGCAGGCACGTGACCGACGTCACGAACGCGAGTCGCACCATGCTCATGAATCTGGGGGATCTCGAGTGGGACCAGACGATCCTCGAGCGGATGAACATCCCGGCCGCGGTCCTGCCGGAGATCGTGTCGTCATCCGAGGTCTACGGAACCGCGACCGGGTTTCTCACTGGTGTTCCCGTCGCCGGTGCGCTGGGTGACCAGCACGCCGCCCTCTTCGGCCAGACCGCCTTCGACACCGGCGACGTCAAGAGCACCTACGGCACGGGCGCCTTCCTGCTCCTCAACACGGGCACCAGCCCGGTGCAGTCCGCCCACGGGCTGATCAGCACGGTGGGCTACAAGATCGGCACGGAGCCCGCCGTGTACGCGCTCGAGGGGTCGATCGCGATGGCCGGTGCACTCGTGCAGTGGCTGCGCGACCAGCTCGGACTCGTGGCGCAGGCGAGCGAGATCGAGGCGCTCGCGGCATCCGTCGACGACAACGGAGGGTGCTATTTCGTCCCGGCCTTCTCCGGCCTGTTCGCACCGTACTGGCGCAGTGATGCCCGTGGGGTCATCGCGGGGCTCACCGGATACATCACGAAGGCGCACATCGCGAGGGCCGTGCTCGAGGCATCCGCCTGGCAGACGCGCGAGATCCTGGATGCGATGCAGGCAGACACTGGCATCGAGCTGACCGCGCTCAAAGTGGACGGCGGCATGACGGCGAACGGGCTGCTCATGCAACTGCTCGCGGACGCTCTCGACGTCGACGTCGTGCTGCCCGAGATTGCGGAGACGAGCTGCCTCGGTGCCGCCTATGCCGCAGGGCTCGCGGTCGGGTTCTGGCCGGATCTTACGCGCCTGCGCGAGAACTGGAAGCAGAAGACGAGCTGGAGCCCCACGGTCGATCCGGCGAGGCGTGAGCGAGAGTATTTCTTCTGGAAGAAGGCCGTGCAGCGCACTCTCGACTGGGTCGAGGAGCCCGAGGCTTAGTTCGCTGCGCGCAGCGGCAGTCCGGTGAGCTCGCGCAGTTGGCCGACGGTCGCGTCGCCGAACGCCTCACGCACGGTAGCCACGCCGTCCGCGAGGTCGAACACGGCGTAGTCCGTGTAGACGACCGTGACGCATCCGACTCCGGTGAGCGGGTAGCTGCACTGCTCGACGAGCTTGCACTGCCCGTCACGGGTGAACAGCTCCATCACGACGAACACCTCGCGGGCGCCGAAGGCGAGGTCCATTGCTCCTCCGACGGCGGGGATCGCGTCCTCCGCGCCTGTGTGCCAGTTCGCGAGGTCCCCGGATGTCGAGACCTGGAACGCGCCGAGCACGCAGATGTCGAGGTGGCCGCCCCGCATCATCCCGAAGGAGTCCGCGTGGTGAAAGTAGGACGCGCCAGGGAGCTCGGTCACGGGGATCTTGCCTGCGTTGAGCAGGTCGGGGTCGATCTGGTCGTCGACGGCGGCCGGGCCCATCCCGAGCATCCCGTTCTCGGTGTGCAGGATGATCTCACGGTCGGTGGGCAGATAGTCGGACACCTTGGTGGGCAGCCCGATACCGAGGTTGACATATGCGCCCTCGGGAATGTCCTGGGCGACCCTGCGGGCCATGTCGTCGCGACTGAGTGGGCCGCGCGCAACGGGGGATGAGATTCTGGCTTCCGACATCACTGTCCCTCCGTCGCCGGGGGCAGGCGACCGCCGACCTCGACGATTCTCTGCACGAAGATCCCGGGGGTGACGACGACCTCTGGATCGAGCTCACCGACCTCGACGATCGTGCTCACCTGGGCAACGGCAGTGGTCGCCGCGCTCGCCATGAGCGGGCCGAAGTTTCTCGCCGTCTTGCGGTACACGAGATTGCCGAGCCGGTCGCCCCTGTGCGCCTTGATGAGCGCGAAGTCGGCGAGCAGAGCCTCCTCGAACACATAGTTCCTTCCGCGGAAGGCACGCGTCTCCTTGCCCTCCGCGAGGCTCGTACCGTACGCGGTCGGGGTGAAGAAGCCGGCGATGCCCGCTCCGCCCGCACGAATGCGTTCCGCGAGCGTCCCCTGCGGCACAAGCTCAAGCTCGAGCTTGCCCGAACGATAGAGCCCGTCGAACACCTGCGAGTCGACCTGCCGGGGGAACGAGCAGATGATCTTGCGCACCCTCCCCGCGGCGAGCAGCGCGGCGAGTCCCGTTGTTCCGTTGCCCGCGTTGTTGTTGACGACCGTGAGATCGCGCGCCCCCTGCTCGAGCAGTGCATCGATCAACTCGACCGGCTGGCCGGCCGTGCCGAAGCCGCCGATCATCACCGTCGCGCCATCGTGCACGTCTCGCACGGCAGCAGCGACGTCCGCTGCGATCTTGTCAATCATCTGTCTGCTCGTTCCCAGGGGGATCAGAACGGGTATCTTTCGATCTCGCTCTGCATGGTGACCCACTGGGTCTCGGTGAACGCCTCGATGTTGGCATCCGCACCGCCGAAGCGCGATCCGGTTCCGGATGCTCCGACGCCTCCGAAGGGTATGACAGGCTCGTCATCGACCGTCTGGTCGTTGATGTGCACGATTCCGCTGTGCATCCGATCCGACAGTGCGAGAGCACCCAGGGTGTTCTTCGTGAGGATGGCCAGGGACAGACCGTACTCGCTGCGGTTGACGATGTCGACGGCCTCGTCGAGGCTGGAGAACTTCATCACCGGTGCGACCGGGCCGAACACCTCGTCCCTGAACGCGGGCTGGTCCGGCTCACTTTCCGCGAGCACGGTAGGACGATAGAACAGGCCCTCGTAGGTGCCGCCCGCGGTCAGCCTGGCACCCGCGTCGACGCTGCCGGTGACGAGGGAGTGGATGCGGTCCCGCTGTCCGGCGTCGATGACCGGGCCGAGTGCAGCATCCGTCGTCGCCCCGTTGCCAACCGGCAGGCCGTTGGCCGTGGCGGAGAGGCGCTCGACGTACTCGTCATAGATGTTCTCGTGCACGAGGTGGCGACCGGTGGTCATGCAGACCTGGCCCTGGTGCAGGAACGAGCCCCAGGCGCCGGCAGACACGGCCGCCGGCACGTCGACATCGTCGAGCACGAGCATGGCGTTGTTGCCGCCCAGCTCAAGGTGAACCCGCTTGAGGTGCTTCGCACCGAGCTGGCCGATGGCCCGCCCGGCGTTCGTCGACCCGGTGAAGGAGATCACCCGAACCGAGGGGTGCTCGATGAGCGCCGTCGCCGGTTCGATCGCCCCCGGAAGCACGTGGAAGAGTCCGGCAGGGAGCCCCGCCTCTTCGAGGATCGCCGCAAAGATGAGGCCGCCGGAGACCGCGGTGCGCGGGTCTGGCTTGAGGATGACCGCATTGCCGAGGGCGAGCGCTGGCGCGACCGAGCGCATGGAGAGGATCTGGGGGAAGTTGAACGGGGAGATCACGCCGACGACGCCGACGGGGATGCGACGGGCGAGGCTGAGCCGCGGCTTGGCGCTGCGCAGGAGCTGGCCATACGGGGCCTGTGCGACGGCGGCAGCAGCGTAGAAGATTCCCGAGACCATGTGGCTCTCGAATGCGGCCTTACCCTTCGCGGACCCTGCCTCACGGATGAGCCAGTCGCTCGACACAGCGGCATTGGCCTCGAGCAGGTCGCCCGCCCTGCGCAGCACGGCGGCGCGCTCCTCATAGCTGGTTGCGGCCCAGGCCTTCTGGGCCTTGACGGCGACATCCACCGCGCGAGCGACATCCTCGGTGTTCGCCACACCGAAGCGGCCGATAGCGCTCTCTGTCGCCGGCTCCATGACGTCCTGGCTTCCGCCCGCAGACGCCACCCAGCCCGAGCTGTAGAGCTTTCCATCCCACTGACTGGGGTCAAAGAACGACATTATTCCTCCTTGAATACGGCCTGTGCGCTAAGCGAACGCATGTGCTAATGACGAACCTAACATGGTGCACTGACCACTGCAATGACAATGCGGGGGTGATCCCGTCACAGAAGTGCCCCTATGCCGGCGAAGGTTTTGTCGATCGTGCACTTGTTTCGAGTGGCGGCGTCACGAGCCGCGTACTAGAGCGGGTTCGACGGTCCAAGCAGTGACTCGGCGCCAGGCATCATGCCGATGTATTGCCGAACCAGGGTGATCGTGCATTCTCGGAGTGATTCCACCAGCGGGTTCGTGTTGCCTTTGCGGCTCACGAGCGCGAGTGTGCTTGGTTCCGCATCGGAAATCGGCAGGAAGTCCACCCCGGGATGCCGGTACTTGCGTGCCGCACTCTCAGGGAAGGTATCGACGATATCGGTGTACGCCACGGCAGCGAGACTCTCCGGCAGCGTCGTGACGGCGGCGCCGACGCGGCTGCGTTCCCCCCGCTCGGCGTCGAGCGACCAATATGACGACCACGAAGCGGGCGTCCCCCCACCTGCGACCGCGAATGGCCGGTCGAGTATGTCCTCGATCGACACACTGTCGAGGCCGGCGAATTCGCCTCGTGCCGATGTGGCCGCGCGAAGCGGTTCTTGGAACAGCGGCGTCACACATAACGCCGGGTCGTCGACCGGGAGACGAATGAACGCGGCATCTACCACGCCTGAATGCAGGAGTTCGAACTGGTTGTTCATCGAGAGCTCGGTGAATGCGAGCTCGGCATGCGGATGTGTCTCAGACACGGAGTCGAAAAGCAGGTGAGTGAGTTCTCCGAGTGCCTCGCCGAAGAAGCCAATCCTGAGGCGTGTCGTTGCGCTCCCCGCAACGGATCGAGTGTCCATTTTTAACACGTGGAGCGAATCCAGGATGCTGTTCGCCTCATCGACGAAATGCGCGCCCGCCTGTGTGATGACGACTCCGCTCGCTGAGCGGTCGAAGAGGGAAACACCGAGTTCGAGCTCGAGTCGCCGCAACTGCGTGCTGAGCACGGATGGCGCAATATGTTCGAGATCCGCGGCTCTGCCGAAGTGCAGTGTTTGCGCAACGCGGACCGCGTACCTCAGCTGTCGAAACTCCATCGCAGCACCCCCGCGCCCTTCGCACATCGTCGTACGTTCGCGAATCGAGAAGCAGTGTTCGCGCTTTGTCCATTGAGGTTCTTGCTCGCTGTCGACACCATAAGTCCATTACGGCGACATCGTGCAATGTAGCAACGATGCTAGCCGGAATCCACGTGTGGCCCCAGATTCAATTGGTAGGCCCGAGACAAGGAGGTCGAAGTGAGTAGTAACACTGTGGTGCAGACCGGCGGTGCGGGTTCTCGTTCTCAACTCCGTGCCGGTTCGATCGGAACTGCCGGAATCGTTTTTTTCGTCGTTGCGGCCGCGGCTCCGCTCGCCGCGACGCTCGGTGCTGGCCCCGTCGTGTTTATCTTCGCCGGCCCGGGAGCGCCGGCGATGTACCTTATCGCGGCCCTTGCACTACTCCTGTTCTCCTTCGGGTTCGCTCTGATGGCGCGCTTCGTGACCAATGCAGGCGGTTTTGCCGCCTTTATTTCCTGGGGGCTGGGGCGTCGAGCCGGCCATGCCGCGGCTGCCATTGCGCTATTGGCCTACTTCGCGATGTTCCTCGGTATCGCGGCGCAGTTCGCGACCTTCGTCTCCGACCTTTCACATCGGTTCCTCGGACTGGATGTTCCTTGGCAGGCTGCGTATGTCGTGGGCGTCGTGGTCATCGGCATACTGGGGTACCGGGACATCCGGATCTCTGCAATTCTCCTCGGAGTGTTGTTGGTTCTCGAAGTGCTGGTCTTACTCGTTTTCGATGTCGCAGTGCTTGTCCAGGGTGGTGCCGAGGGAATCAACATCGACTCCTTCGCCGCAGGCAACGTCTTCTCGCCGACGATGGGCCTCGCACTGCTGTTCGCGTTCGCCTGCTTCGTCGGGTTTGAGGCGACCATTCTTTACGGTGAGGAAGCTCGCGATCCGAAGAAGTCCGTTCCGCGGGCGACCTACATCGCGGTTGCAGCCATCGGTGTCCTCTACACCCTGACCATGTGGGTGCTCTCGCTCGCGTACGGCACGGACTCGGTGCAGAAGGCCGCTGAGGACGATCCGGTGGGTTTCGTGCTGAATGCCACTGGCACGTATATCGGCCCGTGGGCGACGGTGATCATGGAGACCCTCGTGCTCACCAGTTTGCTGGCGGTGCTGCTCTCGTTCCAGAATGCGTTGAGCCGCTATGTCTATTCGCTCGGTCGGGCAGGATTTCTGCCCAGAAAACTCGGCGTCTCACACCCGAAGCACAAGAGCCCGAGCCGTGCCAGCTTCGCCGTCACGATCGTCATAGTGATCGTGCTGTTCGTGTTCGTGCTTGCCGGAGCCGATCCGTTCTCTGTTATCTACATGTGGATGATCGGCGTCGGGACCCTGGGAGTGCTCCTCCTTCAAGCCGCAGGTGCAGCCGCAGTCGTCGCGTATCTCCGGCGCTACGCAAAGAACGAGGCGCTCTGGCGCAGATTCATCGCGCCGACCATCGGCGGGATCATGCTCATCATCGCGGTGGTACTGGCGGTGACCAACTTCGGTGCGCTCATCGACTCGACCGGTGTCATCACCGTTCTTCTGCCGGTGCTGTATTTGCTCGCGATCGCTGTTGGAATCTTCGTCGGTACGGTGCGCAATGTCGACGATCTGCGTCAAGAGCACCTTCCGGAGGAGGCTGCGGCAGAGCGGCACGTGGCCGCCTCATGATCTCCGTGAGGCGCACCGTCGCACATTCCGTTGCCTCCTCGTCGGCTCGAGTCTGGAGTGACAATGCCCGCCCTGACCTCTGATTCGGTCGTTGACACCTTCCTGAAGCGATTCCATGATTCTGCGGAGGCGACGCGGAAGGGGAGAGAGAGCATCCCCAGGGGGTACAGCAGAAGTTCATTCAACTTCGGCCCTCACGCCATTTTCGCTGAGCGCGGTGGTGGATGTTTCATAGAGACCATCGACGGCCACACGCTGTTGGATCTCAACAACAACTTCACGGTCAACGTGCTTGGCCATGATCACCCTGCGATCCGCGAGGCGTTGCTCGCGACGATTCCCCAGGGGATCTCGTTCGGCAATCCGGGCGAATCAGAGGCACAACTCGCGAGAATCCTCGTCGACCGGGTTGCCTCGGTCGAACGCGTGCAGTTCTCATGCTCGGCGACTGAGTCGTGCATGAGCGCTGTGCGCGTCGCCCGGGGGTATACGGGCAGAACGAAGATTGCGAAGTTCGAGGGCGGTTACCACGGCTTCAGCGACACCCTGCATATCTCGTCGCACACGGGCCCGGGAGACGATGGCGGGGATGACGGGACACCGAGGTCGATTGCCGATAGCGGCGGGATCCCCAGGAGTGATCTCGACAACGTGGTGGTTCTCCCGCAGAACGACTGGGAGAGTTGCGAGCACATTCTGCGCGCCAACGCCGCGGAGCTGGCGTGCTTGATTCTCGAGTTGCAGAGTGGTGCTGGCGGGCTGGTGACGCTGGGCCGTGCGTTCGTGGAACGGTTGCGGATGTTGACCACCGAACTCGGCATTGTCCTCGTTTTCGATGAGACCATCAGTCTTCGCGCCGACTACCACGGTCTCCAAGGGGTCTATGGGGTGAACCCCGACCTGACCGTGATGGGAAAGATGGTGGGCGGGGGCCTGCCCCTGGGCGCCCTGGGTGGTTCCGCGGACGTGATGAGCGTCTTGGAGAACGGGACGGTCTCGATCTCGGGCACCCATCACGGCCACAGGTTGGCGTTGGCGGCAGGGATTGCCTGCATGGAGACCATGCAGCCGGCGGCCTTCGAGCGCTTGAACTCGATGGCCGCGTGGATCACCTCAGAGCTGAACGCGTGGGCGATCGCGAAGGATGTTCCATTCTCTGTTTTCGGTGGAGGGTTCTCGCACATGGCATACGCGTTCTGGGCCTCCCCGGACCGCACGATGACCAATCACCGTGACTACTGGCACAAGGTTGACGGGGAGAAGACGCAGATCATCTCGCTCGAGCTGGCGAACCGCGGAATCTTCCCCGTGCACCGCGGTGAGTTCTCGCTGTCTCTGCCGATGAGCGATGACGATGTGTCATTCGTCATCAGTACTTTCATCGGCATTGTCGAGGATCTGGTCGGCTGAATCCGCAGTGGTGCAGGTGGCAGGCTTCGCGCCGATGGGACGCGTGCGTACGCCGAAGTGGCCTGACTGCGCTGTCGTGCCTTGTCGGCCATTTCCATTTCATTTCGTTGGGTACGCCACTCCTTGACTAGGGGGCAGCCAAACGCTATGTTCTCTATTGAAACATCTGTGCGGATAGCGAACAGCCTTGACGTACAGGTGCGAGACAGTGTCGTCCCACAGTCAGGAGTTTCCGTGTCAGATCCCATTTCAGGCGGCATGAGCCGCCGCACCATCCTCAAGTCCGCCGGTGTCGGCGCGGCAGCGCTGGGCTCGAGCGCCCTGTTGACTTCGTGCGGAATCAAGAGCTCGACGCCGCCGGCATCCGGCGACACGCTCAAGATCGGTTTCGTCAGCCCGCAGACCGGCCCGCTTGCCGGCTTCGCCGGGTCGGACAGCTTCGTGGTCAAGCAGGTCATGGCCGCGCTGGAGAAGGGCTTCAAGGCAGGCGGCAAGACCCGCAAGATCGAGATCGTCGTCAAAGACACCCAATCCAGCGCAACGAGGGCGAGCGAGGTCACCAAGTCGCTCATCACCTCAGACAAGGTCGATCTCGTCGTCTCCTCCGGAACGCCGGACACCGGCAACCCCGTTGCTGACCAGTGCGAGGCCGCCGGCGTGCCGAACGTCACCACGATCGTTCCCTGGGAGGCCTGGTTCTTCGGCCGCAAGGGCAAGCCGGGGGTCGGGTTCAAGTACTCGACCAACTTCTTCTTCGGCATGAAGGAGTTCGGAGAGTGCTTCTTCCCGATGTGGGACCAGATCGGCGTCGATTCCAAGAACGTCGCCTGCCTCTACCCAGACGACACCGACGCCAATGCCTTCCGCAACGGCCTCATCCCGCTCATGAAGGATGCGGGCTGGAACGCCATCGACGGCGGAGCATACGCAGACGGCACGACCGACTTCAGCGCGCAGATCTCCAAGTTCAAGTCCTCGGGGGCCGAGCTCTACACCAACGCGCCGATTCCTCCGGACTTCCAGACCTACTGGAAGCAGGCCGCGCAGCAGGGCTACCGCCCGAAGCTCGCTACCGTCGCCAAGGTCATGCTGTTCCCGTCGGAGGCCGAAGCACTTGGCCAGCTCTCGAACAACATCGCCACCGACATCTGGTGGAGTCCTTTCGGTCCGGGCAAGTCGGTGTTCAACGGCGACACCTGCCAGCAGCTCGCGGACAAGTACGCGAGCGACACCGGCAAGCAGTGGACGCAGGCGCTCGGCTCGGTCTACTCCCTGTTCGAGATCGCCATCCAGGCGTTCAAGGGGGCCTCTGACCCCAAGGACAAGGATGACGTGGCCGACAAGCTGAAGAACATGAAGATCGACTGCATCAGCGGCAACCTCGACTTCACCGCCGGCCCCCAGCCGGGTATCGCCATCCAGCACCCCGTCGGCGGGCAGTGGCGTCCGGGGAAGAAATTCCCGTGGGACATCACCATCGTCGACAACAGCGCGGACAAGTCCGTTCCGCTTGGTGGCGACCTGCAGCCGACCTTCGCCTGAGGCAGCACTGTGGAATCTGAGCCCCTCCTCGTCCTCGACGGGTTGAGCAAGAGTTTCGGCCGTGTGGTTGCTGCCGAGAACCTCAACCTCACGGTCGGGGTCGGGGAGGCGCTCGGCATCGTCGGCCCGAACGGCGCAGGCAAGTCGACCCTGTTCAACGTGATCTCCGGAGACCTGTCTCCGAATCATGGTTCGATCGTTTTCGACGGCACCGACGTCACGAAGCAGAACTCCTACAAGCGCACGCGCGCGGGGATGGGTCGCACCTACCAGGTGCCCCGCCCGTTCGACCACATGACCGTATTCGAGAACGTTCTGGTGTCCGTGCACCAGGGAGCGGGGCTCGCGGGGCGCGAGGCCTGGGGACGAGCGGACGAGGTGCTCCAGCGCACCGGACTGATCGACCAGGTGAATCTTCCTGCGGGGCGACTCGGATTGCTGCAGCGCAAGCGACTCGAAGTCGCGAGGGCGTGGGCGACCGGCCCGAAGCTCCTGCTGCTCGACGAGGTCGCCGGCGGCCTGACGACGCCGGAGGTGACCGAACTCGTCGAGCTCGTCAAGCAGGTGCACCGCTCCGGCGTCGCGATCGTGTGGATCGAGCACGTCGTGCAGGCGCTCACCTCGACGGTCGACCGGCTGCTCTGCCTTGCCGGAGGCAGGATCGTCGCCGACGGCGACCCGGCAGAGGTCATGGTCGATGCCGAGGTGCGCGAGCTCTACCTCGGCGGAAGCCTGGAGACCGGACTCGATGGTGATGGTGGGCGAGACGACAAGCCGGGGGAGGAGCGGTCATGAGCCTTCTCGAGGTCGACGAACTCAATGTTCATCACGGCCAACTCCTCGCACTCCGGGACTTCTCGATCACCGTCGAGGAGGGTCAGACCGTCGCCGTGATCGGAGCCAACGGCGCGGGTAAGTCCACGTTGCTCGGTTCCCTCGCGGGGCTCAACCGGGCGACGAGCGGCAGCGTGACGTTCGAGGGCAGGGACATCACACGTCTGCCCGCGCACAAGCACGTCGCCGCGGGCATCACGCTCGTGCCGGAGGGCAGGCGCCTGTTCAAGTCGCTGACCGTCGAGGAGAACCTGCGCACGGGCACCTATCGCGCGCGCAGCGGACCGTGGTCGGTGGAGCGGGTCATGGAGCTGTTCGACTGGATGCCGTCCCGTCGCGACCAGAACGCATCCCAGCTCTCGGGCGGTGAGCAGCAGGCCGTCGCCATCGGGCGCGCCCTCGTCGGGAATCCCAAGCTCCTGCTCATCGACGAACTCTCGCTGGGTCTCGCTCCCATCGTCGTCCAGAAGATCTACCGCGTGCTCCCACGCATCATCGAGGAGGGGACCTCCGTCTTGATTGTTGAGCAGGACGTGTCCCAGGCACTCCGGATAGCCGACCACGTGCAGTGCCTGCTCGAGGGACGCACCGTGCTCGAGGGTCGGCCGAGCGACTTCACCATGCAGCAGATCGAGAATGCCTACTTCGGCATCGACCACGCCGCAGCGGGGGCCTGACATGGACATCCTGAACGTTCTCATCCAGGGGCTGCTGCTCGGTGGCCTCTATGCGCTGTTCGCCACCGGACTGTCGCTCATGTTCGGCGTGATGCGCATCGTCAACCTCGCCCACGGCGACCTGGCCATCGTCGCCGCCTACATCGCGGTCGTCTTCGTTGGCCAGAACTTCCTGCCGGTGTGGCTCATCGTGGTCATCACCGTTCCGCTGTTCGGGCTCGTCGGCTACTTCGTGCAGCGCGGGCTGCTCAACCGGAGCCAGAAGTCCGGCCCGCTCGCGACCCTGCTGGTGACCTTCGGGCTCTCGATCGTGATCCAGAACGGACTGCAGCAGCTGTTCTCCGCGGACACCCGCACGATCGACGCGGGCTGGCTGACGACGGCGGCGTGGCGCGTCACCGGCCAGCTGTCGATCTCCTATCTCGCGCTGCTGACGCTCGTGCTCGCGCTCGCCTCGATCATCGGCATCCAGCTCTTCCTGAGCCGTTCGGGGCTCGGGCGGATGATGCGGGCATCATCCGACGACCCGGAGATCGCGTCCGTGGTCGGTGGCGATTCGCGGCACATCTACGGCATCGCCACGGCGATCGCGTTCGCGACGGTCGCGCTCGCGGGCCTCATGTTCGCCATGCGTTCCTCGTTCAACCCGACCCAGGGTCCGTCGCAACTGTTGTTCGCCTTCGAGGCCGTGGTGATCGGCGGACTCGGTTCGCTCTGGGGAACGCTCGCGGGCGGCATCGTGCTCGCGCTCACCCAGACCCTCGTCGCCTTCGTCGACCCGTCCTGGTCGATCCTCGCCGGGCACCTCGTGTTCCTCGCGGTGCTCGCGTTCAGACCGCAGGGCCTGATCCCGAGGAGGGCAGTATGAGCGTGGCGAAGACGCAGTTCCCCGGCCCGGATGAGTACATCAAGGTCACCAGGTCCGCGCGGTCCGTGAAGGCCAGTGCCGTCGGCGGCGTCGTGGTGCTCGGCGTGCTCATCGCGATGCCATACATCGTCTACCAGGACTTCACGAACATCCTGATCACCTTCTTCGCCTACCTGATCATGGCGAGCATGTGGAACCTGCTCGCGGGTTTCGGAGGGCTCGTCTCGATCGGGCAGCAGGCTTACGTGGGCATCGGTGCATACACGACACTCGTTTTCGCGAACATGGGAATGAACATCTTCCTCGCGCTGCTGCTCTCGCTCGTCACCTGCGCGATCTTCGCGATCCCCACCTCGCTCCTGGCCTTCAGGCTGCGCGGCGACTACTTCGCGGTCGGCACCTGGGTCATCGCGGAGGCGTACCGGCTGATCGTCGTGAAGATTCCGGGCTTCGGCGGCCCGAGCGGTGGCCCGCTGGTGGGAGACTTCCTGCAGATCGACCCGACCCTACGCGGGGCGATCACCTATTGGACGGCGCTCGCGGTCGGCGCGCTCACTGTGGCCGGATGTTACCTGCTGCTGCGCGGTCACATCGGCCTCGCCCTCACGGCCGTGCGCGACGACGAAGTGACTGCCCGGGCAGCCGGCGTCGATGTCACTCTCGCCAAGCGCGTGATCTACCTCATCTCGGCCGCGGGCTGCGGTGCGGCCGGCGGATTGCTCGTGATGACCCAGCTCGGCGTGCAGCCGGACGCGATCTTCAGCGTGCAGTGGTCGGCCTACATGATCTTCATCGTGATCATCGGCGGCATCGGCTACCTCGAGGGTCCGATCGTCGGCACGATCATCTTCATCGTCCTGCAGGAGACGCTCGCAGACTACGGCACCTGGTATCTCATCCTGCTCGGCCTCATCGCGATGGCCGGAGCGATCTGGCTGCCGCGTGGCCTCTGGGGCACACTGAGCGACAAGACCGGGTTCAGGCTGTTCCCCGTCGGCTATCACGTGCACAACCGCGCGCTGCTCGATCTCGTGACGACGAAACCGTCCAGGGTCGCCAAGAAGGTCGGAAGGTAGGCCACCATGCGCGTCACCGCAGCACTCGCCCGCGAGGCGGCGCAGCCCCTCGAGATCGTCGAGCTCGAACTGGACGAACCCCGCGCGGACGAGGTGCGCGTGCGGATGGTGGCCACCGGCGTCTGCCACACTGACGCCCTCGTTCGCGACCAGGTGTTGCCCACCCCGCTGCCGGTCGTGCTCGGGCACGAGGGCGCGGGCATCGTCGACGCCGTCGGGGCTGCGGTCACGACGGTGAAGCCGGGCGACCACGTCGTGCTCGGCTTCAACTCCTGCGGGAGCTGCGCGAGCTGCCGCTCCGGACATCCGGCGTACTGTGCGACCTTTCCCGCGCACAACTTCGGTGGGGCGCGTGCGGACGGCACGACCTCGCTGCGCGACGGCGAGACCGCCGTCTCGAGCCACTTCTTCGGCCAGTCGAGCTTCGCCACCTTCGCCAACGTGTCCGAACGTTCTGTGGCGAAGGTGCCCGACTCCGCTCCACTCGACCTCCTCGGCCCGCTGGGCTGTGGACTCACGACGGGTGCCGGCGCGGTGCTGGGCGTGCTGCGACCCGATGCCGGCTCCTCCATCGTGATCTTCGGAACGGGGGCGGTCGGTTGCTCCGCCCTGCTCGCCGCGGTCGTCGCGAACTGCACGACGATCGTCATGGTCGATGTCGTGCAGGGCCGTCTCGACCTGGCCCTCGAACTCGGCGCGACCCACGTCATCAATGGCGTGAACGAGGATACGGTGGAGGCTGTGAAGCGGATCACCGGTGGGGGAGCGCAGTTCGCGCTCGACACCACCGGCAACCCGCGGGTGTTCCGGCAGATGGTCGACTCGCTCACCGTGCGCGGTCACGGCGTGCTCGTCGGGGCGGCCGCCGCAGGTACGGATGCCGCGCTCGACATCGGCACCTTCCTCACCCAGTCGCCCACCATCTCCGGCGTCATCGAGGGGGATGCGGTGCCGCAGACCTTCATCCCGCTGCTGGTGGAGCTCTACGAGGCCGGGCGATTCCCGTTCGACAGGCTCGTCAAGCGGTACCCCTTCGAGCAGATCAACCAGGCCTTCGACGATTCAGCGAACGGCCTCACGATCAAGCCCGTCGTCGTCTTCTGACGTCCCGCCCTACGGCGTCGCGATCGTGACCGGCGCCAGCCGCGTCTCAACCGCGCGTGCGACCGCGAACAGCTGGTCCTCACGGAATCGACGCCCGATCAACTGGATCCCGTTCGGCAGCGCGAGCGACGGCAGCCCGTACAGGTTCACCCACGGAACACACCGCATCGAGTCGAACAGGGCCGCTGTGTCGTCCTCGTCGAGCATGTGGTCGAAGTCAAGCAGCGGTGTCGGCATCCCGGCAACCGGGCCGACGACGATCGGATAGCGTGCCGCGAACGCGGCCCACTCCACGAGCAGGCCCGCGCGCTCGATCCAGGCGTCATTGTAGCTCGACACCGAGCCGTCGAGAGCGACGGCGCCGAACATCTGCTCGACGTGCTGGCGGCCCGACTCCGTCATGAGCCCGCCGACGCGCTGAAGCATGGTGTGCACGAGATCCGTGCCGGTGATCTCCGCCCAGAGTTCCGGGGCCCGGCGGAGATCGCCGATCACGCCTTCGTCCACCTGGTAGCCCGCATCGCGGAGCAGTCCGATCGTCTCGTCGAGCCTGCGCGAGATCTCCGGGTCGATGACGGCGCCGGTCTCCTCGCGAAGCACGGCGATGCGCGGTCTCGGTTCGCCATCCGTGCGCGGCTGTGTCGCGAGAGGGAGGCTGAGCGGGTCGAGCGGGTCGTCGCTCGCGAGCACCCCGAACACCCGCTCGAGGTCGTCGACGTTCCGCGCGAACGGTCCGATCGTGCCCATCGCCTGCACGGCCGGGGTGTCTGGAAAAGCGGGCCAGGCCGCGATGTTAGGCACGACTCCCGGCGTCGATCGGATGCCGTACACGCCGCAGAAGCTTGCGGGCACCCTGATCGAGCCACCGAGATCCTGCCCGATGGCGGCCGTTGCGAGCCCCGCGGCAACGCTCGCGGCATCCCCGCCGGAACTGCCTCCGACGGTGCGTTCGGTGTCTCGCGGGTTGCGCGTCGTGCCGTAGAGGCCGCTGACCGTGTTCCAGCGCACGCACATGTCCGGCACGTTGCCGTGCCCGAGCAGCAGGGCGCCCGCATCCTTCAGGCGGGTGACCATGGGGTCGTCCCGGTCGGAGTAGCGGTCCGCGTTCGCCTTCAGGCCGTCGCTGCGCCGTAACCCGCGCACACCGTAGCTGTCCTTGACCGAGAGGGGGATGCCGTCGAGGGCGCCGGAGATCGTACGTCCGCGGCTGGTGTCCGCCGCGTCCGCCTCGGCGAGCACGTCGTCCGCGCGCACCTCGACGAGGCTGTTGATCGAGGGGTTGACCGCCGCGATGCGCTCGAGATGCGCTTCGACGATTCGTCTGCGGGTGAGGCTGCCCGAGGCGATGGCGGACTGGAGCTCGGTGATTCGTGCGGAACAGAGCTCGGTGGCGGCGCTGTCACTGGCTGGGTTCATGGTCACGGTTCTGGCTTCTTTCTCGTATCGGTCAGTGTGGGCGGGTCAGGCGTGAGGTCTCTCGTGAGAATGGCCGCGAGGCGGTCAGGTCATGGCTGATGTTCTCCGCTGCAACCAGCAACGGGGGGAGCAGGGTCTCGTGGATCGACTCGACCGTGTGACTGCTGGCGGTCGTGGACACGTTGATGGCCGCGAGCACGACACCCGTGCCGTGGCGGATCGGGGCCGCGATGGAACGCAGCCCGTCTTCGAGCTCCTGATCCACCATCGCCCAGCCGCGCTCGCGCACGGTATCGAGCTCGGCCTCGAGGGCGGCGCGGGTGCCGACCGTGTGCGAGGTGAGACTCGCGAAGTCGATGCTCGCGAGGTGCTCGTCGAGTTCGGCCGCGGGGAGGCCCGCGAGCAGCACGCGCCCCATTGAGGTCGCGTAGGCGGGAAAGCGGGTACCGATGTTGATGCGGACCGACATGATGCGCCGGGTGGGAACGCGGGCGACGTAGACGATGTCCGTTCCGTCGAGTACGGATGCGGAGGTCGATTCGTGGATCGATGCCGCGAGCTGTTCGAGGTGCGGCTGCGCGATCTCGGGCAGCGAGAGCGCGGAGAGGTAGCTGAAGCCCAGTTCGAGCACGCGCGCCGTGAGCGAGAACAATCGACCGTCGGTCTTGACGTAGCCGAGTTCGACGAGGGTCAGCAGAAAGCGCCTGCTCGTGGCTCTCGTGAGCCCTGTCCTGCGGGCGAGGTCGCTCAGGGTCATCTCCGGGTGCTCGCCGTCGAAGGCGCGGATCACGCTGAGTCCGCGGGCGAGTGATTGCACGTACTGGCCGCTCGGATCCGGTGTGGAGTCCGCTTCGATGCCCGCGGCGAAAGTCTCGGAGTTCGTCATGCGACTATCTTCCTCGCTCTCCGCTGCGGCGCGGCCAGGGCGCGCGCCTTCATCTCTCGAGCACGATCGCGAGGCCCTGCCCGACGCCGATGCAGATGGCGGCGACGCCGACACCACCTCCGCGGCGCGCGAGTTCGTGGGCGAGGTGGCCGACGATGCGGGCACCGGATGCGCCGAGCGGGTGCCCCATGGCGATGGCACCGCCGTGGACGTTGACCCTGGCGGGGTCGAGCTCCGGCCAGAGCTTCAGGCAGGCCAGGCTCTGTGACGCGAAGGCTTCGTTCAACTCGACGACATCGACATCCGCCCACGTCTTGCCCGCCCTGGCGAGCGCGCGGTTGGCCGCCTCGACAGGGGCGATGCCGAAGACATCCGGGTCGACGCCCGCGGCGGCGCGAGAGACGATGCGGGCGAGTGGCTCTGAGCCGAGCGGCCCATTCTCCCCGCCGATGAGCAGGGCCCCGGCTCCATCGCTGAGTGGAGAGGAGTTGCCTGCGGTGACCGAGCCGTTCTCCCTGAAGGCGGGCTTCAGCGCCGCGAGTGCCTCGAGTGACGAGTCGGCGCGGATGCCCTCGTCACGCACGAGAGTCGTGCCGGGCACGGCGACGACCTCGCCGTCGTAGATTCCGGCGTTCCAGGCGGTGTCTGCCTTGAGATGGCTCGCGAGGGCGAACTCGTCCTGCTCTTCGCGAGAGATCGAGTAGCGGTCGGCGAGGATCTCGGCGGTCTCACCGAGCGACACCGTCCACTGGTCGGTCATCTTCGGGTTGACCATGCGCCAGCCGAGCGTCGTGGAGTGCAGCGTCTCGTGGCCACTCGGGAAGGCGCGCGAGGGCTTGAGGAGAACCCAGGGTGCGCGGCTCATCGACTCGACGCCGCCGGCCAGGATGACCTCGGCATCCCCGGTCTCGATCGCCCGACTGGCCTGGATGACGGCTTCGACGCCCGAGCCGCAGAGCCGGTTGACGGTGGACCCGGTGACGGAGGTAGGGAATCCCGCGAGCAGGGCGGCCATCCTCGCGACGTTGCGGTTGTCTTCGCCCGCTGCGTTCGCGTCGCCTAGGATGACGTCGTCGATCCGCGCGGGGTCGAGGTCGGGATGCCGTGCCGCGATCTCGGAGACCACGAACGCGGCGAGGTCGTCGGGCCGCACCCCGCCGAGCCCCTTGCCATACCGACCGAACGGGGTGCGTATAGCGTCGTAGATAAAACTGGCGGTCATCGTTACCTGAAATCTTCGCTGAAAATAGTGATGTGTGCGCAGAGTGAACTTGTGTTCTAATGATGAGCGTATCATTGAGCACATGACCCGGCAATGCCGCGGGGTCGACGCGGAAGGATGGCACTGTGGCCAGTCGAACCAGTATTTCCACCGGGGTTGCGATCGTCGGCGGTGGCCCGGCCGGTCTGCTGCTCTCCCACCTGTTGAGGCGCTCGGGAATCGACAGCGTCGTGCTCGAACTGCGAGACCGCGAGTACGCAATCCAGCGCGTTCGTGCCGGGGTGCTGGAGAACGATGCGGCAGAGCTCCTGACCGACGTGGGGCTCGGCGAACGGCTACACCGCGATGGCCAACGCCACGACGGCATCTACCTGCAATACGCGGGGCAGCGGCATCACGTCCCGTTCCGCGAGCTGGTCGGTCGCTCGGTCTGGCTGTACAGCCAGCAGGAGGTGGTCAAGGACCTCATCGACGCCCATGACGCGGCGGGGACTCCGCCCAGGTACAGCGTCAGCGACATCCAGCTCGAGAATCTCCAGGGCGACGGCCCGGCGATCGTGCGTTTCACCCAGGGCGGCGAAGACTTCGAGCTGACGGCCGACTTCGTGGCGGGCGCGGACGGTGCGCACGGCGTCTGTCGGCCCAGCATCCCTGAGAAAAAGACCTATCACCGCGACTATCCCTTCGCTTGGCTCGGGATCCTCGCGCATGTGCGTCCGTCCACCGACGAGCTCATCTATGCCCTGCACGAGCGCGGCTTCGCCATGCACAGCATGAGATCCGAGACGGTCAGCCGCCTCTACCTGCAGGTCGACCCGCACGAAGACATCGCCAATTGGCCGGACGATCGCATCTGGGACGAACTCGACCTCCGCCTCGGAACGCCCGGCTGGACGCTGGAGCGAGGCGAGATTTTCGACAAGAGCATCACCCCGATGCACAGTTTCGTCAGCGACCCGATGCGATTCGGCAAGCTTTTCCTGGTCGGCGACTCTGCCCACATCGTGCCGCCGACCGGAGCGAAGGGCCTGAACCTGGCGCTCGCCGACGCCAGCTACCTGCACGACGGCCTGGCCGCCTGGTACCGGGACGCGGATGCGACGGGCCTCGACGAGTACTCGTCCAAGTCCCTGGAGCGGGTCTGGAAGATCCAGGACTTCTCCACGTGGATGACCCGGATGCTGCACCGCTTCGACGACTCGGCCGAGTCCGAGCATCCCGAGAACTTTGACTACGACTATCACGTGCAACTAGGCCAGCTGCGGCAGCTCTGCGGCTCCGAGCGTGGCATGGCCTACCTGGCCGAGCGCTATACCGGCGTGCCGTTCCTCAGCTACCCGGCGAAGGCATTGTCCTGAAGCCAGCGGCCGCAACAGGGATCCGGCCACCGCGGGCCCGTCCCTCCTAAGCTGGGGTCATGGTCCCAGTCGAGAAGGACAAGCCCGAAGACGGCGCAATCGCGGTTGCCGTCGCCCAGTTCGCGCCCGGTACGGACAAGGTCGAAAACCTGGTGGTCATCCGCGAGCTTGCGACCACCGCAGCTTCGCGCGCGGCGAAGCTCGTCGTCTTTCCCGAATACTCCTCCTTCTTCACTGCAGGGCTCGGAGAACAGTCCGTTGCCGCGGCCGAACCGCTCGATGGATCGTTCGTCGCCGGACTCTCCGCGATCGCCCGCGAGCTGGGCGTTCACCTGGCCGCGGGAATGCTGGAGACGACGGATGACGCTGCCCGCTTCTCGAACACTATCGTCGCGGTAGACCCGCAGGGCGCACTCGTGGCGAAGTACCGCAAGATCCACCTCTATGACGCGTTCGGACAGCGAGAGTCGGACTGGGTAGTTTCCGGCACAATCGAGGAACCGGAGACGTTCGAACTCGGCGATTCCGGGGTCGGCCTGACCGTCGGCATCCAGACCTGTTACGACATCCGTTTTCCCGAGGCCACCCGCAGGCTTGTCGACGCGGGTGCCGACCTCATCCTCGTGCCGAGCGAGTGGGTGCGCGGCCCGCTCAAGGAGCAGCACTGGCGCACATTGGTGACCGCGCGCGCCCTGGAGAACACGGTCTATGTCGCGGCGGCCGACCAGGCGCCGCCGATCGGCGCGGGTAACAGCATGATTGTGGATCCGATGGGCGTCGAGCTCGCCGCGATCGGCGAGATCCAGGATGTCGCGCTCGCCTGGCTGTCCGCGTCGCGTCTCGCCGAGGCGCGCACTGTGAACCCCGCGCTGGAGCTTCGCCGTTTTCGGGTGACGCCCCGCTAGCGTTCGACGATGGTGCGTCAGGCGTGCGCACGCAATCGAGACAGCACGTTTTCGCTAGTGGCGGGAGCACTCGACTGTGCTTGTGTGAAGTGTGCGGCGGCGGCCCTCAGCGAAGCAAAAGAGAACCATTCGAATCCATCAGAAAGCTGCATGACCTCGAACAGGTCCTCGTCCTTCTTCTCGATGAAGCCGAGAACACTGCGCGCGTCGTGCTCGGGCCATCGCGTGTCACAGATCCGCCATTGAGTGGCAGAAAGCGATTCGATGACGATGTTGTCTCTGCTTGCACGCGAATCTGATGCAGCCGGTTCAGTCGGCCTGGTGGCGTGCTCGGCGCTCTCGGAAAATGAAGTAACCACGATGTTTTCTTCTTTCAACGGACACTGTGTTCCTGCTGGCCGATCAACGCGCTGATGTCGATGGGTTGGGTTGCCGGAAGGTCAAGGTCGACCTTCTCTACCGCGGCACTCGAAGCTTCAGCTTCAGCTGCGTCGAGAGTCACGCGACATCACCGGCCTGTGGCTCGCGGTTCGCGGTTTCGTCGTCGAGCCATTCATGGAGCAACCTGGTGCTTGCCGTGGCGAGGGTTTCTCCCCATGTCGAGCCGACCGCGGAGTGCGGTTGAAATGCGGAGTGCAGTTGAAATGCGGAGTGCGGTTGAAATACCGACTCCAGGACGGCATCCGAACTGGGACTCTCTGTCGATTGTGATGAATTCGTTGTCGGTTTCATGCCTCTGCTCCACATCTGTAGAACTCGAATGAGTTCCCCACGACGCGTACTCCGAGGACTGGAGAGAACGATCACTATCAGGTAGTCCATTCATAGTAGAGAACGCTCGCTCTGTCAAGGAGTACTCTGGCCGTACCATGACCGTCAGGGAGAACTCACACACACGATCACCCGCGCGCGAGCGCATCGTTACCAGCGCGTATGAACTGTTCGCGAAGCGCGGCGTGCGCGATGTCGGTGTAGACGAGTTGATCCACCATTCGGGCGTTGCGATCTCGACCTTCTACCGGCATTTTTCCTCGAAGGATGACCTGGTTCTGGCCTTTCTGGCACGCCGTGAACAGCTGTGGACGCTGGGTCTGGTCGAGTCAGAGGCGAGGCGGCGCGGGCAGACACCTTCGGGGCGTCTGCTGGCGATCTTCGATGTGTTCGATGAGTGGTTCCAGCGTGATGACTACGAAGCCTGCTCATTCATCAATGTGCTGCTCGAGATGGGGTCGGACCACCCGATCGGTCGGGCGAGCATCGAATATCTGAGCCACATCCGCGACATCATCCGCCGCTTGGGTGAGGAAGCCGGCCTGCGCGATCTCGATGACTTCGTCTGGTCCTGGCACATCCTCATGAAGGGCTCGATCATCTCAGCGGCGGAAGGCGATCGCACGGCGGCGCTACGCGCCAGGAAGATGGGTGCGCTGGTGATCGGCCAGTTTTCCGGTGATCACGCCGATCAGCCCGATTGAGGCACAGCTACGGCGAGCTTCACGCCATGGATTTGGGCGTCACCGCACGCGGGGCGCTAAGAATATCCAGCGAGCGGCTGGTGACCCCCTCGGCCACGGAACGCAGGCTGAGATTGTTGTTGCGGGCATAGGCGCGCAACACGGCAAAAGCCTCGCCCATCTCCAGGGAGCCGGTCTCGGAGAGAACGCCCTTGGCCTGTTCGATCAAGATTCTGCTGTCGAGCGCGCGCTGGAGTTGTTCCGCGACGATGCCGCTTTCACGGATGATTCGCTCCTGCAGTATGCCGATCGTGGCGACGTCCGCGAGGGCCTGGGTGACCGCCGCATCTTTGGGGCTCAATTCTCCGACGCTGGTGCCGAAGAGGTTCATCGTCCCGATGATTTGTCCACGCAGTCGCAGCGGCGTTGCATGCACTGAGTGGAATCCCTGCTGCAGGGCTGCGGTCCGGAACTCCGGCCACTGCGCGGCCGTTTCATCGATATCGGCGACGGATATGGCCGTACCGGTGGAGAAGCAGTCGATGCAGGGCCCGGCCCCGGCGTTCAGCTGCATGACCTCGACGAAATCGGCCTGCTCACTGGTGGATGCCACCAGCTCCAGGGTGCCAAGCGTGTCAGCAAGCATCAACCCGCCAGCCTGTGTGCCCAAGAGCTCAATGCACTCTTCCATCAGGGCATGCAGGAGATCAATGACGTCGTAGTCGGCGATCAACGTGTCGGCGAGTTTCACGAATGCCTCGTTGATCTTTGTTTCTCTCGAAACGTCGCTCATCAGACTGCCCTCACACCTATTCTGACAGCCCCGTGAACGCTGGTTGTCTTCATTCTTCTAGACCGCGGAAATCAAGTCGCCGCATAACCACTTCGTGTGCCACATATTGTATTGTCCGTCCGCTGGAAAAGGCATGCGCTTGCAAGCGGGAGAACGCCTCCGTAGCGCTCGTGCCCAACTGCACCAGAATCATCCCTGTCGCCTGATGCACTTCTCGCCGCATTTCAGGCACTGCCATCCCGGCGGTCGGCGCATCCTGGTCCGCGGATCGGGCGGCGAGGCGTGATGCCGGGCCCGCGGTGGAGGCGGCAAGGGAGAGAGCTCTCGAGACTGTGCCGACATCCAACGCCCCCGGGGTGGAACGGTACATGTCGACCACTCCGATCGTGACCGCTCCCATGACCAGGGGAAAAGCGAATAACGCGCCAACCTCTAGTTCACGTACGGCGGCCCCGAAGACCGGCCATAGCGAATGCTCTCCCGCGCGCACATCCGGAACCAAGACGGGCTGCCCCGTACGCAGCGCCTCCCTGTGGGGTCCCTCTCCCAGTTCGTACTGCAGTTCCTCCAAGCGTGCGGCTACCGGGTCGCTGGCGCCGAACGTCGACTGACCGGCCCCGCCGATCACCGATATCGACGCCCCCGTCACGGGGAGCAGTTCGACAAACCGCTGGCACAGATCCTCTCCGGCCTCGCGTGGAGTCGCGCTGCCCGAGTTCTCCGCATCAATCGGTGCACTTTCGTCAACCATCAGAGACTCTCAGACGTAACCTAACCGGATGAATCCACAAGTCGCGGTCGCGGTTCCGCATTTTCCGCCGGCTACCGCTATGCGTGAGCCTAGCCGCACGATGATCTGAGCCATTGCCTTGTCGGCTCACGCCGCGCTATTGACAACGGTCATAGGAATCACAACTAGGCACCATCTTTGGGGGTGCCTCTGTACCCCATTGAACCCCTTCCGCCGCGTACAGTGAGGAGAAATGTGATTCGAGCGGGGGCTTGGATGTCTGAACCATATCGGGTGGTCGTGGTCGAAGATGACCTCGACGTCGCCGACTATACGAAAACCGTGCTCGAGAAGCGCCTCGGCGCTCTCGTGGTCGCCATTTCCGACCCTCGACAGGCGAGGAGTGCGATCGAGCAACTCCAGCCGGACGTCGTCATCACCGACATCGAGATGCCAGGCGCATCCGGTCTCGAGCTCATGGCCACCTACAAGGAAGCACGGCCGGGTGTCGCGATCATCGTGATGACCGCGCATGTCTCCGTCGACTACGCGGTGGGCGCGCTGCGCAACCAGGCCGACGAGTTCCTCACCAAGCCTGTCTCGACCGCCGACCTCGTTTCGAATGTCTCGCGTCTCGCGGATGCGGCACGGGAGGCGTGGGCGAGCGCGCCAGAGCGACAGGTCGTTCTGGCCATCGGCGCGCATCCGGATGACGTGGAGATCGGCGTCGGCGGGATCATGGCCGCGCATCGGGCCGCCGGCGACTCCGTGACCATCCTCACTCTCTCGAAGGGCACGCGAGACGGGGGAATCCGTACGGCGTGGGAAGAGGGCTCCTCCGCCGCGGCGATCATCGGTGCCACGCTCGTGCTCGAAGACAGCGCGGAGCCACAGCTCAGCAGCTCGGAGCCGACCGTGAGCATCATCAAACGGGTCATCTCCGACCTGCGGCCCACCGTCGTCTACGTTCACAGCAACAGCGACCGCCACCAGGATCACAGAGCGGTGCACGATGCGACGATCCTTGCGACGAGTGAGGTGCGCACGATCGCCTGCTACCAGAGTTCTACGGCGACTGTCGACTTCCATCCGAACCGCTTCGTGAGCATCGACGGTTTCACGGATACCAAGGCTGCCATGCTCGAATGCTTCTCCCGCAACCAGAAGCGCGCAAAGTATCTCCAGGGCGAGTTCGCCCTTGCAACGGCACGCTACTGGTCCCGTTACGGACAGGGAGAACACTGCGAACCACTCGAGATCATCCGCGACTCTTCACAGGTCTCTTGAGTCCCCATGAATGGGGGTTCGCGAATCATGATTTGTTGCTGCGCAGAGAGAATTACGTCGCTAGTGTCGGTTGTGGGGGAAGTAGAATACAGCACGCCCGAGGCATTTCGGCTGGCCCCAGCGTTCATCGGAACCCCGATGAACGGTATCGCCAAAAGAAAGAACATCGCCGAATGAGCCTCAGCACAGTGACGCAGGAGCGCGTCAAAGTCCTGATCGTCGACGACAACGAGGATCAGAGAAATCTTCTTCGCCGCCATTTCGAGATCGCTGGCTGCGAGGTGACCGATGCGGCCACCGCAGAGTCCGCCATCTCGGTGTACGGAGACCTCGATCTCGACCTGGCGGTCATCGATCTCATGCTTCCGGGCATGGACGGCTGGGCCCTCAGCGAGCGTCTGCTCGCCGACGTACCCGATTGCCCCGTCGCCATCAGCTCCGTGCTCGACCAGGAGAACTACCCGCCGATGCGGGCCGCTCTTCCCAAGCCAGTCACCCGCGCCAGCGTGCGCGAGGTGCTTCTCAACTGTGTACCGAGGTGGATTGCGCCATGAATGATTCGGGTGTCAAAATCAGCGTCATCGTCGCGGATGATGACCCCGATATTCGTAGCCTTGTCGCTTTTGCGACCCAGAAGGCCGGCCTCGACCTCGTAGACGAGCTCGGCAACGGCGACGATGCCTGGGACTCCATCGTCGCGTTCAAGCCGGATCTCGCCGTTCTCGACGTCGCGATGCCGGGCAAGACCGGCCTCGAACTGTGCCGTCTCGTGCGCGCCCACGACGAGGTGAACGGCATGCACATCGTGCTGTTGTCCGCTGCGGTCGACGAGGCATCCCAGCAACTCGGCAGGGATGCCGGCGCCAACGACTACCTCATCAAGCCCTTCAGCCCGCGCGAGTTGGCTGAGCGTCTCGCACGCATCGCGCCATCGATTGGAGCAGAAGCATGAAGATCGCAGCACTGTACAAGCGACTCGGTTTCGACGCGCCATCGCCGCTGTTGAAGCAGCTTCCGACGGTGTTGCTGTTCCTCGTGGCCGTGGTCGGGGCCAGTGTGATTCCTGGGCTGAGGGTCAGTTCGGGGTCCGCTGTCGTCATCGGCACGGTCCTGGTGCTCGTCGCAACCGCGTTCGCGGCGGCGATCAGCCCCAGGGAGTCGCTCTGGAACTGGGGTCTCATAGTTCCGGGCGTCGACTTCATCGCCATTGGCCTGTTGCGAGACGGAACCGGGGCGAGCAGCAGTGCCTATGCCGCGCTCGTTGCGCTGCCCCTCGTCTGGTTCGCGGCCGAAGAGGGCCGCCAGTACATCATCTACTCTGCCCTCGGCACGGCGATCACCGTCTACATGCCGTTCGTACTCGGATTGAGCGTCGTCGATAACGTATCCGCCATCGTTCGTGGGGGATTCTCCGTTCTGGTCTTCGGAGTGGCCGCGGCGGTCATCAACGAGATCTCCCGCACCGCACGGCATCGTCTCGACAAGGTGCGTCGCCTCGCAGAGCAGGGAAGGGTCATGCTCGCCGAGAGCGTGCAGCACGCGATCGAGCTCAAGCAGAGCGAAGCGAAGGTGCGTACCGCAGAGCGGATGTTCCGCGAGATCTGGGTCTCCGTGACAGAGCAGGCGATCATCGGCACCGACCTCACCGGCCTCGTGGACGCCTTCAATCCCGGGGCAGAGAAGATGCTCGGCCTCGGCGTTGCGGAGGTCGAGGGCAAGCTTCACATCGACGAATTCCACATTCAGGATGAACTCCTCGAGCGCGCCCGCGACCTGTCGTACCCGGCAGGCGCCACCGTTCTGAACCCGGGCTTCTCTGCCCTCGTCGAATCCGCACGACTCGGCGTCGCGGAAGTTCGCGAGTGGAGCTATGTGCGCGCGGACGGCACGACCATTCCCATCGAACTCTCGGTGACCCCGAGGCTCGACAAGTCCGGCGAGATCGTCGGGTATCTCTTCGTCGCCTACGACCAGACCAAGGCCCGCGAGGTCGCGAGGCTGAAGGATGAGTTCGTCGGTCTGATCTCACACGAACTGCGCACACCGCTCAGCTCGATCCTCGGCTACCTCGAGCTGCTGCGCGATGACGAGGATGCGCCGCTGTCCGACGGGCAGCTCCGTTACCTCGGCGTGGCCGAGCGCAACGCGCACCGACTGCTCCGCCTCGTCGGCGACCTGCTCTTCACCGCTCAGGTGGAATCCGGCAAGTTCAACCTCGACCAGAAGGAACAGGACCTCGCGCCGATCGTTCTCGCCTCGGTCGAATCCTCTCGCCCGGTCGCGACTGCCGCGGGCATCACGCTGCACACCGAGCTGGCCGAGGGACTCCTCGTCAATGGTGACTCCGTGCGCATCGGCCAGGCCTGCGACAACCTGATCTCCAACGCGATCAAGTTCACCCCGAGCGGTGGATCAGTGACTCTGGCGCTCCGTAGGGAAGGCTCCGACGTGCTGATCACCGTCACGGACACCGGGATGGGGATCGCGGCCTCCGAGCTCGACAAGCTGTTCTCGCGCTTCTTCAGGGCGTCGACGGCAACGCGCAACGCCGTCCCCGGCGTGGGTCTCGGCCTGGTGATCACGAGGGCGATCGTGCGTGCGCACGGCGGGGACATGGGCGTCACGAGCGAAGAGGGTGTTGGCACCAGCTTCAGCATGACGTTCCCGATCGTGCAACAGGAGAACGTGCTGGAGGGTGCGCGCTCCGGCGGCGCCCTCGCCTCCTAGAGGTCGGCCAGCTGCGCCGAGGCCTGTTCGAGCAGCTCGTGCTTCTTACAGAAGGCGAAACGCACGAGCGAGGCGTACTCTCCGCCGTTCTTCCTGCTCACGAACGCACTGATCGGGATCGCGACGACCCCGGCGAGCTCGGGCAGCGCGCGACAGAATGCCGCGGCATCCGGAAATCCGAGCGGGGCGGCGTCCGCGACGATGAAGTATGAGCCCTGCGGCTCCGAGACGGTGAAGCCCGCCCGCCTCAGCCCGGCGGACAGCAGGTCGCGTTTGTCCGCGAGCATCGCGGCGGTGCCGCTGAAGTATTCGTCGGGGAGGCCGAGACCCACGGCGATCGCCGGCTGGAACGGTGCACCGTTGGTATAGCTGAGGTACTGCTTCACCGCGAGGATCGGCTCAAGCAGTTCGTTCGGCGCCGTCAGCCAGCCGATCTTCCACCCCGTGGTGCTGAATGTCTTTCCGCCGCTCGATATCGTCACGGTACGCTCGGCGGCACCGGGCAGCGTGGCCACCGGGATGTGCTCCGTGCCGTAGACGAGGTGCTCATAGACCTCGTCGGTGACGATGATCGCGTCGTGCCTGTGCGCGAGCTCCACGATCAGTTCGAGGGTGTCGCGGCGCAGGACAGTGCCTGTGGGGTTGTGCGGATTGTTGATCAGGATGATGCGAGTGCGGTCGGTCACGGCCGCCGCGAGCTCGTCGTGATCCGGCTGGAAGTCTGGTGCGCGCAGCGCGACGGTGCGGTGCACGCCGCGGCTCAGCGCGATCATCGCGGCATAGGCGTCGTAGAACGGTTCGAGCGTGACGATCTCGTCGCCCTCATCGACGAGGGCGAGAATGGTCGCGGCGAGAGCCTCCGTGGCGCCCGCGGTCACGAGCACCTCCCGGTCTGGATCGACAGCCAGGCCGTAGAACCGGTCCTGGTGGTGCGCGATCGCGTTCCGCAGCACCGGAGCGCCGATTCCCGGCGGGTACTGGTTGATGCCGTCGCTGATCGCCTGTCTCGCGGCCTCGAGAACCTCCGCAGGGCCATCCTCATCCGGGAATCCCTGCCCGAGGTTGATCGCACCGGTCGAGGCGGCCAGTGCAGACATCTCTGCAAAGATCGTGGGTGCCAACTCACCGTTCGGGCCGAGCAGCCCTGCTCCCCGCGCCGTGCGCTCCCACGCGCCGGAGACGCTCATCGTTTGGCTAACTTCATCGTCATCGTCACCTTTTTACCCTATCGACGGCGCCCGCCGTGCGCCGCCATTTGGAGCCTCGATGCTTCGGGTAGCTTTGTCGCATGGCTTCTTCCTGGTCTCTCTCCGGCGCGCTGCGCGGCATGTTCGCCCGCAAGACGATCGACGACGACACCTGGAGCGATCTTGAAGACGCGCTGATCTCTGCGGACTTCGGCGCGGACCTCACGGATGCGCTGGTCACCGAGCTGCGCGCGAGCGTCGCGAGATACAAGACCACGGACCCGGCAGACCTCAAGCGGATGCTGCGCGAAAGCCTTGAGGAGCGCCTGGCCAGGCTCGATGCGACCCTCACACTCAGCGACCGTCCCGCCGTCGTGCTCGTCGTCGGCGTCAACGGTGTGGGTAAGACCACGACGATCGGCAAGTTCGCCAAGTTCCTCACCGGTTACGGCCGCAGTGTGATCGTCGGCGCCGCGGACACCTTCCGCGCGGCTGCGGTGGAGCAGTTGGCGACCTGGGCCGAGCGCGGCGGGGCCTCGATCCAGAAGCCGCAGCAGCAGGGGCAGGACCCGGCATCGGTCGCCTTCCAGACCGTGGAACGCGCCCAGCGCGAGGGCACCGAGATCGTGCTCATCGACACGGCGGGGCGCCTGCAGACCAAGAGCGGGCTCATGGACGAGCTGACGAAGATTCGCAGGGTGATCGAGAAGCAGACCACGATCGCCGAGGTGCTGCTCGTGCTCGATGCCACGACCGGCCAGAACGGGCTCGCCCAGGCCGAGGCGTTCATCGAGCACGCGGGCGTCACGGGGCTCGTGCTGACGAAGCTCGACGGCTCGGCCAAGGGCGGTTTCGTGCTCGCCGTTCAGGAGAAGACGGGGATTCCGATCAAGCTCGTCGGCCAGGGCGAGGGCATCGGCGACCTCACCGGATTCACCCCCCACGTCTTCGTGCAGGGACTCCTCGACTGAGACCGCTTCATTTGGGCTCCGGGCTCTCCGGCTCCTCGTCCTGGGCGCGTTCGATGGCACGCCCGAGCTCGTCGACGAGCAGCGAACCCTCCGCCACGACGCCGTTCCGATAGCCCGCCCGCCCGATCATGTGCGCCGAGATCGGCGCCGTCATCATCTGGAACAGCAGGAGTGTCACGAGCATCAGGATCGTCGACAGGCGATGTTCCTGCAGGGCGATCGCCAGCAGGATGAAGATGAGCCCGAGGATCTGCGGCTTGGTCGTCGCGTGCATGCGGGCGATGGCGTCGGGGAAGCGGATGAGTCCGACACCGGCCGCGAACGACAGGAACGCCCCGAGGATCAGGAAGACGCCGGTGAGTACATCGATGATCAAGTCGAAGGTCATTTGTGTCCGCTCCTCGAGGCGTAGCGGGCCACGACGACCGAGCCGAGGAACGCGGTCGCCGCGAGCACGAGCATCGCGGGCAGGGTTCTCGCGTGCGAGTTGTAGACCATCTCGGCGCCCATCGCGCAGATGATCGTGGTGAGCAGCATGTCGGACGCGATCATCCGGTCGAGAATCGACGGCCCGCGTGCGATGCGATACAGCGCAAGCGCGGCGGCGGCCGTGAGCATGACCCCCACGACGAGAAACACCCATCCGCTCATCGTTCGTCCTCGATTCCGCGAATGCGTTCGAGATCCGCCCTGGATCCGATCGCGCGAACGATGCGGGCCTCGACCACCAACACCTTCGCGCGCATCGCTTCCACGTCATCCTCGGTGCGCGTGGCGAAGGTGTGCAGGTACAGAGTCGAGCGTTCGCGGTCCGCCTCGACCACGAGGGATCCGGGCACGAGCGACATCGCGATCGCGTCGAGGGTCATGATGAGGTCGGAGCGGGTTCTCAGTTGGATGCCGATCACAGAAGACTGGGGGATGGGCCGCGGGTTCAACGCCTGGAATGCGACGGTGAACGAGGCGACGGCGACATCGAGGAAGAAGTGCGCGAGAAAGACGAGCAGGTACCAGACGTTGATGCGGCCAGAGAGCTCGACGGGAGGCAGGTAGAAGGTGCGCGTCACGATGATCGCAACGACGATTCCGGTGAGCACGCTGAGCCAGGTGACCTGGCCCCACAGCACCATCCAGAGCAGAACGAGTCCGACGAGAAGCGGCAGCTGCGTGAGGAAGCGCCCGCGCACCTCGCGCCGGGTCGCGGGCCGGGGCGTCTGGTTCACGCCTGTGGTGTCGCTCCTCTCGCTCATTCCGACTCTCCCGTGAGCACCGTGGTGACGTAGTAGCCGGGGCCGGTGATGTTGTGGCCGGCGCGAGCGCTCAGCGCGTACAGCGGGGCGGCGAACACGGTGAGCGCGACGGTCAGCGCGACCATCGCGGCGGTCGCTCCCACCATGATGCGCGGGATGCTGCGAGCCGGTTTCACCTCGGTTGCGGTGCCGACGGTCTGCAGCACGGGCAGCGGATGCTCGTAGCCGGCCACCTCATCCACGTCGCGCCAGAAGGTCATGTTCCACGCGCGCGCGAGCGCGTACAGGGTGAGCAGGGAGACTAGAGCACCACTGCCGATGAGGACCCAGGCGAGCGCGCCGCCCTCCTCGGCCCCGGCCTCGAACAGCGCGAGCTTGCCGATGAACCCGGAGAACGGGGGAATGCCGCCGAGGCTCAGCATGGGGATGAAGAACAGGATGCCGATCACGGGAGAGGCCTTGAGCATCCCGCCGAGACGGTTGATGCCGGTCGTTCCCCCCTGTCGTTCGACCAGGCCGGTTGCGAGGAAGAGGGTCGTCTGCACGGTGATGTGGTGCACGATGTAATAGGTCGCCGCGGCGAGCCCTGCGACGGTGCCGAGCCCGATGCCGAACAGCATGTAGCCGATGTGGCTGACGAGCGTGAACGACAGCAGCCGCTTGATATCGGATTGGGCAACGGCACCCAGGATGCCGACGATCATGGTGAGTGCGGCGACGATCAGTATCGGGGTGTTCAGCTGCGGGCCGGGGAAGATGATCATCTCGGTGCGCATGATCGCGTACACGCCGACCTTGGTGAGCAAGCCGGCGAAGACAGCGGTGACCGGCGCGGGCGCGGTGGGGTACGAGTCCGGCAGCCAGAAGGAGAGCGGGAACACCGCGGCCTTGATGCCGAAGGCGACCAGAAGCATGACGTGCAGGATGAGCTGCACGTCCTGGGGCAGTTCCGCGAGACGCACCGACAGCTGGGCGATGTTCACCGTGCCTGTCGCTCCGTAGATCATGGCGATGGCAGCGAGGAAGATCACCGAGGAGACGAGGCTGACGACGACGTAGGTGATCCCCGCGCGAATGCGCAGTTCCGTGCCGCCGACCGTGATGAGCACGTAGCTCGCGACCAGCAGGATCTCGAAACTCACGTACAGGTTGAACAGGTCGCCCGCGATGAAGGCGTTGAACACGCCCGTGGCGAGGATCAGGTAGGTCGGGTAGTAGATCGAGACGGGCGTCTCACGGTCCCCGTCTGCCAATCCCTGGCCCACCGAGAACACGAGAACGGCCAGCAGCACGGCCGCGGAGACGACGAGCAGCAGTGCGGCCAGCCGATCGACGACCAGCACAATACCGAACGGGGCCTTCCATCCGCCGATCTCCATCGCGATCGCACCGTTGCCGTCCACGGCCACGAGCAGGGCGATGCCGATCGCGAGCACGGCGCCGAGCACGCCCACGGCGATGAGGGTCTGCACGCGCGGATGCTTCGCCTGCGCGAGCGCGGCGGCGGCACCGAGCAGGGGCAGGAGCACGACAAGCGGTATCAGAACGTTCATTCGCGCTCCTCCCGTTCCTGCTGCTCGGCTCGACGCAGCTCGGCGCGCCGCTGTTCTTCTCGACGTCGTTCCGCCTGCTGCTGTTCCGCGACGCTCTCCTGCTCTTCGAGCCGCTCCTGTTCGGCGAGGTCGAGCGCGGTGGAGACGGCAGCCGCCGCGCGGATACCGAACTCGGTGTCGTCGCCTTCGACGTCGCGCTCGGCGGTGACCGAGGCCGTGCGGCGACCGACCTCGGCGTCCTCGGCGTCGTCGGGCACGACATCCATGTGGGCGAGCCGCCAGGAGCGGTAGATGAGCGCCAGCAGGAAGGCGGAGACCCCGAAGGTGATCACAATGGACGTGAGGACGAAGGCCTGCGGAAGCGGATCGGCGAGCCGGCCGTCCTCCCCATAGAAGGGGGCGGCGCCCGCACGCCCGGAGATGACCAGGATGAGCAGGTTCGTCGCATTGCCGACGAGCAGGAACCCGAGCAGCACCCGCGTCATGCTGCGCTCGAGCAGCAGGTACACGCCCGCAGCGTAGAGCACGCCCATGACGACGACGAGTACGAGTGAGGCGTTCATATCGTGCTCCCGCTCTCGAGTTCGTCGGACGCGTCTTCCTGCTGGCGGTCAACCTCCGCGCCGAGGCTGCGAAGCACGTCGAGCACCATTCCGATCACCACGAGGTAGACGCCGATGTCGAACACGGTCGAGGTCGTGAACTCCAGGTGTCCGAGCACCGGGATCGTCGTCTCGAACCAGGTCGAGGTGAGCGCGTGCGCGCCGAAGAGCAGGGGAGCGGCCGCCGTACCCGCGGCGAGGAGCAGGCCGGCCCCGAGGAGCTTGCCAGCGTCGAGTGGGGCAGCGGCCCCGAGCTCGTAGCGACCGCCGGCGAGGTAGCGACCCGCGAGCGCGAGCCCTGCCACGAGCCCGCCGGCGAACCCACCGCCGGGCAGGTTGTGCCCGGCGAACAGCACATAGACGGAGAGCACGACGACGGCGTGGAACAGCAGGCGGATGACGACTTCGAGCAGGATCGACCTGTTCTCCGGTGCGAGCTTGCGCCCCGCGAGCAGCCAGGCGTTGCGCGTGGACGGGTCCTGCACACCCGGCACGTACTCCGCGACCACGGTCTCCCGCAGTGGGTTGAGGCGCGCCCGCATCGTGCGCCTGCGACGGTGCCCCGGTACGCGGGGGAGATTGTCGGTGCGGCTGTGCAGGAACACGAGGCTCGCGACCCCGGTCGCGGCGGCCACGAGCACGGAGAGTTCACCGAGGGTGTCCCAGCCACGGATGTCGACGAGCACGACGTTGACGACGTTGCTGCCGTGCCCGAGCTTGCGGGCGAACTCGGGAAAGTCGACCGAGACGGGTGTCGCTGTCCTGGCACCGAGAGCGATCATCGCCACCACGGCCATCACGAGTCCCACCGCGCTGCCGATGACCGCTCTCACGACCCGGTGCGCACTTCCGTGCTCCTGCCCGAGCCTGGCCGGAAGACGCCTGAGCACGAGTACGAACGCTATGAGGGTGACCGTCTCGACGAGCACCTGGGTGAGCGCGAGATCGGGGGCGCCGTGGAAGGCGAACAGGGCGGCCATGCCGTAACCGGTGACGCCGACCAGGAGTGCGGCCTGGAATCGCTTGCCCGCCCCGGCGAGCGCGATTGCCGCGACCACCATGATGGCGCCGATGGCGAGCTGCGCCGGGCTGTCGAACAGCGCGAGCCCACTCGGCCAGCTGTGGTTCATCGCGAGGGTCGCTCCAACGGAGGCAACCATGACGAGAAGGATGACGCTGAGATAGAAGGGCAGGGAGCCGCGCTGCGTCGTCGCGGTGATCCTCCCGGCGACCCGGTCTAGTGCACGCGTGGAACTGCGATAGACCTCGCTCGCATCGATGAGCGCGGGAACCCGGGATTGGCCCGCGGAAACCGGCGCGCGCGCGAGGAACAGCGCAGCGCCGCCGAGCAGGGTGAGCGTCGAGACCAACAGTGCCGCATCGAAGCCGTGCCAGAGCGCGAGGTCGTAGTCGTGATGGCCGGACGGGAACTGCGCCGGGTAGCCGGCGAGGGCGGCACCGACGAGTGAGAACAGCGGTGCGAGCACGATTCCCGCGACGGCCAGGAGACCCGGAGAGAACAGGAACGCCACGCTCTCGTGCACAGGTCGCACCTTCTCGACACCCCGTTTGCGCGCGAATGCACCCCACAGGAATCGCGCGCTGTACGCGACGGTGAGCGTCGATCCGATCGCCACGCCGACCAGTGCGAACCAGCCTGCGACGGAACCGGTAGCGGCATCCTCAAAGAATCCGCTGAGCACGGCTTCCTTGGCGACGAACCCGGCCGTGAGCGGCACCCCGGCCATCGACAGGGTCGCGAGCGTCGCGATGACGGCGAGAAACGGGGCCTCCCTGCCGAGTCCGCTGAGCTTGCGCAAGTCGCGCGTTCCCGCACGATGGTCGACGATGCCGACGACAAGGAAGAGCGCGGCCTTGAACAGCGCGTGCGCGAGCAGGAGCGCGAGGCCCGCAAGAGCCGCAGTCCTGCTGCCGAAACTCACGACCACGACGAGGAAGCCGAGTTGGCTCACCGTGCCGTAGGCGAGGAGCAGCTTGAGGTCGAACTGGCGCAGGGCCCGCCATCCGCCCACGAGCATCGTGAGCACGCCGAGGCCGAGCAGGAGCGGATGCCAGCCGGGCGTCCCGCCGAAGCCCGGCGCGAGCCTCGCGATGAGATAGATGCCCGCCTGCACCATCGCGGCGGCGTGCAGGTACGCGCTCACGGGAGTCGGCGCGGCCATCGCGGCGGGGAGCCAGAAGTGGAAGGGGATGAGCGCGGATTTGCTCAGCGCACCCACCAGGATCAGCGTGATCGCCACCGTCACGATCACCCCGTGCGGCGCGAGCTGCACGAGCCGCGCCAGGCTCGGGGTGCCCGCGCTACCGGCAAGCATGACGAGTCCGACGAGCATGGCCAGGCCGCCGGCCGTCGTGACGATGAGGGCCTGGAGCGCGGCACCGCGGCTCGCCAAGCGGCCCGTGTAGTGGCCGATCAGGAGATAGGAGAAGACGCTCGTGGCCTCCCAGAACAGGTAGAGGAGGTATACGTTGTCCGCGATGACGAGCCCGTACATCGCTCCGGTGAAGGCGAGCAGCACGGAGGCGAACCGCCCGAGGCCGTCCTCGCTGTCGCTGAAGTACTTGGCGCAGTAGAGCATCACGAGCGCGCCGACGCCGGTGACGATGAGTGCGAGCAGCCACGACAGCGTGTCGACTCGCAGGCTGAGATCCAGATCCAGCTGCGGAATCCACGGGAGGGTCTCGGTCGCGACTCCACCCGCGGCGACCGTCGAGGTCTGGGCCAGCGTGTGTGCGAAGGCCGCGGCAGGAACAATCGCGACGACGGGGAAGACTCTGACACCGAGGAGATGGCTCAGTGCTGGGACGAAGAGTGGAACGAGCGCGAACGCGACGAGGAGGAAAAGCACGGGCCCTCAGAGGAAGTCGTGGCGGCCGCGCGCCATCAGATGTCTTCGCCGGCTATCTCGGTGAAACGCCGTTCGAGGTCGGCGACCCGGTCGGGGATCGGCCTGCTGTGCAGCATGTTGGCGAGGTAGTCCGCCTCGTCCTCGTCGAGCTCGATCGTCACGAACTGCTCGTCCGGCGCCGCATCGTCGTGCGCATCCGACGGCCCGTACATGTAGAGAGTCCTGCTGCCCGATTTGTTCTCGAGCACCCGAAAGTGCTGCCCGCCGCGCGTGACGCAGTGGTGCATCATGCCGACGCCCGGTACCGAAGTCCGCGTTATCTCCATGGCAGCGCATCTCCGTTTCCCGTATCTGGAAGGCGAGTGGTTCTGTCAAGCAACAACTAATTGAAGTTTAGCCGAGCGGCCCGCCGCTCGCCCGGGTCAGGGCTGCAGTGCGGCGTGGGCGCGGCTGAGCTCCACATAGTGCCGTGCGTTGTCACGAACGCGCTCGCGCTCCTCTGCGCTGAGTTCGCGGCGCACCTTCGCGGGCACGCCCGCAACGAGCGAGCCGGGCGGGATGACCGTGCCCTCCAGTACGACGGCCCCGGCGGCCACGAGGGACTCCGTTCCGATCACGGCGCCGTTCAACACCGTGGCGCTCATGCCGATCAGGCAGTCATCCTCTACCGTGCAGCCGTGCAGCACGGCGGAGTGGCCGACGCTCACGCCGCGTCCGAGAGTGGTGGGGATGCCCGCGTCGCAGTGCACCGAGACATTGTCCTGGATGTTGCTGCCCTCGCCTATGGTGATCGAGTCGACATCCGCCCGCAGCACGGAGCCGTAGAACACGCTCGCGTTCTCACCGATCGTGACGCGACCGATGAGGGTGGCGTTCGGCGCGACCCAGGCGGAGTCTGCGATTGCGGGGGAGTTGCCGTCGTAGGAAAGAATCACTGCGCTCATGCCCTCAACCTATCCCGGCCTCACGGTCGACGTCACCAGGCAGACATCACCGCGGCAACCGTCAGTTGCGGCGACGAAGACCGAGCCAGGCGAAAAACCCCCGCCGCGGAGCGGGTGCCGATACCGGTGCCACGGTTGCAGCGACCGGTTCCAGATTGACCCAACCGCACCTTGAGCAGACCAGGATGTACGGGTGAACGGCGAGACCGGTGCCGTAGCTCGGGTTCTGCCTCTTCTCCAGTGTGTTCCCGCACACCGGGCACGCGGACGCAGCCTCGATGTGCCCCGGAGCGCCCGGCCGCCGACGCGTCATCGTCTGACTCCCGCTGCGCGGAGTCGCGAGATTTCGCCAGCACCGGGGACGTTCACGGCCTGGAGCGATTCGCGACGGTTGCAGAATGCCAAATAGTTCCCCCAGCCAGCAATTTTACATGGATAGCGCGCGAGCACTCCTGGCTGACAGTATCTGCAGACCGTGTTCCGGTTAAACTGTCTGCACCATGGCCACTTTTGGAAATCTGACCGATCGCCTCGCCGAGACCTTCAAGAATCTGCGCGGAAAGGGCAAGCTCAGCCCGGCGGATGTCGACGGCACCGTCCGCGAGATCCGTCGCGCGCTGCTCGACGCCGACGTCGCCCTCGAGGTGGTGAAGGACTTCACCGCCCGTGTGCGCGAGCGCGCCCTCGGCGACGAGGTGTCGAAGGCGCTCAACCCTGCCCAGCAGGTCGTGCAGATCGTCAACGACGAACTCATCCAGATCCTCGGAGGCGAAGCCAGGCGCATCCAGTTCGCCAAGAACCCGCCGACCGTCATCATGCTCGCGGGCCTCCAGGGCGCGGGTAAGACCACGCTCGCGGGCAAGCTCGCGAAGTGGCTGTCGTCTGAGAGCCACACGCCGCTGCTCGTCGCGGCCGACCTCCAGCGCCCGAACGCCGTAACCCAGCTGCAGGTGGTGGGCGAACAGGCGGGCGTTCCCGTCTTCGCCCCAGAGCCCGGAAACGGCAAGGGGAACCCGGTCAAGGTCGCCAAGGACGCGCTCAAGTTCGCGCGCGACAAGCAGTACGACACCGTGATCGTGGACACAGCCGGTCGTCTCGGCGTCGACGCGGAGCTCATGAAGCAGGCCGCGGACATTCGCAGGGCCGTCGAGCCAGACGAGGTGCTGTTCGTCATCGACGCGATGATCGGTCAGGATGCCGTGGTCACCGCCAAGGCGTTCCAGGACGGTGTCGACTTCACCGGCGTCGTGCTCACCAAGCTCGACGGAGACGCGCGCGGTGGTGCCGCACTGTCGGTGGCCTCGGTTACCGGGCGTCCTATCATGTTCGCCTCCACGGGGGAGGGACTCGGGGACTTCGAGCCGTTCCATCCCGATCGCATGGCCAGCCGCATCCTCGACCTCGGCGACATCCTCACCCTCATCGAACAGGCGCAGAAGACCTTCGACGAGGAGGAACAGCGCAAGGTCGCAGAGAAGTTCGCGACCGACAGCTTCACCCTCGAGGACTTCCTCGGCCAGATGCAGCAGCTCAAGAACATGGGCTCGCTCAAGAGCATGCTCGGCATGCTCCCCGGCGCGAAGGGCATGCGCCAGCAGCTCGAGAACTTCGACGAGTCGGAGATCACGCGCACCGAGGCGATCATCCAGTCGATGACGCTCCAGGAGCGACGCCAGCCCAAGGTGCTCAACGGGTCCAGGCGCGTGCGTATCGCCAACGGCTCAGGCACGACGGTCACGGAGGTCAACGCCCTCGTCAACCGTTTCGAGCAGGCGGCGAAGATGATGAAGACCGTCGCCAAGGGCGGTGTGCCGCAGGTGCCGGGCATGGGGCCGATCCCGGGCGCGGGATTCGGCGGGGGTCGCGGTAAGCAGCAGAAGAAGAAGGGCTCGAAGTCGGGCAACCCGGCCAAGCGCGCGGCGGAGAACGCGGCGCTCGCCTCGGGAACCAAGTCCACGGCAGCCGCAGGCGGCTCGGGCTTCGGCCTCGGCGGCAAGAAGGGCGCACCGCCCACCGAGGAAGAGCTCGCAGCCCTGCAGAAGATGCTCGGTCGCTAGCCCGCTGTCATCAGGTCGCTGCCGGGGCGGGGCGTTAGGCGCTCGGTTCGCCAGGGCGGATGAAACCGCTCTCGTAGGCGAGGATGACCGCCTGCATGCGGTCGCGCACGCCCAGTTTCGCGAGCAGCCTGGCGACGTGGGTCTTCACCGTCGCCTCGCCCAGGATCATGCGGCTCGCGATCTCCGCGTTCGACAGGCCCCGCACGAGCAGGGCCAGCACCTCGCGCTCGCGAGAACTGAGCTCGCGCATCACCTCCGGCACGCCATCGGAGGGCGAGGGCATGCGAACGAACTGCTCGATCAGCCGCTTCGTGACAGAGGGCGCGAGCAGGGCCTCGCCGCGCGCGACCACGCGTACGGCGGAGACCAGTTGCTCGCGAGGCGCGTCCTTCAGCAGGAATCCACTGGCCCCGGCGCGCATCGCGTCGTAGACGTACTCGTCGAGATCGAAGGTCGTGAGCATGAGCACGCGGCTCGCGGAGCCGGCCTCGTTCAGACGCCTGGTGGCCTCGATGCCGTCGAGCACGGGCATCCGCACGTCCATGAGCACGACGTTCGGCTGGGTCTCGGCGACGAGCCGCAGGCACTCCTGGCCGTCCGAGGCCTCGCCCACCACGGTCATGTCGTCTTCGAGGTCGAGGATGAGTTTGAAGCCCGTGCGAACGAGTTGCTGGTCGTCGACGAGGAGAACCGTGGTCATCGCGCACCGCCATTGAGCGGGAGTTCGGCGCGGACCTGCCAGCCGCCCTCCGGCGTCGGTCCGGACCGCAGCGTGCCTCCGACCAGCTCGACCCGCTCGCGGATGCCGAGCAGCCCGACGCCCGCGCTCGCGATCTTCGGTCGTGAGGTGCCCGGTGCGTTCGTCACCTCGAGCTCCAGCCGGTCGGATGCGCGGCGCACGATCACGCGCGCGGCCACGGCTCCCGCGTGCTTCGCCACGTTCGTGAGCGCCTCCTGCACGATGCGATAGCTCGCGAGATCGATGACCGGCGGAATGTTCTCCGCTCCCGGTTCGATGGTCGCGTCCACCGTGAGCCCCGCGCGCTCCGCGCTCGCGAGAAGCTCGTCGATAGCGGCGAGGCCGGGCGTCGGTCGCAGCGTGCTGTCGGCATCCGTATCGTCGTCTTCGCTGCGCAGCAGCTGCAGCATGTCTCGGATCTCGTGCAGTGAGCCTCGCGCACTCGCGTGGATTGCGCGCAGCGGCTCGTGCGCGAGCGCCGGGTCGCGGGCCAGCGCGGCATCTGCGGCATCGGCCTGCACCGAGATGACGCTCAGGCTGTGCGCCACCACGTCGTGCAGTTCCCTCGCGATGCGCAGTCGCTCCTCCGCCACCGCGATCCTGGCGAGGTCGTGTTGACGCTGCTCTGCGTGGTTCACGCGCCCCCGCCACAGCCGACTAGCCCGACCGAGCAACCAGGTTCCACCGAACAGCACGACGATGAACAGGTAATCGACGCCATTGTCGACCCTCTCCTCGAGCATCGAGGTACCCACCATGACGAGTCCGTAGATCGCGGCCCGGCCCTCGGGGTAGTGCGCGGCGACCGAGTACACGACAATGATCGAGACGACGAGCGCCCACAGCGAGCCCGGCACCTGCGAGGTGAAGGACTGCACGAGCTCAGCGGCAACGAGCAGGATCACACTCAGCGCGGGCCATCGCACGCGCCAGACGAGGGCACAGGTCGAGACGATCGCCACAGGCAGGGTGATGTAAACCGGGCCCTCGTACGGGTTTCCCGTGAGCACACTCGCCACCGCGATCGCGCACAGCACCCCGGCGAGCAGCAGGTCTCCGGTGGCGAATCCGCCGACCGGGCGACGCAGCCAGGGGGCCAGGCGACCGAACATTCGCCCACTCTATTGCTCGCTGCGGCACGGTGGAATCGGCAATTCGGGGGAGAGCGCTCCGCACCACGGCGGATGCGGCATCCGCCAGTTTCGCTCGCGTGCCACGGTTTTTCGTCCTCGGGAGGGAGGCGCGGTCGAGGCGCCAGGCCGCAGGCTCGTACAAACATTCCTCGAGAAGGGACCAACCCATGAACACGGAACAGAAAACGGAACGTCGGGCAGAGCCTGTGGCAGCACAGGGCGACCTGTCTCCCGCCGAGCGAAGCTGGCGACTCATCGGCGCGGTCGGCATGATCGTCGGCATGCTCAGCCTCGTCGTCACGACGATCGTGCAGTGGACGCTGCAGCCCACGAGCCCCTCGGACACCATCGTCGACATGGTGAACGCGCACCAGGGGATGTGGATGGTCACGAGCGTGCTCTCGGTGCTCGGCCCCCTGCTCTGGGTCGCGGGCATCGGTGCGGTCACGAGCCTCGTGCGCGATCGCGGCTGGGTGCTCGCGACCGTGGGTGGCTCGATCACGGCCCTCGGACTCATCACCGGCGTCGGACACCTCGCGCTGTTCTTCGGTGTCTCGAGCGACCTCGCCGCGAGCGGCATCTCGACGAAGGCGGTCCAGGCCGTCCAGGGCGCGGACGACGGCGGGCTGCTCGGCACCCTGCTGCTGATCCTGTTCCTGGCCGGATTCTCCCTCGGACCGATCCTGCTCACTATCGGGCTGCGTCGTGCGCGGCTCGTGGCGGTGTGGGTGCCGGTCGCGGCAATCGTGATGGTCGTCGCGAACTTCGTCGGGGGCATCCCGGCCGGCGCAGTGCAGCTCGTCGCGATGCTGCTCGCCTTCGTGCCGCTCACGATCCTGCTGTTGCGTCGTCGCTGAGCAGCCCTCGCGATCCACCCGCGAGATGCCAGTTGTGGGGGTCTACGGCACCGAATGACCCCCACAACTGGCATCTCGCCGCGTGAGACGAAGGTGGGCGCGACCTGTAGCGGCTTAGGCTTGACAGATGACCCAACGCCCCATCCGCATCGGCGTGCAGATCGCGCCGCAGCACGCCAGTTACGAGAAGATCCGAGACACCGCCGCGGAGGCGGAAGAGCTCGGCGTCGACATCATCTTCAATTGGGACCACTTCTTCCCGCTCTCCGGTGACCCGGATGGCCTGCACTTCGAGTCGTGGACGATGCTCGCGGCCCTCGCCGAGCAGACCAGCAGGGTCGAGCTCGGGGCCCTCGTCAACTGCAACAGCTATCGCAACGCGAACCTGCAGGCCGACATGGCCCGCACGGTCGACCACATCAGCGCAAAGGGCACGGGGGTCGGGCGCTTCATCTTCGGCACAGGCTCCGGCTGGTTCGAGCACGACTACGACGAATACGGCTACGAGTTCGGCACAGCGGGCAAGCGCCTCGACGCGCTCGCGGAGAACCTCCCCGTCATCGAGGCGCGCTGGGGCAGGCTCAACCCGCCTCCCACCCGCAAGATTCCGGTACTGATCGGTGGAGGCGGAGAGAAGAAGACGCTGCGCATCGTGGCGAAGCACGCCGACATCTGGCACAGTTTCAGCGACCCGGAGGTGCTCGAGCGCAAGCTCGGCATCCTCGCGGCACACGGGGCGGATGTCGGCCGCGACACGAGCGAAATCGAGATCTCCACCGAGATCCGCAACCGCACCCCCGAGCAGGTGAACGAGATGGTGGCTCTCGGCGCGACCCTCTTCACCGTCGGAATCAGCGGGCCGAGCTACAGCCTGAGCGGCCTCAAGGACTGGCTCGCCTGGCGCGACGAGAAGAACGCGGCGCGAGGTTGACTCTGCGGATCGAGGCTGCGTCGGTGGCTCCGACTAGCCTGAGCCGATGACCACCGCTCCCGCGCGCCCCGCCGCGCGCCTGTCCACCGGCGTTCTCGTCGCCATCGTCGTCACGGTTCTGGCCTGGGCCAGCGCCTTCCTTGTCATTCGCGGTGTTGCGCCACACTTCTCCGGTGGTGCGCTCGCGCTCGGCAGGCTCCTGGTCGGTGCCGTTCTGCTGTCGGTTCTCGTGATCGGGCGCCGCTGGGTGCGACCCACCCGCGGCGAATGGGCGCTCCTCCTTGTCTTCGGCATCGCGTGGTTCGGCGCGTACAACGTGGCACTCAATACGGCGGAGCAGACCCTGGACGCGGGAACCTCGGCCATGATCGTCAACATCGGCCCGATCCTCATCGCGCTCGGTGCGGGCATCTTCCTGGGCGAGGGCATTCCGCGTTGGCTTGTCATCGGTGCGAGTGTCGCCTTCGCCGGGGTCGTGCTGATCGGCTTCGGCATGGGCGCATCCGGCTTCTCGGATATCGCGGGGATGCTGTGGGCACTGCTCGCCGCCGTCACGTACGCGATCGGAGTGCTCTGCCAGAAACAGACACTGCGCCGGGTTCCCGCCGCCCAGGTCACCTGGATGGGCTGCGTCATCGGCGTGATCGCCTGTGTCCCGTTCGCCTGGCAGCTCGTTCCAGAACTCGCGGAGGCCCCGGCCACCTCGATCCTCGGCATGGTCTATCTCGGCGCGGTGCCGACCGCTCTCGCCTTCAGCACCTGGGCCTACGCACTCTCGAGGATGCCCGCGGGCCAGCTCGGCGTCACCACCTACGTCGTGCCCGCGATCGTCATCGTCTTCGGCTTCGTGTTCTTCGGTGAGGCCCCTGGCGTGCTCGCTATCGTGGGCGGTGTGCTCGCGCTGATCGGGGTCGCACTGAGCCGCCACCGCCCTGAGGTACGCACTCCCCGCTGATCTCTGGCAGAATAGGCAGTCGAGTCCGCGTTATCCGACCCTCTAATCAGACGACGCCGGTCTCCCTTTAGACCTTTCTGCCGAGTGTGCCCCCACGCTCACGGCTGTCAGTTCGCTCTCATATTCAGAAATCGCAGGAGAATTGTGGCTGTAAAAATCCGTTTGAAGCGCATGGGCAAGATCCGTGCACCGTACTACCGCATCGTCGTTGCTGACTCGCGCACCAAGCGCGATGGTCGCGTCATCGAGGAGATCGGCAAGTACCACCCCACCGAGGAGCCCTCGTTCATCGAGGTCAAGTCCGACCGCGCACTGTACTGGCTCGGCGTCGGCGCCCAGCCCAGCCCGCAGGTCGAGGCGATCCTCAAGCTGACCGGTGACTGGGGCACGTTCAAGGGTGAGAAGAACCCGAAGAACACCGTGAAGGTCAAGGAAGCCAAGGTCGAGTTCGTCGCGGACGAGAAGAAGAAGGCCGTGCTGAAGCCGAAGGCCGAGGCGCCAGCGCCCAAGGCCGAGGAGAAGCCGGCGGCTGACGAGGATGCTGCGGCAGCCACCGGTGACGACCAGGCCGCCGATGCCGTGGTCGAGGCACCCGCCGCCGAAGAAGCACCCGGTACAGAAGCCGCCGCAACCGAAGAGGCGCCGGCCGACGCCGACGCCGACAAGGCGTAATCCGTGCTCGCAGCCGCTCTTGAGCACCTCGTCAAGGGGATCGTCGATCACCCCGACGAGGTGGAGGTCGTGTCAAAGAATTCCCCGCGTGGTGAGGTTCTTGAGGTGCGCGTGCACCCCGAGGACCTTGGCCGCGTGATCGGTCGCGCCGGGCGCACCGCGAAGGCGCTTCGTACGCTCGTGTCTGCCCTGGCTGATGGCCACAAGGTACGTGTCGACGTGGTGGACACCGATTTCTAGAGAAGCTGTTCCGAACAAGACCCAGTTGAGGGTCGGTCGTCTCACCAAGGCCCATGGCCTCAAGGGAGCGATCAAGATCGAGTTATACACGGATGACCCGGCACGACGTTTCGTGCCGGGCGCCGTGTTCACGCTTCAGGTGCCCACCAGTTCGCCCTGGCACGGCAAGACGCTTGAGCTTGCCGAGCTCAAGTGGTTCAACTCCCACGCCGTCGCGTTCTTCAAGGATGTGCCCGACCGCACGACGGCGGAGACGCTGATCAAGGCGATCCTGTGGGTGGACCAGGACCTCGCGGAGTCACCGGAGGAAGAAGACGCCTGGTTCGACCACCAGCTCGTCGGCCTCGCGGTGATGCGGGATGGTGTCAAGGTCGGCGTGGTCAGCCTCGTCGACCACCTGCCTGCGCAGGACCTCCTGCACGTGACGACGGATGCCGGCGACGTGCTGGTGCCGTTCGTCAAGGCGATCGTTCCAACGGTCGACGTCGAGGCGGGCACGCTCACGGTCACCCCGCCCGCCGGTCTCTTCGAGGAACTGCCGGACGATGACGATGACGATGCTCGGGGCGCCGTCACCGAGTCATCCGCCGCCGACACCTAGTGGTGGCGGGAGACACCCGCTCACGGAGGGAGAAATGAATCCCGCCGCGAGCATCCTTCTCCCACCATATCGAACCGTTCTCCCTCCGCCAGGCGAGCATTCCCGCCGCGACAGCTAGTGTCATAGGGTGCGCATCGACATCGTGACGATCTTTCCGGAGTTCTTCTCCGTGCTCGATGTCTCGCTGCTCGGCAAGGCCCGCAAGGCCGGGGTGATCGATCTCGGCCTGCACGACCTTCGCGACTTCACCTACGACCGCCACCGCACCGTCGACGACACCCCGTACGGCGGGGGAGCGGGCATGGTCATGAAGCCCGAACCGTGGGGCGAGGCCCTCGACAGCATCCTGTACGCCTCGGAACTGCGCAAGACGGAGCCGGTGATCATCTTTCCGTCGCCCGCCGGTGAGGTCTTCACCCAGGCGATCGCGCAGGAGCTCGCGACCGAGCAACACCTCGTGTTCGGCTGCGGCCGCTACGAGGGCATCGACCAGCGCGTGATCGACTATGCGGCCACGCGAGGCCGGGTGCGCCTGCTGAGCCTCGGCGACTACGTGCTGAACGGTGGCGAGGTCGCCTCCATGGTGATGATCGAAGCCATCGGCAGGCTCATCCCCGGTGTTGTCGGCAATCCGGAGAGCCTCGTCGAGGAGTCCCACTCGGATGGCCTGCTCGAGTACCCGAGCTACACGAAGCCGCCGGCCTGGCGTGGCTTCGAGGTTCCGCCGATCCTGTTAGGCGGTAACCATGGCGCGATCGCGGCCTGGCGTCACGAGCAACAGCTCGATCGGACGAGGCGCGTCCGTCCCGATCTGCTGGACCAGGGCCCGGTGGAATAGGGCGCTACACCCGCGCCGTGAGCACGATCGGGCCCTCGTCCGTCACCGCGATGGTGTGCTCGGCGTGTGCGGCCCGTGAGCCGTCGAGACTGCGCAGGGTCCAGCCATCCGGGTCGGTGAAGATGCGGTCGGTTCCCTGCATGAACCAGGGCTCGATCGCGAACACGAGGCCCTCGCGCAGGGGGAGTCCTCGCCCGCCCCGCCCGTCGTTGGCGATGTGCGGATCACCGTGCATCTGTCGCCCCACCCCGTGACCGCCGAAGTCGGTGTTCACCGAGTAGCCGGCGTCGTGGGCAACGGTGCCGATCACGGCCGAGATGTCGCCGATGCGGTTGCCGACGGTCGCTGCGGCGATCCCGGCCGCGAGAGCTCGCTCCGTGGTCTCGATGAGGCGCAGGTCTTCGTCGCGCGGGGAACCGACGATGAAGCTGATCGCGGAGTCGGCGACCCATCCGCCCACGGAGGCGGCGAAGTCCAGGCTCACCAGGTCGCCATCCTGCAGCGGATAGTCGTGCGGCAGCCCGTGCAGGGCGGCGTCGTTGACCGAGGTGCACAGCACCTTGCCGAACGGCATCGCTCCAAACGACGGGTGATAGTCGATGTAGCAGCTCTCTGCGCCGTACTCGCGGATGAGGTCGTGGGCGACGGAGTCGAGCTTGAGCAGATTGACCCCCACCCGGGAGAACGCGCGCAGTTCCTTGAGAACACCGGCGACAAACAGTCCTGCAACCTTCATCTGTTCGATTTCGGCTGGCGTTCTGAGCTCGATCATGTGTCTCCTGACGCGATTCGGGGTGGTTCCAGACAAGAGTTTAGAATGAGGCAATGTCTTTTCGTCGTGTCGTGTACTACATCCAATTTGCGGGTCTGGTGCTCGCTCCGGCGTGGGTCTTCGCCGGGCGGGGACTCTTCGGTGTGTATCTCGGCTGGCATTTCAAGTTCCAGTGCATCTTCTGCCCCACCGCTTTCCTCGTGCTGCTCGCCACGCTGTTGCTGACCCTGGCCCGCAATGAGGTTCGGGAGAGCAGGGCGGTGTCGACTCGGGATGCCGTGATCCTGACGAGCGCATACGCGTTCGGTATCGCCTACGGTTTCTTCATGATCGACGCCCCGATCGCCGGAGATCGCGGCTCTTCCGTGTTCACCGTGCTGTTCGGGCTCGACTTGAACGTCGTGTCGTACACGATCTCGAATACCGTCGGCCCGATCGCGGCCGTGCTTGCGCTGACCGCGCTGTGGAGCGCACTGCGGCAGCTGCCCCAGGAGACGAGGGAGCGCATCCGCGAGCGCATCTCGGGGCTTGTGCGCCCGCTGCACCAGCGCTGAGCGTGTCCTGACCGGGCTCGAGTGGCGGCAGCCCGTCGGAGTATGACAGAATTAGCCCTTGTGCCACCGCACGACTCTGCCACAGGGGAGTCGTCACTCAGGTAGGCGTCTCTTCCCCCTTCTAAAAGTTTAGATCGCGATCGACCTGTGGCGGTTGCAGAGAGCGAACCATCATGCACATTCTCGACGCCGTGGACGCGGCTTCACTCCGCTCCGACATCCCGGACTTCCGTGCCGGCGACAATGTCAAGGTTCACGTGAACATCATCGAAGGCACGCGCTCGCGCATCCAGGTCTTCCAGGGTGTCGTCATCGGCCGCTCCGGCGAGGGCGTGCGCGAGACGTTCACCGTTCGCAAGGTGAGCTTCCAGGTGGGCGTCGAGCGTACCTTCCCTGTGCACTCTCCCGTCATCGACCACATCGAGGTCGTCACCCGCGGTGACGTGCGCCGCGCCAAGCTCTATTACCTGCGCGACCTGCGTGGCAAGAAGGCCAAGATCAAGGAAAAGCGCGAAACGAACTGACCCTCGGCTTTCCACGCGAGTCTGACTTTTCCTGAGCTCCCCACCACCTAAAATGATGGGGAGCTCAGGGGTTTAATGACAGAAACAGAACCATCCGCACACGCTGCTGCCGTAGAAAAAGAGCGGCGTCGACGATCGCGTGGCGTCAAATTGTTCATTCGCGACATCGTGCTGGTTCTGGTGGCGGCAATCGTCATCTCGGTGGGCATCAAGGCCTTCCTGATCCGCTCCTTCTACATTCCCTCCGGTTCGATGAAGGACACACTGCAGGTCAACGACCGAATCATCGTCAACGAGCTCGTGCCGAACCTGGTGCCCGTGCAGCACGGTGATGTGGTCGTGTTCAAGGATCCGGGCGGATGGCTCGACCCGCAGCCGCTGGCCCCCAAGCAGAACGGTTTCGCTGCTGCGATCGACTGGATGCTCTCCGTCGTGGGCCTGAGCGCCCCGGACAGCAATGACCACCTCGTCAAGCGCGTGATCGGCCTGCCGGGCGACACGGTCGCGTGCTGCAACAGTCTCGGCCAGATGACTGTCAACGGCGTTCCGCTCGACGAGCCCTATCTCAAGCTCGACAACGGGGTCAAACGGGCCTCGGGCATCGACTTCAAGGTCGTCGTCCCCAAGAACTCACTCTGGGTCATGGGGGACAACCGGTACGACTCCAAGGACTCGCGCTACAACACCTCTACCCCCAGCAAGGGTTTCGTGCCGATGGACGATGTGGTCGGCCGTGCGTTCGTCATCAGCTGGCCGTCGAATCACTGGGCCTGGCTCGACGACTACCCCGATGTGTTCGACGGCGTGGAACACGGTGGCAAGTAGCGTGATGGGCGCGATCGGGTGTCGGTAGCAGACCCAACCTTCGAGGTCGAGGCGTCGCTGCACGCTGCGGGATCGCGCTTCGTCATCGGCTGCGACGAGGTGGGTCGTGGCGCGATCGCCGGGCCCGTTGCAGTGGGAATGTGCGTGGTCGACACCGCGGTCGGGGCGTTCCCCGTGGGCCTGCGCGACTCGAAGATGCTGAGCGAGAAGCGCCGCGAGGCACTCGCACCGCTTAGTCGGGACTGGGCCGTGTTCTCCGCGGTTGGGCTGGCGTCCCCGGCCGAGGTCGACGAGCTGGGCATCTCGGCGGCGCTCGGGCTTGCGGGCAAGCGGGCGCTCGGCATCCTGCACGAGGCGGGCGCGAGCATCCTCGACAGTGTCGTACTGCTCGACGGCCACTTCGACTGGCTGAATCCCGCGCTTGCCTCGCCCGTGAGGGTGTCGACCCGCATCAAGGCCGATCGCGACTGCGCGTCGGTTGCTGCGGCATCCGTTGTCGCCAAGGTGCATCGCGATCACCTCATGATCGAGGCGGATGCGGTGACGCCGGGCTACGGCTGGGCGGGCAACAAGGGCTATGGCAGCGCCGGTCATTTCGCGGCCATCGCCGCACTCGGCGCGACCGACTTCCACCGTCGCAGCTGGCTCAAGTCGCCCTGAGCCTGTGCGCCCGGCCGCGTCTCGCGCAGCGCGCTCGCGCTAGGATTGAACGGCAATGGACGAAGACGAGTTCGAAGACTACGACCGCGAGGTCGAGCTTGCGCTGTACCGCGAGTACCGGGATGTCGTGTCCCAGTTTCGCTACGTGGTCGAGACCGAACGCCGCTTCTACCTGGCCAACGAGGTCGAGCTCGTGCGGCAGGACACGGAGCACGACTTCTACTTCGAACTCACCATGAACGATGTCTGGGTGTGGGACGTCTACCGCTCCGATCGCTTCGTGAAGTCGGTGCGCGTGCTCACCTTCAAAGACGTCAACGTCGAGGAGCTCTCCTCGAAGGAACTCGAACTGCCCAAGGAACTCGCGCTCGACGAGTAGCGCCGCCCGCGGCCGTACGGTGCGCCGTGTCGTTGTCGATGCGGCAGTCATAGCGGTTGCATCGATGACAAGCTCTAGCATCATCGTCTGCAGACATGCTGTCAGACGGAGAAGCCGCCGTCGCTCTTCAGGAGCTGGCCGCTGATCCAGCCGCCCTTGTCCGACAGCAGGAATGCGACGAGGTTGGCCGTGTCCTGCGGCGTGCCGAGCGCCCCGGTGGGCTGCAATGCCGTGAGCCTCTCGCGCACCTCATCCGTCATCCACCCGGTGTCGACCGGGCCGGGGTTGATGAGGTTCGAGGTGATGCCGAGGTGGGCGAGCTCGCGCGCCGCGGCGATGACGATCCGGTCGAGCGCGCCCTTGCTCGCGCCGTAGGGCAGGTTGTCCACGACGTGATCGCTCGTGAGCGCGACGATGCGCCCACCCGAGGCAGGCACCTGGCGCGCGAACTCCGCGATCAGCTGCCAGCTCGCCCGCACGTTCACGGCGAAGTGGCGGTCGAAGCTCTCGAGCGTGGTGTTCAGTATGCCGGAGTCGACGCTCTCGGCGTGGGACAGCGCGAGCGCGGAGACGGGGCCGAGCTCGTCCGCGACGTCTTTGACCAGTCGGGCCGCGGTCGCCGGCTCCGAGAGGTCGGCCGGGATCGCGAGCGCTCGGATGCCGATGGCAGTCAGGTCGTCGACCAGCGATCGGGGGTCGTCGGGCTGCTCGCCCCACGGCATCCGCTGGTCGTACGGCGTCCAGTAGGTGAACGCGACATCCCAGCCCGCGCCTGCGAGTTCGAGCGCGATCGTCGCACCGATCCCCCGCCTGCGCCCGACACCGGTGATGAGCGCGGTCTTCTGTGACATGGATGCCCCTCTCGACAGTCTGAGGATAGGGCACTGTTTCTGCACGACTCCTCCTGCACAGCGCCGGGTGATCGGCCGTTCTCCAGAGATTTTCGCTCACCGCCCCGGCGGCCTGCCCGCTTCGCCATTCTCGTAGCCGGAGGTGGCCATGGCCGCGAAGGATGAGCTGGGCAGGCGGGGCGAGGATCTCGCCGCCGCGTACCTGCAGAACGAGGGTTACACGATCCTCGACCGCAATTGGCGGTGTGCGCAGGGGGAGATCGACATCGTCGCCTTCGACGGGGTCGAGACGGCCTTCGTCGAGGTCAAGACGCGCTCCGGGCTCGCGTTCGGGCATCCGCTCGAGGCGATCACCGTGCAGAAGCTCGCGCGGCTGCGCAGGCTCGCCGCGGCCTGGTGTGAGGAGCATCCGGGCAACCACGATCGCATCCGCATCGACGCGCTCGCCGTGATCATCTCCCGCGGAGCGGCGCCGCAGCTCGAACACCTGAAGCGGGTGTTCTGATGCCGGTTGGCCGCACAAGAGCCGTCGCCCTGCTCGGACTCGACGGCGCACTCGTCGAGGTGGAGGCGGATCTCTCCGCCAACCTGCCTGCCTTCGTCATCATCGGTCTGCCCGACACCGCGCTCGGTGAAGCGCGGGATCGGGTGCGGTCCGCGGCGACGAATTCCGGATGCGCGCTGCCGAGCCGCAAGCTCACCGTGAATCTGTCGCCCGCGGCCCTGCCCAAGCACGGCTCCGGTTTCGACCTGGCCATTGCGATGGCCGCGCTCGCGGCTGCGGACATGGTCGGGGCGGAGTCCGTGGAGCGTGTCGTGCACCTCGGCGAGCTCGGACTGGACGGTCGCCTGCGCCCGATCAACGGCATCCTTCCCGCCGTCCTCGCGGCATCTCGTGCCGGCGCGCACACCGTCATGGTGCCGAGCGGCAACGCGGATGAAGCGAGTCTCGTTCCCGGCATTCGCATCGTCGGCATGCCGTCGCTTCGTGACGCGGCCATCTGGCACGGTGGAGAGTTCGAGCTGCACCCCGTGGACCCCATTCCCGGCCCGGCGCTCGTCGAACAGCACGACGACGAACCAGACCTTGCAGACGTCGTCGGCAACGAGGATGCCGTCCAGGCCATGCTCGTCGCGGCCGCCGGCGGCCACCATGTCTTCCTGCTCGGTCCTCCCGGCGCGGGCAAGACCATGCTCGCCGCGCGCCTGCCCGGCCTGCTCCCCGAGCTGGATGCCGAAGCGGCCCTCGAGGTCAGCTCCATCAGGTCTTTGGCCGGGCTCCCCGTCGGCGCCAGCCTGTCCACCCGCCCGCCGCTCGAGGCACCACACCACACCGCGACCGCCGCCGCTCTCGTCGGTGGCGGCAGCGGTGTCATCCGGCCGGGCGCCGCCGCGCGGGCATCGCACGGCGTGCTCTTCCTCGACGAGGCGCCCGAATTCTCCTCCGCGGTGCTCGACGCGCTGCGCCAACCGCTCGAATCCGGAGTCATCAGCATTCACCGCGCGAAGGCGGTTGCGCACTTTCCCGGGCGGTTCCAGCTCGTCATGGCTGCCAATCCGTGCCCCTGCGGGCAGTACGGCGCCCGCGATTCGGAATGTGTCTGCCCGCCGAACGCGAGGCGGCGCTATCTCGGCCGCATCTCAGGGCCCTTGCTGGATCGCATCGACATCCAGTTGCGCGTCACACGGATCACCGCAGCGCAGCTTCGAGTCTCCGACGATTCTGCGCGGCAGAGCACGGCACAGGCGCGCAGCAGGGTGATCGAGGCGAGAGGAGCGGCGGCAGAACGACTGGAGGGAACCCCGTGGCGACTCAACTCGCAGGTTCCCGGGCCGTGGTTGCGTGGCGCGGCGAGGCGGCTCGCCCCCGCAAGCTCCGCATCCATCGACCGCGCGCTCGAACGCGGCGGCCTCACCATGCGTGGCTACGACCGAGTGTTGCGGTTGAGCTGGACCATCGCCGATTTGGAGGGCGCACCCTCCCCGAATGCCGACCATGTCGGTCGCGCGCTGTATCTGAGAAGGGCAATGTCATGACAATCTTCGGACTGAAAGAGGCGGTGGTCGCGCCACTCCTGCGAGCGATCGTCGACGAGGAGCTTCCCACCGCCGAACTTCCGGATCGCTTTGCGCGAGCGAGCTGGACAGGCATAGCGGAGCCGGGCGATCGGATCGCGGGCATCATCGTCGCCGCCCTCGGTGCGGCGGATGCGCTGACCACGGTCGTCGAGCGCTGGCCGATCGACCGCGTGTCAGCCGCGCTCGCTGCCGCTGGCGCGGAAGCCCCGGACGGGGAGGAACTGGCGAAGGCGTTGGAGCGCTGGATGCCCAGGCTCACGTCCAGTGCGGCGGTCGTCGCACTCAAGCAGGCCGCGCGCTACTCCGTGCGACTCATCGTCCCTGGCGATCCTGTGTGGCCCGCAGGGCTTGCCGATCTCGGTGACCATGCGCCGGTCGCCCTGTGGTTGCGTGGTAACGGGTCCACCCTCGCCACCGTACACCGCTCGATCGCCCTGGTCGGGGCGAGGGCGGCCACCGGCTACGGGGAGCACGTCGCGATGGAGGCCTCGGCCGGCCTCGTCGACCGCGGCTACACGATCGTCTCGGGGGCCGCCTACGGAATCGACGGAATGGCCCATCGGGCCGCGCTGGCCAGTTCCGGCCAGACCATCGCCTTCCTGGCGGGCGGCGTCGATCGTTTCTATCCGAGCGGGCACGAGGCGCTGCTCACACGAATCGTGGAGGAGGGCGCGGTCGTCTCCGAGTTGCCCTGCGGCCAGCCGCCCACCAAATGGAGATTTCTCCAACGAAACAGGCTCATTGCGGCGGCGAGCCGAGCGACTGTCGTGCTCGAGGCAGGGTGGCGGTCGGGTTCGCTCAACACCGCGGGCCATGCCGCCGCCCTCGGCAGGCCGCTCGGTGCGGTGCCGGGGCCCGTCACCTCCGCGGCATCGGCCGGATGCCACCGGCTGATCCGCGACTTCGATGCCCGCTGCGTGACGAACCCCGACGAGATGGCCGAGCTCGCACCGCTGGATGACGAGACCCTCGCCAGTCGGGACGAGCAATCGGGCACGGAGGGCGCACAGCGGAGCGCGGACGGTGGGGACCGGCGGCAGACACGGGTGCTCGACGCCCTCGCGCCGAGGGCCGCGCGATCGGCGGAGGAGGTGGCGCGACGTTCCGGCCTCTCCGTGACCGAGGTGCAGGGCGTACTCGGTGGTCTGGAACTCGACGGCATCGCGGTCGAGCTCGGGGGAGGTTGGGTGTCGAAGCGATGAGGGCCGGGCGTGGGTAGCCACACCGCAGCGCGCGGAAGGCGCCGCCGAGTCGCGGCGTGAAGCAGACTCGCGAGGCAGAATGCACCGTATCCGCCCGCGGAGCCCGACGATAGAGGGGTGCAGTTGCGACGAGCGATAGAGGACTTCACCGTCTATCTCTCCGCCGAGCGCGGATTCAGCGGCAACACCATCCGCTCCTACCGGTCAGACCTCGAAAGTCTTCTCCACTTCGCGCAGGATAACGGGGCGATCGAGGTCGAGGGCATCACCCTGGAACTCCTGCGCGACTGGGTCTGGGCCGGATCCCAGAACGGCCTCGCCAAGTCGACCCTGGCCAGGCGCTCCGCCGCTGCCCGCGGCCTCACGGGTTGGCTGTTGCGCGAGGGCGCCATCCAGACGGATGTCGCCTCGCGCCTGCGGGCACCGAAAGTCGACCAGCACCTGCCGCGCGTTCTCACCCGCGGACAGATCGAGCGCATCCTCGACGACCTCGCGCACCGGGCGCACGACGCTGCCGAAACCAACAACGCTGGCGACACAGCCCACCCGCACCTCGCGACTGCCCGCGCAGAAGCGATCCGCGATCTCGCGATCATCGAACTGCTCTACGCTTCAGCGCTGCGCGTGAGCGAACTCACCGGCCTCGACGTGAACAGCGTGGATCTCGGCAGGCTCACCGTGCGAGTGCTCGGCAAGGGGTCCAAGGAACGAGTCGTACCGTTCGGTGTTCCCGCGCAGCACGCGATCACGGAGTATCTCGAGCGCGCACGGCCGATCCTTCTCGACGCGGCGATCGGCGCTGCGACCAACAGGGCCATGGGAGCAGGCAGTGCGCTGTTCCTGGGCCACACGGGCAAACGCCTCGGCACGCGCGCCGTCTACACGCTCGTGTCATCGCTGCTCGCGCGGTTGCCCGGCGGCGGCCCCTCCGGGCCCCACGCCCTGCGGCACACGGCCGCGACTCACCTTCTCGACGGTGGCGCCGATCTGCGCGCGGTGCAGGAGATGCTCGGGCACGCGAGCCTCGGAACCACCCAGATCTACACCCACGTCTCGGCGGAACGGCTCAAGGCCAGTTATGCCTCTGCCCACCCGCGAGCGTAGCTGCACGCCAAGCCACGAGGGTGGGCCGAGGCCGCGCAGAGGGGCGCTCAGCTCAGCTCGGCGGCGGGCTTCTCCAGGACGCGCTTGCCGAGGGCAACGAAGAGCAGGATCAGGCCCGCGGTCAGGATGATGTGGCCGGAACCCGAGATACCCGCGAGGGCCGCGCTGCTGGTTTCGCCACGCACGCGGAGCATGCCGTTCACCACCATGGTGCCGCTCGAAATGATCAGGCCCACGTTGTACAACCAAAAGAACCAACTGAACAGGGGGCTGCGGGAGAGCCCGAACACTTTCTCCAACCCGAGCACGATGAGCAGCACTATGACGCCGAGCGTCAGCAGGTGAGTGTGCACGACTGAAAGCTGAGTGAAACCGTCCGCTGCGGTGTACCCGTTCGCCTTGGTGAATTCCCGGTAGAACAGACCGGATGCCAGCCCGAGCACCAGATAGACGGTGGCAGCATAAAAGAGTTTTTTCATGCCTCCAGCCTCGCCGAGTCTCGTGAGGGAAGCATCGTCCGAAAGTTGGTATCGGTGCCGCTCGTAGCGAAGTGATCAGGTGCGGATGGCTCCGGTCGCGCGGGCCTTGGCGACGGCCGCAGTGCGAGAACTCACCTCGAGTTTCGTGAAGATGTGCGCGAGGTGGGACTTCACGGTCGCCTCACTGAGAAACAGCTCCCGCCCGATGTCCCGATTCGACTTGCCCTGCGCGACGAGACCGAGTACCTCGGCCTCGCGCAGGCTGAGCCCCTGCTCGGTCGTGCGCGCCCGGGAGCTCAGACGGTCGGCGATCTCCGGGGCAAGCGCGCTTTCGCCCGCGGCAGCTGCCCGAACCGCCGCGATCAGTTCCTCCGGGGGTGCGTCCTTGAGCAGGTATCCGCTCGCGCCGGCCTCGACCGCGCCGAGAATGTCGGCGTCGGTGTCGTAGTTGGTGAGGATCAGAACGTGCGGTGGGCGCTCGGCGGCCCGCAACATCCGGGTGGCGTCGACTCCCTGAACGCTCTCTCCCGATCCGAATTGCAGGTCCATGAGCACGAGGTCGACGTCGATTCCGGCACAGGCGCGCACCGCATCATCCGCAGTGGCCGCCTCGGCAACGACCTCCATGTCCGACTCGGCCGAGAACAGGGCGCGTAGCCCCGCGCGAACCACCGGATGGTCGTCGGCCAGCAGCAGGCGGATCATTTTGAGGCCCCTTCCAGGTCGAAGCCCACCGCGATCGCCGTGCCCGCGCCCACTCGCGATTCGACCGCGAGCGTTCCGCCGAGTTGCTCGACACGCTGGCGCATCGCGATCAGGCCGAACGAGGTGCGGTCGGAGGCTGCCCCGCCGACCGTACGAGGCGAAAAGCCCTTGCCGTCGTCGACGATGTCCAGGCCCACCCAGTCGTCGAGGTAGCTCAGCGTGATTTCCGCACGCCCCGCGTCCGCGTGCTGCCGCACGTTCGCGAGCGTCGCCTGCGCGATGCGCAGCAGCGCGGTCTCGATTCTCATCGGCAGTTCCACGGGGTCGCCGCTCACATGGAAGCTCACCGCGAGTGAATCGCTGGCGTCGGCGGCGGCGAGCCGTGCCAGCGCCGCAGCGATGGTCTGCTGTTCCAGCGCGGGAGGCGTGAGTTCGCGGATGAAGCGTCTCGCCTCCGCAAGATTGGCCGCTGCAGTCTCCCTCGCGAGCCTGATGTGCTCGATCGCCGCCGAGCTGGAACCCTCGCGTTCGACCGCGTGCAGCAGCATCTGGATGCTCGACAACCCCTGCGCGACCGTGTCATGGATCTCCCGGGCGAGTCGGGATCGCTCCTCAAGCATGCCGGCCTCGCGTTCGCGCGCGGCGAGCTTCTCCCTCGTGGACAGGAGCTCGTCGATGAGCAGCTGTCGCTGCTGCGCCTCCCGATACAACGCGCGATACCCGAGACCGATCACGATGGCAACGGTCACGCCGATCAGCGGTCCGACCACTCCGCCGACCGTCCATCCGTTGTGGTTGCCGAACGCAACGATCGCGACTGCCGTCGTCACAAGGGTGACGGGAATCGCCCAGCGGAACGGCAGCACGTGGAGCTGCAGGAAAAACAGGGGGAAGACCAGGAATGTCGCGTCCGGGGTGAGCGCCAGGAGAGCGAGAACGATCGCCGTCAGCACTGCGAGCCATACCCGTGGAACCCACGGCGTGCTCGCGGAGCGCGCGAGGAATGCCCCGGCGAGGTAGGTGACGAGCAGAACGATGCCGAGCGCGATGGTCCAGGGAGCTTCGTGGCCTGGCGCGATGATCGCGCGAACCACCACAAACGCGGCGAGAGCGACGAAAATGCCGTGCAGCCCGATCTGCAGCCCGAGAAAGATCGGAGTCAGTGGAGTGTGGACGCGAGCTCTCCCAAGCTCCGGCCCGGCGGAGTCTGTCACGCGAATCAGCCTAACCAGCACCGCTCGGGCGGGCATCCATCGAAGGGCTGAGCGCGCTATCGGGGCCGCAGCCACGACGCCGTGACGCCGGACTCACCGGAACGCGCGCGTCGGCAGTAGCACGGGCGGGGGGATGCCACCGAGAAAGTTGAGTGGGGACAGATACTGCCCGTGCAGTCTCACACCGAAGTGCAGGCAGGACGACGCGCAGTGGCCGCCCGCCGCGGCGACGACACCGACGGGCTCGCCCCGGTGCACCACCGTCCCGGCGGGCAGCGTCGATGTCACGGGCTCGAAGCTCGACAGCAGCGCGCCCGCGTGCTCGATCGAGAGCACGGGGCGGTCGACGACAACCCCGGAGAAGTGGATGACTCCATCGGCCGGCGAATACACGGTCGTGCCAGTCGACGCGGCCAGGTCGATGCCGCGGTGGCCCGCGCTGTAGGCGGTCTCCGGTGCGGTGAACGCGCGCAGTACGACCCTCGGTGGCGCAATCGGCCATACCCAGTGGGGTGTTGCTCCCGCACGAGACTGCTCACTCGCCGACGCCTGCGCGGGGGAGACCGCGACCACAGTCAGCGCGAGCAATACCAGGCCGATGATTCGAGCCGGTCTGGGGAGCAACGGGAGCAACACGCGATACAGGATGCCTGGCTCCGACCACTCGCGACGCGCATCTGGCGCAATTGTGGAACCGCGACACCGCCGCGTCACGGTGGAGGAGAAGAGCGCGCCAGTGCACGGCGCGGACGCGCAGAACGCCCGGCCCGGGGATGCTAGACTCTCGGAAGCATCCCGTTTGCACGGGGTGACTACGCGTGTCCGTCGTGCGAAGCCATGGTGAATGGCACAGCACGCCACGCATCCACTCAGTCCCGGTCGAAACTGCGAAAGCAGCATTCTGCCGGGTTGGATGCGGGCCGGGCACCAGGATTCGCACCGACCGGTGCGATAACAACTGAGTGTGCACCGCAACCGCCTCCCGCGAGGCTGTGCGTCGGTGCCAGAAAAGGAGACGGCAATGGCCGTTGTCACCATCCGCCAGCTGCTCGACAGCGGCGTTCACTTCGGACACCAGACCCGTCGGTGGAACCCGAAGATGAAGCGATTCATCCTGACGGAGCGTTCGGGCAGCCACATCATCGACCTTCAGCAGTCGCTCGCCTACATCGACAAGACCTACGACTACGTCAAGGAGACCGTCGCTCACGGCGGCACGATCCTCTTCGTCGGCACCAAGAAGCAGGCCCAGGGTTCCATTGCGGAGCAGGCCCAGCGCGTCGGCCAGCCCTACGTCAACCAGCGCTGGCTCGGTGGCCTCCTCACCAACTTCCAGACCGTTTCCAAGCGCCTCGCGCGCATGAAGGAGCTCGAAGAGGTCGACTTCGACGACACGACCAAGGGCTACACCAAGAAGGAGCTGCTCATCCAGCGCCGCGAGCTCACCAAGCTGCAGCGCTCGCTCGGCGGCATCCGCAACCTCTCGAAGACCCCGTCCGCGATCTGGATCGTCGACACCAAGAAGGAGCACCTCGCCATCGACGAGGCGCGCAAGCTCGGTATCCCGGTCATTGCCATCCTCGACACCAACTGCGACCCCGATGAGGTGCAGTACCCGATTCCGGGTAACGACGACGCGATCCGTTCCGTCGGCCTGCTGACGCGCATTGTCGCGGATGCTGCCGCAGAGGGCCTCATCCAGCGCCACCAGAAGGCGGAGGAGGGCAACGTCTCCGCCGTGGAGCCCCTCGCCGAGTGGGAGGCCGAACTGCTCGGCGCTTCTGAAACTGCCGCATCCGAGACTCCGGCCACCGAGGCAGAAAAGGTCGAGGCCGTCGACGGCCTGGTCGAGTCCGCCACCGAGACCCCTGCGGCCGCTGAGGCCGTGGCAGAGGTCGTCGCCGAGGTTCCCGTCGAGGAGAACGCAGCGGATGCCGCAGTCGCCGAGAAGGAGGCCACGGCGCCCAAGGCCGCGCCGAAGGCACCGGCCAAGGCGACTGCAAAGCCCGCCGCCAAGAAGACTGACGCTGCAGCAGCAGCGGACGCAAAGTAAGCCGATCTGAACAAGGAGAGAGTCGATGGCAGATTTCAGCCTGGAAGACCTCAAGACCCTGCGTGAGCGCCTCGGCACCGGCATGGTCGAGACGAAGAACGCCCTCGTCGAGGCCGGCGGTGACCTCGAGAAGGCCACAGAGCTCCTGCGCCTGAAGGGTGCAAAGGGCAACGCCAAGCGCGCCGACCGTTCCACGAGCGAGGGGCTCGTCGCCGCCAAGGAAAACGGCAGCACCACCACACTCATCGAGCTCGCCTGCGAGACCGACTTCGTCGCCAAGAGCGACAAGTTCGTGACCCTGGGCAACAAGGTGCTCGACGCCGTCACCGCGGCAGGAGCATCGACCGTCGAGGAGGGGCTTGCCGCTCCAGCGGGCAGCCAGACGGTTGCCGAGCTCATCGGTGACGAGGCCGCGATCCTCGGCGAGAAGATGGAGCTTCGTCGCGTCGCTCGCGTCTCCGGCGAGAAGTTCGCGATCTACCTGCACAAGACCAACAAGGACCTGCCGCCGCAGGTCGGTGTTGTCGTCGGATACTCCGGTGACGACGCAGACACCGCGCGCAGCGTCGCGCAGCACATCTCCTTTGCCGACCCGCAGTACCTCAGCCGTGAGGACATCCCCGTGGCCGACGTCGAGAACGAGCGTCGCATCGTCGAGGAGATCAGCCGCGGAGAGGGCAAGCCCGAGGCTGCCCTGCCGAAGATCATCGAGGGCCGTCTCACCGCGTTCATCAAGCAGGTCGCCCTGCTCGAGCAGGAGTACGCGAAAGACAACAAGCTCTCCGTAGGCAAGGTGCTGTCGGATGCCGGGCTCACCGTGAGCGAGTTCGTTCGCTTCAAGGTCGGCGCGTAGTCACACCGAGACATCCGCTCATGACAATGGGGCCCGGATCGCGTCAGCGGCCGGGCCCCATTTGTCGAGCCTGAACGATAATCTGTAACGAGCCGAACCCAAGGAGAGACGATGACATCAGAAACCGGCAGACGACGGGTTCTCCTCAAACTCTCTGGCGAAGCGTTCGGCGGCGGCCAGCTCGGTGTGAATCCGGATGTGGTCAGTTCTCTCGCGCGCGAGATCGCGTCCGTGGCCGCAGACGTCGAGATCGCGATCGTCACGGGCGGTGGCAATTTCTTCCGCGGCGCTGAGCTCTCGCTCCGCGGCATGGATCGCGGTCGAGCAGACTACATGGGCATGCTCGGCACCGTCATGAACGCCCTCGCCCTGCAAGACTTCCTGGAGCAGGCCGGGGCCGAGACCCGTGTGCAGTCCGCCATCTCGATGACCCAGGTGGCCGAGCAATACATCCCACGCCGCGCCGAGCGGCACCTCGAGAAGGGCCGCGTCGTCATCTTCGGCGCGGGCGCAGGCCTCCCGTACTTCTCCACGGACACCGTGGCGGCGCAACGCGCGCTGGAGATCGGTGCGGATGTCGTGCTCGTCGCCAAGAACGGCGTCGACGGCGTCTACTCCGCCGACCCGCGCAAGGACTCGAACGCCTGGAAGCTCGAGGAGGTCACCTACCAGGAGGCGCTCGTGAAGGGCCTCAAGGTCGTCGACTCGACTGCGTTCAGCCTGTGCATGGACAACAAGATGCCCATGGTGGTCTTCGGCATGGAGCCCGAGGGAAACGTCGCTGCGGCGTTGCGCGGCGATCGCATCGGCACTCTCGTCTCGAACTAGCCCCCGCGCAGCCCAGTAAACTACCTAGCGGTAGCACAACACCGAAGGAGCCCCTGTGATTTCCGATGTACTGGCCGAGGCACGAGAGAAGATGCAGAAGTCTCTCGAGGCCGCCAAGGACGACTTCGCGAACGTGCGCACCGGTCGCGCCAACCCCGCCCTGTTCCAGAAGATCATGGTGGACTACTACGGAACGGCGACTCCGCTCGGGCAGCTCGCCGGCCTGACCAACGCTGAGGCGCGCGTGCTCGTCGTCACGCCGTACGACAAGAGCGCGCTCAAGGAGATCGAGCGTGCGATCGTCAATGCCCCGAACCTCAGTGCAAACGTGGGCAACGACGGCACGATCGTCCGCGTGACGCTACCGGAACTCACCGAGGACCGCCGCCGCGACTTCGTGAAGATCGTTCGCGGGAAGGCCGAGGACGCCCGCGTGTCTGTTCGCAACATCCGCCGCAGGGCCAAGGACGAGCTCGACGCGCTCAAGACCGAGGTCGGCGACGACGAGGTGGGCCGCTCCGAGAAGGAGCTCGAGGTCATCACCAAGAACGCGATCGACGCGATCGATGACGCCGTGAAGAAGAAGGAAGCCGAGCTTCTCGAGGTCTGATGACGGATCCATCCGAGGAGCGCCCTACGCCGACGCGCGGTAGACGGTTCTTCACACGACGAGCTGAGCTGGAAGCGCGCGCCAACGCGCTCAAGAACGACTTCCAGGCGGAGCTGAAGGTCACGAGGGCCCACATCGACGCGGCCAACGAGAAGATCGAGGCGCGCACCGGACGCAACCTCCCGCTGGCGATCCTGATCGGCCTCGGGCTCGGTCTGCTCATGCTGTTCAGCCTCATCGTCTACAAGTGGCTGTTCATGATCTTCGCCGGCGCGATCATCGGTTTCACGGCGTTCGAACTGGCGAGCGCACTGCGGTATGCCGGTCGGGATGTGCCGCGCTGGCCGACCGCGGTTGCTGCAGTGGCGATGGTTCCCGCGGCCTTCTACCTCAACGACGGCGGCCACTGGCTCGTGCTCCTCGGCGCGATCCTGTTTGTGACTCTCTGGCGCATCATCGAACTGGCGGTCCCTGCGCACCGGGGGAGCGCTCGCGAGGTCGGCCGGGATCTCGCGGCCGGTGCGCTCGTGCAGATCTACGTGCCGTTCCTGGCGAGCTTCGCCGTGCTTCTCGACGGCAAAGAGGGCGGGGAGTGGTGGACCCTCGCCTTCCTCATCCTCGTGATCGCCGTCGACACCGGCGCCTACGCGAGCGGGCTCCTGTTCGGCAAGCACCCGATGGCGCCCAAGATCAGCCCGAAGAAGACCTGGGAGGGTCTCGCAGGGTCCGTTGTCGTCGCCATGATCGGCGGCGTGATCCTCTCGGTGTTCATGCTGCAGCAACCCGCGTGGTTCGGGCTCGTCTTCGGAGCCGTCATCGCCTTCACGGCAACCACCGGCGACCTCACGGAGTCCCTCATCAAGCGCGACCTCGGTATCAAGGACATCAGCACCTGGCTCCCGGGCCACGGTGGCTTCCTCGACCGGCTCGACTCGATCCTGCCGAGCGCCGCTGCGGCTTACGCGCTGTTCCTCATCTTCGGCAGATAACGCGCAGACCTCTCGCGTCACTGAGCGGAGCGCCAGGCACCATAGGGCAGAATGGTGTCGTGAGCACAACATTCCCGCGCACCCGAAAGTCCCGCCGAGGCTACAACGTCGATCAGGTCGAGGACTTCCTTGAGGATGCGCGTCGCGCGTACTCTGCGGAGACCACGGTCGGTTCTGTGATCACGGCCGCGAGCATCCGCAGGACATCCTTCGAAATGCAGAAGGGCGGGTATTCGCCCGTGCACGTCGATGCCGCTCTCGAGCGGCTCGAGGATGCCTTTGCCGGCCGTGAGCGCGACCAGGCAGTCCAGGAGGTCGGCGACGAGGCCTGGTACACGCAGGCGCGGTCGACTGCCCAGGAGATCCTCGACAGGCTGTCCCGGCCGGCGGGTCGCCGCTTCGACCGCGTGAACTTCCTGAGCGACGGATATCACCGCAAAGACGTCGATGCGCTCGCCGACCGTCTTGTCACCTACTTCCAGGATGGCTCCGCCCTGAACGTCGAAGAGGTGCGCACGATCGCCTTCCGGCCTAAGAAGGGCGGGTATCGAGAGACCCAGGTCGACCTTCTCCTCGACACCGTCGTGAGCGTGATGTTGGCGGTCCGATAGTCGTTCAGGGAAAACTATGTCTCTTTCGGCTACGATCGTCTGATCGTGGGTAGGCACAGGGGAGAGACGTCGCCGCAGGCACCGCAGACCGGAGCCGAGGCCGTGACTCGGGGATGGCGGTTGCGAAATCGCGGGATCGTCTCGGCCTTCGCATTCTTCGCCGCTGCAGCGTTCATGGCGCTCGCCGTCATCGCTCCCAATCCGCAGGCGATCGCCGCGGTGGAGCCGCAACAGGAGGCGAGCGCAGGCTCGGCACAGGGACTCGTGGTCTCCGCGCACGCAGACGGCGGCAAGACCATCACGGGAGAACCGGTCGTCGCCATGCTGCGCGACGACTACACGGTCACCAAGAGGGTTGTTCGCATCCTGAGTCCGGCTCCCGCCGCGGGCATCCCCGATCCGGGCAGCGCGCAGGCGATCGGCCACGAGCTGGTGATGGCTCGCGGCTGGGGCGAGGACCAGTACAGCTGCCTGGTCGCGCTCTACAATCGCGAGTCGCACTGGAATGTCTACGCGGGCAACCCGATCAGCGGTGCATACGGTATTCCCCAGGCATTGCCGGGCACGAAGATGGCTTCGGCAGGAGCGGACTGGCAGTCCAACCCGCGCACCCAGATCACCTGGGGTCTCGGGTACATCGCCGCCCGCTATGGCACCCCGTGTGGCGCGTGGAGCCACAGTCAGGCCAAGGGCTGGTACTGAGGCGAGCCTTTCGGTGGTTCCGCATAAGCTGGATGCATGCCCAGGTCCAATCGTCCGCGACGTTCGCGCTCGAGCGCTGACCGCGGCGATGACGAGGACGTCGACCTCACCCGCGCGCTCTACGGGCGCCTGCACACCGAGACGAAGCGCGACGGGCTGTGGAACGTGCAGCCCCTTGCTCCGGGCGCCGCGGTGAAGTACTACACCTGTCCGGGGTGCGGCCAGGAGATCACTCCGGGTACCGCGCACCTCGTCGCCTGGCGTGCGGACGGGCTCATGGGCGAGGCAGACGACATCGCGGCCAGGCGTCACTGGCACACGCACTGCTGGCGCATCAAGTAACGAGAGGCAGGGAGTCGAGGATGGACATCAGGGCGGGCGTAAAGCTTCCGGCTCGGCGGGAAGACATCTCGCTTCACACGCGGGACGGGCTCACCCTGGTCGGGGAACTCGCGCTCCCCGCCGACACTGAGCCGGTCGCCACGCTTGTGACGCTGCACCCGCTGCCCACCGCCGGCGGGTTCATGGACTCGCACATCATCCGCAAAGCCGCGGCGAGACTGCCTGCCCTCGCGCAACTCGCGGTACTTCGCTTCAACTTCCGGGGCGTGTCATCCCCTCGAGGCACCTCGGAGGGCACATTCGGCGAGGGTGAGGCCGAACGCTACGACCTCGCCGCCGCGATGGATCTCGTGGCGCAGCGGGCGCTTCCTCACCCGTGGCTTCTCGGCTGGTCGTTCGGCAGCGAGGTGGTCCTGAAGTATGGGCTCGAGCATCCGATCGACGGGGCGATCCTGCTGTCGCCGCCGTTGCACCGCACGTCGGACGCCGAAGTCGCCGCGTGGGCGGGTAGCGGTACCAGGCTCGTCGCGGTCATCCCGGAGCTCGACGACTACCTGCGCCCTGAGGCCGCGGCGAGGCGCTTCGCCTCGGTGCCGGAGATCGAGCTCGTGAACGTTCCGGACGGCAGGCACCTCTGGGTGGGGGAGAACCAGACCAGGCGCGTACTCAGCGAGGTGGTCGAACGGCTCAATCCAGCAGCACTTCCGCTGCCGACGGAGTGGACGGGATAGAACGCCTCGGCTACAGCTGCTCGACGGCGTTCAATGCTGGGGTGATTGCGAATAGGCCGACAGGGCACTGTTCTCACTCGTGAAACCGATGGATATTGATTGGCTTACGGGTTGACTCTATTTGGATAGTCAGTTCGCAGGCACCCACGACGTTCGCATCGTGGCTCGCCAGGAGAAGCGCGTGGCCATCCTTTTGATACTCCTTCAGCAAGGCGACTATCTCCACCGCCCATGCACTATCCAAGCTGGCGGTGGGCTCGTCAGCGATGAGTAGCTGCGGCTCCAACAACAACGCTCGGGCAATGGCAAGGCGCTGCCGCTCGCCGCCAGAAAGTGTTGGGGGACGGCTGTATGCCCGATTCTCGATTCCGAATGCCAGAGCACTGCCGTGACAGTGATTTCAAGCTTTTGACGTGTCCATCGAGCGACGGACGCTACCGTTGGCATCCTGAAGGCTCCATTTTCGTCGTCAGCAGGCCGGTCCAGTCCAAGTGGTAGTCGAGCTTGCGCCTAACTTCGTTCCGGAAACCGCATTTTGCCAAACAGAGATGGTGTGAGTGGCAGAGAAGGCCCGGCACGTGTCGTAGTAGACGATTCTCACAAGGGTTACAAAGAGCGCTACCGCGGCGATTGTCTTAGTTCGTGGTCGGGATTTGCCGAATATAGTTATACGCGTTTCCTCTCCTAATTTGTGAGGGCTCCAGCGACTGTCCAAAAATAAAGAATGCTCTTACTGAATAGATGCGAATCTATCAATCCGAGAGCAAATCGCACTAGACGGCATTAAAAAGGGGACGTCGTTCTTTCTCGCCTTCGAGAGACAGACTCTCAGGCGCAGGTATTCCGTGGACACGCCGCCCTCGACCGACCGCACACATCCCTGTGTTGAACGTCCTAGGTTTTCTGTTGCCCCTGTGCGGGTTGCGGCTCTCGGTTGATGGTCGCGTAGTGGGCTTGCTCGAACTACAGCTCGTTCTGGCGCGGGATGACCACCTGGTTGACGATGAGGAGCACCGCCGCCGCGAACGGGATCGCGATGAGGGCTCCGAGGATGCCGAGCAGCGCGCCGCCGGCAAGGGCGGCGATCACGACGATCGCCCCCGGCACCTTGACCGCGCGTTTCATGACGTTCGGATTGATGACGTATGCCTCGACCTGCATGTAGGCCAGGTAGTAGATGGCGACCCAGAGCGCGGTCACGGGCCCGCCGAATAGCAGCGAGCCGAGCGTGATCAGGATGGACCCGGACAGGGTTCCTACGAGCGGCACGAGCGCGAACAAGAAGGCGATGAAGGCGAACAGCGCCGAGTACTGCACCTTGGCGATGAAGGTGAGGAAGATGAAGCTCGCTATGCCGTTGCACAGGGCGATCGTGGCCTGCCCCATGACGTAGCGGCCGACCGCCGTGCTGATCTGCTCGGTGAGGTCTGCGAAGCCCGCCCGCTTCGATGCGGGAACGAGGCGGTACAGGCCGCGCTTCATGCCGTTCAGGGATGCGACGAAATAGAGCGTGAGGATCAGGACGATGACGACTCCGGCCACACCGCTCGCGATACCGAGCCCGACCTGCAGCACACCGCCGCCGATCGCGGTGAGGTTCTGAGGATCCTGGAAGAACTTGACGATGGCGTCGACCACCGACTGCACGTCGATGAAGTCGGGCAGCGTGGCCTGGATGTTCCGCACCAGGTGCGGATCGGATACCACGCCAACCACGGTGGGCACCTGGGCGATGAGGCGGTTGGTCTGGTCCACGATGACCGGAACGACCGAGAGCACGAGCCCGGCCACGACGGCGAGGAGTCCGATGAGCACGGTGATGATCGCCGTCCAGCGAGGGAACTTGTGCTTCTCGAGCCAGGACACGGCGGGGTCGATGCCCAGGGCTATGAAGAGTGCTGCGCCGATGTAGGTGAGGATCGTCGACAGGGTGGCGACGGCACCGCCGATGACGAGCGCCACGAGCACGCCGAGGCCGCCCAGGAGTCCGAATCTGAACGCGTTCTGGATCTTCACCGCGATCCCTTTCTCGTGAGGCTCTGTCTCGTGAGGCGCTGGGGTCTCGGGTGCTCAGACGTTCGGCGTTCGATGATCAGCTCTCGCTCGTGACCTTCTCTGCTTGGTTCAACACCGAGTGCAGGCTCTCAAAGTATCCCGCGACGGCCTCGCGCTCAACCTTGATCTGGGCGAGTCTCTCCTCAGCGTCCTTGACGAGTTTGGCGTTGCGCTTCTCCGACTCGCGAACCATGGCCTTCGCGCGGGCCTCCGCGTTGGACAGGATCTCGGCCGCCTCCGCATCCGCCTTCTCCCTGATGCTCTTCGCGGCGGTTCGTGCCTCTTCCTCTGCTGCGTCCGCCTCCTGGCGCTTCTCGGCCGCGCGCAGGTTGGCCTCGGTGAGCTGCAGTTGCGCGTCGTCCAGGTATTTCTGGGTCTGCGAGACCGCCTCCTGGTGCTTGGAGAGGAACTCCTTCTCTGTCTCGTCACGGCGGGCGGTGAGTTCGACCTCGAAGTCGAGGCGTCCCTGTTCGCGTTCGCGCTCGAGCCCGGTGCGGGACTCGTCGAGGTCGTGCGCGATCTGCGCCCTGACCTGCTCGCTCTCCCTCGCGAGTTCGGCCTTGCGGGACTCGATCTCGCGCTCCAGGTCGGTGCGCTGCTGGTCGATGTCGTGGGCGAGACTGGCGCGCTCGGCGGCGATCTCCTCCTCGAGATGTGCCCTGGCCTCCGCGGTCTCCTGTTCGAGAGCCGCGCGCGCCGCAGCCGTGTCGCGGTCGAGCTTGGCGCGTGCCGCGGCCATCTCCTGCTCGAACGCCGCCCTGGCTTCGCCGATCTCGCGGGTGAGGTCGGTGCGCTGCTGCTCGACGTCGCGCGCGAGGTCACCCCACTGCTTCTCTGCTTCGCTCGTGAACTCCGCGCGGCCCTGTTCGGTCTCCCTCGCGAGGGCGGCGGCCTGCTCGCGCGATTCGCTCACCTCTCTGCTCGCAACGAGCTTGAGCTCTGCGGACTCGCGTTCGGCCTCTGCCTTCACGGCCGCGGCCTCTCGCTTTGCGGTCGCCCTGGCCTCTGCTGCCTCCGTGGCGACTGCGCCCCGGATGGCCGCAGCCTCGTGCAGGGCATCCTGGACGACGATCTCGCTCTCCGCCTTGCTCGCCGCGATCAGTTCAGCAGCCTCGGCGTGAGCAGCCTCGACGATGGAACCGGCCTTCTCGTGAGCCTCGGCGACGAGCTTCTCTGCTGTCTCCATCGATTCGACCCGCAGCTGGTGAATCTCGCCCTGCACGCTGTTGCGCAGCTTTTCTGCGTCGATGTCGGCCTGGCTGATGAGCCTCGTGGACTGCTCTTCTGCCACGCGAAGGATGTTCTCGAGCTTGCTGCCGAGCCCGCTGTAGGTGGGGCTTCCCGTCTCTTCGATCTCGGCCTGGAGATCCTCGACGGTCGCCGTGAGACGCTTGACCTCTTTTGTGGCCTCTGCCTTGTCGGTGTTGGCTTTGATCAGCTCGCGCCGCAGATCCTGGATTGCGCTGTCGACCTCATCGCGGTTGTAGCCGCGCATCGCGGTGGTGAAAGCCTCATCGTCAGTGGCCACGGTGTCTCCCGAGAGTGAAGTTGGTTGGGATGCTGTGAAAGGTGCCGAACGTTCAGAGTTTAGCGTGGACGGTGCTGGCGCACGATGAGAGGAGTGGCGGCACCGCGGTAATCTGCGGCGCCGAGGCGGCCGATGGGGTGAGCTCTCAGGCTCGCTACGCTATTCTGGAATGTCTTTGCCCGCAGGCACGGGCGCGCACCACAGGCCAGAGCCAGTGTGGGTGCGGTCATCCGCGTGGTCATCCGAGGAGAGTCGCGGTTTCGCCCGGCCTCACTCGGCAGGTGGATACGAGAGGAGTTATTGCGTGCGGTTCATCTCTGCCATCGTGAGCTTCGTTCTCGCATTTCTCCTCATCGGCTACGGCATCGCACAGCGCACCATTCTCGCCGGTCCGGATCACCTCACGGCGAGCGTCACTCTCGACTCGAACGCACCGCTCACCATCATCGACGGCACGGTGCTGGACGCGAACAAGGGTCATCAGACACTCGAGATCTCCGGCGCGACGAAGATCTTTGCCGCGTACGGTCGCACGGCGGATGTCCACGCCTGGGTCGGCGACGCGAGCTACAACAAGATCCGCTACAACGCCACGACGCATGCCCTGGCCAGCAAGACGGTGACGGGGAAGGAATCCACGGTTCCCGATCCGCGCGGCTCCGACCTGTGGTTCGAAGAACACAGCAGCGACACTCCGCTGTCGTTCACGGTGAACGTGCCGAAGGACATTTCGCTGATCATCGCGTCAGATGGCGCCGATCCTGCGCCAACCGACGTCGCTATCCGCTGGCCGCTCGACAACCGCACTCCGTGGTCCGGCCCGCTCGTGATCGCAGGCGTCGCGCTGCTCCTGCTCGGGCTCGGGCTGTACCTGTGGGCGCTGTATCACCTGCGGAAGGCCCGTGGCCCGCGCCGCAAGAGCCCCAAGATGCCGAAGCTCCCGAAGCAGCGCAGCTACAAGCCGCGCCGCACGAAGCAACCGAAGGTCGCGAGTGGGCGGCGTTCGGCCCGCAGGCGGATGATCGCGGTGCTTCCCGTGCTTCTGGCGGGCTCCCTCGCGCTCAGCAGTTGTTCCTCGGATGCGCTGCCGTCGTTCTTCGGGGCACAGGGCAATGCCAAGCCGTCCGCGACGGCGACCGTGGATCCCGCTGCGACGGACAACCAACAGGCCACGGCCGTGACGGTCCCGCAGCTCAACGAGATCGTCACCCGGGTGTCTGCGGTTGCGGCCAAGGCGGATGAGACCAAGGATGCGAAGCTGCTGGCCACGAGGTTCGCCGGGGCCGCGCTCCAGTTGCGCACGGTCAACTACGAGATCCGCAAGAAGGACGACACCGTTGCTGCGCTGACGGCGATTCCGAGCGGTGACATCGAGGTCGCGCTTCCCCAGCAGAACGACACCTGGCCGCGCACGGTGTTCACGGTTCTCGTGAACCCCAAGGACAAGACGGTTTCACCCCTCGCGCTCGTGCTCCAGCAGGAGACTCCTCGCGACAACTACAAGGTCATCTACGCTGTCTCGCTCGAGGCCAAGGTCGTGCTCCCCAAGGTGGCATCCGCTTCCATCGGTGCCCCGCAGTACCTGCCGGACTTCAAGAACCTGCTGCTTCCCCCTGGCAAGGTGGGTCCCGCATACGCCGACATCCTTCTCAAGGGTCCTGAGAGTGAGTTTGCCAAGTACTTCGACACGAGCCACGATCGATTCGCCAAGGACAACGGCTACGAGTTCAAGCAGGCGAGGAAGGCAGGAATGCCTGACAAGGTGGGAGTCGAGTTCTCCAACGCCCCCGGTGTCGGCGGGCCCATCGCCTTCGGTACGAACAACCTGGGCGCCATCGTCGCCGTGAGCGTCGACCAGTCGGAGACCGTCAGTCCCACCGAGGCCGGAGCCACGCTGAATTCGAGCGGTCTGGTCAAGACCCTCTCGGGGGTGAACACGACGCTCAAGGGACTCGTGGCGACCTACGGCGAGCAACTTCTGTTCTATGTGCCCAAGGTGGGAAGCCACCAGAAGATCGTCCTGCTCGGCGACGCTGACGGGATCGTCTCAGCGAAGGAGAAACAGTGACCAGCGTTCCACCGACTCCAGCCAGCCTCCGCGGCGCGGTAGACCTGTCCTCTCTCGTGCGTCCGGCTGCCCCGCCCGCCGGTGCTCCCGCGGGCGCATCCGCGGGGGAGTCGGCCGTGCCCTCGCTGGTGCTGGACGGAACGGACACCAACTTCACGGGCATCCTCGAGCTCTCGAGCAGCGTTCCCGTCGTCGTCGAGTTCTACATGGGTACGCCGTCGGTGGGCCTCAGCCGTGTGATCACCGCGCAGGCGGGAAAGTTCGTGCTTGCGACCGTCGACGTCTCGTCCAACCCGCAGTTGCAGCAGGCGTTCAAGGTGCAGGCCGTGCCCACCGTTGCCGCCGTCGTCGGTGGTCGTCCAATCGCCCTGTACGAGGGCGAGATCGCCGAGGCCGAGGTGCTCGGGGTTCTCGAGCAGTTGGCCGCGCTCGCGGCCCAGAACGGCGTGACGGGAACGGCCAAGGCGCCCGACGCCCCCGAGGGGGAGGCCGAGCCCGTGGAGGAGCCCCTTCCGCCGCACCACCAGGAGGCCTACGACGCGATGTCGAACGGCGACTTCGAGGGCGCTATCGCGGAATACAAGACCGCCATTGCGCAGGATCCTCGCGACCAGCTCGCCGTCGCGGGTCTCGCCCAGGTGTCGCTGCTCGCGCGCCTGCGGGATGCCGGGGCCGGTGACGTGCGGGCGGCAGCGGCTGCCGCGCCATCAGACCTTCAGGCTCAGCTGGCCGTCGCGGACCTCGACGTCAGCGGCGGCCACCTGGAAGACGCGTTCGGGCGCCTACTCGACCTCTTTCCAACCCTTGACCAGCCGGGCAAGGATCTCGTGCGCACCCGCCTGCTCGACTTCTTCGAGATCGCCGGGGCAGAAGACGCGCGGGTGATCGCGGCGCGACGCCGTCTCACGGGACTGCTGTACTGAGCCTGCTCTACTGACGCCCGCGCCGTCTCAGCGGCGCAGCGTGAGCCAGAGGCCCGCGAGCGGAGGCAGTGTGAGCTCAGCAGATGCCGGACGCCCGGCCCACGGAACATCCGTCGCCGTCACCGCACCATAGTTGCCGACGCCCGACCCGCCGAAGTCGACCGCATCCGTGTTCAGGAGTTCTTCCCAGACGCCGGCGGACGGCAGGCCGATGCGGTACGGCCCGACCGGGTTGCCCGAGAAGTTCATGATGACGGCAATCGGCTGCCCATCCTTTGACCAGCGCAGGAAGGCGATGACGTTGTGTGCCGCGTCTCCCGCCTCGAGCCACTCGAAGCCGGCCTCCACGTTGTCTTGCTGCCAGAGCGCGCCGTTGTCGCGGTAGATCCGGTTGAGCTGCCCGACCAGGCGCTGCAGGCCCTGGTGCACGGGCTGGTCGAGGATCCACCAGTCGAGCCCGCGCTCCTCGCTCCACTCGCTCGGCTGCCCGAACTCGCTGCCCATGAACAGCAACTGCTTGCCGGGGTGCGCCCACATGAAGGCGAGGTACGCCCGCACGTTCGCGAGTTTCTGCCACTGGTCGCCCGGCATCTTGCCGAGCAGCGAGCCCTTGCCGTGCACGACCTCGTCGTGGCTGATCGGCAGCAGGAAGCTCTCACTGAACGCGTAGAGAAAGCTGAACGTGATGTCGTTGTGGTGGTACGAGCGGTACATCGGGTCTTCGTGCATGTACTGCAGGGTGTCGTGCATCCACCCCATGTTCCACTTGAGGCCGAAGCCGAGCCCCCCGCCGGAGGTCGGCCGTGTCACGCCCGGCCACGAGGTCGACTCCTCGGCGATCATCACGATCCCCGGGTTGCGCTTGTACGCGGTCGCGTTGACCTCCTGCAGGAAGCCGATGGCCTCGAGGTTCTCGCGCCCGCCGAGGTGGTTCGGTTCCCACTGACCGGCCTCCCGGGAGTAGTCGAGGTAGAGCATCGAGGCGACGGCGTCGACCCGCAGCCCGTCGATGTGGAACTCTTCGAGCCAGTACAGGGCGTTCGCGACGAGAAAGTTGCGCACCTGCGAGTCGCCGAAGTTGAACACGAGCGTGCCCCAGTCGGGCTGTTCGCCTCGGCGGGGGTCGGAGTGCTCGTAGAGCGGTTCCCCGTCGAAGTTCGCGAGTGCCCACTCGTCCTTCGGGAAGTGCGCGGGCACCCAGTCCATGATCACGGCGATGCCCGCCTGGTGCAGCCGGTCGACCAGGTAGCGCAGGTCATCCGGATGCCCGAAGCGGCTCGTGGGCGCGTAGTAGCCGGTGACTTGGTAGCCCCACGACCCGCCGTACGGGTGCTCGGCGAGCGGCATGAATTCGACGTGGGTGAAGGCGAGCTCTCGCAGATAGTCGATGAGCTGGTCGGCGAGCTCGCGATAGCCGAGCCCAGGGCGCCACGATCCGAGGTGCATCTCGTAGACGCTCATGGGGGAGTTGTGGGGGTCACGGGTGGCCCGCGCGCGCATCCACTCCGTGTCACCCCACTCGTGGCCGACCGTGCCGACGACGGAGGCCGTGGCGGGCGGAACCTCGGTGCATCGCGCCATCGGGTCGGCGCGCCTGACCCACTCTCCGCTGCGCGCGCGAAGCTCGAACTTGTAGGTGTTGCCCGGCGTAAGGCCGGGAACGAACAACTCCCACACGCCGCTGTCGCCTAGCCTGCGCATGGCGTGCCCGGCGCCGTCCCAGGAGTTGAAGTCGCCGATGACCCGCGCGGCCGTCGCGTGCGGCGCCCAGACGCTGAAGCTCGTGCCCGCAACATCCTCGTGAGGGCGGTAGTGCGCGCCGAAGACCTTCCAGAGCTGCTCGTGCCTGCCCTGGCCCCACAGGTAGAGATCGACCTCGCCCACGGAGGGCACGAAGCGATACGGGTCGTCGGTGACCCAGCTCGCTCCGTTGTCGTAGCTGGTCTCGAGCGTGTACGCCTGGCCGTCTCCGGGTGCGAAGGCCTGCCACAGGCCTTCTGCGAGGTGCGCAAGGGAGATGCGGCTGCCATCCGCACGCACCGCGGTCACAGTTGCCGCGAGCGGTCGCAGGGCCCGGATGACGAAGCCACCCTCGACCGGATGCTGCCCGAGGGTCCCGTGCGGATTCGGATGGCTGCCACCGGCGATCGCGGTCACGAGGCCGGGGTGGAGCTCCGGAAGCGTTGTGGCTTGTATGGCCGGCTTCCTTGCCGGTTTCTTCGCCATCATCGGCCCTTCGGGAACTCGACTCGCAGGATGTGTACCGGCTCGGTGAAGGCATCGAGCCGCACGTAGTTGTCTGCGCCCCACTCGAACTTCTGTTTCGTGATCAGGTCGGTTACCTCGAAGGTCGTGCCGACGTCCAGGCCGATTCTCGTCAGGTCGAGGTGAACGGTGGTCTCGCGCACAGAGTGCGGGTCGACGTTCGCGACGACGATGACAGCATCGTTGCGACCGGAGCGCACGTGCCTGCCGTCGAGGAACTTGCTGTAGACGAGGATCGAGTCGTCGTCGCTCCAGTGCAGCTCGAGGTTGCGCAGCTGGCGCAGGGCGGGGTGCTCTGCGCGGATGCGGTTGAGGGTGCCGAGGTACGGTGCGAGCGAGCGGCCGGCGGCCTCAGCCGCGGCGAAGTCGCGCGGCTTGAACTCGTACTTCTCGTTGTCGACGTTCTCCTCTGAGCCCTGGCGGGCGACATCCTCGAACAGCTCGTATCCCGAGTAGACGCCCCAGCTCGGCGAGGCGGTCGACGCGATTGCCGCGCGCACCTTGTAGGCCGCCGGCCCGCCGAACTGCAGGTATTCGCTCAGGATGTCCGGGGTGTTGACGAACAGGTTCGGTCGCAGAAAGTCGCTGCTGCCCTGCGACAGCTCGACCAGGTAGTCCGCGAGCTCCTCCTTGGTGTTGCGCCAGGTGAAGTAGGTGTACGACTGCTGGAATCCGAGCTGGGCGAGCGCGTGCATCATGGGCGGTCGGGTGAACGCCTCCGCGAGGAAGACGACCTCGGGGTAGTCGGCGTTGACCTCGTGCAGCAGCCACTCCCAGAACTTGAGCGGCTTGGTGTGCGGATTGTCGACGCGGAAGATCTTCACGCCGAGACCGATCCAGTAGCGCACGATGCGCAGGATCTCCTCGCGCAGGCCAATGGGGTCGTTGTCGAAGTTGAGCGGGTAGATGTCCTGGTACTTCTTCGGCGGGTTCTCGGCGTAGGCGATGCTCCCGTCGGGCAGGTGGCTGAACCACTGCGGGTGTTCGATCACCCAGGGATGGTCGGGGGAGCACTGCAGGGCGAGGTCGAGCGCGACCTCGAGTCCACTCTTCTTCGCGGTGTCGAGGAATGCGGTGAAGTCCTCGACCGTGCCGAGCTCCGGATGGATGGCGTCGTGGCCGCCATCCTTCGACCCGATGGCCCACGGCGAGCCCGGGTCGCCCGGGGCCGCCTCCGTGGAGTTGTTCGGTCCCTTGCGAAAGCTCGTGCCGATGGGGTGGATGGGCGGCAGGTAGACGACGTCGAAGCCCATGCCGGCGACGGCGGGCAGGCGGCGCGCTGCGGTACGGAAGGTGCCGCTCGTCCAACTGCCGTTCTTCGCGCGTTTGGCTCCCTCGGAGCGCGGGAAGAACTCGTACCAGCTGCCCACGCCGGCGCGCGTGCGCTCGACCCGGAGGGTCAGGGGAAGGCTGAGGGTGAGCAGGCTCGCGAGCGGTTGCCGCTCGATCTCCTCGGTGACCCGGTGTTCCGTGGCGACTCCCAGTCGCACCGCGGGGGCGAGGCTCTTGCTCGCGATGGTCTTGGCGGCGTCCTTCAGAACTTTGTTGTCTGGAGCGGCCGTGGATGCGCGGGCCAGCAGGCGGGCCCCTTCGGCCAGGGTGACCTGCACGTCGATTCCCGCGGGAACCTTGATCTCGGCCACATGCAGCCAGGCGGCCCACTCGTCGAGCCAGGCCTGCACGCTCCAGCTCCAGTCGCCCGGGGCGTCGAGCAGGGCATCCGTCTGCCAGCGGTCGCTGCCTTCGTCTCGCTCGGACATGCGGTGCACGGTCTGGGCGCCACTCGGGTCGGTCAGGAGCAAATCGACGCCGATCGCGTCGTGCCCCTCTTTGAACACGGTCGCCTGGAACGGCACGACCTCCCCCACAAACGCCTTCGCGGGCCAGAGGTTCTCTGGTTGCTGCGGAGACAGGTGGCGAATCGGAATGCGCCCCAGCTTTGGTTCATACGCAATAGCCACTCAACGACCGTAGCGCGTGCACCTCCACGTCGCATGGATTTGTGCGGTCATGCCCGGTCGATCGGCTGCCCGAACGGATCGTACGGGTACACAGGGCCCCTCACACCCGCACTGTCTGCCGTAACAATGCTGTTGCCATGCAGGCTCGGATACGACCGCGCCGCACTCCCCGGCGCCGGGAACGTGACCGACACACCACCAGGAAGTGAGACTGTGTGCGACAGCAGAGCGTTTGATCCACCAAGGACCGCAGAATGACCACTCGGCCCATAGGCGTAACGCTGCACTTGATCGGCACCAGTCGCCGGACGCGGAGTACGCCGCACCATCCGCCCCACAGAATCCCGCCCAGCGCCCGCGTCGCAGGAGTCTAGGGTTGCTTAATTCAGCCGTGGTTTTCTGGTGACAGCGCATGTCATTGGCTACTGCGAGACGTCAGACTCTCGGAAATTATTCGATTCGCTCCTGAGCCGCTGGAATTCTTGCTTCGAGACATACCAGAAGTGCGGAGTATCGGAATTATGAAAGGTGAGAAAAATCTTGCTATGGGCACGCGGTAGGGAGAGAGGCTCAGCCGTATCCGGATCACCGAGGATTTCTGATGTACAGGGAGTGAAATACCATTCCCCTTCAATAAATGGATCGGAGCCGACGTTGTCGAAGGACTCGACATCGTTTTTTCGGGCAAACACAGCCATTGAAATGAAATTGCTGGAAGCTTGAAGCGAAGGCGCGTCCTTCCATTCAAATCCCAACGCTTTGTCAAGCTCGTCCTTCGTCGCGCCTGCACATACGATAACCATCTTCGTCCAGTCACCAGGAACCACGTGGCCGAGGGACGGGACTGCTGCAGGTTTAGGTGACTCCTGATCTGGGGCGAGTAGCTCGTCTCTGGAAGGATGTTTGCCATGCCGAGAGCGTTTCCGAGGGAGTTCCGG
>NZ_JBELOA010000010.1:0-97321 GCF_040227205.1 Parafrigoribacterium humi | reverse complement strand
AGTCACGAAGACCTCCGGTTTCAGATGTGAGCTTGGTAACCCACATCGTGCCGGAGGTCTTCGCTAACTCAAACGTTCACAACGTCCCTGGGAACTACATCTAGCCACAGTTCTCTGGAGAGCGCAGCCCCAGCCGTCTACGGAAACACCGGTCGACTCATCTGGAAATACCTCCTCAGGCCAATGATCCAATAGCCTCTTGACATGCCCCTAGACCGAGGACTGATCGAATTTGCGTCGGCCGTTGAAAACGCCGACAGCTTTCCGCGCCCACTGTGCCCCGTCTGTCAGGCAGGCTATTTGCGGTTTTCGGCGCCGTCCGAGACAGAGAACGCCGAATCTTATCGAGCACGAAACCACGAGGCCTGGGAGCCGGAATGGATTTTCGGCACCTTTGTCGCCACTGCCGAGTGCGAGAACAACAAGTGCGAGCAGAAAGTTCACGCACTTGGCACTTACCGTGTTGACACTGCAAGGACCTCGCGCGAGCGCTACGAGGATTATTCGATGAGTTACGACTCGCAGTACTCGACTTTCTACACGATTACCTCTATGAGCCCGCCTCTCGTACTTATGCGTCTCCCGGAAACCGCGCCGGAGGAGGTACGAGAAGGAGTCGAGCGCGCGTCCGCAGTGCTCTTACTTGATCCCGGCCTCGCTGGTACCGCGCTGCGTGCCGCTGTTGAACGTTTCCTCACAACTCAAGGCATTCCCGCCAAGCGATCGGGCGGCGGGTTCAAAAGTCTCGACGAACGAATCCGTGACTGGAAGCATGCAAGTCCTAACCGAGCAAGTGTCGCCGATTTGCTGCTAGCAGTAAAGTGGATCGGCAATGCGGGTAGTCACGAAGTGTCCGATGTTAGCGTCAAGGAGGTTCTCGACGGGGTCGAAATCCTTGACGAGGCATTTCATCGACTATTTGTTGGCCCAGACATCGACGCCCGTGCAGAAGCTATCAACTTGGTCAAGGGTCCAAAACGCGCTTCCCTGCAATAGGTGTTGCAGGGTAACGGATGATGCGTTGAAGACAGAACCCCGTTGCGCTTGTCAACCGTAACGGGCCGCAACTTTGTCGACGTGGCCTAACTTTGCTCTCAAGAACTGCTGTTCAGGTGGCTTGGTCTCAGCTATTTCAACTTCCATAAAAGGATCATCCGTATAGTTGAGCGCCAGACGGAACCGTCTCGCTGGCTTGGATAGGCTGCGTGTGTGCGTTACACGATCACCGACCTCCTGGCATACGGTTTCGTCGGCTTCATCTCGTTTCCTACTTGGTCTAAGGCTGACGTCGTCGCGCCAGGGCAGCCCGATGTCGAAGGTGTGTACGCCGTGCTTCGTGAGGACGTGGCCGTTCCAGAGTTTGTTGACGATACTCGACCAGTGCCGCATCGACGCGCACGCACCGCCGCTGAAGCGGCCGATCGGTGGGTGACCGGCGTAGGGGTTCTCTATTTTGGGATGGCACCGCTGCGACGAACGTCGAAGCACGGGACTCGATCGGGACTGGCGCAGCGTATATACGAATACCAGCGGCACGGGCTCAACGGTGGATCAAACCATCACGGAGGAAAACTCATCTGGCAAACGAGTGAGCCGTCTACGCTTTTCATTGCGTGGAAGTCATTACCCGAGGGAGAAAGCAGAGGAGTTGAGAGCGGCCTCATTGCCGGCTTCCAGCAGCGGATGGGCAAACCACCGTTCGCTAATACTGGGGCTCCAAAAAAAGGTGTCGCGCCGATATTCCTTTGAGCTCTGAGGGAAAAGAGGAATATCCGGGGGTGTGCGGAGGAAAGCACATTTCAGGCGCGGGAAAGGTGCCTGCGTATCCGGGCTTTTAGAGGTTCTTGGTACAGCCCACCATTGTGATTTTCCCGTAGCGGAGTCGCCGACATGGTGTCACCCTGTGTGAATGCGACCATTACGGTATTCGATCAACGTCTCGCTCGACAGCTGCGTCGACCACATGGCGGGCACCCCCGACGAGGAGACTCACAACCACGCGGCGCAGACCATTGCGCGTGCCGATGCGATCATCCTTGGTCGCACCACTTACGAGTTGATGGAGTTCTGGCGCACCGCGACAGATCTGCCCGAGTGGATGCGCCCATTCAAGGAATCGATCGACTCGGCCAAAAAATACCTTGTCTCGAGCACGCGCGAACCGGACGGCTGGAACACCGAAGCGCTGATCGGTGACCCCATCGAGGCGGTCAGAAAGTTGAAGGAACAGTCAGGAGGCGGGCTGTACGTCGGCGGCGTCACGCTGCCGCGCGCCCTGGCCGACGCCGGACTCATCGACGAGTACGAGTTCGTCGTGTACCCGACACTCGTCGGCCACGGGCCGCGGCTCTTCGAGGGTCTCACTCGGCCACTGAACCTGCAGCTCGTCGGGACCACCGAGTTCGCCTCAGGGGCGCGAGCCGAACGCTACATCCCGGTCGGCGGATCCTAGTCGGTGGTCGATCAGCGCTGAGTCGCGGCGCGAACTGTGTGACGTGCTCTCAGTCGGCCGCGACCTCGTCGACGGAGCCCGCGAGTGGCACGACGGCATCCGGATCGAGGCGAGAACGCTGCCGCCGCGACGCCGTCAGCACCACGAGGAGGAGCGCGACAGCGATGACGAGCAGGATGCTGCCCGCGAGGGCGATCGCTCCGGTCACGCCCATCAGGCCGCCGAGCACGCCGACGACGATGCCGCTTCCGACGCGGAACCCCATGCTCGTCATGGCGTAGGCGCCGATGAAGCTGCCGCGGCGGTCATCGGGCGCAGTGAGCTGCACCACGGTGAGACTCGTGGAGTCGGAGACGAGGCTCGCGAGCCCGGCGACGACGAGCACGGCCAGGCTCAGCGGGTAGTTGCGAGAGAGCGCGAAGGTCACGTACGCGATCGCCATCACGAGAGTGCTGACGATCGCCAGCCGCGTGCTGGCGCGCACTCGACCGATCGCTTCGAGCGAGAGCCCGCCGACCACCGCGCCGAATGACATCGCAACGATCAGGGCGCCGTATCCGAGGCCGGAGTCATCCTGGCCGAGCAGCGCTCCGAACTCGGGGAACAGCGGCATGAGGGCCGTGCCGATGAGCAGCCCGACAGCCCCCTGGAGCACCACCACCACGAGGATCGACGGATGCCTGGGCAGGTCCCGCAGCACCCCGAAAACCGTCGAAAAGCTGATGCGCCGCGACGGCTGATCCTGCTGGCGATGCCCGTCGACCGGCACGATGAACAGATAGATCATGAAGGGCAGGTAGAGCGCGACGTTGATGAACATGCCGAGCGGGGCGCCCACCACGAACAGCATCGCTGCTCCGAAGGCGGGGCCGACAAACTGACCGAGGCTGAGGCCGGTCGACATCAATCGCACGCCGCTCGGCACGACATCCCGGCCCACCAGGTCGAAGATCATGACGCCGTCCGCCTGCCGCCAGACCGCGCTCGCCAGGCCGTGCAGCAGGAGCAGCACGAGGCAATGCCAGGGTTGCAGCGTCTCCGTCAGCAGCAGAACGCCCCAGCCGACCGACGCGAGCATGAACAGCCCGCAGCCGACCTGGATGATGCGGCGACAGTCGTAGCGATCGGCGAGAGCACCGAAGGCGATGCCACCCAGCAGGTGCGGGATCCAGTGGCTGATGACGGCGAACCCGGCAAGCAGAGGGGAGTGGAAGTACTGCCACATCGCCCAGTAGGTGATGGCGTGCTCGGCGTTGTCTCCGGCCATGAGGAACGAGCCGCCGAGCAGGTATCCCTTGTACCACGGGGCGCGAAGCGCCGCGAACCTCATTCGTTTACCCGCATGGTACTGAGATTCTTGCATACCGCGAGATACGGGGATCACGCAGGCTCCGCTCGGATCTAGGCTGGATGGGCGACGTGGGGCGCAGGTGCCCCTGCCGGAGCCAACGAAGGACGGACCACTGATGCAATTTCGCTACCTTGGAGCCTCGGGAATGAAGATCTCCGAGATCACCTACGGCAACTGGCTGACCCACGGATCGCAGGTCGAGAACGATGCGGCGACGGCGTGTGTGCACGCGGCGCTCGACGCGGGCATCACGACGTTCGACACGGCCGACGTGTATGCCAACACCCAGGCAGAGACGGTGCTGGGGGAGGCCCTGAAGGGGCAGCGGCGACAGTCGCTCGAGATCTTCACCAAAGTCTTCGGCGCGACCGGGCCCAAGGGTCACAACGATGTCGGCCTGTCACGCAAGCACATCCTCGAGTCGATCGACGGCTCTCTCGGCCGCCTGCAGACCGATTACGTCGATCTGTACCAGGCGCACCGGTACGACTACTTCACCCCGCTCGAAGAGACGATGCAGGCCTTTGCGGACGTCGTTCGGGCAGGTAAGGCCCTCTACATCGGCGTGAGCGAGTGGACCGTCGATCAGCTTCGCGCGGCCGCTCCACTCGCCCGCGACCTCCACATCCAGCTCATCTCCAACCAGCCGCAGTATTCCGCGCTGTGGCGAGTGATCGAGGCGGAGATCGTGCCCGCCTCGAAGGAGCTGGGCATCTCACAGATCGTCTGGTCACCGGTTGCCCAGGGGGTCCTGACGGGCAAGTACAAGCCCGGCCAGCCGGTTCCAGAGGGGAGCCGCGCGACGGATGACAAGGGCGGGGCTCGCGCCATCAGCCGCTTCATGCGGGATGACGTGCTCGAGCGCGTGCAGGCGCTCACTCCGATCGCGGGTGAACTCTCCCTGTCGCTCGCACAGCTCGCGGTCGCGTGGGTGCTGCAGAACGACAACGTGGCCACGGCGATCATCGGGGCGTCGAGGCCCCAGCAGGTCGCGGAGAACGTGGCTGCCTCTGGAGTGGTGATTCCGCGGGAGCTGATGGCACGAATCGACGAGGTGCTCGGAGATGTCGTCGAGCGGGACCCGCGCCGCACGGAGGAGAGCTCTCCGCGCCAGCGCGAGGCATAAGTACTGTTCGTATGCTGCTGGCGACCCAGCGTGGCACGACGATGACCCGCTCGTCGACACGTCGAAGCGCTGGGGCGGCGCGCTCGATCGCCTTCGTCGCTACGCCACGGCGCAGCAGGGTACGGCGTTCACGTCCACGGGAGAGGAACAGCGGATCGAGGCGTAGCGTGGGGAGCGGGCCGACTACGCAGTGGATGGAGTGGCAACCGCAATGACGGATGAGAAAGTCGGGTCAGACGCAGACCTCGAACGAGTGGGCAGCGCCTTGTACGCGCGCGCGGGCGAACCCGTCGTGGACTCGCGCACCTGCGGCCCAGCTGGGTGCGGAGCCGCCGCGACGACGGTGTTCGACGCGCTCGAGCCCGGCGGAAGCTTTGTGCTCGTCGCCGATCACGACCCGGTTCCGATCCGCTACATGCTGGATGCCACTCGTCCGAGCGCGGCGGAGTGGGAGCCGCTTACCGAGGGGCCGGAGCTCTGGCACACCAGAATCAGGCGCGCTGCGGCGGTCAACTGACCTTCATCGCCTGGTGCGACGCGGCGAAGACGATCGAATCCGCGGTCACGCCGACGAGTCCGAGGTTGACCCTCAGGAGCGTCGGCGGGAGTTCGTCGCCCGGCGGGGGAGTCGCGGCACCGAGCGTGATGCCCGCGCCTCCCGGCAGCGTGGCCGTGAGAGAGTCGACGTAGACCTCGACGTGCCCGCGCAGTTCCATCCGATCTGCGGTGGACACCAGGGCCGGCCCCGTTGCCTTGCGCACGCCGAGCATGAAGCCGTCGATGACGATGTCGTCGGCCGCGAGTTTGAGAACCGGAATTCTCGAGCCGTCGGCGAGGGCCACCGTCACGGCACTGACCGACTGCAGGCCCGAGAACGAGATCGAGGAGCCGCCCAGTTGTGCCGCCGGCTGCGTGAACACCGGCGCGCCCGTGTCGGGCTGCGGAGGTGTGGACGGTTCGGCGGGCGGAGTCGCATCGCCCCCGGTGCCGTCGAGCGGGTCCGGCAGGGGGATGAGCGGGCTCTGCGACGGTGACGGCGACGGACTCGGCGACGAGCAGGGGAGCAGAACCGGGATGCAGAGCGTGGCCGGTGCGGAGTTCGGCACCGGTGTCGCGCCTATCCCGGTCATCGCGACCAGGAGGCAGGCCACGATGGCTCCGCGGCCGGCGAAGCGTGAGGGCGTGCGCGATCCACTCACGCGCGATGCCCCCTGGGCGAGATCGGACGCGCGTCATCGCGGGCGCTCTCGTGCTGCTTCGGCATCCACGACACGGTGAGGATGCCCCCGATCGCGCCCAGCAGCATGCCGATGAAGAAGCCGCCGAGGTTCAGTCCGATCAGCGAGTAGACCGCGACAACGAGGGAGATGATCCCGTAGAAGACACGGTGAACCGGCATCGCGATCGCGAGGATACCGAGCACCACCAGCAGGATCGGAATCACCGTCGCCTGCAGGCCTTCAATCCCGAGTTGGACATGGATCCTGCCGATGTCGAGCTGCCCGGAAAAGAACAACTCGATGCCCGCGAGTATCGTCAGCACGCCGCCGAGGAACGGGCGCTCGCGCCGCCACGTGGAGAACCGCGCCCAGCGCGACATGCTCGCCGTCTCGCTGGCGGTGGTGGGCTCTGACATGGTCAGAAGCACCCCTTCGAGCCATCGGTCAACTGCACGTGCATGTCCTTGAGAGTGAACACGGAGGCCTGTGTGCTCCAGGCCGTCTGCTGCAGCCCGGTGATCTTGATGGTGTCGGCATCCTGAGCGAAATCACCGGCGGTGCCCTTGTGGCTCGTGTTCACGGTCGATGCGTCCACGCCGATCCGGATGTTGCCGAAGCTCGAGTCACCCTTGAGGTCCGTCATGCCGATCTGCAGGTCGGTGGCCGTGGCGGGCTGGCCGCCCCCGCCAGCGGTGATGAGCATCCCGGCCTTGCCGAGCGGCGTCTCCGTCACGACCGACTGGCAGAGATCCGTGAGGCTGGCCGAGCCGATGTTCGCGATGGCGACCTGGTGCTGCTTGCCAGCCGTGTCGGTGGTGACCCCCGCGTACTGCGAGAAGCCCGTTCCGGTGAGCTGGGATGCGCTGATCTGGAACTGGCTGCCGGACACCGAGAACGACACGGGCACCGCGCCCTGGGCGACACCGCCCATGAGCAGGGTCGCGGCCACGGCGACGGGAACGGCGGTCAGCAGGATCCGGCCAGCGTGGGTGGTGGTGAGTGCGCGGAACTTCATCGGTCCTCCTTGGTTTTGGCGGGAGGAACGAGCCCTGCGGACCGTTCCCGAATACACGCCGACCAAACTTCCCTTCCGACGCTAGGAACCTGTTGACCTAATGTCAACAGATTCCCACGGAGTCTCGAAAAGATGTAAGGAAACTGCCAGCTTGAGCCCGGTGTGCGCTCGGAAGCGCGGTTAGGCTCGCAGCATGGGAACGGATCGGCGCTCACGACTTGCTCCGGAGGAGCGCCGTGCCCAGCTGGTTGCGCTCGGGGTCGCCGCACTCGCGGACCAGTCCCTGGAGTCGCTCACGATCGAGCAACTCGCGGAAGGAGCCGGTGTATCCCGAGGTCTCGTCTTCCACTACTTCAACTCGAAACTCGGGCTGCATCGCGAGGTGGTTCGCACCGCACGAGACAGCATGCTTCACGCGACCGAGCCCGCCACCGATCTTCCGCCACTCGAGCGACTGCGCGACACCCTGACGCGGATCGTGCAATTCGTTCGAGACCATCGCGGAACGTTCTACTCGCTCGTGCGTGGTGCCGCGAGCGGAAGCCCGGAGGTGCGCGAGGTCGTCGTCGAGGCGAGGCTCGCCCAGGCGGAGCGGCTCATCGAGGTCTTTCGCGAGCTCGGTGCCCCGGATTCGGAGCTTCTGCGCATCGCCCTGCGCTCCTGGGTGGTGTTCGCGGAGGAGGTGCTCGTGGAGAGCGCGATCGACTCAGACATGTCGTCTCGGGAGATCGTGTCGTTCCTCGAGCGCAGCGCTCAGGCGGTCGCAGCATCCGTCGACCGCGCGAGCTGATTCAAAATCGTACAGTGTCAGGTTTTGACGATATGATGAGAGGCGTCGAGGATCAGTCCTCCGTGGTATCAGGCCCGGGCAGGATGTGTTCCAACAGTGCGAGGGAGCGGTGGACGTCGACCGTGTCTGGAGCAAGCAGCCACTGCACCTGCAGTCCGTCGGAGGCGGCGATCACGAGAGCTGCGGCATCCGTCGGATCGATGTCCGCGGAAACCTGGCCGTCGGCCTGTTCCTCGCGGATGCGGGCGGCCAGCCGCTCGCGCAGCATGCGGAAACGCTCGCGAATGAACTCTGTCGATGCCGCGTGGTCGTTCTGCAGGGCATCCGCACTGAGCGTCGCATACAAGCGCACGAGCCCGGGGACATCGCGATTGCGCTCTGCGCTGTCGGCCATGAGTTCTACCGCCGCGCCCTCGCTGGGTGCCTCCGCAGAGAAGCGTTCCTCGTGAGCGCGGTAGACCGCGACGAGCAACTCGTCGCGCGAGGCGAAGTAGTGGCGCAGGGTCGCGTGCGAGACACCGATCGCCTCGCCCAGGGTGCGCAGGGAGGTGCCGTCCACGCCGCGCGTGGCGAACTCCGCGATCGCGCTCTCGATGATCTGGCTGCGCCTCGCGACGCCCTTCGCATACGGCCTGCGCGTGGGGGAATCGTCGTTCGCCTGGCGCTCGGTCATCTCAACATCGTAGGCCGGGTTGGCTCCGCGGAGAGCCGTGGCACCTCCGGGCCCCTCGCCCACCACCTCGGAATCACCTCTCGAAAGGATCGACAATGACCACTCCATCGCCTCGCATCGCCGAGCTCCTGGGTCGGCTCACGACCGAAGAGAAGGTCGGTCAGCTCATCCAGTACTTCTACTTCTCTGCCCCCGCGGGTTCGCCGGAGCAGCGCGATGCCGTGGATGAGTCACTGGACCGGGGAGTGGTTGGTTCCCTGCTGTTCGTGACGGATCCGGCCACGATCAACCGGCTGCAGAAGCGCGCGATCGAGGGCAACGCCCACGGCATTCCGCTGCTGTTCGGCTTCGACGTCGTCCACGGGCTGCGCACTATCTTCCCCGTGCCGATCGCGATGGCCGCGTCCTGGGACGAGGAGACCATCGAACAGGCGCAGGTGATCGCGGCGAAGGAGGCGAGGGCCGTGGGCATCCACTGGGCCTTTGCTCCCATGGTGGACATCGCGCGTGACCCGCGCTGGGGTCGGATGATCGAGGGTGCGGGCGAAGACCCGCACCTCGGTTCCGTGGTTGCGGCCGCCCAGGTGCGCGGGTTCCAGGGCGAGAGGCTCGGAGCGGCGGACCACATCATGGCGGGCCCGAAGCACTTCGCAGGCTATGGGGCGGCACTCGGCGGTCGAGACTACGACGAGGTGGACCTCTCCGACCAGGAGTTCTGGAACACCTACATCCCCCCGTTCCGCGCGGCCATCGAGGCCGGGGCGGGCAATATCATGTCCGGCTACATGGACCTCAACGGCGTGCCGGCGAGCGGCAACCGCTGGCTGATGACCGAGGTGCTGCGGGATGCCCTGGGCTTCGACGGCTTCGTCGTCACGGACGCGAACGCCGCAAAGAATCTCGAGACCCACCACTTCGCGAGTGACCAGCAGGATGCCGCGGTGCGGGCGCTTCACGCGGGTATCGACATGGAGATGGCCATCGAGCAGCCCGCGTTCGAGAACCTCGTCGACGCGGTCGAGAGCGGCAGCGTGGACGTCGCCCGCCTCGACGACGCCGTACGGCGGGTGCTCGAGGCCAAGGAGGCGCTCGGCCTGTTCGAGCAGCCCTATGTCGACGAAGCCAGGGCAGAGCGCGTGCTCTCTGACCCCGCGCACCGCGAGGCGGCAGAGCGCACCGCGGAGCGCACGGCGGTACTGCTGCGCAACGAGAACGCGATCCTGCCGCTGGCTGCGGACCTCCTCGAATCGGTCGCGGTCATCGGGCCGCTCGCCGATTCCCACCGCGACACGATCGGCCCGTGGGTGTTCGACTACGACAGTGACGAGACGGTGACCGTGCTCGACGGCATCCGTGATCGCCTGGCCGGTGCGGCGTCCGTCGTCTTCGAGCGCGGCGTCGCCGAGCCGAGGCGCACCTTCCCGTCGATGTTCTCGATGTTCGGCGACAACAGCCCGTCGGCCCCGGAGGGCTTCGACGCGGATGCGGCGCTCGCCGACGCGGTGACGGCCGCGGCAGACGCCGACGTCGCGATCCTCGTCCTCGGCGAGCAGCAGGACATGATCGGAGAGAGCGCCTCGCGCTCCGAGCTGTCGCTGCCCGGCGAGCAGCAGAAGCTGCTCGAGGCCGTTGCGGCGACAGGCACTCCCGTGGTGCTCGTGCTCATGAGCGGACGTCCGCTCGACCTCCGCTGGGCATCGCAGAACGTCGACGCGATCCTCGAGGTCTGGTACCCGGGAACCCGCGGAGGCGCCGCGGTCGCGAACCTGCTGTTCGGAGACGCGGCCCCCTCGGGCCGGCTTCCCTTCACCTGGCCACGCACGGTCGGACAGGTTCCGATTCACCACGCCGTCACTCGCTCGCACGAGCCGGAGAAGCAGCACACGCGGTACTGGAACGAAGAGAGCACGCCGCTGTATCCCTTCGGGTTCGGGCTCGGCTACACGCGTTTCGCCTACGCGAATCTTCGCGTCGACGCGCCCGAGATCGACCGGGACGGCACAGTCACGGTCTCGGTGGAGGTGACAAACGCCGGCGATCGCGATGGCGTCGAGGTCGCGCAGCTCTACCTGCACCAGCGGTTCGGCACCTCGTCTCGGCCGATGCGCCAGCTCGCGGCGTTTCGCCGGGTTCAGATCGCGGCGGGGCAGTCCAGCACGGTGACTTTCGAGATCGGTGCGGATGAGCGCCGCTACTGGAGCGCGGCGACACGCGGCTGGGTACTCGACGCGAGCCTGTTCGACGTCTGGGTCGGCGGCAGTGCGGACGCGGAGGCGCACGCGGAGTTCACCGTGCGCTGAGGCCCCGGCGACGTGCTCTTTCACCGCCGATTTCGGGGTTGGAGGCGTACTATGCCGGGCATGAAAACACGGATGGCCCAGGACGAGCATCGGGCAGGTGACACCTTCGTCCACTTCATTGACTGGCTCAATCACCGGCTGGTCGGAACTCTCGGACCAGCGACGGTCGGGCCGTATGGCGACGTCGTCGAGCACGTCGGAACGGCCGTGTGCCCGGTCTGCGAGAGGCCCATGCAGGAGCACACCATCGACCACTCGACCAGCAACGCCGTGCTCAATTGCCCAACGGAACACATGGTCGATGTGTCGCACCACGACAATCTCAACGAACTCGGGATGCCGAAGCACCGCCGCTGACCGGGGCTCGCGTCTGGCGCAATGGCGCGCTCCCGACGAGAATCGACGGATGCCCTCCGTACTCCGCGGGGTCCGTGCGGTTGTCGCCGCCGCGTCCCGCACCCGCACCTTTCGCCGCTTCGGCCCGACGGTCATGCCGCCGCTGGAGAGAGTAACCGCACGACTCAGCCGTGGACGGGTGCAGTTGAGCGGGCTTCTCGTGCCCTCGCTCGTGCTCCACTCGATCGGGGCCAGATCCGGCATCGAACGGGACACGCCTCTGATGTACTGTCCGGAGTCCGGCGGAAGCATGCTCATCACGGGGAGCAACTTCGCGCGCGACACCCACCCGGCATGGACGGCGAACCTGGCGGCGCATCCGGATGCCGCGGTCAGCATCCGCGGACGCCGCATCGCCGTTCGCGCCACGCGTCTCCCCGACGACGAGGTGGAACGAGTGTGGCCCGTCATCGAACGCCAGTGGCCCGGGTACCGCGGCTACGAGCGTGCTTCCGGCCGCACCCTGCGGATCTTCCGGCTGCAGCCGCGCTGAATCCCTAGGCCTCCGCCGCGCGCAGTTCCTTGCGCAGGATCTTGCCCGCGGACGACTTGGGGATGGACTCCACGAAGACCACGCGTCGCACCTTCTCGTATGGTGCGACGTGGGAAGCGACGAAGTCCATCACCTCCTCGCCGCTCAGCTCCGCTCCCTGCTGCAGCACGACGAAGGCCTTGGGGATCTCCTGCCCTTCGTCGTCAGGCACACCGATCACCGCGGCATCCGCGATCTTGGGGTGCGAGAGCAGCAGTGCTTCGAGCACGGCGGGCGCGACCTGGTAGCCCTTGTATTTGATGAGCTCCTTGAGTCGGTCGATGATCGTGACGATGCCACGGGCATTCGCCGTTGCGATGTCGCCGGTGTGCAGGAAGCCGTCCGGCTCGAGCACCTCGGCGGTCGCCTGGTCGTTGCCCAGGTACCCGACCATGATGTTCGGTCCTCGGCAGAGCAGTTCGCCCGGCGCGCTCTCGCCCTCCGCCGGAATCTCGATCTCCTCGCCCGTGAGCGGGTCGATGAGCTTGCTCTCGAGGTTCGGGATGGCGGGCCCGACCGAGTCGAGCGGCACGTCGTCCCAGTCCAGCGGAATCGCGTGGCTCACCGGACTCATCTCGGTCATTCCATAGCCCTGGCGCATGCGAACCTGGATGCGGTCCGCCACGGCCTTGGCCAGCGCGCCATCCAGCGGTGCCGCGCCGGAGAACACCGTGTGCACGCTCGACATGTCGTACTGGTCGACGAGCGGATGCTTCGCGAGAGCCACGGCGATCGGCGGCGCGATGAACAGATACGTGCATTTGTATTCCGCGATGCAGCGCAGGAACTCCGCCAGGTCGAACCGCGGCATCGTCACCAGGGAGGCGCGCTGGGCGAGCGCGAGGTTCAACAGCACGGTCATCCCGTAGATGTGAAAGAACGGCAGCACGGCGAGCACGCGGTCACTCGGCAGCACGCCGACGTTCGGCACGCTCTGCGCAACGTTGGCGACGAGGTTGCGGTGGGTGAGCATCACGCCTTTCGGACGGCCCGTGGTGCCGGAGGAGTACGGCAGCACCGCGAGGTGGGTCGCCGGATCGAACGACACGTCGGGCGCCGCGGCCCCGAGGCAGACCAGGTCGTGCAGTGAGCTGTAGCCCTCCGCGCCGTCGAGCACGATCACGTCCTCGCGCGCGAACCCTGCTGCTTCGGCGGCCTCCGAGGCCGCGGGCAGCAGCGGAGAGACGGTGAACAGCAGCCGTGCGCCGGAGTCTCTCAGCTGGCCTGCGATCTCCTCCGCCGTGTACAGGGCGTTGACGGTGGTGGCCACGGCTCCGGCTCGCAGGATGCCGTGAAACACCGTGGCGAACGCCGGCACGTTGGGCGAGTGCAGGGCCACGACATCGCCCACAGCGATTCCGCGTGCGGCGAGGGAACCGGCCAGGGCGTCGATCTGGTTTCTGAGCTGACGGTAGCTGGTCTCGACTCCGGAGACGCCGTCGACGAGTGCTATTCGGTCGAGATCATGCTCGGTGAGCGAGGCGAAGAGCGAGTCGTAGACGCTCAGTTCGGGTATCACGACGTCGGGCAGAGGGCTGGTGAACACGATCCATCTCCTTTGATGAGGTGCTCACAGGCTACGCCGTGGCCTCCGTGGGGCAGAAGACCTTCGTGAAAGAGGTTCAGGCCATCGACGGTTCGGCGTCTGCCTCGGCGAGCGACGCCTTCCAGGCGACGAGGGCGCGCACGGTGTCGCTCGGATCGCTCGCGAGGCGTTCCATGACATCCGCCGGCACGAAGAAGTTCACGGCAACCCAGCCGCGCACGGTCTCGGAACTGTCGTCGGCGAGAGCACGGAGGACATCGCAGGGCGTCGCCTCGTTGCGGGCGACGCAGGAGCGCACGGACTCCTCCGGGTCGGCGGCGAGGGTCGTGAAGAGATCCTGCGGGGTGTTGTAGCTGCTGGCGACACTCTCGCGGATCTTGGGGTTCGCGTTCGTCGCGAGCAGGCGCAGGCGCCTGATCTTGCTCTCGGTCACCGGGGGAGCGGGGTGAAGGGCCGCTGCCTCCTCCGCGGTGAGCATCGACGGGGCGTGGTCACGCATGGCCTGCCGCTGGGCTGGGGTGTTGAAACGAATGCACGACATGTCTTCCACGGTACCCCCGTGCTTCGTGTCGTGTCGCAGACACCCGGGTCTCAGGCGAGAACCTCGTGTGCGCCCCTGCGCGGCCACCACGGGATGAGCGCCGACGTCGTCTTTCGATACTCGGCGTACTCCGGGTAGCGAGAGAGTGTGATGCTCTCGGTGAACGCGGTCGAGCCGATGAAGAGCGTCGTGAGCAGCACGGCACCGAGCACGGTCCACTGCAGGATCGACCCGGCCGCGACCGCGCCGAGCAGAAAGAGCGTCCACCACTGGGCCTGTTCGAAGAAGAAGTTCGGATGCCGGCTGAAGCGGAACAGACCGCCCTGCAGAAAGCGTGGCGACGGCTCGCGCCCCGCGGCCCGCTCGGCCGCTTTCCAGCTCTGGAATCTCCACTGCTGCTGGTCTGCGACCGTCTCGCCGAGCAGCAGCCCGAGGAACAGTAAACCGAGAAGGACATCCCAGACGCCCAGCGGTGACCTGTTCTCGTACGCGGTCAGGGCGGGCAGAGCGATGAGCAGCAGGATCAGGTTCTGCCAGATCACGATGAACAGCAGGTTGAAGATCTCGAACTGCCACGGCTTCATCCGCGTGCGGAGCACCGCCCAGCGATAGTCCTCCGTGCCCGTGTAGCCGCCCTTGCGCGCGAAGTTGAAGGTGAGCCTGGCCCCCCACAGCGTCACGAGTACGGCCATGACGACGAGCCGCGCATCCTGGAGGCCAGTGAAAGCGGCAAAGACCCACACGTAGGCGACGGGCAGGATCGACCACAATCGGTCTACCCAGGAGTGCTCGTGCGTCACGAGAGAGGCGATCCAGGCGAACGCGGCTGCGCCGGCGGCGATAAAGGCGGCGACGAAAAGTGGGCCCATGTGGGCATCCTAACTCGGCGTTCGCGCGGGTCTCGGTCGATAGGCTTGAACGCTATGGAAACAGGGGCGCAGAAGAACTCGGTGCGAAACGAGGTCAGCTCCAGGATCGTCACGATTCCGAACGTGCTGAGCCTCATTCGCCTTGCCCTTGTGCCCGTCTTTCTGGTGCTTGTCATTCGGGGCGACGACCGTCTCGCGCTCGCCACGCTCGTCGTGTGCTGCATCACCGACTACCTCGATGGCGTGCTCGCGCGCCGGCTCGGCCAGATCACGCGGCTCGGCCAGCTCCTCGATCCCGCGGCCGATCGGCTCTTCATCTTCGCCACGGTCGTCGGCCTCGCCGTTCGAGACATCGTCCCGTGGTGGCTCGTCGCGATCATCGTGGGCAGGGACGTCGCACTGCTCGTGCTCGGGATCGTCATGGCGAATTTCGGCTTCGGCCCGCTGCCCGTGCACCACCTCGGCAAGGTCGCCACGTTCTGCCTGTTCTACGCACTGCCGATCCTGATGCTCGGGCAGGCATTCCCCATGATCGCCTGGGTTGCGACGCCGCTCGGATGGGCCTTCGCGCTATGGGGCGCATTCCTCTACTGGTGGGCAGGCGCCATCTATGTGATCGAATCCGTGAGAGTCATCCGAAAATCGAGGGAAGAAGTGGCGGCCGGATCAGATACGCTGGAGCGCTAAGGGAGGTTCACGATGGTTGATTCCGAAAACCAGGATCCGGCCGCCGAGAACGCGCCTCGAGTGACTGACACGACCGCTCATTTCACGGGCAGGTTCGAGGCTCAGTTGGCGGCCCTTGACGGGGAAGTCTCGCCGGAGGAGCAGGAAGCCATTGCGGCGCTGCCCTCAGGATCGGCGCTTCTTGTCGTTCGCCGGGGGCCGGATGTCGGGGCACGTTTCTTGTTGGATGCCGACGTCACGACGGCAGGCAGGCATCCGGATGCCGACATCTTTCTCGACGATGTCACGGTCTCGCGCAAGCACACGCAGTTCCTGCGCCACGGCACCGTGTTCGAGATCAAGGATCTCGGCTCACTCAACGGAACGTATTTCGATGGCGTGAGAATCGACTCCGCACTTCTTAGCGATGGGGCTGAGGTGCAGGTGGGCAAGTTCCGATTGACCTTCTACGCGTCGCGAGCGGATCTCGCGAACGAGGTGGTCGGATAGTGGCACGTTCCAACGCCCAGACGACGGAGCCTGGGGCATCTGCTCTCCTGAGCATCGGCCAGGTACTTGCGAGGCTCACAGCCGAGTTTCCCGACCTGACCCCATCGAAACTCAGATTTCTCGAGGAACGGCAGCTCATCTGCCCTGCCCGCACGGAGTCCGGCTATCGCAAGTTCTCCGCAGCCGACCTCGAGCGGCTGCGCTTCGTGCTCACCATGCAGCGCGATCACTACCTGCCGCTCAAGGTCATCCGCGGGTATCTCGACGAGATCGACGCAGGACGAGCGCCGGAACTGCCTGGCGGGGGAACCATTCCCGCTCCATCGATGCTCTCGACCGAGCGCAAGCTTCGGCGCGATGAGCTCGTGCGGGAAGCCGGGGCGACGCCCGGGCTTCTCAACGACGCGATCTCCTCGTCGCTCATCGTCGCGGCAGAGTTCTACGGTGAAGAGGTTCTCGCGGTGCTGCACTCGCTCGTCGAACTGCAGCGCTCGGGCATCGAGCCGCGGCATCTTCGCGGGTTCCGTGTTGCGGCAGAGCGCGAGCTCGGTCTCATCGAGAGCGCGCTGATTCCCGTCGCGCGGCGAAAAGATGCGTCGAGCAGGGCAAAGGCGAGCGAGCTCGCGCGGGAAATCGCGGGGCAACTCGAGATCGTGCGCAGCAGTCTGATTCGCACTGCGTTATCGCGACTTGAGGCCTAAGCTGGGGGTGCTGAACAAGATCTTGTCCGACACGCCGAATCGGTTTTGCGAATGTCACTGATCCACCCGAACCGCTCGGTAGCGTGGATCCAGACAGAAGTATGAACCTGACGTTGAACCTTAACGATGAAGTTGGGCAGCGCGGCAGGCGAGGCAGTGCTTCAGGCACGGCATGGGAGGCAGTTAGATGAGTGAACCACGCAGCCGTAGCGAGCTCTCTCGCTACGACCTGGGTCTGCTGTTCACGGATGGGCTGCCGGAACTGGATGACTCGTCCGGCTATCGAGGTGCCGTTGCCGCCAGGGCTGCCGGCATCAGCTACCGCCAGCTCGACTACTGGGCTCGCACGGAGCTCGTCGAGCCCACCGTGCGCGGGGCGGCAGGCTCCGGATCGCAGCGTCTCTACGGTTTCCGCGACATCCTCGTGCTCAAGCTCGTCAAGCGACTTCTCGACACGGGGATCTCGCTGCAGCAGATCCGCACCGCGGTCAACCAGCTTCGGGAGTCGGGCGTGAACGATCTTGCCCAGACGACCCTCATGAGCGACGGCGCGAGCGTCTACCTGTGCACCTCGAACGACGAGGTCATCGACCTCGTCAGCCGCGGCCAGGGCGTCTTCGGCATCGCCGTGGGCAAGGTGCTGCGCGAGGTGGAGACCAGCCTCGTCGAACTCGACGCAGAACGCCCGGAGGTCATGGACGAGTTGGCGATCCGACGGGCCAACCGCGCATCCTGAGCGCTGCGCGTTCCGGATGCTGCGCGTGCGAGCCTGAGCGGGCTCAGCGCGCTTCGGCGTAGTCGCCGATCTTCGCCGTGCGCATGATGCGATCGAGCAGCTGGTCGAAGTTGCGTGCCATCTCCTGTGCGCTCTCGCCCGGCCACACGTGCAGCGGCTTCGCGGCGCCCTGGGCCTGCTGAAGCGAGGTGCGCTCCGGCAGCTGCGGGCTGAGCACGAGCGGTCCGAACATGTCGCGGAGTTCCTTGATACGGAACTGGTGCTCAAGCGACTGCACCCGCAGTCGGTTCACGATGATGCCGAGCGGCTGCAGCCGGGGGGAGAGACCTCGGCGGATCTCCTCGATCGCGCGCAGTGCGCGGTCGGCCGCGGCAACCGAGAACAGCCCAGGCTCGGTGACGACGGTGACCCGGTCGCTCGCGGCCCACGCCGTCCTGGTCAGGGCGTTGAGCGACGGGGCGCAGTCGATGAGCACGAGTTCGTAGTCCGCCTCGACATTGGCGAGTGCCTCTTCGAGCTTCCAGATGTCGCGGATGCTCGGGTGCGGCCCGTCGAAATTGATCGCGGAGGGGCTGCCGATCATCACGTCGATCTTGCCCGGACGCCCTCTGGTCCACCCGCTCGGGGCGATCGCGGCGCGCACGATCTTCTCCTTGGGGGAGGCGAGCACATCCGCGACGTTCAGGTGCCCGGCGACATTGATGTCCATTCCGGTGGAGACATCCGACTGCGGATCGAGGTCGACGACCAGCGTCTTGAGCCCCTTGGCGAAGGCGGCAGAGGCCAATCCGAGGGTTACGGTTGTCTTGCCAACTCCTCCCTTGAGGGAGCTCACGCTGAGTACATGCACAAGCAACGACGATACCTTCACTAGTCTGAAAGCACCTAAACGTCGGCGGTGAGCCGGATCGACAGCAAAGGGTTTCATGTTCACAAAGATTCTGGTAGCCAATCGCGGCGAAATCGCGATCCGTGCATTTCGCGCGGCGTACGAGCTCGGGGCGCAGACAGTCGCCGTATTTCCGTACGAAGATCGCAATTCGATGCATCGTCTCAAGGCGGACGAGGCGTACCAGATAGGCAGTCCGGGTCACCCGGTTCGCGCGTACCTCGACGTCGCGGAGATCATCCGCGTCGCCGTGGAGTGCGGAGCTGACGCAATCTACCCCGGATACGGATTCCTCTCCGAGAACCCGGAGCTTGCCGAGGCGGCCGCAGCCGCGGGCATCACCTTTATCGGCCCGGGCCAGCACGTGCTGGAGATGGCGGGCAACAAGGTCACGGCCAAGGAGCACGCCCGCGCGGCGGGCGTTCCCGTACTGAAGTCCACCCCGGCATCCAGGAACATCGACGAGCTTCTCGCGGGCGCCGAGGAGATCGGCTTCCCGATCTTCGCCAAGGCGGTCGCGGGCGGTGGCGGCCGGGGGATGCGACGGGTCGACAGCATGGACGAGCTGCGCCCCGCGCTCGAAGAGGCCATGCGCGAAGCGGACAGCGCCTTCGGCGATCCGACGATGTTTCTCGAGCAGGCCGTCGTGCGCCCGCGCCACATCGAGGTACAGATCCTCGCGGATGCGACCGGCGAGACCGTGCACCTGTTCGAGCGTGACTGCTCGGTGCAGCGTCGTCACCAGAAGGTGGTCGAGATCGCTCCCGCTCCCAACCTCGATGACTCGATCAGGCAGGCCATGTATCGCGACGCGATCGCCTTCGCGAAGTCGATCGGTTACGTCAACGCGGGCACGGTCGAGTTCCTGCTCGACACGGCGGGGGAGCGCAAGGGCCAGCACGTCTTCATCGAGATGAACCCGCGTATCCAGGTCGAGCACACGGTCACGGAAGAGATCACGGATGTCGACCTCGTGCAGGCGCAGATGCGCATCGCCTTCGGCCAGAGTCTCGATGAGCTCGGGCTGCACCAGGACAACATCGTGCGCCGCGGTGCCGCGCTGCAGTGCCGTATCACGACCGAAGACCCGGCCGCGGGGTTCCGGCCGGACACCGGCAAGATCACCACCTATCGCTCGCCAGGCGGCGGCGGCATCCGCCTCGACGGTGGAACCGTCGCTGCGGGAACCCAGGTCAGCCCGCACTTCGATTCCATGCTCGTGAAGATGACCTGCCGCGGCCGGGATTTTCCCGCCGCGGTCGCGCGGGCCAAGCGCGGACTCGCCGAGTTCCGCATCCGCGGTGTCTCCACGAACATCCCTTTCCTGCAGGCACTGCTCGACGACCCCTCGTTCGTCGCGGGCGATCTGAGCACCTCGTTCATCGAGGAGCGTCCTGACCTCGTGCACAGCAACCCGTCGAAGGACCGCGGAACCAAGATCCTCAACTGGCTCGCTGACGTCACGGTCAACCACCCGAACGGCGAGGGCGTGGGCATCATCAGTCCCGCGCTCAAGCTTCCGAAGCTCGACCTGCACACCCCGGCACCGAATGGTTCGCGCCAGCGGCTGCTCGAGCTCGGCCCGGTCGGCTTCGCTTCAGCGCTGCGCGCGCAGAAGGCACTCGCCGTCACCGAGACGACCTTCCGGGACGCGCACCAGTCGCTCCTGGCCACCCGCGTTCGCACCAAGGACCTGCTCCAGGTCGCGCCGTATGTTGCGAGGCTCACCCCGGAGCTGCTCTCGGTCGAGGCGTGGGGTGGTGCGACCTACGACGTCGCGCTGCGTTTCCTCGGTGAAGACCCGTGGGAGAGGCTGGCCGCGCTGCGTGAGGCGATGCCGAACATCGCGATCCAGATGCTGCTGCGCGGTCGAAACACGGTCGGCTACACGCCGTACCCGACCGAGGTCACGGATGCCTTCGTGCGTGAGGCAGCAGACACCGGCGTCGACATCTTCCGCATCTTCGACGCCCTCAACGACGTGTCTCAGATGCGGCCGGCGATCGACTCCGTGCTCGAGACCGGACGCGCCGTCGCCGAGGTCGCCCTGTGCTACACCGGCGATTTGCTCGATCCCGATGAAAAGCTCTACACCCTCGACTACTACCTGAGACTTGCCGAGCAGATCGTCGATGCCGGGGCGCACGTTCTTGCGATCAAGGACATGGCGGGCGTCCTGCGCGCGGGGGCGGCTGAAAAGCTCGTCTCCGCTCTGCGCGAGCGTTTCGATCTCCCGCTGCACCTGCACACCCACGACACCGCGGGAGGGCAGCTCGCAACACTGCTCGCGGCCAGCGGCGCCGGTGTGGATGCCGTGGATGTCGCGAGTGCTCCGATGGCCGGCACGACGAGCCAGCCCTCCGCATCCGCCCTCGTCGCCGCCCTCGCACACACCGATCGCGACACGGGACTCTCGCTGTCCGCCGTGTCGGACCTCGAGCCGTACTGGGAGGCCGTTCGCCACGCCTACAAGCCGTTCGAGTCGGGACTTCCCGGGCCGACGGGGCGCGTCTACAAGCACGAGATCCCGGGCGGTCAGCTCTCGAACCTCCGCCAGCAGGCCATCGCGCTCGGCCTGGCCGACCAGTTCGAGAAGATCGAGAACCTGTATGCCGCCGCGAGTCGCATTCTGGGGAACCCGCCGAAGGTGACGCCGTCGTCGAAGGTCGTGGGAGATCTCGCACTCTCGCTTGCCGCGGTCGATGCCGATCCTGCCGACTTCGAGGAGCACCCGGAGAAGTACGACATCCCCGACTCCGTGATCGGCTTCATGGCAGGCGAGCTCGGTGACCCTCCGGGGGGATGGCCGGAGCCGTTCCACAGCCGCGTTCTGGCCGGGCGCTCCGTCAAGATCGGCACGACGCCGATCAGCGACGAGGATCGCGACGACCTCGACGGCGACACCGTCTCCCGCCGCTCCGCACTCAACCGGCTGTTGTTCGCCGGTCCGACGAAGATCTACCAGGGCGTTCGCGAGCAGTACGGCGACCTGTCCGTTGTCGACACCGTGGACTACCTCTACGGGCTCAAGCAAGGCTCGGAGCACGTCGTCGAGATCGACACCGGCGTGCGGCTCTACTACGGACTCCAGGCCATCGGCGAGGCCGATGACAAGGGCATGCGCACGGTCATGGCAACCCTGAACGGGCAACTGCGGCCGGTGTATGTGCGTGATCGGGGCATCGCCGTCGAGACGGCGTCGGCCGAACGCGCGGACCCGTCGAAGCCAGGGCACGTCGCCGCGCCGTTCTCCGGCGTTGTCACGCTGCAGGTCGAGCAGGGCGCGCGCGTCGAGGCCGGACAGAGCGTCGCATCCATCGAGGCGATGAAGATGGAAGCGGCCATCACCGCGTCCGTCTCCGGTACCGTGCGCAGACTCGCGATTCTCCGCACGCAGCAGGTGGACGCGGGCGATCTGCTCGTGGAAATCGATCCCAGCTGAGCGCCGGAGGGCGTGATCTGACAGACTCTGATAACGGAGCCGGGCTGACTCTCGGGGTAAACTAGAGGGTTGTTACGTTAGGGAGAGGTGTTCTTTTGGTTGCTACCAAGCGCAAAAAGACGGGTGACCGAGAGGAGCTTCTCGAGGGGCACATGGGGGACGAGATCGACGCAATGGATACCGCTGAAGCGGACGTGGCCGCGAAACTGCCCGAGAGTCTCACCATCGATGTGAGCCTTCCTGCCCCCGTGCGCCATACTCCGGAAGACGAGCTCGCGGTGTCGATCGTCGAGGTGCCGGTCAACCCCGGCGGCGTGATCGGCGGGGGTGCCCCAATCACCACGTCTGTCCCGGTCGTCCCGGAGGCCGTGCTCGAAGGAACGGTCGAGGCCGTGGAGGCCGGGCCGGCAGTTCCACTGCCCGGCGCACAGGATTCGACCCACAGCCGCCGCGATCGACTGCGCGGTGAGGTCTCGTCCTCGCCGGAGTCCGCGGCCATGCTCACGGCCGATCGTCTGATCGACGCGAAGGGCAAGAAGCGTGCGAAGCCGGAGGGTGGGTGGAACTCGTTCGTCTACGCGACGACCCTTCACCTGGTGAACCTCGGTGATTCCCCGGCCGTGCGCGCTCGCAAGGCGGTGGATCAGCGGATCGACAGGCAGTTCGAGGGCGGAACGCGTTTCATCCCCGTGCTCACCCGCAAGGGCGGGGTCGGCAAGACCACAGTGACGGCTCTGCTCGGTATGGCGCTGGCGGATGTCCGCGAGGACCGCGTGATCGCGATAGACGCAAACCCCGACAGGGGAACGCTCGCCGAGCGCGTCAACAAACAGACCAGGTCCACCGTGCGCGACCTCGTCACGATGGCGGCGTCGATCTCGAGCTTCAGCGACTTCACCGCCATGGTCTCCAGGGACGAGACGCGTCTCGATATCCTGGCCTCAGACACCGATCCACTGCTGTCCGAAGCGTTCGACGAGAACGACTACAACGTCGTTGCCGACCTCTGTGGCCGTTTCTATTCACTCGCACTCACGGACTGCGGCACCGGTATCGTCCACTCGGTCATGCGGGCCACCCTGCAGCGTGCGGACTCCGTGGTCATCGTCTCGGGTGGAAGTGTCGACGAGGCGCGCCTCGCATCCGAGACGCTCACCTGGCTCGAGGCGAACGGCTATGGCGCCCTCGTGCGCAATGCCGTCGTCGCCCTGAACACCGCGACCCAGGGCACCAACCTGGTCAAGCTCGAGGAGATCGAGGCGCACTTCAAGTCGCGCGTCCGCGAGATCGTCCGCATCCCGTACGACCCGCAGCTGGCCGCAGGATCGGCGATCAACTACAAGGACCTCAAGCCGCTGACCAAGAGCGCGGCCCGTGAACTCGCAGCGCTCGTGATGGACGGCCTGCCCGTCCGTCGCGGCGCCTGAACAGACAGGCATCGCCCCGAATGACCGAACGACAGATCCGGATCTTCGGCGACCCCGTACTGAAGACAGTGTCTGACCCGATAGCCGAGGGCACCGACGTGAGCGGCCTCATCGAAGATCTTCTCGACACGGTGAAACTGCCGGGGCGGGCGGGCGTCGCCGCACCGCAGATCGGCGTCAACCAGCGAGCGTTCAGCTACAACGTCGATGGCGAGATCGGCTATGTCATCAACCCGGTTCTGGTCGAGGTCTCCGGCGAGCCTGAGCTCATGGACGAGGGCTGTCTCTCCGTGCCCGGCTTCTATTTCGAGCGACTCCGTTACCCCTTCGCCAGGGTGACGGGAACGGATCTCGACGGCAAGCCGGTCGAGCTCAGCGGCACAGGGCTCATGGCGCAGGCGCTTCAGCACGAGACCGACCATCTCGATGGCAGGCTCTACATCGAGGGCCTCGAAAAGGACACCAGGCGCGAGGCCATGCGCCAGATCCGCGACGCACCCTGGTTCTGAATTCCGGGTTCAGCGCGTCACGGGCGTCACGGCCTCGTGGGCGTTCTAGTGCAGTAGTGAGTGTCCCTGGGTGGCCGGTGCGGTGTCGTACATCTCGTCGATCACCTCGGAGAAATCCGACAGGATGACGCTGCGCTTGATGCTGAGCTTGGGCGTGAGGTGCCCACTCGCCTCGGTCAGCTCGATCGGCAGGATCACGAACTTGCGGATCGACTCGGCGCGTGACACCGTTGCGTTCGCCGCATCGACGGCGCGCTGCACCTCGGCGATCACCCGCTGGTTGCTGCGGGCCTCCTCGAGGCTCAGGCCCGGATCCTCGCCGTTGTTGTTGAGCCAGACCGGCAGCATCTCCGGGTCCAGGGTGATGAGGGCCCCGATGAACGGCCTCTGCTCCCCGACAACGATGACCTGCCCGATGACGCTGTTCGCCCTGATCGGATCCTCGAGGGCGGCGGGGGAGACGTTCTTGCCGCCCGCGGTGACGATGATCTCCTTCTTGCGGCCCGTGATCGAGACCTGGCCGTCGTCATCGATCTCGCCGATGTCACCGGTTCTGAACCATCCATCGATGAAGGCTTCGGCCGTCGCGGCCTCGTTCTTCCAGTAGCCCTCGAAGACGCAGATGCCCTTGACCTGGAGTTCTCCGTCCTCTGCCACGCGCACCGAGACGCCGGGCAGCGGCGGCCCGACCTTGCCGATCTTGAAGTTCGACGGGCGGTTCACCGTCACCGGCGCTGTGGTCTCGGTCAGTCCGTAGCCCTCGAGGATCGTGAGCCCGAGGCTGCGATAGAAGTGGCCGAGGAAGAGGCCGAGCGGCGCGGATCCGGAGACCGCGTACTCCACGCGTCCGCCGAGCGCCGTCCTGATCTTGCTGAGCACGAGACGGTCGAAGAGCGCGAACTGCAGCTTGAGTCCGAGCGGCACTGTGCCGGCGTCGAGCGCCTTGGAGTGTGCAATCGCCACGGCGGCGGCCCTGCGGAAGATCTTGCCCTTGCCCCCGCTCTCGGCCTTCTGCTCCGAGGAGTTGTACACCTTCTCGAACACGCGAGGCACCGCGAGCAGGAAGGTCGGCTTGAACGAGGCCATCGAGGGAAGCAGCAGCTTCGTGTCGGGCTGGTGGCCGACCTTGACCCCGCCCTCGACCGCGAGCACGGAGATGAAGCGGGCGAAGATGTGCGCGGTGGTGATGAACAACAGCGTGCTGGAGTTCTCGTTCACGACCTCCGGGATCGCGGCCCGGGCGTTACGCGCCAGTTCGACGAAGTTGGAGTGGGTGAGGACGCATCCCTTCGGCCGGCCCATCGTGCCCGAGGTGTAGATCAGGGTCGCGAGGTCGCTTCCCCTGGCCAGATTCCTGCGGCGCTCGACCTCGGCGTCATCGATGCCGACGCCCGCGGCGACGAGCTTGTCGAGGTCGCCGAGGTCGACCTGCCACGACGAGCGCACGAGCGGCAGGTCCGCGCGCACCTCGTCGAAGCGGGAGAAGTGCTCCGCGGTCTCGGTGATCATGGCAATGGCGCCGGAGTCGCTCAGGTTCCATTGCACCTGGGTCGGCGCGGAGGTCTCGTAGACGGGAACCAGCACGGCTCCGGCGAACCAGGTCGCGAAGTCGATGAGCGTCCACTCGTAGCGGGTCTTGCACATGATGCCGATCTTGTCGCCCGGCTCGATGCCTGAGGCGATGAATCCCTTGGCGAGGGCGACGACCTGGCGGAGGAACTCCTCCGAGGTCACATCCTTCCATCCACCGTCATCCGTGGGCACGGCGAACAGCGCCCGAGTGGGGGTTTTGGCCACGCGGCCAATCAGGAGGTCCGTTGCGTTGGCATTAGGATCTGCGGGAACGAGGGTAGGCGAGTCGTACTGTTTCACGGCAACTCCTTTGGCACCGAGGCGTCTATTTCTCCCACTCTATCCGCACTTGCTGGGCGGGAGCGGGGTGCGGCGCGGGCGGCGAATGGCCACGGCGGCCAGTGGTCTCTAAACTCGTGGGTGCGCATCCGTGACCGAGATTCGACCAGGTCAGGACAATCCCCGAGCAAGAGTGAGGTTCGTCAGCCGTGCATTCCATAGGTATCGACATCGGCGGAACCAAGATCGCCGGCGCGGTGGTGAGCGAGAACGGCGAGATCGTCACGGAGAAGCGCATCGCGACGCCGAGCGACGGCTCCGAGAGCATCGTCGATGCCGTCGTCGAGATGATCGAGTCGCTCGCAGAGGGTCGCGAGGTGCGCGCCGCCGGCGTGGCTGCCCCGGGCTTCATCGATGTCAGCCAGTCGGTCGTCTATTACACGCCGAACATCAGCTGGCGACAGGAGCCGCTCAGGGAGCGCCTCACCTCCCGCCTCGACCTCGAGATCACGATCGACAACGACGCGAACGCCGCCGGATGGGCCGAGTTCCGTTTCGGCGCAGGGCGCGGCGTCGACGACATGACCATGCTCACCATCGGCACCGGAGTCGGAGGCGCGATCGTCACGGGCGGCAGGCTGTTCCGTGGTGGCTTCGGTGCCGGCGCCGAGCTCGGGCACATGCGTGTCGTCCCCGACGGTCTGCCCTGCGGCTGCGGCGCGAAGGGCTGCATCGAGCAGTACGGCTCCGGCCGCGCGCTGCTGCGCATGGCCAACGCGATCGCCGATGTTCGCGGCATCGGCCTCGGTATCGCAACGGTTCGGGAGCAGAAGGGCACGCTCACGGGCGACGACCTCTCCGGGCTCATCAACGCCGGGGATCCCGGAGCGCTCCAGGCCCTGCGCGAACTCGGCAACTGGATCGGCCAGGCCTGCGCATCGCTCAGCGCCGTGCTCGATCCGCAGCTCTTCGTCATCGGTGGCGGAGTCGCGCTCGCGGGGGAGCTCCTGCTCGAACCGATCAGGGAGGCCTACCGGGGCAACCTTCCCGCCCGTGGTTTCCACCCGGAGCCCACATTCTCTATCGCCACGCTCGTCAACAATGCCGGGGTGGTCGGTGCCGCCGATCTTGCCCGCCTCCACCTTGAATCCCCGGCACACTAAGCTGACAAGACGTTTCGTAAGGCGGGTCACGATGTTCTACTGGTTCATGAAGAACCTGATCGCTGGGCCACTTCTGCGCACCGTTTTTCGGCCGTGGATCACCGGGCACGCCAACATCCCGCGCGAGGGCGGGGTCATCATGGCGAGCAATCACCTCTCGTTCATCGACTCCGTGTTCCTGCCGCTCATGATGGACCGGCAGATCAGCTTCCTCGCCAAGAGCGACTATTACACCGCGCGGGGTTTCAGGGGCTGGGCGATCAAGACCTTCCTGAAGGCGGCGGGAATGATCCCCATCGACCGCTCTGGCGGCAAGGCCTCCGAGGCCTCACTGCAGACCGGGCTCGGCGTGCTGGCGCGCGGCGAGGTGCTCGGCATCTACCCCGAGGGAACGCGCAGCCCGGACGGCAAGCTCTATCGCGGCAGAACGGGCGTCGCTCGCATGATCCTCGAGGGCAACGTGCCGGTCGTGCCCGTCGCGATGATCGACACAGAGAAGATCATGCCGGTCGGACGTCGGATCCCCAAGGTGGGCCGGATCGGCATCGTCGTGGGCGAGCCCCTCGACTTCAGCCGCTTCCAGGGCATGGAGGGTGACAGGTTCGTGCTGCGCTCCATCACCGACGAGATCATGTACGAACTGGGCAGGCTCAGCAAGCAGGAATACGTGGATGTCTACGCGAGTTCGGTCAAGGAGAAGGTCAGCTCGCTCAGCCGGTAGTCACCGCCGCCGCGTGAATCGACCGGGGTCAACGGGGGCTCCCGCCGCCCAATAAGGTAGTAATGGCCGCATTCTCGGCCAGCGGGTTTCGACCCGTTTCACCGCTAATGAGGAATGTCCGTGGTAAATCCGTCCGAAGATGCAGTTGTGCTTGCCGATCCCGCAGTGATCGCCGGGCTCGACTATTGGCGGACGCTTCCCATCAAGCAGCAGCCGAACTGGCCAGACGTCGAGGCCGTGCACGCGGCATCCGCTGAGATCGCGAACATGCCTCCGCTGGTCTTCGCCGGTGAGGTGGACCTCCTGCGCGATCGCCTCGCCATGGCCGCGAGCGGACACGCCTTCCTCCTACAGGGTGGCGACTGCGCCGAGACCTTCGCCGGGGCAAAGGCAGACCAGATTCGCAACAGGGTCAAGACCGTGCTGCAGATGGCGGTCGTGCTCACCTACGGCGCGTCCATGCCCGTCATCAAGATGGGGCGGATGGCCGGCCAGTTCGCCAAGCCGCGCTCGAGCGACAACGAGACCCGCGACGGCGTCACGCTGCCGGCGTACCGCGGCGACATCGTCAACGGCTACGACTTCACGCCGGAGTCGCGCCAGGCCGATCCGCGCAGGCTCGTGCAGGGGTACCACACGGCCGCGTCCACGCTGAACCTCGTGCGTGCCTTCACCCAGGGCGGCTTTGCCGACCTGCGCGAGGTGCACAGCTGGAACCAGGGCTTCGCCCGCAACCCGGCGAACGTCAGGTACGAGCAGATGGCCAGGCACATCGACAAGGCCGTCAAGTTCATGGAGGCCGCTGGTGCCGACTTCGACGAGCTCAAGCGCGTCGAGTTCTACACCGGTCACGAGGGCCTGCTCATGGACTACGAGCGACCGATGACGCGCATCGACTCTCGCACCGGTACGCCATACAACACCTCTGCGCACTTCCTCTGGGTGGGGGAGCGCACGCGCGACCTCGATGGTGCTCACATCGATTACTTCTCGCGGGTGCGCAATCCGATCGGCGTCAAGCTCGGTCCGACCACGACGCCCGCGGTCATGCGGGAACTCATCGAGAAGCTCGATCCGAACCGTGAGCCGGGGCGACTTACCTTCATCACCCGCATGGGTGCGGGCAAGATCCGGGATGCCCTGCCGCCACTGCTCGAGGCGATCAAAGAGACCGACGCGACACCGCTGTGGGTCTCCGACCCGATGCACGGCAACGGACTCACCACTCCCACTGGCTACAAGACGCGTCGCTTCGACGACGTGGTCGACGAGGTCAAGGGCTTCTTCGAGGCGCACCGCGCTGCCGGAACGTACCCGGGCGGCATCCACATCGAGCTCACCGGTGACGACGTCACGGAGTGCTTGGGTGGATCGGAGCAGATCGACGAGGCGACGCTGGCGACTCACTACGAGTCGCTGTGCGACCCGCGCCTGAACCACATGCAGTCACTGGAGCTGGCGTTCCTCGTCGCTGAGGAGCTCGGGGCGCGCTAAGGCTCAGTTGCCGAAGAAGATCAAGGTGCATTTTGCCGTCGCCTTGACCTGCGACCCCTTGTCGACTGTCGTTCCCGGGGCCGGGTCGGTTTTGGTGACGGTGCAGAACTTGGGATTCTCGTCGACCTGTTTCGGAACCTTTACGGTGAATCCTGCCCCGGTCAGGATGGGCTTCGCTTCGTCCCAGGTCATGTTGGTGACATCGGGGACTTCGACCTGTTCCTTGCCTCGGGAAATTGTGAGGTTCACGGTGTCACCGGGGTGAATGGCTGCGGGGTTGCCGTTGCTGTCTGTCGGCGCCTCGATCGCGATCACCATGTCCTTCGGAATGGTGTCGCTGTAGCTCTGTTTCCCGGGCTGGGCCTTGAGCTCAACGCCCTTCAGAATGGCCGCGGCGTCGTCGAAGCTCTTGCCCGCGACATCGGGCAGCGGGCCCGCGCTCACGACGAGCGAGATCGGCTGCTTGTCGCCGTACTGTGTTGCGTCTGCGAGACTCTTCCCGTCCGCACCAAGCGCCGCGATCACGATGCCGCGGGCGATCTTGTCGTCGAACTGCTGGGTCGAGCCCTTCTTCGAGTAGGTGAAGCCCTCGTCGCCGATCTTCTGGATCGCATCGTGCTCCGGCAGACCGACGACATTCGCATAGGCGAGGAGTTTGGGACCGGTGGAGACCAGGAGGGTCACCGTGCTGTCCTTCGCGACGGACGAGCCCTCCTTCGGTGTCGTCGCAACGACGTCGCCCACGGGAACGGTGGGTGAATCGATTGACCCGTTCTTCGGGTTGACCGTGAGGCCGAGGTCGCGCAGCGCCGCCGTCGCGACGGTCGGCGACTTTCCGCTGAGCTCAGGGATTGTGACGTGGCCGCCCGGGCCCGCCCCGAAATACCAGCCGGTGCCTCCCGCGAGGGCGGCCAGCAGGACGACGAGGCCGAAGATCCAGAACCCCTTGGCCTTGCGACGCTCCGACTTGGTCGCCAGGGCGGTGGTGCTGTCCGCGACAACAGGCCCGGTGCGGTGCCGCGAGCGTGGCTGCAGCACCTGCGTCTCCGCATCCGTGGTGGATGTGGCGGGCGCCGAGGGAAGCACCATCGTGCGTTGGGTCGTCGTGGCACCCGAGTCATCCGACTGCACGATTGCCCGGGTCTCAAGCACCTGGTCGAGAAAGACGCGCGCGTCGTGGGGGCGCTGGTCCGGGTCCCTGGCTGTGGCCCAGAGCACGAGCTCGTCGAGCTCAACCGGTACGCGAGGGTTCTTGCTGCTCGGGGTGGGCACGGTGTCGTTGGCGTGCTGCTGCGCGATCTGAAAGGCCTGCTCACCCTTGAACGGCTGTTCTCCCGCGAGCATCTCGTAGAGCATGATGCCGACCGCATAGATGTCGCTGCGAGTGTCTGCGACGCCGCGGGTGACGAGTTCGGGGGAGAGGTAGGCGATCGTGCCGAGCAAAGCATTGCCCGTGGCCGTGTTGGCCGTCGCCGCACGTGCCAGGCCGAAGTCTCCGATCTTGATGCGCCCGTCGTCGGCCAGCAGTACGTTCTCCGGTTTGAGGTCGCGGTGCACTATGCCGTTCTTGTGGGCTGCCGCGAGCCCGGCGAGGATCGCCTCCATGATGTCCAGCGCCTGCGTTGTCGTGAGCACGCGGTGCTCCTGCAACAGTTCGCGCAGGGTGATCCCGGGCAGGTATTCCATGACGAGATAGGCCGTGTCGTCATCCTGGCCCTGGTCATAGACGTTGACGACGTTCGGATGCGCGAGCCGTGCGGCAGACCGGGCCTCCTGAATGAACCTGGCCTTGTATTCCTTGTCGTCGGCGAGGTGGCCGTGCATGACCTTGATCGCGACGCGCCGCTCGAGCCTCAGGTCTGTCGCGAGATAGACCGTGGCCATGCCGCCGCGCGCGATGCGTGAGCGCACCTGGTATCGGCCGTCGATCAGGCGTCCGATCAGGGGATCAGTGCTGTTGCTGCTCACCCTGCGAGTCTAAAGTTGGCACACTGTGCAAGCCTGCTAAAACACCGCTAAGCGGCAACGCGATGCGCGGTTGTTATCGGAGCAGGTCCAGCCAGACCCAGGCCGAGGCCTCCCATTTCGCGTACGCGTCCGGATATGCGGAGCGCTGGACGGCCTGCGCGGCCTGCGCGACGGTCATCGACTGCCATCCGGGGATCTCCAGCAGACCCTTGGTATTGCCCTTGTTCGGATTGCTCGGACCACCGAAGAACAGCTTGCTCGAGTACGCCGGATCGGTGATCTGTGCAGGCGAGCCCCAGCCGGCGCTCGGACGCTGCTGGAAGAGTCCCTGTGAATCGCGGTCACCGTAGCCCAGATTGCGCAGCCCGGACTCCTGCATTGCGGCCGCCAGGGCGATCACGAGTCCGTAATCGCTCACTCCGAGAGACCTGCCCACGGAGACGATGGTGCGGGCGTTCCGTGCCATCTCGTCGGTCAGGCCCGTCGGTGACCCTGCTGCCGTGGTGAGCACGGTGGCGCCGGGGATGGTGATGGTGCGCCCGGCGTAGATGATGCTGGACCAGCTCAGGCCATTGCGGTCGAGGATCGACTGGATGCTCACGCCGAATTTCGTGGCGATGACCGAGAGCGTGTCTCCGCGCATGATCGTGTAGGAGCTCGTGACCGGTGTCGTCGTGGCCGCGGGTGGTGCGATCGGCGCGACCGAGGAGACCGGCGCGGGGGTGAAGCTCGCTGGGACGAGGCCGGGGATGGACAGTGTCTGTCCCGGGTAGATGATGCTCGTCTGGCTGAGGCCGTTCGCGCTCAGCACGGACTTCGTCGAGACGCCGAACTTCTTAGCGATTCCGCCGACGGTGTCCCCGGAGACGATCGTGTAGCGCTGGTTTCCGGTGGAGTGGGACGGGGCGGGCGTCGGCGTCGAGCCATCCTTGGTGAGCCTCAGGGTCTGGCCCGGGAAGATCACGGACTTCCAGCCGAGGCCGTTGAGGGCCAGAACGGAGGCCGTGGCCAGGCCGTACTTGCCCGCAATACTGCTGACGGTGTCGCCCGCGACCACGCGGTACAGGCCGGGAGCCACAAGCGCCGCCACCTTCGTCTCCGGTGCACTGACCGACTCGGGTGTCGTCGTGGTCCTGCTCGCGAGCGAGAAGGCGTCACGGATGGTCTTGCCGAGCTCAGACGGGGTCGTCTTCGGCTTGTCCGCGCGCTTGGGGCTGGTCGGCTGGATCGGTCCGGTGAGGTTGAGACTGAGCGCCATCGACCCGACAAGCACGAGGGGAATGGTGTTCATCATGCCCTTGGCCATGCGCCCGGCTCCCTTGGATGCGGAATCTTTGGGCGCGACGTGTCGCGCTCCGTGCTCTGCTGTATTGGTCATGCGTAGCCCCCGTCTTGCTCTCGGCCCCGAGAATGCGACACTGCCGCAATTCCACAACGCTGACACAGATATATATGCGTGTCAATTATCGTGACTGGTGTTACTTAAGTTAATACTCGAAACAGACCAACGTGTCGCCTTTGTGCTGCGGATGTGTTCTGGCAGTCTTTCCGTGTGAGTACTGTTCCTGAAACGCGCTGGCTGACCATCCCCGACCTTGTGGAGATCCTGGGGGTCGGCGTCAGTCGGGTGCGCAGGCTGATCGAGGATCGAAGCCTGTTGGCCGCGAAGGTCGACGGTGTCTGGAAGGTGCCGGAGTTGTTCCTGCGCGACGGCCAGCCGCTTCCCGAACTGCGGGGAACGCTCATCGTGCTCGCCGACAGCGGCTTCAGCGATGAGCAGGCGATGCACTGGCTGCTGAGCCCGGAGGAGAGCCTCGACGCGGCGCCTATCGACGCGCTCCGCGCGGGACGCAAGGCCGAGGTGCGCAGGGTGGCTCAGGCGCTCGGTTTCTGAGTCGGCTCGTTATGGAGGGGCTCAGGCGGCGCGCCGGATCACCCGATCCGCCAGCGCGACGAGTTCGTCGCGGGCCGAGGCGCTCAGGGGAGCATTCGCGATCGCCGCGATGGCGAGCCGCACATTGTGGTCGATGATGCGTTCGACGTGTTCGACCGCACCGCTGTCGCGGATCGAGGCCTGCAGCACGCGGACCTGTTGGCTGCTGAGCTCCGGATCGCCGAGCAGCTCGTCGAGGAGCGCGCGAGCGTTGGCCGGCAGCTTGGTTCGAGCCAGAGCAATGAGCACGGTGCGCTTGCCCTCCCGGAGGTCGTCGCCCGAGGGCTTTCCCGTCTTCTCGGCGTCGCCGAACACGCCAAGCAGATCATCGCGCAATTGGTAGGCGGTGCCGAGGGGAATGCCGTAGTCGCGCAGCGCGTCGAGCTGGGTCTCGCTCGCGCCGCCGAGACTGGCGCCGATCACGAGTGGTGCCTCGACGCTGTATTTGGCGGACTTGTAGACGATGACCTTATGAGCCCGATCGAGGTGTTCTGCCTCGGGGTGGGTGTGCCACGACTGTTCTTCCACGATGTCCAGGTACTGGCCGAGGGTGACCTCGGTGCGCATCGTGTTGAACTCGCGTCTGGCCGCGGCTGCCGAGGCGGCGATGGACAACTGGCGGAGCCCGTTGTCGAAGAGCTCGTCGCTCCAGTCGAGGAGCAGGTCGCCGAGGAGGAGAGCGCCAGAGCGACCGAAGCTCTCGTGCGACCCCGCCCAGCCGCCCGCGGCGTGCAGGCCCTCGAAGCGCTTGTGTGCCGAGGGCATCCCTCGCCTGGTATCGGAGTTGTCCATGATGTCGTCGTGCACGAGCGCCGCGGCGTGGAAGATCTCGAGGGCGCTCGCCGCGCTCACGACCGCGCCGAAGTCGCTTGCGGTGGACTCGGCGCGTCCGCCGTGCACCGCCTGCCATCCCCAGTAGCAGAACAGTGCCCTGAAGCGTTTGCCACCCTGGAGAAGCTCGCGAGAGTAGTCGATGAACGTGGATAGCTCGGGTGCGATCGCCTGAAGTTCCGGGGCCCGTCCGTCGAGAAAGTCGTCGATACCAGCCTGTACCAAGTCAACTAACCGCGCACTCTCAGCCACGCACCTAGCCTAGCCATGCGGGGGAGCATACAATTGGGAGTTACCGTTCTTCGGTCTCAAACCCGGGAGGAGCCATCATGCCGTTGTCTGAACAGGAACAGCGCCTCTTGGAAGAGATGGAGCGGAGCCTGTATCACACCGACGCCGACTTCGTCGCGACCGTCTCGTCGCACGGCGGCAAGCGCAACTACACGACCATCGTTGTCGGCATCCTCGTGGGAATCCTTGGCATCGCCGCCATTGTCACGGGCGTCATGACCAGGCTTCCGATCGTTGGTATCGCCGGCTTCGTCGTGATGTTCGTCGGCGTGCTCGTGGCCATCTCCGCACCGCGATCGAAGCTCGGCCCTGCGGCGAACCAGGGTTCGCCGACTGTCGGTGGCGCTTCCGGCTCCGGTAAGGCACCGAAGCCCGACTTCATGCAGCGGATGAACGACCGCTGGGAGAAACGCCAGGACGGCCACGACCACTCCTAGAACCCCCTCGCACCCATCCCGCCCGGCCTGACGCCGGACCAGATCAAGACCGGCCACGCGGCCGGTCTTTTTTTGTGCGCCCAGATGGTGGCTACAGGGAATTCCCTCCACTCGTAAAACTCCTATGTTTATTGGTCTTCGTGAATGCAATACCCCCAATTCGGGCCAAAATCGTTGAGTTGTGGTGGAGGGTGGAGTAAAGTGGAGGACACCTGAATCCAGGCCGGAGAGTTGGGGGTGATCGGCAGTGTTTCTTGGCACGTACGCCCCCAAGCTCGATGACAAGGGCCGCATCATCCTCCCGGCGAAGTTCTGGGCAGAACTCGAAGCCGGCATCGTCGTCACCCGCGGCCAGGAGCGCTGCCTGTACGTCTACAGCACGCGCGAGTTCGAGCAACTGCACGAGAAGATCCGCCAGGCACCCGTGACGAGCAAAGAGGGTCGCGACTTTCTCCGGCTCTTCCTGTCCGGTGCGAACGCCGAGGTTCCGGATGCCCAGCACCGGGTCACGCTTCCCGTCGGGCTTCGCAACTACGCGGGCCTCGAGCGCGAACTCACCGTGATCGGCGTCGGAAACCGCGCCGAGATCTGGGACACCAAGGCCTGGGAGGCGTACTACGCCGAGCAGGAAGCCGGCTTCGCAGACACCGCGGAGGAGGTGATCCCCGGACTCTTCTAGCGCCTTGCTTCTGACTCCCAGCCGCTCAGTCGCCCTGCCACACTTCCCCGGTGACAGGTCGGAACGGATGGGGATCAGGGGTCAGGGGCTGTACCGGTTGCCATGAACACCAACGACATCCATACCCCTGTGAAGCTTGAGAGGACGATCGAGTTGCTCTCGCCCGCCCTCGAACGCCCGGGAGCCGTGCTCGTGGATGCCACCCTCGGCATGGGCGGGCACGCCGAGGCCTTCCTCTCCCGTTTCCCCGAGCTCGTGCTCGTCGGCCTGGATCGGGACACAGACGCAATCGCCATAGCCCGTGAACGACTCGCGCCCTATGGCGATCGCGTCCACCTCGTGCACACCGTGTACGACCACTTCGAGGAGTCCCTGAACGGCCTGGGGATCACGGAGGTGTCTGGCATCCTGTTTGACCTGGGCGTCTCGTCGCTCCAGCTCGATCGGATCGATCGCGGCTTCTCCTATTCGCACGACGCTCCGCTCGACATGCGGATGGACGCGACATCAGCCCTGACTGCGGGGAGGGTTCTCGCTGAATACAGCGAGTCAGAACTTCGCCGGATCTTCTACGAATACGGCGAAGAGAAGCTCGCGCCGAGGTACGCCAGCCGGATCGTGAACAGTCGCGAATCCACACCACTGACGTCGTCGGCGCAGCTTGTAGAGATCATCGTGGCCGCGACGCCCGCTGCTCTCCAGCGCAGCGGGCATCCGGCCAAGCGAGTGTTTCAGGCTCTCCGCATCGAGGTGAACCAGGAGCTGGCCGTGCTCGAACGTGCCATTCCCGAGGCGGTGGACGCACTCGAAGTAGGGGGACGAATCGTGGTGCTTGCGTACCAATCACTGGAGGATCGCATCGTCAAGCGTGTGCTTGCCGCTGCATCCTCCTCGACGGCACCCGCGGGGTTGCCCGTGGAGTTGCCGGAGCATCGTCCGGAGCTCAGGCTGCTCGTGCGCGGGGCGGAGCTCGCGAGCGATGAGGAGAAAGCACGAAACCCGCGTGCGACGCCGGTCAGGCTGCGTGCGGCAGAACGCGTGCGGAGAGCGGCATGACGAACCTCGCCGTATCCCTCCCGGTCGAATCCCCGCGCGGTCCCAGCGCATCCCATCGTCACATCGAGATCGTCTCCACGAGGTCCCAGCGCAAGGCCAGGCCCCGCGCCATCTATGCGCTCGTGACTGTCGCGGGCCTCTTCGTCATTCTCATGGCGCAGCTACTGCTCAGCATCCTTCTCTCCGACGGCGCCTACCAGATCACGGCGCTGCAGACCAAGCAGACGGAACTCTCACGAGACGCTCAGGGCTACAACGAGCAGCTGGACGTGCTGAAGTCCCCGCAGAACCTCTCCGCGCGAGCTGAGTCTCTCGGGATGGTGATGAGCACGGCACCCGCGGTGTACCTGCGGCTCTCGGATGGCGCGATCATCGGTACCCCGACAGCGATGAAGGCATCGGATGCGGCGGTCGTCGGCACCGGTGGCGCGCTCATCGCCAACTCCCTCCTCCCCGCGCTTCCGCCCATGACCCCGACCTCGACGAACGGCGATGCTGCGAGTAGTGCGGTGCAGGGCGCGCCTGGCACGACAACCACCGGTGGCTCTGTAGCGTCCACCCCGGGGGTACTTCCGTCTCCCGTGACCCACTGAGTCGTCAGTGGGAGAACCGCTCACGAAGGAATGAGACAGTGAAGGCACCAGCAACGAACCGGCGGCGACTCGCCCTCGCAATGCTGCTGACCTTCCTCATCGTCGCTGGCTTCGTGGTGAGGCTGGTCGACATCCAGGTGGTCCAGGCGGACCAGCTCAACAAGGACTCGTTCGACAAACGCGCGATCGCCGTCACGAACTATGCCGCGCGCGGAAGCATCGTCGACGACAAAGGCACCGTGCTCGCGGCGAGCGTGATGCGATACGACATCACCGCATCCCCTCGCAACGTGCGGGCATTCGAGCGCACGGTGAAGGGCAAGAAGGTCGCGGTCTCCGTGTTGGAGGCCGCGGGCGAGCTCGCCAAGGCCACCGGGCAGGACCAGAACACCGTGTATCAGGCCCTGACCAAGGACCCGAAGTCCGACTTCGCATACGTGGCGAAGGGCGTCGACACGGCAACGCTCCGCGCGGTACGCAAGCTCTCCATCCCCGGCATCTGGGACCAGAAGCACCCCGCACGCACCTATCCGGACGGCGCGGTCGCGGGCAACCTCGTCGGCTTCGTCGGAACGGATGGCCCGCAGGTCGGGCTCGAGAAGACCGAGAACAAGTGCCTGGCGAGCACCAACGGATCATCGACCTACGAGCGCGGGGCAGACGGCGTCCCGATTCCGGGCAGCACGGTCACCTCGAAGGCGGCCGTCGACGGCGGCACCCTCAAGCTCACAATCGACAGTGACCTGCAGTGGTTCGTGCAGCAGGCCATTGCGGAGCAGGCAACGGCCATCGGTGCGAAGTCCGCGACCGCGGTGGTGCTGCGGGTCAACGATGCGCACATCATGGCCCTCGCCGACTGGCCGTCCGTGGACCCCAACGACGTCGGTGCCACGCCCGTTGCGAACTATGGATCCCTCGCATTCCGCGCGTACTACGAGCCGGGGTCGACCATGAAGGCGCTCAGCGCGTCCATGCTCATCGACTCCGGGATAGCGACTCCCACATCCCAGGTGACGGTTCCCGCGGTGTGGAAGACGCCGGACGGGAGCACGATCTATGACGCGGGCCTTCACGCGACGGAGCACCTGACCCTGACCGGTGTTCTGCAGCAGTCGTCGAACGTCGGCATCTCGATGCTCGGCATCAACGTCCCGCCCAAGGTGCGCTACAACTACATGGAGAAGTTCGGCCTGGGCCAGGAGACGGCCGTCGGGTTCCAGGGTGAGCAGGCCCGCGGCATTCCCCCGCTCAAGGACTGGAACAACCAGAGAAGGTACGACATGCTCTACGGGCAGGGCGTTGCGGTCACCGCCCTGCAGCTCGCGGGGGCGTACCAGGCGATCGCCAACGGGGGAGTGCGGCTTCCGCTTACCCTCGTCGAAGGGTGCACGGAGCCGGATGGCACGGTGACCGACCTGCCCCCTACGACCGGCGTCAGGGTGATCTCCGATGCCTCGTCCAAGACGGTGGTCAACATGCTCGAGAGCGTCGTCACGGGAGGCGAACTGGGCCCGGTGCTCCGCATCCCCGGTTATCGCGTCGCGGCCAAGAGCGGTACCGCGCAGGTGGCACTTCCCAACGGGGGCGGGTACGGAAGTGACAGGATCGTCTCCCTCGCGGGCATCGCGCCGGCAGAAGATCCGCAGTACGTCGTTCTCGTGACCTATACCAAGCCAGCTATCATGAAGTCATCGGCTGCCGCTGCGCCGACGTTCCATAAGATCATGACGCAGGTGCTCAAGACCTACCGCGTCCCACCGTCGACGACTCCGTCGACGAGCCCGCCGGCCACCTGGTGAGAAAGAGGATGACTTGACCGCTCGGATCCCCCCGGTTCTCAGGCCGGAGCATCCGGTAGCGAGGCCGTTATCCGCATTCGTCGCCGAGTTCGATCTCGAGCACGTCGGGTCTCTCGATGGGGTTGAGCTCACGGGAGTGACGCTGCGCAGCAGCGAGGTGCAGCCGGGCGACCTGTACGTTGGAATCAAAGGTGCGCACACCCACGGGGCAGACTTCGTCACCGAAGCGAAGGAAGCCGGTGCCGTCGCGGTCCTGACGGACCAGGAGGGCGCTGCCATTGCGGTGGACGCCGGCCTGCCGATCGTGATCGTCGATTCGCCGCGAGCGGCACTGGGCGATGTCTCGGCCTGGGTCTACCAGACCAACGACCATCCTCCGCTGCTGCTCGGCGTCACGGGAACCAACGGCAAGACCTCCACCGCATACCTGCTCGAGGCGATCCTCAAGCAGCTCGGTCTCGTAACCGGCCTCAGCTCGACGGCAGAGCGGCACATCGGCGAACTCACCGTCGTGAGCAGGCTCACCACGCCCGAGGCGAGCGAGCTGCACGCCCTGCTGGCCAGGATGCGCGAGAGCGAGGTGCGTGCCGTCGCCGTCGAAGTGAGCGCACAGGCACTGAGCAGCCACCGGGTCGACGGGCTCTCCTTCGATGTCGTGGCGTTCACCAACCTCAGCCACGACCACCTCGACGACTACGCGGGCATGGAGGAGTACTTCCACTCCAAGCTCGTCTTCTTCACCCCGGACCACGGCAAGCGCGGCGTGGTCTCGCTCGACTCTCCCTGGGGCCAGCGCGTGGTCGAGGGCTCTCGCATTCCCGTGACGACGATCTCCGCCACGCCCGGCGTCGAGGCCGAATGGAACGTCGAGATCCTCGATGAGCGGGCCGCATACACGGAATTCAGACTCACCGGCCCGGAGGGGCGTTCGCTCGTCACCCGGGTTCCGCTCATCGGCTGGCACATGGCCTCCAATGCGGGACTTGCCATCGTCATGCTCGTCGAGGCCGGGTTCGAGCTCGAGGCCATCGGGCAGGCGATCTCCGACGGGATCGAGGCCTACCTGCCCGGCAGAACGGAACTTGTCACGGGAGATCGTGGTCCGTCCGTGTACGTCGACTTCGGCCACAGTCCCGATGCCTTCCTCAACACGCTCGCCGCGGTGCGCAAGGTCACTGAGGGCAAGGTGATCATGGTCTTCGGCGCAGACGGTGACCGGGATGCGACCAAGCGCCACGACATGGCGAGGGTCGCGTCCGAGGGCTCGGACATCCTCGTCATCACCGACCACCACCCGCGCTTTGAAGACCCCGCGTCCATCAGGGCAACCCTCGTCGAGGGCGCGGCGCTGGCCGAGAACCAGGCGACCCTGTACGAGATCAGCCCGCCGGAGGCGGCCATCCGTCACGCGGTCTCTCTTGCGAAAGAGGGCGACTCGATCCTCTGGGCGGGGCCCGGCCACCAGGACTACCGCGACATCCAGGGTGTGCGTACGCCGTACTCGGCGCGGGCAGAAGCCCGTGCCGCGCTGCGCGAAGCAGGCTGGGTCTAGGTGATAGCCCTCACTCTCGCGGACGTCGCGGCCGCCGTCGACGGCACGCTCGAAAACTCCGACACCGCCGCTGACACGGTCGTGTCCGGCAGCGTGCAGACGGATTCCCGGCTCGTCGGCGCCGGTTCGATCTTCTTCGCCCTCAGGGGCGAGACCACCGATGGTCATCTCTTTGCCGAGGCAGCGGTGACGGCGGGTGCCGCGCTCATCATTGTCGAACGGTTGCTTCCGCTCGCCGTGCCCCAGATCATCGTGCCGGATGGCGTGGTCGCGCTGGGGGCACTCGCCACCGACGTGGTTGCCAGAGTCCACGCGCGCGGCGCGCTGCGCGTGATCGCCGTCACGGGATCGAACGGCAAGACGACCACGAAGAACCTGCTGCGCGCCGTGCTCGAGAAGCACGGGCCAACGGTCGCACCCCAGGGCTCATACAACAACCAGGTCGGTGCGCCCCTCTCGATGCTCGGCATCGATTTCGACACGCGCTTTCTCGTCGTCGAGGCCGGTGCTGGTGGGCCGGGAGAAGTGGGCCGCATCGCCGCGATGGCGAAGCCTGACATCGCCATCGTGCTCAAGGTGGGCCTCGCGCACGCCGGCGTGTTCCGCACGCTGGAGGCGACTCAGGCCGCCAAGGCAGAACTCGTGACGGGGCTTCCGGATACGGCCATCGCCATCCTCAACGCGGACGATTTCCGAGTTGCCGCCATGCGCTCGCTCACGGCGGCACGGGTGGTCTGGTTCGGGCTGGACGAACCCGCCGATCCGCGGGCCGATGATCTTGCGGCGTCTGCGGCAGGGACATCCTTCACCCTGATCAGCGACGGCGAGCGCCGCACCGTGACGCTGAAGATCCTGGGCGAGCACCACGTGATGAATGCGCTTGCCGCGATCGCCGCAACCAGGGAGCTCGGGATTCCGCTCGACGCGGCGCTCGAGTCCATCGAGTCCGTGACACGCGCTGAGCGGTGGCGCATGGAGGTGCTGCACCCCGGCGGTGGGATAACCGTCGTCAACGACGCGTACAACGCAAGCCCCGACTCGACCGCCGCGGCACTCAAGACTCTCGCCCAGCTCGTCGGCCCATCGCAGCGTTCGGTTGCCGTGCTGGGGGAGATGGCCGAGCTCGGCGACGTGGCTGATGAAGAACACGATCGGATCGGACGCCTGGTCGTGCGGCTCAACATCCAGAAGCTCGTCGTCGTCGGGCACGGCGCGCGGCATATTCACAATGCCGCGGGACTCGAGGGTTCGTGGGACGGGGAGTCGGTGCTCGTTGCGACCGCAGATGAGGCATACGATCTCTTGCGTGGCGAACTGCGCGAGGGGGACGTGGTGCTCGTGAAATCGTCGAAATCGGCGGGGTTGCGCTTTCTCGGCGACCGTGTGGGAGGCGTCGACTCGTGATCGCGTTGCTGGTGGCTGCGGCAACCTCCATGGTTTTCACTCTTTTGTTGACACCACTGTTCGCCAAGGCCTTCCGGCGACTCAATCTCGGCCAGTTCATTCGCGCGGACACACCGACGGCTCATGTCCTCAAGCGTGGAACGCCATCGATGGGTGGGATCGTCTTCATCTCTGCCTCCGTCATCGGCTATTTCCTCGGCAAGCTCGTGGCGCGGGAACAGCCATCGGCATCCGCCCTGCTCGTGATCCTCATGATGGTCGGGCTCGGCTTCGTCGGGTTCATTGACGACTTCCTGAAGGTCAGGCGGAGGAACAGCCTCGGACTCGCCGGCCCGTACAAGATCCTGGGATGCATCATCGTTGCGATCGTGTTCGCGGTACTCGCGCTGACGCATCGCGACGCGCACGGGATGACGGCGGCCTCCTCGTTCATCTCCTTCGTGAGGGATATCGATGGACTCAACATGGTCGCGGTCTTTGGAGCCGGTCTCGGTTTCGTGATCCTGACTGCCTGGATCGTGCTCATCACGACCTCGGTCTCCAACGCGGTCAATCTCGCCGATGGTCTCGACGGTCTGGCTGCGGGCTCGTCGATCCTCGCGATCGGCTCCTACGTCGTGATCTGCTTCTGGCAGAACAAGCAGTCCTGTTTCGGGATCCTGCCGGAGTCGGATGTCGCGAAGTGCTACGACGTATCTCGCCCGCTTGAGCTCGCGGTCATCGCCGCCGCGATCGTCGGTGCGGTCATCGGCTTCCTCTGGTGGAACACCTCTCCGGCCCAGATCATGATGGGTGACACCGGATCGTTCGGCCTCGGTGGTGCTCTCGCCGCACTCGCCATCCTGTCTCGCACCGAGCTGCTGCTCATCCTCATCGGCGGGCTGTTCCTCGTGGTCACCGGCCAGGTCATCATCCAGCGCATCTACTTCAAGGCGACAAAGGGCAAGCGCATCTGGCGCGCCAGCCCGCTGCACCACCACTTTGAGATGAAGGGATGGGCCGAAGTCACGATCGTCGTGCGGTTCTGGATCATCTCCGGCCTGTTCGTCGCGGCAGGCATCGGCATCTTCTACATCGAATGGGTCCTGCGTCACTGATGCGCACAGCAATCGACGTCGATGGCCTGAACAGCTGGCATGACGATTGGCGTGGCCTGCGGGTCGCGATCCTCGGCCTCGGACTCACCGGTTTCGCGGCCGCGGACACCCTCGCCGAGTTGGGCGCTGAGTGCCAGGTGTTTGCGGACTCCGCGGATGACAAAACCGCGAAGGTGCTCGAGGTCATCGGCGTTCCCCTCCTGCTCGATACCGGTCGAGACGCCGTTTCGGACTTTCGTCCGGAGCTCGTCGTGGTCTCGCCCGGATTCCGGCCGACTCATCCCGCCGTCACCTGGGCGGAGAGCGCAGGGACTCCCGTGTGGGGCGACGTTGAGCTGGCGTGGCGCCTGCGCGACAAAGTGGCCACTCCGGCGGACTGGATTGCTATCACTGGTACCAACGGCAAGACCACGACCGTGCAGCTCACGACGGCGATGCTGGCCGCTGCAGGCCACCGTGTGGTCGCCTGCGGCAACGTCGGCGTGCCCGTGCTCGATGCCATCCGCGACCCAGCGGGCTTCGACCTGCTCGTCGTCGAACTGTCGAGTTTCCAGCTCCACTACGCGAAGAGCCTGTCGCCGCACTCGAGCGTGTGCCTGAACATCGCGGATGACCACCTCGACTGGCACGGCTCCGCGCGGGCCTACCGCGACGCGAAGGCGACCGTGTATCGCGCCACTCGTGTGGCCTGCATCTTCAACGAGGAAGACGCGGTGACGCTCGACATGGTCGAGGAGGCCGACGTCATCGACGGATGCCGGGCGGTGGGCTTCACGCGCGGCGTTCCCGGCCTGAGCGATCTCGGCATCGTCGACGGCATCCTGGTCGACCGCGCCTTCCACGACGACCGGCATCACTCGGCGCTCGAGCTCACGACCGTCGCGGAACTCGCTGCCACGGGTCTCGGGTCGCCGCACATGGTCGCGAACGTGCTCGCGGCATCCGCCCTCGCTCGCTCCTGCGGCGTCGAGCCCGAGATCATCCGTGAGGCGCTGGGCGAGTTCCGTCTCGATCACCACCGCACGGAGCTCGTCGGATCGAAGGACGGCGTTCGCTGGTTCAATGACTCGAAGGCCACCAATCCACACGCGGCGACCGCGGCATTGACCTCGTTCGACCCCGTCGTCTGGATCGTCGGAGGGCTCTTCAAGGGGGTTGATGTCGACGGCCTCGTCGCCGCACAACTGGGGCGACTGCGCGCCGCCGTCATCATCGGCGAGGACCGTCAACCACTGCTTGAAGCTTTCGCGCGACACGCGCCCGAACTCCCGGTCTTCGAGGTCGTTACGACCGAGACTGAGGAGGTAATGCCAGCGGCCGTGAGGTTGTCGGCTGCGGTCGCACAGGGTGGGGATGTCGTGCTACTCGCCCCGGCGGCCGCATCAATGGACCAGTTCAGCAATTATGCCGATCGGGGAAACCGGTTCACCGCTGCGGTGCACGAGTTGTTGGGAGATCAGTCGGATGACGACAAGCCCACCGCGCGCCCGCAGGGATTCGGCCGATAACGAGGGTCGGCGCGAAGAACGCGTTCGTCCTGCCGCGGCCGTCGTCGCGGTCAGGAATATCTTCGCCTCGGAGACCGGCAACTATTTCCTCCTTCTCGGAGCGACTCTGTTCCTCGTCATCTTCGGGCTCGTGATGGTGCTGTCCTCTTCGTCCGTGGAGTCCTACAAGGCGAACGACGACTTCTTCACCGGATTCATCCGCCAGGGCATCTTCGCGATGCTCGGGATTCCGCTCATGCTCATTGCGTCGAGAGTGCCGGTGGCCTTCTGGAAGAGGTGGGCCGGGACGGCGATGATCATCGCCATCGCGCTGCAGTTCCTCGTCGTCGCGACCCCGCTCGGCGTCTCGCGCGGTGGAAACAAGAACTGGATCTCGATCGGCTGGTTCAATGCCCAGCCGTCCGAGGTCGCGAAGGTCGCACTCGTCCTGTGGCTGGCGCTGATCCTGTCAAAGAAACAACATGCCCTCGGCGACTGGCGCGAGATCGCGATGCCGCTCCTGCCCGTTGCCGGCACAGCGCTGCTGCTGGTGCTCATCGGCGGTGACCTCGGCACGACCATCATCCTCGGCGCGATCGTGGCGGGCACAGCCTTCTTTGCCGGCGTGCGATTGCGCATCCTTCTCATCCCCATGCTGGTCGCCGCCATGGGCGTGCTGGTCTTCGCATTCGGCACGAACTCTCGCCAGGATCGCATCCACGCCTTCCTCACCGGGTGCGCCTCGAGCGACACCTACTCCACCACCTGCTGGCAGACCGTGCACGGGTGGTGGGCGCTGGCATCCGGTGGGATCTTCGGCGTGGGCCTCGGCAACTCGAAGGCGAAGTGGTCGTGGCTACCCGAAGCGGACAATGACTTCATCTTCGCCATCATCGGCGAGGAACTCGGTCTCCTCGGCGCCATCGTCGTTCTCCTGCTCTTCATCGTCATCGCGATCTCCTTCGTGCGGATCATGCGGGCGAACTCAGACCCCTTCGCCAAGATTGCGATCAGCGCCGTCATGGTGTGGATCATCGGGCAGGCGTTCGTCAACATTGCGGTGGTGCTCGGCATCCTGCCGGTCCTGGGGGTGCCATTACCCCTGATCTCGGCGGGCGGGTCTGCCCTCGTGACAACCCTGTTCGCCATCGGTATCGTGCTCTCCTTCGCGCGGCACCCCGCCGACTCCATCGACAAGCGACGATGACCCGATACCTGCTCGCCGGTGGGGGTACGGCCGGACACGTGAACCCCCTGTTGGCGGTCGCCGATCGGGTCATGGAACGCGAACCCGATGCCGTCGTGAGCGTCCTCGGCACCACCGAGGGGCTCGAGTCCAGGCTCGTCCCGCAGCGCGGCTACGAGCTCGTCGTGGTGCCGAAGCTGCCGTTTCCACGACGCCCGAACGGTGCGGCGGTGCGATTTCCTCGCGAGTTTCTGCGATCCGTCGCGCGCATCCGGGCTATCATCCGCGAGCGTGATATCGATGTCGTCGTGGGCTTCGGCGGGTATGTGTCCGCACCGGCCTACGTCGCTGCCAGGCGGGAACACATTCCGCTGGTCATCCACGAGGCCAACGCCAAGCCCGGGATCGCCAATCGACTCGGCAGCAGGCTCAGCCGTTTTGTCGGCGTCGCCTTCCGAGGCACTCCACTTCGGCACGCCCGCTTCGTGGGGATGCCGCTGCGTCGCGAGATCGAGCGGCTGGACCGCGCGGGTACGAGGCCCGAGGCGGTCGCGTTCTTCGGCCTGGACGAGTCCAGGCCGACGCTGCTGGTCACCGGCGGCTCGCAGGGCGCGAAGCACCTGAACGAAACCGTTCTCGAGGTCGCGGCGGATGTCGTCGCCGCGGGCTGGCAGGTCCTGCACATCGCGGGGGAGCGGTTCGACCTGGAGGTGCCGGAGCTGCCCCAGTACCACGTCCTGGCGTATTGCGACCGCATGGATCTCGCCCTCGCCGCCACCGACCTCGCGCTCTCCCGCGCAGGGTCGGCCACGGTGAGCGAATTGACCGCCCTTGGCATCCCCGCCGTCTATGTTCCGCTCGCCTTCGGCAACGGCGAGCAGAGGCTCAACGCCGCGGAAGCTGTGCGCGTCGGCGCGGCTCGACTGGTGGAGAACGCGCAGTTCGCCCCGCGGTGGGTACGCGCTGAGTTGATGCCGCTGCTGGACGATCGCGATGGGCTGGTCCGGATGTCCGAAAGAGCTCGGTCCATCGGCGTTCTCGATGGCGCGGACCGCACTGTTGCGCTCGTCGGGGATGCCCTCGCCGGACGGGTACATTAGCTCCGATGATCAAGTCCGATTTCTCCCAGCTCATGCCGGACAATCCCGGTGCCGTTCACTTCGTGGGCATTGGTGGCGCGGGAATGAGCGGCATAGCCCACCTCTTCCTGGCCGCCGGGTTCACCGTGACCGGATCGGACATCCGAGACACATCTGCGGTGCAGGCGCTGCGCGCCAGGGGCGCCACGATCGCGATCGGGCATGACGCAGCCAACATCGCCGGCGCGGACACCCTTGTCGTGACCGGCGCGATCGCCGAAGACAACCCGGAGTATGTCGCGGCCGGGAACGCGGGCATCCCTGCCGTGCATCGGGCACGCGCTCTCGCCTGGCTCACCGGCAGGCACAGGCTCGTTGCCGTCGCGGGAGCCCATGGCAAGACGACGTCGACGGCGATGATCGTGACTGCGCTTCGGGCGCTGGGCCTCGATCCGAGTTTCGTCAACGGGGGAGTGATCCGCTCACTCGGCGTCAGCGCTGCCCCCGGGGCCGATGACCTGTTCGTGGTCGAAGCGGATGAGTCGGACGGCTCGTTCCTGCTGTACGACTCTGCCGTCGTGCTGATCACCAATGTCGATCCCGATCACCTGGACCACTACGGCTCAGAGGACGCCTTCGAAGACGCGTTCATCACGTTTGCCGAAAAGGCGAAGGAACGCGTCGTGATCTCCAGCGATGACCCGAGGTCCGTGAACATCACGACGAGGCTGCGCGCGACGAGCGTGACGACCTTTGGACAGGCGGCCACCGCGGATGTGCGACTGCACTCCGTGCGCGGAGCACAGACGGTGTCGTTCTCTCTCGCCTACCGGGGCGAGGACTACAGCGCGACGCTCAGGGTCGCCGGTCTCCACAACGCGCTCAATGCCGCAGGCGCGTTCGGCGTGCTCATGGGCCTCGGGATCGCTCCGCAGGCCGCCATCGATGCCATTGCCCAGTTCGACGGGACGGAGCGACGCTTCGAATTGCGTGGAGACATCGGCGGGGTGAAGGTCTTCGACGATTTCGCGCATCACCCTACCGAGATTCGTGCTGCGCTCTCCGGCGCGCGCGACGTTGTCGGGCAGGGAAGGCTCATCCCGATCTTCCAGCCGCATCTCTACAGCAGGACCAGGATGCTCGCCGCAGACTTCGCAGACACCTTCGAGAGCCTCGCGGATCACACCATCATCGTTCCGATCTATGGCGCGCGGGAGGACCCAGAGCCGGGCGTCACGGGGGAGCTCATCGCGGCCCGCTTCCGGGATCGCGGCAGGGTCGAGTACGTCGAGGACTGGCAGCGCGCGGTTGAACTCGCCGCGGCTGCGGCGCGTCCGGGTGACTTCGTGATCTCGATGGGAGGCGGAGACGTGTATCGGCTCATCCCCGCGCTTCTCGAGGAACTGCAGCGCACTCGCGGCAGCGTCGAGGGATAAGTGGGCGCACGATGAAGAGACCGGAAGGATTCGACCAGCACCCACCGCGCAACCCGGAGAGGTCGGCGACCCCGACCACTGGCCGCCCGAGTGCTCCGCGCCGGGGGCGCGCTGCCGGAGCCACTAAGGCTGCCGCCGAGAGGGTTCGCTCGGCAGAGCCCGCGCCGAAGCCCTCGTCGAAATCCGTGACAAAACCTGCCAGGGCGCCCCGGTGGCGACCCGCAGAGCCCTCCGAACACAGGCCGACTGCACCCGCGCGCTCCGAGGCCAGGAAGGCAGCCAGGCTTCGTCGTCGCTACGAGCGCGGTGAGGTCCGCAGGTTCACGAGGCGCAGCCGTCATCGCAGGGCGGGCTGGCTCACCGCGACCGGTGCGCTGGTCGTTCTCTGCATACTCGTGACCGTCGCGGTCTACTCACCGCTCCTCGCGTTGAAGACGCTTCGGATCGAAGGTGCGTCGAGCGTGAGCGCCGCCGAGATCCGATCCGCCTTGGCGGACCAGATCGGCACGCCTCTCGCGCTCGTCGACTTCGGCAAGATCAAAGCGGAGTTGGCGCAGTTCCCGCTCATCCGAAGCTACGTGACCGAGGCAGTGCCACCGAACACCCTTGTCGTCCACATCGTGGAGCGCACGCCCCTCGGGGTTATCGCCACGGCGGGCGGCTTCACGGTGGTGGACGCCGCGGGGGTGACGCTCTCGCATGCGACCGAGCGCCCACCGAAGCTGCCGCTCATCGACTCCGGTTCGACCAACACCGCGAGCACGGCGTTCAGGGCCGCGGTATCGGTGTTGCTCGCGCTTCCGACCAGCGTGTCGTCGAAGGTCGACACGGTCACCGCGCGCACGAAGGACGACGTGACCCTCGTACTCGACGGCGTCGGGCAGCGTGTCGTGTGGGGCAGCGCCGACCGATCCGCGGTGAAGGCCAGGGTTCTCGCTGACCTGATATCGCACCAGGATGCCAACGCTGTTGTCGAGTACGACGTCTCTGCGCCGAACAGTGCAGTCGTTCGCATCGGCTAGATATTTCTCTGCCAGTGGGCTGACAGTTTGCGACACGCTGGCCCCCTTGCTGTCGCCGTGGAGGCCGCGCGCTTAGCTTCGAGATTGTAAAGCTATACTGAGCATAACTTTAAGCCTCTAGCAGAGGTTTAATGTTCCCCGTCGGAGGCCGGACGTGACATCAAACCAGAACTACCTCGCCGTGATCAAGGTCGTCGGCATTGGCGGGGGCGGCGTCAACGCCGTCAATCGCATGATCGAGCTCGGGCTGCGTGGTGTGGAGTTCATCGCCATCAACACGGATGCCCAGGCCCTGCTCATGAGCGACGCCGACGTCAAGCTCGACGTCGGTCGCGAGATCACCCGCGGACTCGGTGCGGGCGCGGATCCCGAGGTCGGCAGGCGCGCAGCAGAGGACCACGCGGAAGAGATCGAGGAAGCGCTTGCCGGCGCCGACATGGTCTTCGTCACCGCGGGGGAGGGCGGCGGAACCGGCACGGGAGGTGCCCCGGTCGTCGCGCGAATCGCCAAGTCCATCGGCGCGCTGACCATCGGTGTCGTCACTCGGCCATTCGGCTTCGAGGGCAAGCGTCGCGCGGCCCAGGCCGAGACCGGTGTGACCGCGCTCAAGAGCGAAGTCGACACCCTCATCGTGGTGCCCAACGACAGGCTGCTCGAGATCAGTGATCGCGGCATCAGCTTCCTCGAGGCCTTCGCGACCGCAGACCAGGTACTGCTCGCCGGTGTGCAGGGGATCACGGACCTGATCACCACTCCCGGCCTCATCAACCTCGACTTCGCCGACGTGAAGTCCGTCATGCAGGGCGCGGGCTCAGCACTCATGGGCATCGGGTCGTCTCGCGGCGCCGACCGCGCGATCAAGGCTGCTGAGCTCGCGGTCGCGTCACCGTTGCTCGAGGCCAGCATCGACGGCGCGCACGGGGTCCTCCTGTCGATCCAGGGAGGGTCGAACCTCGGCATCTTCGAGATCAACGATGCTGCCAGGCTCGTGCAGGAAGCCGTGCACCCGGAGGCGAACATCATCTTCGGTGCGGTCATCGATGACACCCTCGGTGACGAGGTGCGCGTGACCGTCATCGCCGCAGGCTTCGATGGTGGAGAGCCGGCGATCAAGAAGATCGGTCATCGCTCCACCTTCGTGGAGGCGGGCGATGATGCGGAGTCCGCTCGTGCGATCGACGTGACCGATCGGGATGGCGACGACTCGGCGCCCGGTGCCAGCACGGCGTCGCTCTGGCAGGGCGAGCCGGAGCTGCCCGCGCCGCACAACGACCCCGTCTTCGACGATGACGATGACGACCTGGACGTCCCGGACTTCCTGAAGTAGCCCCGTCCGGTCGAGAAGATGGCGAACGAAGACGATGCCGCGACCCTTCTGGGCTCGCGACTCGACGCGGTTCGCGCTTCAGTTGCCGATGCCTGCCGCGTGGCGGGCCGCGACCCATCCGAGGTCACGACGATCGTCGTGACCAAGTTTCACCCGGTCGAACTGGTGCGGCAGCTGCACGCGCTCGGCGTGCGGGACTTCGGTGAGAATCGCCATCAGGAGGCACGGGAGAAGGCGCAAGCCACCGCGGGTCTCGATCTGCGCTGGCACTTTGTCGGACAGCTGCAGAGCAAGAAGGCTCGCCAGGCGCGAGCGTATGCCAGCGTCATCCACTCGATCGATCGTCCGTCGCTCGTCGAGGCACTCGCCTCGAACGACGGCACGCTCGAGTGCTTCGTCCAGCTCAACCTGACCGACGATCCGCACCGCGGCGGCGTCGCAGAACCCGACCTGGAACGGATGGTGGAGCTCGTGCTTGGTACACCAGGGCTCGAGCTCCAGGGCGTGATGGCCGTCGCTCCGATCGATGAGGAACCGCGGAGGGCGTTCGCACGAGTACGGGCGGCGTCAGATCGAATTCGCGCACTTGCTCCTGCCGCACAGTTCATCTCCGCGGGCATGTCGGCGGATTTCCCGGAGGCGGTCCTGGAAGGCGCGACACACCTCAGGATTGGCACGGCAATCACGGGAAACCGCCCACCTGCCGGTTAATCTCGAACCAAGAGCATCATCACAGGAGGCAAAGACATGGCTAACCCGCTGCGCAAGACAATGGTCTATCTGGGCCTCGCGGACGAGGAGCTCGACTACGAGGATGCCGCACCCTCCGTGCAGGCGGCTCCGGTCGCTCACCAGGCCACACCCCAGCCCTCGGCAACTCGCGCGCCCGTCACGCCGCTGCGCCGCCCCACCACGACGAGAAATGCCGCCCCGGTCGAGATGAACGAGATCCTCACGGTGCACCCGCGCCAGTACAAGGACGCCCAGGTCATCGCTGAGAGCTTCCGCGAGGGCATCCCGGTGATCATCAACCTCTCCCAGATGAGTGAGCCGGATGCGCGGCGCCTGATCGACTTCGCCAGCGGGCTGTCCCAGGGGTTGTACGGGAAGATCGAGCGCGTCACGAGCAAGGTGTTCCTGCTCTCACCCGCGCACGTCGCGGTGAGCGGAGACCAGGCAGAGGTCGAACCGGACGTCGACGCGTCGTTCTTCGCGCAGGCCTGAGGCCCGTGCGAAGAACATCCCGTCCTGAGACAGCGTTCCTGTGAGCGCAGTGTCGCTTGTCGCGACGATCCTCTATTTCCTGCTGCTCCTGTACTTCCTCGCGATGTGGGCGAGGTTCATCCTGGACCTCGTGCGCGGCTTCGCCCGCTACTGGCGTCCGAGCGGATTCGGGCTGGTGCTCGCCGAGTTCGTCTTCGCGATCACCGACCCGCCGATCAAGCTCGTGCGGCGTGTGCTGCCACCCCTGAGGCTCGGTGGTATCGCTCTCGACTTCGCGTGGAGCGCCGTGATGCTCGTGGTGATCGTGCTCCTGTACCTGGCAATGGCATTTCGCTAACAGGGAGTCTGTGTACTCTTGTACGGTGGCGCGGCTGGCGACAACATTCGCATGCCGGGTGTCGTGTTATTTGCTAGCGTTGGATGAACGTCATTCGCGACGTTCCTAGATGTTTTTTGAGGTGATTCCCATGGCCTTGACGCCTGAAGATGTGGTCAACAAGCGGTTCCAACCGACGAAGTTCCGCGAGGGCTACGACCAGGACGAGGTCGATGACTTCCTCGACGAGGTCGTCGTCGAACTGCGGCGCCTCAACCAGGAGAACGAGGAGCTTCGCCAGCGACTCATCGCCGGAGAGTCTCGCATCAACGAGCTACAGCGCAGCGCGACGCAGGCGCCAGCGCAGACTCCCGCTCAGACTCCCGTGTTCGGGGACCAGCCGCAGGCCGCGGCTCCGGTATCCGCTCCGGCCCCCGTGGTTCCCGCACCCAGCTACGCGGCTCCTGCCACCGATCCGAGCCTCGACCCCAACAACACGAACAACCTTCTGCAGCTCGCACGTCGCCTGCACGAGGAGCACGTTCGCGAGGGCATCGAGAAGCGCGACGCACTCATCGCGGAAGGCCACGCAACGGCGGCGCGGATCGTCGGAGAAGCCGAAGCCACCCAGCGCACGCAGATCGCAGCACTCGACCAGGAGCGCGCCCAGCTCGAGCAGGAGCGCACGCAGCTCGAGAGCAACATTGAGCAGCTGCGCGACTTCGAGCGTGAGTACCGCCAGAAGCTCAAGAGCTACATCGAGGGCCAGCTGCGCGAGCTCGACTCCTCGAACCCCGTTGGTGGTGCCCAGCAGCCTGAGGGTCAGGAACCCGCGGGCTTCGACGCAGCCACCGCGACTCCTCCCACGAGCTACCAGGGCTTTGGCGGCAACTGACTTTGGCGGCAACCGAGCCGGAGCGTAAGCCCGGCGCCAGAACGGTGAGTGCCCCAAGCGCAGATATCCAGACCTCGGATGTGCGGGCGAGCGACGCCCGCAAGCCCACCAGGAAGGTGAGCGTGAGGGCGCTCGTCGTCCTCGTCATCGTCGCCCTGGTGGTGTACGGCTTCGACCAGCTCGCCAAGTTCCTGGTCGTCAAGAACATGGTCGAGGGCAGCCAGGTCGAGGTGCTCGGCCAGCTCCTCCAGTTCCACTTCGTCAAGAACTCCGGCGCCGCGTTCTCGCTCGCGAGCGGCTCGACCTGGATCTTCTCGATCGCGGCAGCGGCGGTCACGGTGTTCATCCTGGTGTTCGCCCGGCGAATCCGCGCCCTCTCCTGGGCTGTGCTGTTCGGGATGCTGCTCGGGGGCACGGTTGGCAACCTCACCGATCGTCTGTTCCGGGAGCCCAGTTTCGGGCTCGGGCACGTCGTGGATTTCATCCAGGTCTACGGGTTCCCCGCGATCTTCAACGTTGCTGACTCGTTCATTGTTGCGAGTATGGGGCTGTTCATCATCCTCACGCTTCGCGGGACCAACCTCGACGGGCGCAGGGTCATGCACATGGTTCCCGTCGCACGCGGAGACGAAGTAGAGCCGTCGGAAGACGGGACGCAGGGGCGCGGGTAGCCGCGTGGATTCCCGAAGCCTTCCCGTTCCAGAAGGGCTCGGTGGCGAGCGTGTCGATGCGGCCCTGGCCAAGCTCCTCGGTTTTTCGCGCACCTTCGCGGCCGAGGTAGCCGCCAGCGGCGGTGTGACCGCCGATGGGGTCGTGCTGGGCAAGTCCGATCGGCTTCGCGCAGACAGCTGGCTCGAGGTGACCTGGGAGCCAAAACAGCCACCGACCATCATTCCCATGCTCGTACCGGACTTCACCGTCGTGCACGACGATGGCGACATCATCGTGATCGACAAGCCTGTCGGAATGGCGGCGCACCCGTCGATCGGCTGGACCGGGCCGACAGTGCTCGGTGCGCTGGCCGGCGCGGGCTTTCGGGTGTCGACATCCGGCGCGGCCGAGCGTGCGGGCATCGTGCACAGGCTCGACGCTGGAACCAGTGGGCTCATGGTCGTCGCCAAGAGCGAGCGCGCGTACACCGAGCTCAAGCGGCAATTTCACGACCACGAGGTCGAGAAGATCTATCATGCCGTCGTCCAGGGACACCCGGACCCGCTCGCAGGGACGATCGATGCGCCGATCGGTCGGCACCCGGGGTCGAGCTGGAAGTTCGGGGTCGTGGCAGGGGGCAAGCCCTCCGTCACCCACTACGAGACGCTCGAGGCGTTTCGCAGCGCCTCGCTCCTGCAGGTTCAGCTCGAGACGGGGCGGACCCATCAGATCCGCGTTCACATGGCCGCACAGCGGCACCCTTGTGTCGGTGACGCGATGTACGGCGCCGACCCGACCATCTCGGCCAGGCTTGGTCTCGAGCGGCAGTGGCTGCACGCGGTCCAGCTCGGATTCCGGCACCCCGGGAGCGGCGAGACCGTGGTCTTCACGACCGAATATCCGCGCGATCTCCAGAACGCCATCGACATCCTGCGTGCCGAGTGAGCCTCCTCGAAGGCGCTGGCATAAGCTTTTCATCAAAGCCCCTCAGTCGGAGATGTTGTGCCAGCCAGCGATGATTCGTTCGTGCATCTGCACGTTCACAGTGAGTATTCGATGCTGGACGGCGCGGCACGAGTGACCCCACTGACGGCCGCCGCCGCTGAGCAGAAGATGCCTGCACTCGCGGTCACCGACCACGGCAACATGTTCGGGGCGTACGACTTCTGGAAGCAGGCCACGGCCGCCGGCATCAAGCCGATCATCGGCACCGAGGCCTACATCACGCCGGGCACCGCGAGGCAGGACAAGACCCGCGTGCGCTGGGGTGGGGGTTCACAGAACCAGGACGACGTCGGTGGTTCGGGCGCGTACACCCACATGACGATGCTGTCCGAGAACAACGAGGGGATGCACAACCTCTTCCGGCTCTCGTCCCTCGCCTCGATCGAAGGTTTCTATTTCAAGCCGCGCATGGACCGGGAGCTGCTCAGTCGGTACGCGAAGGGCATCATCGCGACCACAGGGTGCGTCGGGGGCGAGGTACAGACGAGACTTCGTCTCGGCCAGTACAAAGAGGCCAGGCAGGCCGCAGCAGACTTCCGTGACATCTTCGGCGAGGGCAATTTCTACGCCGAGATCATGGACCACGGCATCGAGATCGAGCGCCGAACCACCACGGAACTCCTGGCCCTGGCCAAGGACCTCGGGCTGCCGCTCGTGGCCACCAACGATCTCCACTACACGCACGCGCGCGACGCAACGGCGCACGCCGCCCTGCTCTGCGTGCAGTCAGCGTCGACCCTCGATGACCCCAACCGCTTCAAGTTCGACTCGAACGAGTTCTATCTCAAGTCGGCCTCGGAGATGCGCAGGCTGTTCCCCGACCACCAGGAGGCCTGCGACAACACCCTTCTGATCGCGGAGCGGTGCGACGTCAACTTCGAGCACCGCGATCTCATGCCCCGGTTCCCGGTTCCGGAGGGCGAGACAGAGGCGACGTGGTTCGAGAAGGCCGTTGCCGAAGGAATGCTGCGCCGCTTCGACAACGCTCCGTCCGAGGCCCACCTCGCACAGGCGCAGTACGAGGTCGACGTCATCAAGCAGATGGGCTTCCCCGGCTACTTCCTCGTCGTCGCGGACTTCATCACCTGGGCGAAGAGCCAGGGGATCAGGGTCGGGCCCGGGCGTGGATCTGCCGCGGGCTCCATGGTGGCCTACGCGATGGGGATCACCGAGCTCGATCCGCTTGCGCACGGGCTGATCTTCGAGCGCTTCCTCAACCCGGAGCGCGTGTCGATGCCGGATATCGACGTGGACTTCGACGACCATCGTCGCCCAGAGGTCATCCGGTATGTCACGGACAAGTACGGCGACGACCGGGTCGCCCAGATCGTCACCTACGGAACGATCAAGGCAAAGCAGGCGCTGAAAGACTCCGCGCGCGTGCTTGGCATGCCGTATTCGGTGGGGGAGAAGCTCACCAAGGCGATGCCGCCGGCCATCATGGGCAAGGACATCTCGCTCGGCGACATCCTCAACAAGGAGGCTCCGCGCTACAAGGAGGCGAGCGACTTCCGTGCCGTGCTGGAGACCGATCAGGAGGCCGCCAAGGTCTTCGACACCGCGCTCGGCATCGAGAACCTCAAGCGCCAGTGGGGCGTGCACGCCGCGGGTGTGATCATGTCCGCAGAGCCTCTCATCGACGTGCTTCCCATCATGAAGCGCGAGGACGACGGCGCGATCATCACGCAGTTCGACCAGCCACCGCTGGAGTCGCTCGGACTCATCAAGATGGACTTTCTGGGGCTGCGCAACCTCACCATCATTGAAGACGCACTCCGGATGATCGAGAAGAACACCGGCACCCCGCTCGTGATCGAGGACCTCGACCTCGATGCGGACCAGAAGACCTACGACCTGCTCGCTCGTGGAGACACCCTCGGGGTGTTCCAGCTGGATGGCGGCGCCATGCGGGCGCTGCTCCGGCAACTCAAACCCACCAACTTCGAAGACATCTCGGCCGTCATCGCCCTCTACCGGCCCGGTCCGATGGGCATGAACTCGCACACCAACTATGCGCTCCGCAAGAACGGCCTGCAGAAGATCGAGGCCATCCATCCGGAGCTCGAAGAGCCCCTGCGCGAGAGCCTGGGAATCACCTACGGCCTGATCGTGTACCAGGAGCAGGTCATGTCCGTCGCGCAGAAGGTTGCCGGGTTCACCCTCGGACAGGCCGATGTGCTGCGCCGCGCGATGGGCAAGAAGAAGAAGTCCGAGCTCGACAAGCAGTACGCAGACTTCGACGCGGGGATGACGAAGAACGGCTACAGTGCCGAGGCGGTCAAGGTGCTGTGGGACACCCTCATGCCGTTCGCGGGCTACGCGTTCAACAAGGCGCACAGCGCGGGCTACGGCGTGCTCAGCTACTGGACCGCCTATCTCAAGGCCAACTATCCGGCGGAGTACATGGCCGCCCTGCTGACGAGCGTCGGCGACTCGAAAGACAAGCTCGCGATGTACCTGAGCGAGTGCAGGAGGATGGGCATCCACGTGCTGCCACCGGATGTCAACGAGTCCAGCGGCGACTTCACCGCCGTCGCGGGCGACATCCGCTTCGGCCTCGGCGCCATCCGCAACGTCGGAGCCAACGTGGTCGAGGCGATCCGGGTGAGCCGGGAAGACAAGGGCCGATTCTCGTCGTTCCACGACTTCCTGCGCAAGGTTCCCATCCAGGTCTCCAACAAGCGCACGATCGAATCGCTCATCAAGGCTGGCGCATTCGACCAGATGGAGGGCACCAGGCGTGCCCTGCTCGAGATCCACGAGGATGCCGTCGAGTCTGCCGTGAGCATCAAGCGCAACGAGGCCAATGGCCAGGTCGACCTGTTCGGCGGGATCTTCGAATTCGAGCAGGAGAGCGAGAAGATTCCCGATCGGCCGGAGTGGGCCAAGCGCGACAAGCTCGCCTTCGAACGCGAGATGCTCGGGCTCTATGTCTCCGACCACCCGCTGGCCGGGCTCGAGATGCAGCTTGCCAAGCACGCGAGTACCTCGATCTCGGATCTGCTCGACGGCGATGTCGCCGGCGACGGGGAAACCGTCACCATCGCCGGGTTGATCACGAGCGTGCAGCATCGAATCGCGCGCACCTCGGGCAATCCCTACGGCATGATCACGGTCGAAGACTTCGGCGCAGAGGTCACGGTCATGTTCATGGGCAAGACCTACCAGGAGTTCTCACCCGCGCTCAGTAACGATTCCGTGGTCGTCGTGCGCGGTCGTGTCAGCGTGCGCGATGACGGCATGAATCTCCACGCCGTGAGCATGTTCACTCCCGACATAGGCCAGAGCCTCGGCTCAGGACCGCTCATGATCTCGATGCCGGAACTGCGCGCGACCACCGATGTCGTGAGCTCGCTCAATGACGTGCTGATCCGGCACTCCGGTGACACCGAGGTGCGGCTCAAGCTGATCAAGGGCGAGTCGGCGCGGATGTTCGAGATTCCGTACCCCGTGACGGTGAGCGCCGACCTCTACGGGGAGCTCAAGTCTCTTCTCGGACCGGCCTGCCTGGGCTGAAAGCCCGGTCGGCCTGACGCGCTCAGAGTACGTCGCCCGGCGTGCGGTAGGTGCGCTCGTGGTAGAGAAGTGCCTCGTCCGGGTCTCCGACTCCGCCGGCCTCGATCTGCACGACGATGACCGCGTTGGCGGCGACGTGATGGCGCTCGATGATTCGTCCGAGCATCCACGCCGTGACGTCATTCAGCATCGGGAGTCCGTGTGGTCCCGGCGCCCAGTGGTCTCCGACGAATCGTTCATCGTGATCGCCCGAGAGCTTGTCCGCGAGGCCGCGGTTGCGCGCACCGAGCGTCTGGATCAGCACGTAATCGGTGTTCTCGATCGCGGGCCAGGCGCTCGCGACGCGCGCCATGTTGAACGTGGCGAGTGGGGGCACGGCCGCAAGCGATGCGAGAGAGGTTGCCGTGAAGCCGACGGGCCTGCCATCCGGGGTGCGAGCCGTGATCGCAACGACGCCGGCCGCGTGTCGGCGGAACACCTGCTTGAAGGCGGCCAATCCGTCCGGCTCAAGCTCTGGTTCGTTCTGGGGCGACTCGGGTGATGCTGTTTCCATGCCTGCGTTCAGCTTTCTTGGTGTCTCCGATGGTTTCCATGTGCGGACGGGTGCCGCGTTCGATGCGGGCCGTGTTCCAACAACTAAGGTTGAAACGCCATGATCCAGACCATTGACCTTCGAGGGCTCAAGCCTACTCGCGCCGAACTTCTCGCCCTTGTGCCTCGGGCGCAGACTGATGTCGCCGCCGCTACCGAAATCGCCTCCGGCCTGATTGCGGATGTCCGCAGCCGGGGAGAGGCGGCGCTTGTCGAGCAGGCGGTTCGCCTGGACGGCGTGCGCCCCCCTCACATCCGCATCGCTGCATCCGAGATCGCGGCGGCGGTGGATGGTCTCGTGCCCGAGGTGCGTTCCGCGCTCGAGGAGGCAATCGACCGGGTCCGCCAGGCCACGAGCGCCCAGCTTCCCACGGCGTCGGTGACGACGCTCGGTACGGGTGCGGAGGTCATCCAGCGCTGGAGCCCCGTGCGCCGCGTCGGCTTCTACGTTCCTGGCGGCAAGGCCGTCTACCCGTCAAGTGTCGTGATGAACGTCGTGCCCGCGCAGGTTGCCGGGGTCGCATCCGTCGCGCTGGCCTCGCCCGCCCAGAAGGACTTCGGTGGGTCGATCCACCCGGCCATTCTCGGCGCGGCCGGGCTCCTCGGCATCGACGAGGTGTATGCGATGGGTGGCGCGGGCGCGATCGGTGCGTTCGCATACGGTGTTCCCTCGATCGGGCTCGATCCCGTGCAGGTCATCACCGGGCCGGGCAACGTCTTCGTTGCAGCGGCGAAGCGACTCGTCCGCGGGCAGGTGGGGATCGATGCGGAGGCAGGACCCACCGAGATCCTGGTGATCGCGGACCGGGCGGCCGACCCGTTTCTCGTCGCGAGCGACCTCATCAGCCAGGCGGAGCACGATGAGCTGGCCTCCGCGGTCCTCGTCACCGATTCTGCCGAGCTCGCGGCCAGGGTTCGCACAGAACTCGACAGGCTCGCACCGGAGGCGAAGCACGGCGCACGGGTGGAGGAGGCGCTGTCCGGCCAGCAGTCCGCGATCGTCCTCGTCGACGACCTGGATGCCGCGATCGCCTTCAGCAACGCCTACGGGGCAGAGCACCTCGAGATCCAGACGGTCGACCCGGATGCCGCGCTCGTCCGCATCGAGAACGCCGGCGCGATCTTCCTCGGAAACAGCTCCCCGGTGAGCCTTGGCGACTATCTCGCCGGATCCAACCACGTGCTGCCGACCGGCGGACAGGCGCGCTTCTCGGCCGGTCTCGGTGCCTATACCTTCCTGCGTTCCCAACAGGTGATTCGGTACGACCGAGAGGCCCTGGCCGAGGTCGAGGCCAGGATCGTTGCGTTGGCCACCGCGGAGGATCTCCCCGCGCACGCCGCGGCGATCACCGCGCGATTCACCCCTCGGTAGCGGCCTGCGGCGAATCACGGTGCGCGTGTCGTATCGTTGATCCACTATGTTCTGCCCATTCTGTCGGCACCCCGACTCCCGCGTCATCGACTCGCGCACGAGCGACGACGGATTGTCGATTCGTCGACGCCGCCAGTGCCCGGAGTGTGGGCGCCGCTTCAGCACTACCGAGACCGCCAGCCTGAACGTCGAGAAGCGCAACGGAGTGATCGAGCCGTTCAGCCGCGAGAAGATCGTCTCCGGCGTGCGCAAGGCCTGCCAGGGAAGGCCGGTGACGGACGCGGATCTCGCGGTGCTCGCCCAGCGGGTCGAGGAGGCGATCAGGGCAACCGGCGCGTCCCAGGTCGATGCCAACGACATCGGTCTCGCCATCCTCGCTCCTCTCCGTGAGCTCGACGAGGTGGCCTACCTGCGGTTCGCCAGCGTCTACCAGGGCTTCAGTTCGCTCGAAGATTTCGAAGCAGCGATAACGCAGCTGCGGGTGGAACACGGCTCCACGACACAGCGCGACGAGGACTGAGTTCGGCGGAACGATCGGGGCGCCGGTGCCAGTACTCTGGCTACGGCATGTATCGCATCCTCTTCTCCCTGTTCCTGTCCAAACTCGACCCCGAAAACGCGCATCACCTCGCGTTCTTGGTGATCCGCTGGCTGCCGCGACTCGGCATCGGGGCCCTGGTACGGCTTCTGACGCGCCCGCACGCCTCGCTCGGAGTCGACACGCTCGGCCTGCACTTCGAGTCACCGTTCGGCGTTGCCGCGGGCTTTGACAAGAACGCGGACGCCGTCATGGGGCTCTGGCAACTGGGCTTCGGCCACATCGAAGCCGGCACGATCACGGCTCGGGCCCAGCCGGGCAACGACCGCCCCAGGCTGTTCCGGCTCGTCAAGGACCGCGCTGTCATCAACCGCATGGGGTTCAACAACCGAGGTGCCGTGGATGCTGCTCCGCGCCTGCGGTCGCTCGCCATCAGGACACGGCGCCCGATCATCGGCGTCAACATCGGCAAGAGCCGGGTCGTGGATGTCGCTGACGCCGTCGAGGACTACCTCGTGAGCACGCGGCTGCTCGCACCATCCGCCGACTATCTCGCCGTCAACGTGAGCTCCCCGAACACCCCGGGGCTGCGTGGCCTGCAGTCCACCGAGAGGCTCGAACCGCTGTTGACCGCGGTGAGGGATGCTGCGGAGGAGACCCCCGTGCTCGTGAAGATCTCACCGGATCTCGCGGACGCCGACGTCGTCGAGATCGCGCAGCTCGCCGTGACGCTCGGGCTTGACGGCATCATCGCCACCAATACGACGATCACGCGCGCCGGGCTCACGGCCCCGGCCAGCGTCGTCGAGGGTATCGGTGCGGGCGGCCTGTCCGGTGCGCCACTGGCGGAGAGATCCCTCGCCGTCCTTAAGCTCATTCGAACCGTCGTACCGAAAGAGATGTGTGTGATCTCCGTCGGGGGAATCGCCACGGCCGCGGATGTCGCGGAACGCCTGGCACACGGTGCAACCCTCGTGCAGGGCTATACGGCGTTCCTCTATCTCGGTCCGTTCTGGGCCCGGCAGATCAACCGCGGCCTGCGAAGGGCGGCGCGCAGAGCCTGACCGGCCACGGAGCGCGCGGGAATCACGCGGGGAAGTGCCCGCGCTTCACCTGGGGCTTCGGCAGGCGCATGAGGCGCATCTGCATCGCGCGCATCGCCGCATACCAGCGGTTGCCCCGCTGAACGCGGTCCGCTCCGTACTTCGCGGCGAGCTTGCGATTGACGATGAAACCGAGCACGACGGAGTCGACCACGGCGATGATGAAGAACGCCCAGAGTGCGAACACGGAGATGATCTGGAACAGCGGGTTGTCGATGAAGCTCAGGACGATGATGACGAACAGGATCGGGATCATCACCTCGCCGATGCTGAAGCGCGCGTCAACGTAGTCACGGATGAACCGGCGCTGGGGCCCTTTGTCGCGCGGAGTGAGGTACTTCTCCTCGCCATTGGCCATGCCGACCCTGGCGCGCTCACGAGACTCTGCCATGCGCGCCCGCGCGGCCTTGTTGCCCGCGCGACGGTCGCCGGGAACCAGCGGTCGCTGGTTGGCGGCCTCGCGCTCCTTGCGAGTGGGGGTCGGCCGACCCTTGCCCGCGGTGACGCTGTCGGCGTTCAACTCGTAGTCGACAGACTCGTCCGGCTTCTTCGACGATGACTTGGCCACGGTGATCCCTTGCAGTAGTTGACTGCTTAAGATTACCTGCATGACCTCTACGCAAAACACCGACCCGGTTCTTCTTCAGGCACTGCGCGACGCGGTGCAGGCCGGATTCCCCGCGGCGGTAGCGGATCTGTCGCGCCTCGTGCGCATCCCGTCGGTCTCGTGGGAGGCCTTCGATCCGAGCCACGTCGCGCGGAGTGCGGATGCCGTGGCCGGCCTCGTGCGCGACCTCGGAGTCTTCGACGACGTGACCGTCGCGCGCGCTCCCATCGGTGCGCAGGACTCGTCGTCTGCGCCCGCCGTACTCGGTCAGCCCGCGGTGCTCGCCACTCGCGCGGCAAAGAACGGCAGGCCGACGATCCTGCTCTACGCCCACCACGACGTCCAGCCTCCGGGGGCCGACGCGGACTGGGAGTCCCTGCCGTTCGAGCCGACCGCGCGCGGTGACCGGCTCTACGGACGAGGCGCCGCAGACGACAAGGCGGGCGTCGTCGCGCACCTCGCGGCCATTCGCGCGTTCGTCCAGACGGTCGGCCCGGACTTCGATCTCGGACTAGCCCTGTTCATCGAGGGGGAAGAGGAGTTCGGCTCCCGCTCCTTCACGAACTTCCTCAGGGAACATCGCGACCAACTCGCGGCCGACGTGATCGTCGTCGCAGATTCGGACAACTGGGACATCGACACCCCGGCACTCACGGTCGGGCTGCGCGGCAATGTGACCTTCAAGCTCACCGTACGCACCCTCGACCACGCCTCACACTCCGGGATGTTCGGGGGGGCGATCCCGGATGCCATGCTCGCGATGGTCGCGCTGCTCGCCACCCTGCACGACGAGAACGGCTCCGTCGCCGTGGACGGACTGGTCGCCCACGAGAGCGAGACCCCGGAGTATTCGGAGGAGCGGCTGCGTGAGGAGAGCGGCATGCTCGACGGTGTCACGCCGATCGGCACAGGCAGCATTCTCGGCCGCACCTGGTCCCAGCCGGCGATCACCGTGACGGGGATCGACGCTCCGAGCGTCGCGAACGCCTCGAACACGCTCGCTCCGGTCATCTCGGTGCGGATCAGCGCGCGGATCGCGCCGGGTCAGAGCTCTGCCGACGCGTTCACCGCGATCGAGCGGCACCTCCGCGAGCACGCTCCGTTCGGAGCGCATATCGAGATCAGCGATGTCGACCAGGGCAACGGCTTCCTGGTCGACACGAGCGGCTGGGCCGTCGCCGAGGTCGAGACGGCGATGGAGGAAGGCTGGGGGCGTACCCCGATCGAGATGGGCATCGGCGGGTCGATTCCATTCATCGCCGACCTCGTCGAGCTCTTCCCCAGCGCCCAGATCCTGGTCACGGGCGTCGAAGACCCGGACTCACGGGCACACAGCCCGAACGAATCGCTTCACCTCGGCGTGTTCCACCGGGCCATCCTGACCGAGGCGGTGCTTCTCGCTCGCCTGACCGAGCGCGCGGAGTGAACTCGTCGCCCGTGCAGTGTTTTTCTCCGCAACCATGCTTAGACTGAGCAGAGAATTGTACGTGGCGCGTTGATGACGGGCACCGTCGATAACACCTGGAGGAGTGGCCATGACAGACACGACGACACTGGAGACCGCCAAGGCCGCGCACGGCGTCGGTCTCAGCGAGGCGGCAGCGGACAAGGTGCGCACCCTGTATGCGCAGGAGGGGCGCGACGACCTCAGGCTCCGGGTCGCGGTGCAGCCGGGCGGATGCTCGGGCCTCGTGTACCAGCTGTATTTCGACGAGCGTCTGCTCGAGGGTGACGCCACCGTGGACTTCGGGGGAGTAGAGGTCGTTGTCGACAAGATGAGCATCCCGTATCTCGACGGCGCAACGATCGACTTCGAGGACACCATCCAGAAGCAGGGATTCACGATCGACAATCCGAATGCGACCGGCAGCTGCGCCTGCGGTGACTCTTTTCACTGAGGGTCAGCGCGCGAACGCTGCGCCAAGATCGGGGAATCGCAATTGCGGTTCCCCTTTTTTGCGTCTTCTGGCCCATTTTCGGTCTGAGCACGCGCGTCCTGAGACTAGGCTGGGGTCAACAAATAGACTGTGTTTCGTAACAGTCCGTGTCATCCGAGAGGTCACAGGTGCGTTCTTACCGTCGTCTTCGATGGGCTACCATCCCGCTTGCCGCATTGCTCGTTGCGACAATGGCTGGCTGCACACAGGAGCAACTCAGAGGTTTTATGCCGGGCACTCCCGGCATCACCAATCACACCGACGGGATCACCGGCCTGTGGGTCACCGCCTGGATCGTTCTGCTGATCATCGGCGTCCTGGTATGGGGTCTCATCATCTGGGCGATCGTCGTCTACCGCCGGCGCAAGGGGCAGACCGGTCTCCCGGTGCAGCTCCGCTATAACATGCCGATCGAGATCTTCTACACGGTCGTGCCTCTCATCTTCATCCTCGGGTTCTTTGCCTTCACGGCGAAGGAGCAGGCGTCGATCGAGCAGCCGACCGCGAATCCGGATGTCCAGATCGAGGTCTACGCCAAGCGCTGGGCGTGGGACTTCAACTACCTCAACGTCGGACCGTCCAAGGAGGGCGTGTACTCCGCCGGTATCCAGGCGCAGGAGCTCGACAAGGAGAAGTCGATCGACTTCTCGAAGCTCAACACCCTGTACCTGCCCGTGAACAAGACAGTCGAGATCAAGCTGGAGAGCCGCGATGTCGCGCACTCCTTCTGGGTCGTCGACTTCCTGTACAAGAAAGACAACATCCCGGGCAAAGACAACTACATGTACTTCACCCCGACCAAGGTGGGAACCTACGCCGGTAAGTGCGCCGAGCTCTGTGGTGACTACCACTCGCTCATGCTCTTCGAGGTGAAGGTCGTTCCGCAGGCGGAGTATGACGCATACATTCAGAGCCAGGCCGACAAGGGCTTCACGGGTGCTCTGGATCACAAGTACGACACGAATTCGAACCAGCCTGACAACAAAGCTCCCAAGAGCAACGAGTAGGTCGCGACATGAGTACAGCAACAACTACCCGCCCGACAGTGGGTGGAACCGGTTCAGGTCAGAACTTCGGTGCGTCGAAGGTCGGACGCAAGGGGAACATCCTGGTCAGCTGGATCACCTCCACCGACCACAAGACCATCGGGTACATGTACCTGATCACCTCGTTCATCTACTTCCTCCTCGGCGGAGTCATGGCCCTCGTGATGCGGGCACAGCTCTTCGAGCCCGGCCTGCACCTGCTGCAGACCAAGGAGCAGTACAACCAGCTGTTCACGATGCACGGCACGATCATGCTGCTCATGTTCGCGACGCCGCTGTTCGCCGGCTTCGTCAACGTCATCATGCCGTTGCAGATCGGCGCGCCTGACGTCGCATTCCCGCGGCTGAACGCATTCGCGTACTGGCTATACAGCTTCGGCAGCCTCATCGCCGTCGGTGGCTTCCTCACCCCGCAGGGTGCAGCCGCATTCGGCTGGTTTGCCTACGTGCCGTTGTCAACAACGACATTCTCGCCATCCCTGGGTGGAAACCTCTGGGTATTCGGTTTGGGTATGAGTGGTTTCGGCACGATTCTCGGTGCCGTGAACTTCATCACGACCATCATCACGATGCGCGCGCCCGGCATGACCATGTTCCGGATGTCGATCTTCACCTGGAACGCGCTCATCACCTCGATCCTCGTGCTCATGGCATTCCCGGTGCTCGCGGCCGCGATGCTCGCCCTTGGTTCCGACCGAGTGTTCGGATCGCAGCTCTACAACGTTCAAGCCGGTGGTGCAATCCTCTGGCAACACCTCTTCTGGTTCTTCGGGCATCCGGAGGTCTATATCATCGCACTGCCGTTCTTCGGCATCGTCTCAGAGGTGTTCCCTGTCTTCAGCCGAAAGCCCGTCTTCGGCTACAAGACCCTGGTCTACGCGACAATCTCGATCGCTGCGCTGTCTGTGACGGTGTGGGCTCACCACATGTACGTCACGGGCGCCGTGCTCCTGCCGTTCTTCTCGCTTATGACGATGTTGATCGCCGTGCCTACAGGCGTGAAGATCTTCAACTGGCTTGGGACGATGTGGCGGGGGTCTGTCACCTTCGAAGCCGCAATGCTCTGGGCCATAGGCTTCCTGGTCACGTTCACCTTCGGTGGACTCACCGGTGTCATCCTGGCGTCGCCGCCGCTCGACTTCCACGTGTCAGACACGTACTTCGTCGTGGCTCACTTCCACTACGTCGTCTTCGGCACCGTCGTGTTCGCCATGTTCAGCGGTTTCTACTTCTGGTGGCCGAAGTGGACAGGCAAGATGCTCAACGAGAGCCTCGGGAAGATTCACTTCTGGCTGCTGTTCATCGGCTTCCACACCACCTTCCTCGTGCAGCACTGGCTCGGCGTAATCGGTATGCCGCGTCGTTACGCCACCTACCAGCCGGAGGACGGCTTCACCTGGCTCAACCAGGTGTCGACCATCGGCGCAATGATCCTGGCGATCTCGATGATCCCGTTCGTCTACAACGTGTACATCACGGCCCGCAAGGCACCGAAGGTGACCGTGAACGACCCGTGGGGCTATGGACGCTCGCTCGAGTGGGCAACGTCCTGCCCGCCGCCCCGTCACAACTTCACCTCGATTCCGCGCATCCGCTCGGAGTCCCCGGCGTTCGACCTGAACCACCCCGAGGTCGCCCTGCCTGTTGTCGCGGGGGCAATCAATGATGGAAAGGTCAAGTAGCTCATGACTGTCAGCGTCAGGGTCTTCTGGGTGCTGTGCGCCTTCTTCGCGGCCGCAACCATCGAGTACACGGTCTGGGGCCTGCTCGACCCGTTCCACCACAGCGTGGAGTGGGCCGGCACGTTGGGACTCGGACTGTGCTCCGTGCTCTTCGCGCTCATTGCCTTCTATCTCGCGCGCGTGCGCTCGAGCCTCGGGTCACACATCCTTCCCGAAGACAGGATCGATGGGGACATCGATGACGGAGACCCCGAGCAGGGCTTCTTCAGCCCGTGGAGCTGGTGGCCCGTTGGACTCGCTTTCGGCGTCGGCATCTTCTTCCTGGGCATCGCCGTCGGCTTCTGGATCAGCTTCATCGGAGCGGCTCTGGTCGTTGTCGGCCTCGTGGGGTGGGTCTATGAGTACTACCGCGGGAACTTCGCACACTGATCGCGTGAGCATCCGCCACGCGACTGCGGGCGATGCTGATGCGATCTTCGGCCTGCTTGAACAGTTGGCCGCAAGCTTCAATCCCCAACGCTCGTCCTTCGACGAGGCGTTCACGGATGTCGTGCGCGAGCAGGACGACAGGATCTTCTACGTCGCCGAGCGCGATGGTGTCGTCGTGGGCTATGCCCTGACGATCCTGGTCCGTCCGCTGTACACCGAGGGACTCTCCGCCGAGCTGCAGGAACTCGTCGTGGACGAGCAAGCCCGCAACAGTGGCATCGGCAGTCTGCTGGTCACTGCCGTTGAGGCCGAGTGCCGTCAGCGTGGCGCCAGGCAACTGACTGTCGCCAGCACTCGTGGTGCGGCATTCTACGAGCGGCTCGACTACCGATCCACGGCTGACTTCCTGAAGAAGGTCTTCGACTAGACCTTCTGCCATGCGTCGTGGGAAGTCCCGTTCCTGTCGAGCTCTGTGCCCGTGTGCCAGGGCCGTGTCTGGGGCCTCGCGGGGTGGGTGCGTGCCCTCCGGTGGTATGTGCTATACGGTCGCGTCAGGGGGGGAGAGGCGATCGCGCTGCGTGAGCGCTGGGGCCCACGCTCGGGCACCCGCACCAAACGAGTGGGCCCCGGTCTTTCGACCGGGGCCCACTGTTACGCGGTTGTCAGATCAGTGATGATCCTTGGATTGCTCGAGCTCGCGCGGGGTGATCGGCGAGATCCGATCCTCGAAGAACCAGCGGGAGAAGCCTGCACGGATGCGCTGACCGAAGGTGATCTGGCCCTTGGCGTTCGGGCGGATCATGAGCGGCTTGTAGTCCTGGAAGCTCACGAGCTTCCAGCGCTCGTATTCGCTCAGGTGCTCGTGCACTTCGACGTACTCACCGCCGGGGAGGCGAACGATACGCCCGGACTCGAAGCCGTGGAGCGCCATCTCGCGGTCCTTCTTCTGAAGGCCGATCGCGATCCGCTTGGTGAGCTGATAGGCGACGATCGGTCCGACGAACACCAGGGCCTGCAGAGTGTGGGTGACACCCTCGATGGTGAGGTGGAAGTGGGTTGCGATCAAGTCAGACCCGGCGGCCGCCCAGAGCACGCAATAGAACGTGACGCCGGCTGCACCGATTGCGGTACGCACCGGGGCGTTGCGCGGACGCTCGGCGATGTGGTGCTCACGCTTGTCGCCGGTGATCCAGGCTTCGATGAAGGGGTAGATCATCACGGTGACGATGAACAGCCCCAGGACCAACACCGGGATGATGATGTTGAACGACCAGGTGTGACCGAGCCACACGAACTCAAGCCCAGGCGGCATGAGCCTCAACGCGCCATCGGCGAATCCGATGTACCAATCCGGCTGCGTACCCGCCGAAACGGGGGAGGGGTCGTACGGCCCATAGTTCCAGATCGGGTTGATCGTGAAGAGCGAGGCGATCAAGACGATCACACCGAAGATCACGAAGAAGAAGCCACCGGCCTTCGCGGCGAACACCGGAAGGATCGGGACGCCGACGACATTGTCGTTCGTGCGGCCCGGACCGGCGAACTGTGTGTGCTTGTTGACGACCATCAGCACCAGGTGAATGCCGAGGGCGGCAACGAGAACGGCCGGAAGCAGCAGGATGTGCAGGCTGAACAGTCGTCCGACGATGTCTGTGCCGGGGAACTCGCCACCGAAGAGCAGGTAGGAGATCCAGGTTCCGACGACGGGAAGGCCCTTGACCATTCCGTCGATGATGCGCAGGCCGTTGCCGGAGAGCAGGTCATCGGGGAGCGAGTAGCCGGTGAAACCCTCGGCGAGAGCAAGGATGAACAGCACGAAGCCGATCACCCAGTTGATCTCTCGCGGCTTGCGGAACGCACCGGTGAAGTACACGCGCACCATGTGCAGTCCGATGGCCGCGATGAACAACAGCGCGGCCCAGTGGTGGATCTGACGGAACAGCAGGCCACCGCGGATATCGAACGACAGGTTGAGCGTCGACGCGTACGCGGCGGACATGTCCAGGCCCTTGAGTGGCACGTAGGAGCCGTGGTAGGCGACCTCCGTCATTGCGGGCTGGAAGAAGAACGTCAGGAAGGTTCCGGAGAGCAGGATGACGATGAAGCTGTAGAGCGCCACCTCACCGAGCATGAACGACCAGTGATCCGGAAAGATCTTGCGGCCGAGCTCCTTGACGAAGCCCGAGATGCTGGTGCGCTCGTCGATGTAGTTCGCGGCGGCTGTCGTGAAGCGAGAGCCCTGTGTTCGCTCAGTGGTGATGGTGCTCATGAACGCTCCCAGAAGCTTGGTCCGACTGGCTCGTGGAAGCCACTCTGTGCGATGAGGTAGCCCTCGGAATCGACGGCAATGGGCAACTGCGGTAGCGGACGCTTGGCCGGGCCGAAGATGACCTCACAGTGGTTCGTCACGTCGAAGGTCGACTGGTGGCACGGGCAGAGCAGGTGGTGTGTCTGCTGCTCGTATAGCGCGACCGGGCAACCGACGTGGGTGCAGATCTTCGAGTATGCGACGATTCCGTTGTACGACCATCCCTTGCGCGACGGCATCTCGTGAAGATCTTCCGGCTTGAGGCGCATCAGCAGAACTGCGGCCTTGGCCTTCTCCTCGAGCTTGTCGTCGACGTCATTGAGACCCTCGGGGATGACGTGGAACACGGATCCCAGGGTGACCTCGGAGGCCTTGATCGGCGTCCCGGACGGATCCTGGGTGAGGCGAGTGCCCGACTTCCACATGGTCTTCTCGAGCAGCGGCACCGGATCGGCCGCGGGGCCGAGGTCGCGGAAGAGCACGACGGCCGGCAACGGGGTCGCAACCAGTGCACCGATCAGGGTGTTGCGGATGAGCGTGCGTCGGCCGAAACCGGACTCCTCGTTCGCCTGCCGGAAGATCTCGACGGCGCGCTCGCGCGTCGGCTCGGATCCGCGGGTGGGATGACGGCCTTCGGTGAGGTCGTGCCCGCTCATCAGGTTCTTGGCCCAGTAGATGGCACCGATTCCGATGCCGAGCATGCCCAGGGTGATTCCCAGGCCCAGGAAGAGGGTGTTGAGACGCACGGACTCGGTGTTGCCCGGAGTGATCGGGAACATGATGTACGCGACGATCGCAAAGATGCTTCCCACGATCGACACCGAGAACAGCGTGTAGACACGCCGTTCTGCCTGCTTTTCTTTCGTGGGGTCGAGGTCGGTGACGCGCGGACGTTCTGGCGGCAGACCGGGGTTTTCAAAGGCATCCGCTGTGATGATGGCGGTGCCGGGCGAGGCCTGGGGCGGCTCGCTCTTCTCGATGGCCGAACCAACAGCGGCGTTTGTGCCACCGTCGTCGTCGTGTGCCATTCTCTTCCCTTCGTTTGGTGCAGGTATGTGCTGTTCTATGCCCGGCGCTAGCTGGCCTTGGCGGCGATCCAGATTGTCACGCCGACGACGGCACCGAGGCCGAAGATCCAGATGAAGAGGCCTTCCGAGACCGGGCCGAGGCTGCCAAGGTCGAATCCGCCTGGGGACGGGTTCTGCTCGAGGTACTTCAGGTACGTGATGATGTCAGCCTTCTGCTGAGGCGTGATGTTCGCATCGTTGAACACGGGCATGTTCTGCGGGCCCGTGACCATTGCCTCGTAGATGTGCTCTGCACTGACGCCCGCGAGCGCCGGAGCAAACTTGCCGTCGGTGAGGGCACCGCCCGCACCCGCGACGTTGTGGCACATGGCGCAGTTGATGCGGAAGAGCTGCGCTCCCTCTGCCGCATTGCCATTGCCCTGCAGGTACTTGGAGTCGGGGATGCCGGGTCCCGGAGCCAGCGAGGCGACGTAGGCCGCGAGATCCGAGACCTGCGCGTCGGTGAACTGCGGTGGCTTCTGCTCGGCCTGCGGACCCTGCTGGGCGAGCGGCATGCGACCGGTGCCGACCTGGAAGCTGACGGATGCGGCGCCGACGCCGTAGAGGCTGGGGCCGTCCTTGGTGCCCTGGGCATTCATCCCGTGGCAGGTCGCGCAGTTCGCAGCGAAGAGTTTCTGCCCCTCCTGCACGTTGGACTGCGATGTCGCCGTAGGTGTCTCAGCGACCGCGGTGGTGCTGAACATCGCGTATGCACCGCCGGTTGCAACGAGTCCGATCGCGATGAGGGCAACGGTCGCAAGGGGGTGTCGCCGGTTTGCCGGCCGTCCCCAACGAGCCATGAGTGGTGAGTTCTTCGCCATGCGCGTAGTTTTCCTGATTCCCATCGGTGGTGTAGCTATTTGAGGACGTAGATGACGAGGAAGAGCCCGATCCAGACGACATCGACGAAGTGCCAGTAGTAGGAGACGACGATTGCGCTTGTCGCCTCCTTGTGGCCGAAGTTCTTCACGCTGTACGCGCGCCCGATGATCAGCAGGAACGCGATGAGACCGCAGGTGACGTGGATGGCGTGGAAGCCGGTGGTGAGGTAGAACGCCGAACCGTATGAATTGGAGGCGAGCGTGACGTGCTCGTTCACCAGGTTGGCGTACTCAAAGATCTGCCCGGTGACGAAGACCGCGCCCAAGGCGTAGGAGAGGAAGAACCAGCGCGTCAGCCCCCACTGGCTGAACTTCCAGCCGGTCGACTTCGGCTGCAGTCTCTCCGCCGCAAAGACGCCGAACTGGCAGGTGACGGACGACAGGACCAGGATGAGCGTGTTCACGAGCGCATACGGCACGTCCAGGTTCGACGTCTCGGCGGCCCAGAGCTGGGGCGACGTGGAGCGCAGAGTGAAGTAGATGGCGAACAGGCCCGCGAAGAACATCACCTCACTCCCGAGCCAGACGATGGTCCCGACGGCGACGACGTTAGGTCTGTTAACGGCGGGAGCCCCGATTGATGGAGTAATTGAGGTGCTGGTCACGTCTCCCATTATGGCCGATTTCGAGGTCGACTTTTCTCATTCTCGCGGCCAGTCTGGGGGTTGGAGCGGCCTATTTTGCCGTTTTCGAGTCGCTAGGATCGCATCTATGCCCTCGGAAAACACTTGGCCCGCTCTGCTCAGCTCCCTACTTCGCGGGGAGGGCCTCAGCATCAGCGAGGCCACCTGGGCCATGAGGCGCGTCATGTCCGGTGAGGTCACGCAGGCTCAACTCGCCGGGTTTTTGGTGGCATTGAACGCCAAGGGGGAGACCGTCGATGAGATTGTCGGGTTCCGTGACGCGATTCTCGAGCACGCGCTGCCGTTGAACGTCGACCCGATGGCGCTCGACATCGTCGGCACGGGCGGGGATCGCTTCGGCACCGTGAACGTGTCGACCATGGCCTCTGTTGTTGCCGCGGCATCCGGTGTTCCCGTGGTCAAGCACGGGAACAGGGCCGCGAGCTCGAAATCCGGCTCCTCCGACGTGCTTGCAGCGCTGGGCCTGAGCCTCGATCTTCCACCGGAGCGTGTCGCCGAGGTCTTTGGCGAAGCCGGCATCACCTTTGCCTACGCCACCCTGTTCCACCCCGGGTTCCGTCACGCCGGGCCGGTGCGGGGTGAGCTCGGCATTCCCACGGTGTTCAACTTCCTCGGCCCGCTGTGCAATCCGGCGCGGCCGGAGGCGAGTGCCGTTGGGGTGAGCGGTCTCGACAAGGTTCCTCTTATTGTCGGTGTATTCCGTACCAGGGGAGCCACGGCTCTCGTCTTCCGCGGGGACGACGGCCTGGACGAGCTCACGACCACCGGCCACAGCCACATCTGGGAGGTGTCGCGCGGTGCGGTGACCGAGCACGATCTCGACCCGCTCGACCTGGGGATCAAGCGGGTGGAGATCTCCGAACTCCTCGGGGGCGACCCCGAACACAACGCTGCGATCGTGAGGTCGACGTTGGCGGGGGAGTCCGGCGCGGTTCGGGACATCGTGCTGCTCAACGCCGCAGCGGGCCTCGTCGCCTACGACCTCGCGGTGAATCCCGCGCACGCCCAGCAGTCGATCGTCGACCGGTTCGCCTCGGCGATGGCGACCGCGGCCGAGGCCATAGACTCCGGCGCCGCCACGGCCAAGCTGGATGCCTGGATCGCCGCCACCACGAAGTGATGGCGTTCGCACGCTAGAGGGCAGTATCGCTGGGCATCGCTCACTTGTACTCTGAGCGCATGAGTGCTTTCGTGTTGTTGTCCATCCTCATCTACGTCGTCACCGCGGTGATCATCCTGTGGATCGTCTGGGCGATCATCCGGTCGGCAGTGCGCAGGGCGCTTCGAGACCATCAGGAGTGGCTCGAAGAGCGCGGCCTGCGCTGAATCGCGGCTGAATTGCGGCTGGATTGCGGAGTAGCGGGGCTCACGCCGGATCGACGTAGAACCAGCGGCCGCGCTCTTTCACGAATCGGCTGAGTTCGTGCTGCTCGCCGTTGCCCGCGGGGGAGCGGTAGTAGGCGCGGAATTCGACGGTTCCCGAGCTCGCCAGGATGCCACCATCCGACACGGCGAGGATGTCGAGCCGATACCACCGCAGCAACGGATCGAGTTCAAGCTCCGGCGGCCTGGTGCGCGGATGCCAGGTCTCGAGCAGGTAGGCGACGTCTCCGATGGCAAACGCCGAGAACCTGGACCGCATGAGGCGCTCCGCGGTCGGCGCATGAGCCTCTCCGCGGTGAAGGGGACCGCAGCATTCGTCGTAGGGAAGGCCGCTCAGGCAGGGGCAGCGCGAGGGGTTAATCGGAACTCCTCACGTGATGGCTCTCCACATCCTCGGTATACCGACTGCACGTTGTCGAGAGCCTAGCCTCAACACGCGGCCGCAGGCTTCCGAATCCGCCATGATGTGATGATGAAGCTCACCGAGTTCGCCGTTCCCGACAGTCAGGCCGCGCGGGCCGCGCTCGAAATCGCGGCCGCGTACCACACGCCATCCCTCCTGAATCATGTGCAGCGCTCCTGGCTGTGGGCGGAGGCGTTTTCCCGTGTGCGCGGACTCGAGGCGGATCACGAACTTCTCTACGTCGCCGCAATGCTCCACGATGTCGGCGTTGCACCGGAGTTCGACAACGTCACGCTCGCCTACGAAGATGCGGGCGGCCATGTGGCGATCGCACTCACCGCGGGCGCTGGGTGGTCGGCGCCGCGTCGCGTGCGGGTGCACCAGGTGATCGTGCGACACAACTGGCCGGAGGTCGACCCGGCTCTGGATGTCGAGGGACACCTGCTTGAGATCGCGACGGGACTCGACATCTCGGGTGCCCGCCCGGACGAGCTGCCGCGGGCCTTCCTGAGCGAGGTTCTGGAACGCTACCCGAGGATCGACCTGGCGTCCGAGTTCACCGCGTGCGTGACGGACCAGGCCTCCCGCAAGCCGGACACCGCGGCGCGGCGCCTGGTCAACGGGGGAGTGGCCCGCAAAATCCGAGAGAATCCGCTCGAACGCCTCTGAAAGTCACACCGGCCACCTTCGCGAGGCTGCTCTGGGCCGGTAGTCCAGTATCGGTACCTGGCTCTTCCTTCGCTCGGCCGTCATCCGGTAACGTTCTCTCCGAACGTGACACGATGCCGAGGAGGTGAGCCCGATGCACACACTGTCCACTCCGGATTCTTCAGGAACGGGCGCTCCTTCGAGTTCACGATTGCGCGACTGACGTAGCCGTCGCGAGGAGCGCTTTTCACGCACTCCCAGAAAGCTACGACATGAACGATTCAGCTCAGAACGACTCTGGCATCCTCCCTTCGGGCGAGTCCGGCCGCCTGCGCGGCAGGGCGCTGGTACTTGCCGGCGCGGGCGCGGCAGGCAACGCATGGCAGCTTGGTCTCATCGCGGGACTCGCGAGCGCCGGGATCGACCTCACGACGGCCGACCTCGTGATCGGAACGTCGGCGGGGTCGACGGTGGCAGCTCAGATCACCAGCGGCGCGCACCCGGCCGAACTGTACGCGGCGATACTCGCCGAAGTACCCCAAGACCGTGCTACCACCTCGGCATCGCCGCGAGAACGCACGGCCCAGCTGTCTGGCCCGAAGTATATGGAATGGTCAGACGGGATCATCCGTGCTTCCGCGGGCGCGGCCGACATGCGGCGCAGGATCGCGACGGCGGCGCTTGACCTGGACGTATCCGATGGCTCCGCGTCGGCGCGGTGGCACGACATCGTCGCTTCCCGACTGCCGAACGCCCAGTGGCCACGGCAGCGAGTGCTCATCACCGCGATCGACGCGCGCACGGGCGAGTCCGTCGTGTTCGATCGCGAGAGCGGCATCGACCTGGTGGATGCCGTCGCTGCGAGCACATCCGCGCTGACGCCCTATCGCCTCGGCGAGCAGCGATATCTGAACGGCGGCTATCGTCGCAGCTCGAACACCGACCTTGCAGCGGGCTGCCAGCGCGTGCTGGTGCTGGAGCCATTCGGCGGCAGGTCACGGCATCCACTCGCGTGGGGCATGGACCTCGCGACCCAGGTCGAGGAACTGCGTGCCGCGGGCTGCGGAGTGGAGACCATCTTCCCGGATGCCGGCGCGGGCGATGTCTTCAACGCGAACGCGCTAGATCCGACGACGCGGCTGCCCGCGGCGCGCGGAGGCTACGCGCAGTGCAGAGCCATCTCCAGGCAACTTGCCGAGTTCTGGAACTGATGTCCGGCGGTTCCTTCCTCGCCAGGTTGTCTCTTGACGGGCACGACACTCTCGCCAAAAATGGGTGCACATCGCACTCACTCTCGGAAAGAAGCAGTGATGGGCAACCTTGTGTACTGGATGAACGTGTCCGTCGACCTGCGGATCGAACGGACTCCCGGCGACAACGGCTCGGGGGAGTGGCTGCGCATCGGCGAGTCGCTGCACCGCGAGTTCAATGCGCGGGCACGGGAGCTCGCGGTGATGGTCCAGGGCCGGGTCATCTACGAGACGATGGAGGAGTTCTGGCCCCGCGCGCGCACGGATGACTCGCTGCCGGAGTTCCTGCGCGAATACGGTGAGATCTGGACGGATGCGCCGAAGGTGCTGGTCTCTCGCACTCGCACGAGCGCCGAACATAACACCCGGATCTTTGGGCGAGACGATGCGATCGACCAGCTCGCGCAGCTTCGGGCCGAGACAGACGGCAGGATCGGGGTCGGCGGTGCGAATATCGCAACCCAACTGCTTCGGGCGGGCCTGCTCGACGAACTGATGTTGTTCACGCACCCGGCGATCCTCGGCACAGGCAGGCCGCTGTTTGACGACGACCTGCCGATCGACCTCGACCTGCTCGAACACGAGACCTTCGACGAGGGCGTCATGCTGCATCGCTACGCGATTCGCCACGAGGGCAGGGCGTAGGAAACGCATCTTGACATAATGCTGATTATCAGCGATTGAAACGCGGTGCGGAGAGGGGCACTCAGTTGCCCGGAACCGCGCTCCAGCCTGCGCAGATCAGCGCTGTTGCGCGAGGAACAGTTCGATCGCCTCGACGACGAGTGCGTGGTCGTCTTCCTGCGCGAGCCCTGAAACCGTCACGGTGCCGATGACGCCGGAATCCGCGATGGTGATCGGAAAACATCCGCCGTGAGCCGCATACAGCGCGTTGTTCGCCCACGGGCGTGTCTCGAACGGCGTCCCGGACGACCTGTGGCGCAGGCCGACCAGAAACGAGCTCACGCCGTACCTGCGCACGGTTCGCGCCTTCCGGGCCACCCAGTCGTCGTTGTTCGGCGCTGTGCCCGCGAGGGCCGCGTGAAAGAGCTGCTGTTCGCCTCTCGTTATGTCAATAGTGATGGGCAGGCTCCGTTCGTGGCCCAAGCTCACCAGGATGCTGCCGAGCTCCCAGGCGTCGTCGTGACGAAAACGGGTGAACACGAGGCGCTTCTCCTGCGCCTCGATCTCGGCCATGAGTGCGTCGGTGTCCTCGGTCACGTTTCTCCCATTCCCTCTACTACTCCCCCGCGAACTCGTTGTCTCAGACGAAGTCGCTGACGTCCCCGACGTAGCGCGTGTGCTCCGCTGGAATGGGCTCTACCGCTGCAAGCGCGATCTCGGCGGCGAACTCGCCGACGTTGTACAGCCTGCCCGCAGCCTCCTTACGGGCGTCGATCGCGCCGGGATTCGCGCGCTCCAGCAGCGTTGCGGTGATCGTTCCTTCGATCATGTCCCCCGAGACCACGACGAACTCGATTCCCGCATCGTCCAGCCGCGGGATCTGCGCACGAAGCGCATCCTCCCCTGCTCGCTTGCTGAGAGCGACCGGCAGATACTCCGGCATCGTGTCGACGGTCTTGATGAAGTGCGCCTGGTGACTGGTCACGAACACGACCCGGGAGCCCGGAGCCAACAGTGGAATGGCACTCGTCAGCAGGTTCACCTGGGCGTCGCGGTTGAGCTGCATCGCATAGTTCTCCGCCATGCCCGCTTCCATGCCGCCAGAGGCATTGAGCACGAGGACGTCGAGGCCGCCCCATGCCCGAGTCACGGTGTCGAACATCGCGGCGACCGACGCGGCATCCGTCAGGTCTGCACCGACGGCGATCGCGGTGCCGCCGGCTGTCTCGATCTTCTCGACGAGCTGGAGTGCGCGCTTCTCCTTGTTGCGGTAGTTGATGACGACCTTCGCACCCGCCTCGGCCAGATAGCCCGCGGTATCAGCGCCGATGCCCCGTGACGAACCTGTGACCAGGGCGCGTTTTCCTGCGAGGGAACCTGGGGCAAGAGGATTGGTCACGTAGTTCAGCTCCTGTGATCGATGATGTGGGCGTGCGCGCCCGCGGTGTCGAGAATAGCAACAACGGCACTGCCGACGGGCCTGTGATGATAGTTTCGGTAGTGACACAAGGGATACCGACGATGCCAGTGGAATTTATTGTGAGTTATGCCTGGCTCTTGTGGCTCGGGCTTGTCCTGGTTTTCGTGATCGTCGAGGTCATGACCGTGGACTTCACCTTCCTCATGCTGGCGATCGGCAGCCTCGGCGGCCTCATCTGCGACCTGCTCAGTCTGCCGCTGTGGTCGCAGGTTGTCATCGCTGCCGTATTGGCCGTGCTCCTGCTGTTTCTCGTGCGTCCGTGGCTCAAACGCGTTCTGGAGCGCGGAAGCGACAGGACCCCGAGCAATGTCGATGCGCTGCTCGGTCTCACGGGCGTCGTCACGACAGAGTTCGCCGACGGCCAGGGGCACGTCAAGCTCGCCAACGGTGAGACCTGGACGGCAAGGCTTCCGCAGGGTATGGACACGATCGAGGTCGGCGAAAACGTCGTCGTCACCGCAATAGATGGGGCGACGGCCATGGTCGTGCCCTCCGAAAGGATCGCACAATGAACGACGGCCAGATTTTCGGACAGGTCATTTTGATCGTCGTGCTTGTCATCGTCGCGATCTTCGTGCTGGTGGTGTTGTTCCGGGCCGTCCGCATCGTGCCGCAGGCCACCGCGGGCATCGTCGAGCGCCTGGGCAAGTACCACAAGACCCTCTCCCCCGGACTCAACATCCTCATCCCGTTCATCGATCGGCTCCGCCCGCTCATCGACATGCGCGAGCAGGTCGTCTCGTTCCCTCCGCAGCCGGTGATCACCGAGGACAACCTCGTCGTCTCCATCGACACGGTCGTCTACTTCCAGGTGACGGATGCGCGGGCCGCGACCTACGAGATCGCCAACTACCTCGGGGCGGTCGAGCAGCTGACCACGACGACGCTGCGTAACGTCGTCGGTGGCCTCAACCTCGAGCAGGCCCTGACGAGCCGGGACAACATCAATGGCCAGCTCCGGATCGTGCTCGACGAGGCGACCGGCAAGTGGGGCATCCGCGTCGGACGTGTCGAGCTCAAGGCGATCGATCCGCCCCTGTCGATCCAGGACTCGATGGAGAAGCAGATGCGCGCCGAGCGTGACAAGCGCGCCGCCATCCTCACCGCCGAGGGAACCAAGCAGGCTGCAATCCTGCAGGCCGAGGGCGCACGGCAGGCCGCGATCCTCGAGGCGGAGGGTGACGCCAAGGCCACCGTGCTGCGAGCGGAGGGCGAGGGGCAGGCCATCACGACGGTCTTCAAGGCGATCCACGATGGCGATGCCGACCCGAAGCTGCTCGCGTACCAATACCTCCTGACCTTGCCGAAACTCGCCGAGGGCGAGTCGAACAAGCTGTGGATCATCCCGTCGGAGTTCACCGATGCGATGCAGAGTATCGGTGCGGGATTCCTGGGCAATAAGGGTGCTACTCCGCCCTCCGCGTAGCAGCGGCTTCTTCTCGCCCGCTCCCCCGCGCATCCTTGCGCATCGGGGGCTGGCGGTTGACGTCCCTGAGAACACGCTCCTGGCCTTTGCGAAAGCCGTCGCCCTTGGCATCAGGTACATCGAGACGGATGTGCACGCGAGCAGCGACGGCGTCGCCGTGATCAGCCACGATCCGGATCTGACGCGCCTCGGCGGCCGAGACGAGCTGGTGAGCGACATTCCCCTCGCGGAACTGCAGCGAGTCGACCTGGGCGGAGGCCAGTGCTTTGCCAGTCTTGCCGAGGCCCTCGATGGGTTTCCGGAGATGCGATTCAATATCGACGTGAAGTCGGCCGACGCCGTCGAACCCACCGTCAGGGCCATCCGTTCCGCCGGCGCTCTCTCGCGGGTGCTCGTCACCTCCTTCAACGAGCGGCGGCGCGCGGCGACGGTGCGGCAGCTGCCCGGCGTCGCGACCTCTGCCTCCGCTCCCCTGTTCGCCGGCGCACTCGTGGCTGGCAAGATCGGCTTCTCCCCCGCCGTGCGCCTGGCACTGCGGTCCGTGGATGCCGTGCAGATTCCCGAGCGCGCCGCGAGTCTGGACACCATCACGCCTCGGCAGCTGCGATCATTGCATGCCGCAGGTGTCGAAGTGCACGTGTGGACTATCAACGACGCAGACGAGATGACCCGCCTTCTCGACCTCGGTGTCGACGGGATCGTGACCGACCGCGCGGATGTCGCGGTTCAGGTGATTCGCTCGCGCGAATGAGCTGCGGAGTACCGCTGTACACCCTGTGAAGCCGCTGGGAATGGCGCGATGCGGAAAGGTTCTACACAGCTTCGGGGTTTATAAATTTGAATGCATCGCGAGAAGGGACCACACAATGGCGGATCGCAGTTTGCGCGGAATGAGGCTCGGATCCCAGAGCCTGCAGAGTGAAGAGGGCGTGACCTTTTCCCCGCGAAAGAAGAGTGTTTACCAGTTGGCCGATGGCTCGACCTTCGAGGTCATGTTTTCGGCCGATGCAGAGGTTCCCACGATCTGGGAATCGCCCAAGAGCGGCCAGGAGGGGCGGCTCCTCGACGACGCCGGGCGTCAGGTCGAGATGGAAGCCGCGGACGTGAAGGTCCCGCGCAGCCACTGGGACATGCTCCTCGAGCGTCGCACTCGTCCCGAGCTTGAAGAGCTGCTGCAGGAACGTCTCGACTTCCTGCGCGCGCGTCGGGGCCAGCACAAGATCGGCGCATGAGCGCCCCCTCCAGCCGTTCGGCTAGGGCCGCAACCGGCTGGAGATTCCCCAGAGTGTGACTCTGAACAGCGCCTCGGCGACTATGCCGAGGTGCATCTTGGAGCGCCCGGCGACGCGCTCGACGAAGATGATGGGGTGCTCGACGACGGGCAGGCCCGCGCGCTCCATGCGCCAGGCCAGTTCCACCTGGAAGCAGTAGCCCTGCGACGCCACGGTCGAGAGGTCCAGTGTGCGCAGCGCCTCCGCGCTGAAGACGCGGAAGCCCGAGGTGAGGTCGCGCACGCGTGAGCGCAGCATCCGTCTCGCGTAGCCGTTTCCGGCGCGGGAGATCGCCTGTCGCACCCAGGGCCAGTTGAGCACCCGCCCGCCGGGAATCCACCGCGACCCGACAACGAGGTCTGCGCCCGCGCGGGCGAGTCCCAGCATCCGCGGGAGCTCGGCGGGATCGTGCGAGCCGTCCGCATCGATCTCCACGACGTAGCGGTAGCCCTGCTCAAGCACGCGGGCGAAGCCTGCGCTGTAGGCGACTCCCAGCCCCTGCCTCTCTGCGCGATGCAGCACGGAGATGGCTGGGTCTCCCGCCGCCATCGAGTCTGCGCGCCTGCCCGTGCCATCCGGACTGTTGTCGTCGACAATGAGCACGTCTGCCTGTGGCACGGACTGGCGCACCCTGGCAACGATGACCTCGAGATTCTCGATCTCGTTGTAGCTGGGCACGATGATGACAGTGTCAGCCACGGCGTCGTCTCCCCGCCCACTGCATCGCGAATCCGAGGACGAGGCCGGCGAGGCCGATGCCACCAACGAGCCATTCGACGGGCCTCCCGATCGCCATGGCGGGGGTGATCGTCGAGCTCAGGGGAACGGTGTCGAGCATCGCGCCGGCCGTGTAGTCGGGAAGCGAGGCAATCGTCCGTCCGTCGGGGGCGAAGATCGCGCTCATGCCGACCGTGGAGATGTTGACGACGCTGCGGCCCGTCTCGATTGCCCGCAGTTTCGCGATCGCGATCTGCTGTCGTGACTCGTCGCTGTGACCGAAGTCGGCGTTGTTCGTCGGCGCGAGAATGAGCTGCGCTCCCCCGTCGATCATCGTGTGGATGAGCGAATCGTCGACGATGTCGAAGCAGATCGCGACCCCGGCCTTGATGCCGTTGATGTCGAAAACGTTCGGGCGCTTCCCGACGGAGTAGTCGCGCGGCACCATATCGAACAGCTGTGGCGCGAGCGGGTACCAGAAGGAGCGATCCGGGAGGTATTCCGCGAACGGGACCGGGTGGATCTTGTCGTACTGCTGGACCGAGCCCTTCCCTGACTCCCAGAGCAGCAGGCTGTTGAAGTACCGCCCCGTCGCATCCCTGGTGATGGTTCCGGTCACGAGCGGTGCGTGCATCTGGGCCGTGACGAAGTCCAGCACCTGGGCGGACTGCGGATATCGCAGAGGATCGATGTCTGCCGCGTTCTCGGGCCAGACCACGACATCCGCCTTCTTGCCGAACAGCGGCACCGTGGCCTGGAGGTGGTCGTCAAGGGTCGTCCCGGGCGGATGCTGGGCAAAGAGTCCGGCATCCGCGTTGCCCTGCACGGCCGCGACCCGCATCGTCGAGGTTGAGACGACGGGCCAGGCCGGAATCACGAGGAGTAGGGCGAGCGCACCCGTGGCGAGGATGCCGCGTGCGCTCCAGCTGAGGTTCACCTCGAGCGCGACGACCACGGCCAGCGCACTCACCCAGGCGAGGAGAAAGCTGAGGCCGGAGACTCCCACCCAGGTCACGAGCGAGCCGAACGGGCTGTCCGATTGGGAGAACGCGAGTCTGCCCCAGGAGAAGCCACCGTAGGGCCAGACCGCGGCGATGGCCTCGCGCAGCGTCCACAGGCCGGCAAGCACGAGGGGTATGCCGGCGATGCGGCCGGTGCGCCTCGCCCACACGAGCGGGAGCAGGCGCCAGGCCAGCGACATCAGTATCGCTCCGACGGCGAAGAAGATGGCCTCGAGACCGGCCAGGGCGAGCCACGGTATTGCCCCGAGATACACGGTGAGCCAGAAGATGTGGCTGCCGAAGAATGCGAATCCGGCGATCAGGCCGATGAAGGACGACCCGCCGACACTTCTGCCCCGAAACGACCACAGCATGAGCCCGGTGCCCACGAAGACGAGCGGCCACCAGCCGAGCGCGGGAAAGGCGCAGGCATTGAGTGCGCCGCCGATGGCTGCCGCCCCTGCCGCCCACCACAGGGACAACGGAGTTCTCGGTGACGGGTGCACTAGAACAGCCTAGGTTGTGCGGGCTGGAGAGATGCTTTCACGGGACGGTGTGCCTCAGGCGACGCTCGAGTACGCGACGATCCCTCGCCTGATCGAGTCGAGTGCCGTGCGTGCCGTGCGCCCGACCTTCGCGTTCGCAACCATGGACACCTGGTCGAGCAGGTCGATGGTCTGCTTGGTCAAGCGCACGAAGTCTCCCGCGGCGAGATCCGCATCGCCCAGGACCGCGTCGAGCCTGGCCCCCTGGGCCCACCGGCTCATCGCGAGCGACAACCCGGTGGACAGCGGTGCGGTGCCGGGCAGTCTGTGCTGCTGCTCGAGATCGTCGAGCCTGCTCCACAGCTGGGTCGTCTTCTCCAGTGCTGGGCGGAACGCACCCTTGGGCAGATAACGATCGGAGGGCTGTCCCTCGTCCCGGCGGGGCTCGTAGACGAGCGTTGCGGCCATGGCGGCGAGACCGGCAGGGTCGAGCTCGGACCAGACGTTCCTGCGCAGGCACTCCGCGACGAGCAGGTCGCGCTCGCCGTAGATGCGGCGCAGGATGGCCCCGTGCTGGCCGACAGAGACCGTGCCGTTCTCTCCCTGCACGAGATAGCCGAGTTCGAGCAGCACGTCGCTGACCCTGTCGAACACCTTGGCGACCGCGCCCGTGCGGGAGCGGATCTGCCGGGTCAGGTCGTCCGTCTGCTTCTTGAGCTTCCACCAGCGCTCGGCCCAGCGAGCGTGGGTCTCGCGATCGCGACAGGCGTGACACGGATGCTGCGTCATCCGCCTGCGAAGCTCCGCGAGTTTGCGCTGCCGCTTGTCGCGCTGCGCCCTGGACTGCTGGTCGCCCCTGAGCGCGCCCTTGCGCTCGAGATCGGTCAGCTCCCGGCGGATTCCGGAATACTCAGCGAAGTCCCCCAGGTGACACCGCATCGACTTCGCATACCCCGCGAGGGACTCCTCCTGGCTTCGCACCTTGCGCGCAAGGTCGACGACGGCGCGATCCGCCTGGAACTGGGCGAAGGATGATTCGAGAACCTCGCGTGTGCGGTCACGACCGAACTGCTCGATGAGGTTGATGGCCATGTTGTAGGTCGGGCTGAAGCTCGAGTTGAGCGGATAGGTGCGCCGAGACGCGAGGGACGCGACGGCCTGCGGGTCGAGCCCCTCCTGCCACTGGATCACCGAGTGGCCCTCGACGTCGATGCCGCGCCTGCCGGCCCTCCCGGTGAGCTGGGTGTACTCCCCCGGAGTGATCGGCACTCGTGCCTCGCCGTTGAACTTCTCGAGCTTCTCGAGCACGACCGTGCGCGCGGGCATGTTCATGCCGAGCGAGAGCGTCTCCGTCGCGAACACGGCCTTGACCAGTTTGCGTTGGAAGAGTTCCTCCACCACTTCCTTGAACGCGGGCAGCATTCCCGCGTGGTGGGCGGCGACCCCGCGTTCGAGCCCACTGAGCCACTCCCAGTAGTCGAGCACGGCGAGATCCTCGTCCCTGAGGGCACGGCAGCGCTCCTCGACGATCTCGCGGATCTCGTCGCGCTCCGCGGCGCCCGTGAGCCGCACACCTGCCCGCAGGACCTGGTGAACTGCGGCATCGCAGCCGACCCGGCTGAAGATGAAGAACACCGCGGGAAGCAGGTTCTGGGAGCCGAGAAGTTCGACGATCTGAGCACGATCCATTCGGCCGTTCTCGCGCGTCTGCCGAGCATGACGCCTCCCCAGCTCGCTCTGGCGCCGTCCCGACATCGCGCGGACGCCCGAGCCCGCGAGCCGCACCAGCTCGGGGTTGACCCGCGGGGTGTTCGAGCGCGCGCCGCTCCCCCACTCTGTGGTGCCCCGGGCATCGAACAGGTCGAGCAGTTTGCTGCGCACGAGCACGTGCTGCTCGAGCGGAACCGGCCTCTCCTCCGAGACGACCACCGCGGTGTCACCGCGCACCGCCTGCAGCCAGTCGCCGAACTCCTCGGCATTGGAGACCGTGGCGCTGAGAGAGACGAGTCTCACCTGCAGCGGAAGGTGGATGATGACCTCTTCCCAGACCGCGCCGCGGAACCGGTCGGCGAGGTAGTGCACCTCGTCCATGACCACATAGGAGAGGTCCGTCAGCAGCTCGGAGTCCGCGTACAGCATGTTGCGCAGGACTTCGGTGGTCATCACGACGATGCGGGCCTGGGAGTTGATGTTGGTGTCTCCGGTGAGCAGGCCCACCTCGTCCGGACCATACTCCGCGAGAAACTCCTGGTACTTCTGGTTGCTGAGCGCCTTCATCGGCGCGGTGTAGAACACCTTTGCCTTCGGATCCTGCATGGCGAGAAAGACCGCGAATTCAGCGACGATTGTCTTTCCCGCTCCGGTGGGAGCCGCAACGAGCACACTCGAACCGGACTCGAGCGAACCGCAGGCGCTCAGCTGGAATGGATCGAGGTCGAACGACAGCGAGCTACGAAAGTCTTCGAGTCGTGGCCGCGATTGCCTGCTCCTGGACGCGGCATAACGTTCGGCGGGCGTCGGCCCATTGTGCGTCATAGGGATGCGGTGTCGAGCTCGTTCTCCAGTGCTTGGGCACGCTTGAGTGCGGCACGGTCATGCACGAACGCGATACCGACGGCGATGAAGTACAGCCCGATGATCGGCGCGGCGAGGAGGAACATCGAGATGACGTCGGCCGAAGGAGTGGCGATGGCGCAGAAGACGATGATCACGAGGATGGCCCAGCGCCACGCCTTGAGGATCGCCTTGCCCGTCAGGATGCCCATGAAGTTCAAGAGGACGAGGAACACCGGAAGGATGAAGGCGATGCCCACGGCAAGGATGAGCTTGACCGCAAAGGTGAAGTAGTCCTTGGCATCGAGGAAGTTCGCATCCTGGCTGGAGACGAAGGAGTTGAGCAGCAGGAACATGTGCGGCAGCACGAGCCAGCCAGCCGTGCAACCGGCGAGGAACAGCGGAACCGTCGAGAAGAAGAATCCAAAGGTGTATTTCTTCTCGCGCTTCGTGAGCCCGGGGACGAGGAACGCAAAGAGCTGGTACAGCCAGATCGGGCTCGCGACGATGATGCCGACGAAGAACGCGATCTGGAGGTGGAGGTCAAATGCCGCGGTCGCACCGGAGTAGTTCAGCAGCGTCTTCACGCCGTGTGCTTTGCTCGCCTCGATGATCGGCTGGCGAAGCCCGTCGAGCACGAAGTTGCCGACGAAGAAACCACCGACGGAAAACAGGAGGATTGCAGCCGCAGAGCGAAAGAGTCTCTTGCGAAGCTCCACCAGATGCTGGCGGAGCGACATGCGGCCTTCGCTTTGTGCGCCTCGCTTGGTGCGCGCAGCCACGGAGACTATGACTTGGGCTTGGACTCGCTGGAGTCCGCCTGCTTGACGGTCTCAGCGGCCGAGTCGCTCGCAGACGAGTCCGTCGTGGCTTTGGGGTTGCCGTTCTCGTCGGTCTTCATCTCGTGCTTGAAGACCTTCATGGACTGCCCGACGCCCTTGGCCAGCGCAGGAAGACGCGTCGCGCCGAAGAGCAACAGAATGATGAGCGCGATGATGAGAAAGTGCCATCCGGTCAAACCAGCCACGGTGCTACGTCCTTTGGATCGAGAAGAACAATTCCCGCTAGTTTACCGTGCTTTTGACGGGCTCGGTGTCACGAACGAGGAACGTTTGCGGGCAGCGGCTCAGGGGCAGAGCTTCTGCTAGGACGGGTTCGCGTATCGGGCTGCGCCGGCGGCCGCCCACTGCGCGACGAGTTCTCGGGCTTCCGCCGGCTCGACGACCGTGACCAGCCCCGGCATGCTCGCCACGAGGCGCTTGAGCCCGTGGTAGTGGGAGACGCGGATGGTCGTGCGCAGGAGCCCGTCGTGCTCGCTCGAGTGGGCCCCGTCCGGGATGTAATCGCGTAGCAGCGGGATCGCGGAACTCTCCACGTCGACGGTGACGATGTGGTCATCCGCCGAGCCCTCGAACAGGGTGTCTGACAGCCGAACATCATCGGCGTGTGAGCTGATGGGTTCCGTCGTGGTCTGCGGATCGCTGATGCGGTCGAGACGGAAGGTGCGCACGGCCTCGCGCAGGTGGCACCAGGCACGCAGGTACCAGTCGGCGTCCAGGGATTCGATGCGCAACGGATCGACCCTGCGGTGCTCGTGGTCACCGCGGGAGTCGAGGTAGTCGAACTCCAGCTGCACTCCGGCGGCGACCGCTTCCCTGATCACCGCGAGGGTGGCATCCGTCTCGGAGCCCTCGACGGCGACCTGGCTGGGCGGTGCGGAGGCACCGCGCGACAGCTTGGCCATGAGCGACGCGATGGCCGCGCGATCGGCATGCTCTGGCAGGGCGGAGAGGTACTGCAGTCCCGCGATGAGCGCGGCGGCCTCGCGGCCGGAGAAGCGCGGAGAATCGTCGATCGCGACCAGGTGGGTGAGCACGATCTGGTCGTTGTCTTCGAAGTCGTCCCAGGCGAGGTCGAAGAGATCCCCATGCTGGTACTGGCCCGTCTCCCCCGGGATGCCGGAGACGGCGATGAGGCGCACGGCGTCGCGCACCTCCTTGGCGGGCACGGAGAACTGCGCGGCCACCTCGTCGACGCTGATCCGTTCGTGGTCCATGAGGAAGGGCACGAGGGAGAGCAGGAACGCGAGCTTGTCCTGGGCCAGCAGCGGTCCCGTCCGTTCAGCCATGGTGCGCCTCCCCTCCCCCGGTCGTGGTGTGTGCGTCTGCGACGAGCCTCAGCCGCGCGCTCACGGCGCTTCGCAGCTCGGGCGGTGAGAGCACGAGGACCTCCGGGCCGTACCCCGCGAGCTCGTCCGCGACGATGTTGGCGTCGGAGTAGTGCAGAAGCAGAGAACCGGATGCCGTCACACGCGTTCCGCGACGCTTGTGCAGCCTGGTCGCCGCATCCGAATCCGGAACGACCTCGATCTCGACAGTGTGGGCATTCCACACCTGCTCGAGCTCGGCGAGGGCCAGGTGGGCCTGGTCTGCGTCCTCGGGGACGAAGGTCTTGCCCGTGGTCGCCACTGTGCTGACAATGCGTCGGAGCAGGAATGTCTTGGTCGCGCCGGTGTCTGGCTCCACAGCGTGGAGGTGCCATCTGCCCTGATGCTGAACGAGGGCGAGTGGCGCCACTGTTCGCACTCTCGCGGCCGCCTCACCGGGCTTCAGGTACGAGAAGCGCACGATCTGGTTCTTCTCCGTCGCGCTCCGCAGCGGCTCGAAGGCGGCATCCCGCACCCGCAGCTTCGGGACGTACCCGAGCACCGGCTCCTGGGTGCCGCCGAGCGAACGCAGCTTCACGATCGCCCTGCGCGACTCCGCAGACAGCGAGCCCTCACGCCAGACCATCGCGGCGAGGCCGAGGAGTGCGGTCTCTTCCGCCGAAAACGAGATGTCGCTCGGCAGCTCGTAGGCTCCGCGCGGGATGCGGTAGCGCAGGTTCTGGTTGTTGCCCGCCTGGCCCGGGGAATCCAGCGTCTCGAGCGGAACCCCGAGTTCGCGGATGTCGTCTTTGTCGCGCTCGAACTGGCGCTCGAGATTGGCGTTGTCTCCCGAGCGGGAGTAGCGCTGGCGGTAGCCCTGCACCGTCGAGAGGATCTCGCTCTTGGTCAGGCCGGTCTCGGTCGCAAGCAGAGCCAGCACGAGGCTGAACAACCGCTCTTCGACCGGAATCCTGGGCGAACTGGACTGTGGCACGAGAAAATCCTAGCTGTCATGGACGCTGTGACACCCGGCCGTGTCGGTGGAGGGAAAAGCTGGCGGACAACGCCGAATGGGGCCTAGTTCGCGATTCCCAGGATATCGACGACGAAGATGATCGTGGCGTTCGGTGGCACGGCGCCGTTGCCCTGCGCGCCATAGCCATCCTTCGGTGGGATGACCAGAAGCACCTGTGAGCCGACCTTCTGGCCGACAAGACCCTTCTCGAAGCCGGGGACGACCTTGCCCTTCTCGATCTGGATCAGCACGGCCTGGTTCTTGGTCCAGGTGGAGTCGAACACGCTCGAGGCCTGGTCCCAGAGCACGCCCGTGTACTTCATCACGACGTTGTCGCCCGCGACGATCTTCTTTCCGGAGCCCGCCTGCAGCACGTTCACCGTGAGCTTCTTGGGCGCATCCGACTGCGGAACCGTGATGCCGGGGCGACCGTTCGGTGCGGTCACGACAACGGGCATGCCAGACTGCGGTGACTGGGATGCTCCGTTCGCCTTGGCCAGGAACGCCTTTGTGATGTCGGCGACGAACACGACCGAGCCCGCTTTGCCATCCGCGGCGGTTCCGCCGGTCTTGCCGCCGTCCTTGGCCGAGGTGGCGATGACGACGCGAGAGCCTACCCTGGAACACTCAAGACCCGTGCTGAGCGCGGCCAGGTCGGGTTGCCCCAGGGTGATCAGGTTGTGGGAGTCCTTGGTGTAGCCGGTCTTGTCGAGGACCTTTCCGTCGGCACCGTTGAGAAGTGTCGCTTCGAACAACACCGGTTGCCCCGCCGTGAGCGGAGTGCCCTTGCCTTTGATGAGGGTGGTCTTCTGCGTGGTCTTCGATGTGATCGGCGTCGGGAAATCGATGGTCGGCTCGGTGTCGAAGGGGCCCGCCGCCGTGACAACGGAGGAGGCGCTGCCCGAGACCATCGGGTTCTCGCACCCCTGGGGGCCGTTGCCAGAACATGCGGTGAGTGTGGCCAGAATGCCCAGGGTGGCAGCCAGTGCGAGTGTCTTGCGCACGCATCCCTCTTTCCGTGACGAAACCGTGAAGTTTTTCAATTCTAGGTGGAAGGAAGTTCCGGTCCGGACTCCGCGCCCGTGGCGAGCGCTGCTGCCGCCTGGGCGGCTCGGGCCGTCTTGCGCGCCTTCTTGGCGGAGGTTGTGCGCTCGCCGAGGGCGCCCGGCGTCCAGATCTCGACATCCTCATCGCTGAAATCACTCTTGGACGCACGGCGCTTGAGCTGCGGCAGAACCACGCCTGACGCAAGCCTGCGGGCCGTGAGCAGGAAGCCGGTGTGGGCGACCATTCTGTGGTCCGGGCGCACGGCGAGACCCTCGACGTGCCAGCCGCGCACTATGGTCTCCGAGGAATCCGGCTCGGTGAAGAGCCCGCTGAAACGGATGGCCTCGGCGACGCGGGAGAGCTGGGTGACGGTGGCGATGTAGCAGACCAGCACTCCGCCGGGGGTGAGCGCTTCGGCGCAGGCGTCGATGCACTCCCAGGGGGCGAGCATGTCGAGCAGGATGCGGTCGACAGAGCCCGCGGCGACGGATGTCGGCAGCGATTCGACGAGGTCCCCCACGACCACAGACCAGTTGTTCGGCTCTCCCCCGAGGAAGCTCGCGACGTTGCCGCGAGCGACCGTGGCGAACTCCTCGCGCCGTTCGAACGACGTGAGCGTTCCGCTCTCCCCGATCGCGCGCAGCAGCCAGAGCGAGAGGGCGCCGGAACCGACTCCCGCCTCGACCACGCTCGCTCCGGGGAAGATGTCGCCGAGAGCGAGGATCTGCGCTGCGTCCTTCGGGTAGATGATCGCGGCACCGCGCGGCATCGACATCACGAAGTCGTTCAGCAGCGGGCGAAGGGCGAGGTATTCGTCATCCGTGGTGCTGCGCACGACGGATCCGTCGGGCAGGCCGATGAGCAGGTCGTGCTCGATCATGCCGCGGTGGGTATGAAAGACCTCGCCTGCTTCGAGGGTGATCGTGTTCAGACGGCCCTTCGGACCGGTGAGCTGCACCTTGTCGCCCGCGCGGAACGGCCCGCTCTGTCTGCGCTGGGCGCTCACGCGGTCACTCCGAGCGAGTCGCGGTAGACGTCGAGGAGGTCGTCCAGGGTCTTGTCGGCGAGGGTGGGCCACACGGTGTGATGGGGGCCGGGTTCGATCGAGACGTGGAGCGGGACACCGATGGTCGTGGCCCCGGAGGCGAGGGCCGACGCGAGGCCGGGAGGAGAATCCTCGAAGGCGACGCAGTCTGTCGGGGCGACATCCAGTAGCTGAGCGGCGCGGAGGTATGGCTCGGGATGCGGCTTGCTGTTCGTCACGTCGTCTCCGGCCACGATGACGTCGAAGGCGTCGAAGCCGAAAGACCCCGCGACGTACGCCGCCATCCGGTGCACGGACATGGTGACGAGAGCGGTGGGGATGCCCGCCTCGCGCACGGCGAGCAGCAGTTCGCGTGCGCCTGGGCGCCAGGGCACCTCTGTGCGCACCTGTGCGAGCACGGTGTCGGTGAGGCGGGACACGATCTCGTCGGCCGTCAGTTGGACGCCACGGGAACGGAAGATCTCCGCGGACTCCCACAGTCCGTTGCCGACCAGGGTGAGTCCGTCTTCGTGGGTCCACACCCCGCCGTGGGAGTGCACCAACTGCGTTTCGGCGCTCAGCCAGTACGGCTCGGTGTCGATGAGTGTGCCGTCCATATCCCACAGGACGGCGGCAGGAAGCTGTTGGGTCACCGCCTGATTCTAGTTGGAGCCGATGCACGATCTATCCTTGACAGGAACGTCGAGCCGACCAGGCTCGTCCGATGCGAGGGTGGCGAGTGAGCGAGCGCGCAGGAATCTTGAGCGGCCGACTGCTGGTCGTCGCGTTCGAGGGCTGGAACGATGCGGGTGAGGCCGCCAGCGGAACGGTGCGGAGCCTCAAGGACCAGCTCGCCCTGTATCCGATCGCCGAGGTGGACGCAGAGGAGTACTTCGACTTCCAGTTCAACCGCCCGATTGCGAGCGTCGGCGATGACGGCAGTCGCATTCTCGTGTGGCCGAGCGTGACGGTGTACGGCCCGGTGTCGCAGCGTAAGAAGAAGGTCAGGCGCCTCGCCGAGGATGCCCAGCTCGCGATGAGCGGTGACAACGACTCCAACATCTACCTGCTGCTCGGCACGGAGCCCTCGCGCGGGTGGCGGAGTTTCACCGCAGAGATCATGGCAACTGTTCGCGATGCGCATATCGGGGGAATCGTCTTCCTCGGTGCGATGCTCGCGGACGTTCCGCACACGAGGCCGATCTCCGTGTTCGTGACGAGCGAGAACGCGGCCGTGCGGGGGCAGCTCGGGGTCGAGCGCAGCAGTTACGAGGGCCCTGTGGGCATCCTCTCGGTCCTGGGCGAGGCTGCGGAGGCGGCAGGGATCCCCACCCTCTCGATCTGGGCGTCCGTTCCCCACTACGTGCACAACGCGCCGTCCCCCAAGGCGATGCTCGCGATCATCGACAAGCTCGAGGAGATCATCGACGTGGTGATCCCGCGCGGTGGGCTCGTGGACGAGGCCGCAGCTTGGGAGAATGGGATCGACGCGCTCGCCGGAGAAGACGAGGACATGGCCGCCTACATCAAGCAGCTCGAGGCGGCGCGGGACACCGTCGATTCCCCCGAGGCCAGCGGAGAGGCGATCGCGCGGGAGTTCGAGCGCTACCTGAGACGGCGCGACGGTGGCAAGCCGGATGGCCGCGGCGATGGCAAGCCCGACGAACCCTGGCGGCCCAAGGAGTAAAAGGGATAGTGGGCTGGCTCACCACGCGCTATTTTCGCACCGTCGGGTTCAGCGCGGGCCGAGACCGGTCATGCCGTCGAGCAGCTCCCGCGCCGCATCGAGGTGCCCGGCGTGCCTGGCCGTCTCCTCGATCAGGTGCAGGACGATCCAGCGGAGGTCGCTGATGTCCTCACCCTCCCACTCCTGGTCGTGCTTGCCCTTCGGGGCAGCATCGAGGGGCGTTCTCGCGATGACCTCATCCGAGAGCTCGCACTGACTGCGGTAGTAGTCGAACACGGCGCCCGTGGAATGGCGTGTCGCGAACGGCGCGTCCGGATCGTACGGATCGTCGATGTCGTCTGGCCAGACGTACTCCGGCGCACTGCCGAGCGCGACATCCTGGAACCAGTGCCGCTCGGCGTCGCCGAGGTGCTCGATCATGCCGAGCGGGGTCCATCCGGACGGGAGAACGGGCGACCGCAGCCGGGTGTCATCGAGCCCTGCGACGATGGCCAGGACGCTGGTGCGCTGTGCATCGAGAAAGTGCTGGAGCGTCTGCTTCTCTGGCATGCCGACACAGTACTCCCCGGTATCGGGCGGCGGTGTCGTGTCGTGCGCCGCGATTCGGGCGCCGCTCGGCCGTGCTAGTGCCGACCCCGAGTGGTGAGATCGATGCCGAGCAGGGCGTCGATCGCCGCGACGGCGGTGTCGGATGCCGCACCGCTCGAGGCGATGAAACGGTCGACCAGCTGGATGGCGCCGGGGGTGTCGAGGTCGGCGGCGAGGGTTTCGCGCAGGGCATCGAGCAGGGGGGCAGCGTCGTCGTCGGCGGATGCCGCCCAGCGGACCCACTCCGCAAGGCGGCGTTCCGCAGCGGCGAGGGTGTCATCCGTCCACTCCCAGTCGGAGCGGTAGTGGTTGGCGAGGATCGCCAGGCGGATGGCGCGGGGATCGACGCCGCGGCCGGTGAGCTGCGACACGAGCACGAGGTTGCCGAGCGACTTGCTCATCTTCTCGCCCTGGTAGGCGACCATGCCCGTGTGCACATAGCTGTCGGCGAGCGGATGCCCGCTCAGGGCCGCCGCGTGGGCGGCGCTGAACTCGTGGTGCGGGAATAGCAGGTCGGAGCCACCTCCGTTGACGGTCAGCGGCGTCGGGAGAAACTCGAGGGCGATGACGGCACACTCGATGTGCCAGCCGGGGCGACCGCGACCGACGGGTGAATCCCAGGCCGGCTCCCCCATCCGCTCGGCACGCCACAGCAGCGGGTCGAGCGCGTCGCGCTTGCCCGGCCGCTCGGGGTCTCCCCCGCGCTGGGCGGAGAGCTCCAGCATGGTCGCCCGGTCGAGGTTGCTCTCGTCTCCGAGGCGCCAGGACGAGGCGGCCTCGCCCGCGGCGTTGTCGAAGTAGATGTCTGCCGCGGCATCCGTGCTGTCGACCGGGTAGCCGATGCCGCTCTGTTGAAGGCGGCTCACCGCGCTCGCGACCTGCGGAATGACCTCGGTGACCCCGACGTAGTGGTCGGGAGGGATGATCGACAACTGCTGCATGTCCGAGCGGAACAACTGGATCTGGCTCGCGGCGAGATCGCGCCAGTCGACGCCGGTCGCGGTGGCCCGCTCGAGAAGCGGGTCGTCGACATCCGTCACGTTCTGTGCGTAGCGCACCTCGTATCCGGCATCGAGCCAGAGTCGGACGAGGGTGTCGAAAGCCAGGTAGGTGGCCGCGTGGCCGATGTGGGTGGCGTCGTAGGGGGTGATGCCGCACACGTAGAGCGAGGCGACGGGGGCATCTCCGTGTGTCGTGGACGGTTCGGCCGATCGGAGAGTGCGGGTCGCGCTGTCAAAGACCCGTGGCACCGGCCCGGATCCCGGGAGTGCGGGGATGGCGGGCTCGCTCCAGGACTTCACGTTTCGAGCCTAATTGACCGGCCGACGCAGCGTTGACGCCGCAGTCCTCGAGCGCGTGGCCCGGTAGCATGCAGCATGCCCATCACACTCGAGAATGTCGGAATTGCTGTTCGAGACCTTGAAGCGACGATCTCGTTCTTCACCGATCTTGGTCTCACGCTGATCGGCCGCGACACGGTCAGTGGAGAATGGACCGACATTGCAGTCGGACTTGACGGCAACCACGCGAGGATCGCGATGCTCCAGACGCCGGATGGCCATGGTCGCCTCGAACTCTTTGAGTACATCCACCCCGAGGCGATCGAGACTGCGCCGACGCTGCCCAATGAGATTGGGATGCACCGGGTCGCGTTCTCCGTGGACGACATCGACGAAGCTCTCGCGATCGCGGCGAAGCACGGGTGCTTCCCGCTTCGAGGCGTGGCGACCTACCAGGACGTCTACAGGCTCTCCTATGTCCGCGGACCGAGCGGCATCATCGTCATGCTCGCCGAGGAGTTGAAGAAGAACTGAACGTCGCGTTCCCGCTGGAGGGCCTCAGTTCGCGTGCAGCACGCCGGTGAGCAGCAGGACGGCGAGAACGACGCCCAGCAGCAGCCGGTAGATCACGAAGGGCAGGAACGAGCGCTTCGAGATGTAGCTCATGAAGAAGGCGATCACGACGAGGCCGACAACGAAGGCGACGGCCGTGGCCACCGCGGTCTCTGCCCCGGTGAACACCTCGGGGGTGCAGTTCGCCGCGGCAGAGACGCAGGGCTCTTTGACGGTCTTGTAGAGCTGGTAGAAACCGCTACCGAACACGGCGGGGATCGCGAGCAGGAAGGAGTAGCGTGCGGCCGCGCGACGCTCGTAGCCCATGAACAGCCCCGCGGTGATGGTGCCGCCGGAACGCGAGACACCCGGGATGAGGGCGAGTGCCTGGGCGAACCCGTAGCCGGTCGCGTGAGGGATGGTGAGCTCCTTGAGCCTGCGCTTCTTCGCTCCGACAGAGTCGGCGACCCAGAGCAGGATGCCGAAGATGATCATGGTGGCTGCGATCACCCAGAGGGAGCGCAGCACGGTCTCGATCTGGGTCTGGAACAGCAGGCCGAGCACGACGATCGGGATGCTGCCGAAGATGATGTACCAGCCGAGCTTCGCGTTCGGGTCATTGCGGGGCACGCGACCGAAGAGCGACTTGAACCAGGTGGAGACGATGCGCACGATGTCGTGCCAGAAGTAGACGACCACGGCCGCCTCTGTGCCGATCTGGATGATCGCGGTGAAGGCCGCTCCGGGGTCGGCTCCCGTGCCGAGCAGCTCACCGACGATGCGGATGTGCGCGCTCGAGGAGATGGGGATGAACTCGGTGAGCCCTTGGACGAGCCCGAGGATGATCGCGTTGATGAAGTCCACGGACGTCCGTTCCTGCGGTGAGTGAGCTAGTAGTTCAGCAGCAGCTCGGTGAGCACCTGCCTGCCAAAGACTAATGCGTCCAATGGCACGCGCTCGTCAACGCCATGAAACATCGCAGGAAAGTCCAGTTCGGGCGGCAGCTTGAGCGGTGCGAAGCCGTAACCCCTGATGCCGAGTTTGCTGAGCGCCTTGTTGTCCGTTCCCCCGCTCAGGAGGTACGGCAGCACGGGTGCGCCGGGGTCATGGGAGTTCAGGGTGGCGGTGATCGCGTCGACGAGTGGTCCGTCGAAGGAGGTCTCGAGCCCGATGTCGCGGTGCATGGTGACGATCTCGATGTCGGGGCCGACCAGGTCTGCGAGTTCGGCGAGCACGGCATCCTCTTCGCCCGCCAGCGTGCGGATGTCGATGAGGGCTTCCGCCGTGTCGGGGATGACGTTGTGCTTGTAGCCGGCGGTGAGCATCGTGGGGTTGGTGGTGGTGCGGAGTGTCGCCTGGATGAAGCCGGCGGCCGTTCCCGTGGCGATGGCCAGCTCATCCGGCCCGACCTTCCGGGGGTCGACGCCGAGGATGCGGGCGATCTCGCCGAGGAGTTCGGTCGTGGTGTCGGTGAGCCGGATGGGCCACTGCCTGCGCCCTACTGCGGCGACGGCCTCGGCGAGCCTGGTGACGGCGTTGTCGTGGATGAGGCGGGAGCCGTGGGCTGCCTGGCCGCGCGCGATGAGCTTGGCCCAGACGAGCGACTTCTCGCCCGTCTGCAGGAGGTAGGCGCGGGTGCCGTTCAGGGAGATCGAGTAGCCCCCGACCTCGCTGATCGCCTCTGTCGCTCCCGCGAAGAGCTCGGGCCGGGTGTCGACGAGGTAGTGGGAGCCAAGCACTCCCCCGGCCTCTTCGTCGGCGAAGAAGGCGATGACGAGGTCTCGCGCGGGCTGGCGCCCGGAGCCGAGGATGTCCTGCAGCGCGGTGATCATCATGGCGTCCATGTTCTTCATGTCGACCGCGCCACGGCCCCAGAGCATGCCGTCTTTGATGGTGCCCTCGAAGGGGTCGACGGACCAGTTGTCGGGCTGAGCGGGCACGACGTCGCTGTGGCCGTGCACGACGAGCGCGGGCTTGCTGGGGTCTGCGCCTTCCACGCGTGCGACGACGCTCGTGCGGCCGGGTTCCGAGTCGAAGAGCTGGGGGTTCAGGCCCATTTTCGTAAGGTGCGCAGCCAGATATTCTGCGGCATCCGTCTCGCCGTTGGACTTGCCTTCGCCGTAGTTCGTGGTGTCGAAGCGGATGAGATCGCGCGCGATCTGCGCGGTGGCGTCGAGTTCGTCTAGCTGGGCGCTGGAGGTCATTGCTCCACGGTACCCGTCGGTGCGCCCGGGCGCCTCGCTCATGCTATTCTCGTACGCGGTCGTCCTCTCCGGATGACCACTGCGCGCGGATGGCGGAAATGGCAGACGCGCTAGCTTGAGGTGCTAGTGCCCGTATAGGGCGTGGGGGTTCAAGTCCCCCTTCGCGCACGTGGAGTAGTTCGGCTTATTGAGCTGGACTTATCGGGAAATTGGTCGGCAGAACCGTTGAGACGGTCTGTCGGCCATTTTTCGTGCTTCGGGGATGTACCAGAGCCGCACATGGCGTCGCTGAGCTTGCCGGTTAACGCAGGAACGGCGCGTCTGAGTGATTTCAGGCGCGCCGAATCGTTCGGTGTTGCGGGTGTTGGGTCTGGCGCATGAATATGTCACATTTGAGTTGACTTGCCTGGGAGCACGCGCGAGCGGCGACCCAGAAGTCACCATTGAGTTCGAGTTCGCCTTCAACGAGCTGCCCATCTGTCTGGATTAGGGCAGTAGTAAGGATCGCGGCCTAAACCAAAACTGTCACCAATCGGGACTGCTGCAGGTTTAGGTGACTCCTGATCTGGGGCGAGTAGCTCGTCTCTGGAAGGATGTTTGCCATGCCGAGAGCGTTTCCGAGGGAGTT
>NZ_JBELOA010000009.1:37313-119920 GCF_040227205.1 Parafrigoribacterium humi | reverse complement strand
ACAAGGACTACCAACGACAATGAAAAACGCCCCCACCATCCGGTGAGGGCGTCCTCGATGTCTCAAGACATCTGTCCTCAATGACTGAAGACATCACACTGTCGGGCTGACAGGATTTGAACCTGCGACCCCCTGACCCCCAGTCAGGTGCGCTACCAAGCTGCGCTACAGCCCGTTTCTCCGCACGCGGAGCAACCTCACCATAGTAACGGTTGCTGGAGCATCCACTTGACACTGTCTGAGGTCTGGCACGCTCCGGATACTCGACTCAGGCTGCGCCATCGGCCGCCGCACGCAGGGCCGCGACGTCGATCTTCACCATCTGCATCATCGCCTGCATCGCGCGCCTCGCCCGCTCGGGATCCGGGTCGCTGAGCAACTCCCCCATCTCCTTGGGCACGATCTGCCACGACAGGCCGAACCTGTCGCACAGCCAGCCGCACGCTACGGGGCGACCTCCGCCCTCGAGCAGGCGGTCCCAGGCGTCGTCCACCTCATCCTGGGTGTCGACGGTCACCGAGATGGAGAACGAATCGGTGAACGGATGATCCGGCCCTCCGTTGAAAGCCTCGAACCGTCCCCCAGCCAACTCGAACGTCACCGACATGATGCTGCCCTCGGGAAACGGCGCACCGGGACCCCATCTCGCCTCGCCCGTGATGCTTCCGTTGAAGATCGAGGTGTACAGCGCCGCCGCTTCCTCCGCCTGGTCGTCGAACCAGAGGAACGGGGTGATCGTCGTGGTCATGGGGAGCTCCTTTGCTTGCGGAACAGCGTAGTTCGCGGGAGGGCAGAGGGCACGGGTTTTCGGTGACGAGGCCTCGATATGGTCGCTGCGCGACCTACTCGACTCGCGGGAAGCGAGGTCTCGACAGGGTCGACCAGCGGAGCAGGTCAGGTGCGCTTGCGGCGCTCGCGCACTCGCATGTTCACGTTGATCGGGCTGCCCTCGAAACCGAAGAGCTCACGCAGGCGCCTGGTGATGAACCTGCGATACTGCGGGTCGAGGAACCCGGTCGTGAACAGCACGAAGGTCGGCGGCCTCGTCGATGCCTGCGTGCCGAACAGGATGCGCGGCTGCTTACCACCGCGAACCGGATGCGGGTGCTCTGCCGTGAGCTCCGCCAGCAGCGCATTGAACTTGCCGGTCGGAATCCGGGTGTCCCACGACTGCAGCGCCAGCTCCAGCGCGGGCACGAGCTTCTCCATGTGCCGTCCGGTGCGAGCCGAGATGTTCACCCGCGGCGCCCAGGAGACGTGGGCGAGATCCTGCTCGATCTCACGCTCCAGATACCGGCGACGGTCATCATCCAGCAGGTCCCACTTGTTGAACGCGAGCACGAGCGCGCGCCCGGACTCCAGCACGAGGTCGATGATGCGCACATCCTGCTCGCTGATCGGCTCGCTCACGTCGAGCATCACCACCGCTACCTCGGCCTTCTCCAGCGCGGCGCTCGTGCGCAGCGACGCATAGAAGTCGGCGCCCTGAGCCAGGTTCATGCGACGGCGGATGCCCGCGGTGTCGACGAAGCGCCACACCTTGCCCGCGATCTCCACCTGTTCGTCCACCGGATCGCGGGTCGTGCCCGCGAGTTCGTTGACGACCACGCGCTCCTTCCCCGCGGCACGGTTGAGCAGCGACGACTTGCCCACGTTCGGCCGGCCGAGGATCGCGACCCGGCGCGGACCGCCCACCTCGTCCTTGGCGACGGCAGACACCTCGGGAAGAATCGTCAGCAGGTGGTCGAGCAGGTCAGCCACCCCCCTGCCGTGCACGGCCGAGACCGGCCACGGGTTGCCGAGTCCGAGGCTCCACAGGGTTGCTGCCTCCGGCTCCTGGCGCACGTCATCGACCTTGTTCGCGGCCAGGATGACGGGCTTCTTCGTCGCGCGCAGCATCCGCACCACGTGCTCGTCCGTCGCCGTCGCCCCCACGTTCGCGTCCACCACGAAGAGCACCGCGTCGGCCAGCTCGATCGCGATCTCGGCCTGCGCCGCGACGGAGGCGTTGATGCCCTTCGCGTCGGGCTCCCACCCGCCCGTGTCGACCAGGGTGAAGCGGCGCTCGTTCCACTCGGCCTTGTAGGTCACGCGGTCACGGGTGACGCCGGGGGTGTCCTGCACGACGGCCTCGCGGCGACCCAGGATGCGGTTCACCAGCGCAGACTTGCCCACGTTCGGCCTACCCACGATCGCCAGAACCGGCAGCGCGGGCAGGTAGACGATCGCGTCGGGGTCGTCGCTCGCGGAATCGAGCAGCTCGAGGTCTTCGTCGTCGAGCTCGTACTCACTGAGGCCCTGGCGGAGCGTGTCCGCACGCTGGGCCGCTTCCGCCTCGTCGAGCGCGCCGAGCTTCTCGACCAGGTGCGGGTCGAGTTCGGGGAAGTCGTCGGGTGTGCCGGTGTCTGCCATGGTTATTCCTTAAAGTTTTGACGTGCTGAGGTATACAACCGACTTCGCAGGCTCAGTCGGCGCTGGCGTCGCGGGATCGCTCCGCGCTCCTTATAGCTCCAGCGCGCTCGACCAGCGAGTTACGCACGAGATCGACGACCGCCGCAACGGTCTGGTCGAAGTCGAGAAAAGTCGAGTCGAGGGTTGTGACGCCCTCTGCGGCGTTGAGGAAGTCGACGACGCGCAAGTCCTGCGCATCCCTCGCGCTGAGTTGCTCTCCGACGAGCTGGGCCGATTGCCCGGTGACCTCGGCGGAACGCCTCGCCATTCTAGCCTCTTCGGATGCGGTCAGCAGAATCCGCACCCGGGCATCCGGCGCGACGACGGTCGTGATGTCCCGCCCCTCCGTGATCACACCGGGCCGGTCACCCCGCGCGATGATGTCGCGGAACAGCGCCGTGAGGTGCGCGCGCACGGCGGGCACCCGCGCGATCTTGCTCACCTCAGCAGAGACGCGGGGGTCGCGGATCGCGTCCGTGACATCCGCCTCACCCACCCGCACGTAATAGTCGTCCGGGTCGACCCCGATCTCGTAGTCGAAGCTCGACAGTGCCGCCGTGACGGCGTCGGCGTCCTCGAGATCGACCCCGGCGCCCAGCGCGTGCCAGGTGAAGGCACGGTAGGCCGCCCCGGTATCCTGGTAGTCGAAGCCGAGCGCGCGCGCCGCAGCCCTGCTCACGCTGGACTTGCCGCTGCCCGCGGGGCCGTCGATCGCGACCACTGTTCTCGTCACTGCCACGCCTCCGCGATCTTCCAGCCACGTGACTCCAGTTCGGCGACCAAGGTGGGCGCCACCTCCGGCAGCACGGAGACCTCCGCGAGACCCACCGGAGCCCCGGGCGAGTGCTCGAGGCGCAGGTCTTCGAGGTTGACCCCGATCTCGCCCATCTCGGTGAACAGGCGGCCTAGCTCCCCTGGCACGTCATCGACGAGCACGACCAGCCGACTGAAACGCCGGTCCTGCCCGTGCTTGCCCGGGATCCGCGCGACGCCGGCATTGCCCGCGGCGAGCGCCTCGGCCAGGGCGCGCCTGGCCCCGGGAGCGGACGGGGTGTCGAGCACCTCGAGCAGCCCGTCCAGGTCGTCGCGGTAGCGCCGCAGGATGTCTGTGACCGACTCCGCGTTCGACCCCAAAATCTGCACCCAGAGCTCCGGGTTGCTGCCCGCGATCCGCGTCGTGTCCCTCAGTCCCTGGCCGCTCAGTGACATCGCCGCCTCGCTGCTGCCGACGAGCTGCTTCGCCAGGAGCGACGAGATCAGCTGCGGCACGTGCGAGACGAGCGCGACGCTCTTGTCGTGCTCCTCCGCCGCCATCTCCACGGGCACGGCACCGAGATCCAGAATGAGGTCTTCGATCACGCGAAGCTGCGCGGTCGAGTTGCCCTCGTGCGGGGCCACCACCCACGGGCGACCGATGAACAGGTCCGCGCGCGCGGAGATCGCTCCCCCGCGCTCCCGGCCTGCGAGCGGATGCGACCCCAGGTAGCGACCGAGCTCGGCCCCCAGCGCCCGCAGCTCCGTCAGCGGCCCGAACTTCACGCTTGCCACATCGGTCACGAGTGCGTTCGGGTACCCCTGCAGTTCCGCGGCCACGACGGTCGCAATGACGTCCGGCGGCACCGCGACCACGATGAGCGACGGGTCATCGGAATCCCGCGCAGCGCGACCGGCACCGTAGTCGATCGCGAGATGGAGGTTGGCGGGCGAGGCGTCGTGCACGATGACGTCGACGCCCTTGCTCCGCAGTCCGAGCCCGATGCTCGCGCCGAGAAGCCCGGCGCCGACCACGCGAACCTGCCCGTGAACCCTGCTGTCGTCCATGCCTACTCTTCCTGCTCGTCTGCGCCGACCGCGTTCACGGCTGCGTGCGCACCATGTTCCTTCGCGGTGCGCGCGATCGTGAGGATCTGCCCGAGCTCCGCTTTGCTCAGGTCGCGCAGCTCACCCTGCGCGAGCGTGCCGAGGTGCAGCGGACCGAACTGGCGGCGCACGAGGTCGATCACCGGGTGCCCGACCTCGTCGAGCATCCGCCTCACGATGCGATTGCGGCCCGAGTGCAGCGTGATCTCGACCATTGTCTCGCGCTCCCCCGCGCGCCCCACGATGCGGGCCTTGTCCGCGGCAATGGGGCCGTCTTCGAGCTCCAGGCCGCTGGTCAGCCGCGAGATCACCTGCGGCATGACCCGCCCGTGCACCTTCGCGATGTAGGTTTTCATCACTCCGAACGACGGATGCGCGAGCACGTGAGCGAGTTCGCCGTCGTTGGTGAGGATGAGCAGTCCCGAGGTCTGCGCGTCGAGGCGACCGACGTTGAACAGGCGCTCCTCGTAGCGCGAGACGAAGCGGCTGAGGTCGGGGCGGCCGCGCTCATCCTTCAGCGAACTCACGACGCCGACGGGCTTGTTCAGCATGAGGTACCTGCGGGAGGTGTCGAGCTGGATGGCGACGCCGTCCACGGCCACGCGATCCGATTCCGAGACCCGCCTGCCCGGCTCCGTCACGACCTCGCCGTTCACCTCGACCCTGCCCGCGGCGATCAGGTCTTCGGAGACACGCCTGGACGCAACCCCGGCCGCCGCCATGAGCTTCTGCAGCCGTACGCCCTCCGGTACAGCATCCTCAGCGGACATCGTCGAAACCCTCCGAGCCGTCGGCGAGCAGCGGCGAGATCCTCGGCAGCTCCTCGATCGAGTTGATACCGAGCTGCGAGAGCAGCAGTTCGGTGGTCTCGTAGTGGATGGCACCGGTCTCGCTGTCGGTGAACGCCTCGGTGATGAGGCCGCGGCCGAGCAGCGTGCGCACGACTGAGTCGACGTTGACTGCGCGGATCGACGCGATGGACCCGCGAGTGATCGGCTGCTTGTAGGCGATCACCGCGAGAGTCTCGAGCGCCGCCTGCGAAAGCTTCGTCGGGTTCTGGGTGAGCACGAAGTCGCGCACCACCTCGTCGAACTCCCCGCGCACGTAGATGCGCCAGCCACCGGCGACCTCGCGCAGTTCGAAGCCGCGACGAACGCCGCCGTCCTCGCCGTCGAAGTCCGCAACGAGCGCGGCAATGGCGGTGTGCACCTCCGCGACCGGCACTCCCAGGGAGGAGGCGAGCGACACGACTCCCTGCGGCTCATCGGCCACCATGAAAATCGCCTCGAGGCTTCTCTCGAGTTCATCAGTTGTCATAGTCGGCCCCCAGTGTTGCCAGGCTCTCCTCAGACCACTGCTGCGCGGTCCAGCGAATGGTGAGCTCGCCGAGCGGTTCGAGCTGGTCGAAGGAGATGGATGCACCTCGATACAGTTCGAGCACGGCGAGAAAGCGCGCCACGATGACGCCCTTCTGCTCTGCACCCGCGATCAGCTGGCGAAAGGTCATCGGCTCGCCGCGGCGCAGCAACGCGACAACGTGGGCCGCCTGCTCGCGGATGCTCACCAGCGGCGCGTGCAGATGGTCCAGCCCCACGGTCGGCAGCTCTCGTGGCACGAACGCAAGGGCCGCGAGTGCCGCGAAATCATCCGGGGTGAGGGTCCACACGAGCTCGGGTGTCTGTTGGCGGAATCTCTCCTCCAGCCGCACCGAGCGCGCGTGCCTGGTCGACTCGGCATCCAGTTGCCCACTGAACCACACCGTCGCCTCCTTGAACGCGCGGTATTGCAGGAGCCTGGCAAAGAGCAGGTCGCGCGCCTCGAGCAGCGCCACATCCTCTGCGTCGACGAGTTCGCCCTGCGGCAGGAGACCCGCGACCTTGAGGTCGAGCAGTGTCGCGGCGACCACGAGGAACTCGCTCGCCTGGTCGAGCTCCTCCGGGGAGTCGAGCCCGCGGAGGTAGGAGATGAACTCGTCGGTGACCTTGCTGAGCGACACCTCGGTGATGTCGAGTTCGTGCTTGCCGATGAGCGACAGAAGCAGGTCGAACGGCCCACTGAAGTTGCTCAGGCTCACCGAGAATCCCGGCGCCTCGGCCTCCGGCTCAGCCACGGTCATCGCGGCGCTAGGCCGCAGCGCCACGAGCTATCAACTCTCTCGCGAGCTGACGGTAGGCCTCGGATGCGGGGTGATCCGGCGCGAAGGTCGTGATCGGCGCTCCGGCGACGCTCGCATCCGGGAACTTCACGGTGCGGCCGATGACCGTCTCGAACACCCGGTCGCCGAAGGTCTCGACGACCCGCTCGAGCACCTCGCGCGAGTGCAGGGTGCGCGAGTCGTACATGGTCGCGAGGATGCCGTCGAGCTGGAGACTCGGGTTCAGGCGATCCTTCACCTTCTCGATGGTCTCCACGAGCAGCGCGACACCGCGCAGCGCGAAGAACTCGCACTCCAGCGGGATGAGCACGCCGTGACTCGCGGTCAGGGCGTTCACGGTGAGGAGTCCGAGCGACGGCTGGCAGTCGATGAGGATGATGTCGTACTGGTCGCTCACCTTGCGTAGCACCCCGGCAAGGATCTGCTCGCGTGCGACCTCGTTCACAAGGTGTACCTCCGCGGCAGACAGGTCGATGTTCGCCGGGATCACGTCAAGATTCTCGGTGGTCGTCTTCTGGATCGCCGCGTTCGGATCCTTCACCGTGCCGAGCATGAGGTCGTAGATGTTCGGTACGTCGTGGATCGGCACACCGAGCCCCGCAGACAGCGCGCCCTGCGGGTCGAAATCCACCGCAAGAACGCGGCGACCGTAGCCGGCGAGGGATGCGCCCAGGCTGATGGCCGTCGTGGTCTTGCCGACGCCGCCCTTCTGGTTGCACAGGGCGATGATGCGCGCCGGTCCGTGACTCTTCAACGGCGCGGGAGCGGCGAAGGTGCGGAGCGGTCGTCCGGTCGGCCCCGTCTCGGCGACGTCGATACCCGAGAGCTTTTCGGCCGTGGTGTCCCGTTCCGCTGTCATCCCGACATTCCCTTACTGTTAGTCCCCGACCGGTACCGATTCACACGATTCTACCCGTGCGCGGGGGCAGTTTCGGGATGCGCGAAGCCGCCCGTCGCGGAGTCAGCGAGCCCGCGGGTGGGCGGTCGTGTACATGTCGCGCAGCGTATCTGCCGTGACGAGCGTGTAGATCTGGGTGGTCGCGACGGACGAGTGGCCGAGCAGCTCCTGCACGACCCGCACATCCGCCCCGCCCGCGAGCAGGTGCGTCGCAAAGGAGTGCCGGAAGGTGTGCGGCGAGATCTCGATGCCCAGCTGCGCCTTCTCCGCCCGCGCGCGGATGATGAGCCACGCGTTCTGGCGCGAGACGCGCTGGCCGCGCGCCCCGAGGAACAGCGCGGGGGTTGACTTTCCCGTGGCGGAGAGGGCAGGTCGCGCACGCACGAGATAGGCGTCGAGGGCGGCGCGTGCGAAGCTGCCGAGGGGCACGATCCGCTCCTTGCCGCCCTTGCCGAACAGGCGGATCATGTCTCCGCTGCGCAGGGGCTGCTCACCTGCGTCGGTGTCGTCGCGCGTTTCGTCGTGCGTTTCGTCGCTCGTGAACACGTCATCCACATTGAGGCCGACCGCCTCCGAGATCCGGGCGCCCGTCGCGTACAGCAGCTCGAGCAGCGCGCGATCGCGCAGGGACAGGATGTCGTCGCCGGCCGCCGCGTCGAGCACCGCGGCCATCTGCTCCACGGTGATCGCCTTGGGCAGTCGGCTGGCGAGCTTCGGCGCACGCACGTTCGCCGCGGCATCCGTGTCGACGATGCCCTCGTCCACGAGAAAGCGGTGGAAGTTGCGCACGGAGGAGAGCATCCGCGCGACAGAGGATGCCGTGAGCGGGGCATCCTCGCGCGTCCGCAGTTCCTGGGTGAAGGCCGAGACGTCCGCGCTCGTGATCGCTCCGGGAGCCGCGACGCCACGGGCATCCAGCACGGCGAGATACGCGGCGAGATCACGCCGATAGGCCGCAACGGTATTGGCGGAGAGCCCGCGTTCGATGGAGACGTGACGCAGGTAGCGATCGACACAGCGGTCGAGCGTCGTTGTCGCGCCATTCCCCACCCCGGGCACGTGCGCCTTCAGTCCCTGGTGCCGCGCCGGGAGCGATGGGGCCAGTCGGCGTTCGCGTCGCCCAGGGTCGCCCAACCGCGAGCGCGCGACGCCTGAGCCGCGAGCGCCGCAAGGCCGAGGATGGAGTTGCCGACCCTGCGGTCGAGCACCGCGTCGACGATGTCGTCGATGCTCACCCAGCGGGTCTCGAGCTCGGCCTCTTCCTCGGTGCGATCGAACGCCTTCGTCGCGCTCAGCCCGCGGGCGAGATACACCCGAATCGCCTCGGTGCTTCCCCCGGGCGAGGTGAAGAAGTCGGCGAGCACCGACCACTCCGTCGCACTCAGGTCGGCTTCTTCCGCGAGCTCACGCTGGGCGGCACCAAGCGGATCCTCCCCGGGCATATCGAGCAGCCCGGCCGGGATCTCCCAGTCGCGCAGGCCGATCGGGTGCCGGTACTGGCGGATGAGCATGGCCCGTTCGTCCGCGTCGAGCGCGAGAATCGCCACGGCACCGGTGTGATCCACATACTCGCGCGAGATCTCGGAGGAGCCAAATGCGAACCGATCCCTGCGCACATCCCACACGTGACCGTGGAACTGCTCACCGCTGTCCACCACGGTCACCGCAAACGGCTCATCCACCAGTTCGTCGTCCGGCAGCACGCTCTCGGGCATCTGTGCTCAGGCGTCCTTGACTTCGAAGAGCCGGCTGGACTGCTGGCGAGCGAGAGCCGCGCCGATGAGTCCGGCGAAGAGCGGGTGCGCGTGGTTCGGCCGCGACCGCAGTTCCGGATGCGCCTGGGTGCCGAGGTAGAACGGGTGGACGTCGCGCGGAAGCTCGACGTTCTCCACGAGCGTGCCGTCCGGGGAGACGCCGGAGAAGACGAGCCCGGCATCCGCGATCTGTGCGCGGTAGGCGTTGTTGACCTCGTAGCGGTGGCGGTGACGCTCGGAGACCTCGCTCGACCCGTATGCCGCTGCGGTGATGGAACCCGTCTCGAGCTTGGCGGGGTAGAGGCCCAGCCGCATGGTTCCACCCATGTCGCCACCGGCGATGATGTCCACCTGTTCGGCCATTGTCGCGATGACGGGGTACTCGGTGTCCGGGTCGAACTCCGACGAGGATGCTCCGGTGAGTCCGACAACGTTGCGCGCGTATTCGATGACCATGCACTGCAGGCCGAGGCACAGGCCGAGCGCGGGAATCTGGTTCTCGCGCGCGAACTTCAGTGCACCGAGCTTGCCCTCGATGCCACGCACGCCGAAACCACCGGGGACGCAGATGCCGTCGAGTTCGGCGAGCAGCTTCGCGGCGCCCTCAGGCGTCTCGCACTCGTCGGACGGGATCCAGTGGATCTTGACCTTCGACTGCTGCGCAAAACCGCCGGCCCGAAGCGCCTCGGTGACCGAGAGGTAGGCGTCAGGCAGGTTGATGTACTTGCCGACCAGCCCGATGTTCACCTCGTACTTCGGCTCGTGCACAGCCTTCAACAGTTCGCCCCAACCCGCCCAGTCGACGTCGTTCGCCTCGACTCCGAAGTGCTCGATGATGTAGCTGTCCAGACCCTGGTCGTGCAGCATCGTCGGGATGTCGTAGATACTGGGCACGTCCACCGCGTTCACGACGGCCTCGGGATCCACGTCGCACATGAGCGCGATCTTGCGGTTCATCGACTCCGGCACCGTGCGGTCGCTGCGCAGCACGATCGCATCTGGTTGGATACCGATGGACCGCAGTGCAGCGACCGAGTGCTGGGTCGGCTTGGTCTTCTGCTCGCCAGCCGCGTTGAGGTACGGCACGAGCGAGACATGCACGAAGAAGCAATTCGCCCTGCCGATCTCGTGACGCACCTGCCGCGCCGCCTCGAGGAACGGCAGCGACTCGATGTCGCCGACGGTGCCGCCGATCTCGGTGATGATCACGTCCGGCTTCGGGTCGTTATATGACTGCAGACGCATACGACGCTTGATCTCGTCGGTGATGTGCGGAATGACCTGCACCGTGTCTCCGAGGTACTCTCCTCGGCGCTCCTTGGCGATCACGGTCGAATAGATCTGGCCGGTCGTCACGTTGGCGGCCTGGCTGAGATTGATATCGAGGAACCGCTCGTAGTGGCCGATGTCCAGGTCGGTCTCGGCGCCGTCATCCGTCACGAAGACTTCTCCGTGCTGGAACGGGTTCATCGTTCCGGGATCCACGTTCAGATAGGGATCCAGCTTCTGCATGACGACCCGCAGTCCACGCGAGGTCAGAAGGTTACCGAGGCTAGCGGCGGTAAGCCCCTTGCCGAGAGACGATACGACGCCTCCGGTGACGAAAATGTGCTTTGTTGTCTCCGTGCTTCGATTTACCACCACGGGGTTTTAGCCTATCACCGCGAAGCCCCCGCACCGCGGAGACGACACCCCCGAAACTACGCCGAAAGCGTTCGCGCGGTCTCGATGAGTTCTCGCGCGTGCGTGAGTCCGCTCTCGGAGTCGGCGAGCCCGGAGAGCAGCCTCGCCATCTCGGCGACGCGCTCCTCCCCCTGCAATTGCTGCACGCTGCTCGCGGTGACCTCACCGTCGCTGTCCTTGACGACGCGGAGGTGGTTGGTCGAAAAGGCCGCGACCTGCGCGAGATGCGTGACCACGATCACCTGTGCGGACTGTGCGAGCCTCGCCAGTCTCTTGCCGATCTCGATGGCGGATGCCCCGCCGACTCCTGCGTCGACCTCGTCGAAGACGAAGGTCGGCACCGGGTCGCTCGCGGCGATCACCACCTCGATCGCGAGCATGACCCGCGAGAGCTCGCCGCCGGATGCACCCCGTCCGAGCGGGCGAGGTTCCGCCCCCGGGTGCGGCTGCAGCAGGATCGACACCTGGTCCCGTCCGCTGCGCCCGAACTCCGGCCGTTCCTGAACCTCGACGCTGAGCTTCGCGTCGGGCATCGCCAGCGCCACGAGTTCTGCCGTGACCTGCTCTGCGAGCCTGGCCCCGGCATCCCGTCGAAGTGCGCTCAGCTGGCCTGCGAGCTCGCCCAGTCTCGTGTGGTCTGCGTCCACCTCGCCGCGCAGTATCTCGATGCGGTCAGAGTCGTTGTCCAGTTCGAGCAGCCTGCTGCTCCCGGAATCCAGATAGTCGATCGCGTCGTCGAGGGTCGGACCGTACTTGCGCACGAGCGAGGCGAGCGCGGCGCGGCGCTCCTGCACCGTCTCGAGCTCGCGGCCGCCGTCGGAGTCGAGGCCGCCGAGATAGCTCGAGAGCTGGGCGGAGATGTCTGCGACGGCGAACGCCGCGTTCGTGATCGCCTCGGCGATCGGTACGAGCGCCGGATCATGGCCGGACACCCGCTCGAGCTGCCGTTTCGCCCCGTCGAGCAGCGCAATCACGTCGACGACCTCGTCGACGCCCTGCGCGGAGATGAGTTCGTGGGCCTGAGCGGCCGCAAGCCGAAGATCCTCGAGGTTCGCGAGTCGCTCTGCACTCTCGGCGAGCTCTGTGTCTTCTCCCCGACGCGGCGCTGCCTCCTCGATCTCAGCCATCGCGATGCGCAGGTCTTCCGCCTCGCTTGCGCGTCGGTCGCTCTCTGTCACAAGGATGTCGAGCTCGGCCTGCTTCGACTGCCAGCGGTCGTAGACCTCGCGGTAATCGCCCAACAGCGCGGCGAGCGCAGCGCCGGCGAAACGGTCGAGCGCCTGGCGCTGCGCCGCCCGGGAGCGGAGCCGGTTCTGCTCGGACTGGCCGTGGACGACGACGAGCTGCTGGCCGATCTCCCCCAGCACCCCGGCGGGAGCGGCGCGTCCGCCGACAACGGCACGGCTCCTGCCGTCCTGCGAGATCGATCGCCCGAGAATCAGTTGCGATTGTGACTCGCTGCCCGAGGGGTCGAGCTCGCCGCCGGCCTCGCGCACACGATCGGCGACAGCGCCGTCGGACTCGACCCGCCAGAGACCTTCCACGACCGCAGAGCCCGCGCCCTGGCGCAGTACCGAGCTGTCCGAACGCTCACCCAGCAGCAGGCCGAGGGCCGTCACGACCATCGTCTTTCCCGCTCCGGTCTCGCCCGTGAGGGCGGTGAAACCGGGTCCGAGCGGAAGTTTCGCTTCCCCGATGACACCGAGATTGCGAATGGAGATCTCTTCGATCATGGGGCGGCCGTCTCTTCCTCCGGGCCGCGCCATCCGGCGACCGGGAGCGAGAACTTGTGAACGAGACGATCCGTGAAGGGGCCCGGGTGCAGCCTCGCCAGCCGCACGGGAACGGATGACCGCCGCACGATCACGCGCGCGCCCCGCGGCAGGTCATGGGTCCTGCGCCCGTCGCACCAGAGCACACCGGTGCCCTGCGTGCGGTCGAGGACCTCGACGGCGAAGACGGAATCGGGGCCGACGACGAGCGGACGGGCGAAGAGTGCGTGCGCGCTCAGCGGCACGAGGAGCATCGCGTCGAGGCTCGGCCACACGACCGGGCCGCCAGCCGAGAACGAGTATGCGGTCGACCCCGTGGGCGTCGACATCACCACACCGTCACAGCCGAACGACGACAGCGGACGCCCGTCGACCTCGATGACGACCTCGAGCATCCGCTCTCGGCTCGCCTTCTCCACGGTCGCCTCGTTGAGCGCCCAGGTCTCGTAGACGACCTTGGTGTCGACCTTCACCCGCACCGAGAGCGTCATCCGCTCCTCGACCAGGTAATCGCGGGCGAGTGCTCTGCGCACGGTCTCGCCCAGGTTGTCGCGCTCGCTCTCGGCGAGAAAGCCGACGTGGCCGAGGTTCACACCGAGGAGCGGGGCGGATGACCCGCGCGCCATCTCCGCGGACCGCAGGATCGTGCCGTCCCCGCCGAGGACGATGACGAGCTCCAGTTCGTTGACGGCGACCGACTCGCCCAGAATGGCAAGGGATCCCAGGTCGGGCGCCTGCTCCACGATGTCCGCATACTCGTCTGCCTTCAGCACGGGGATCACGCCCTCGGCGCTCAGTTGACGACACACCTGGACGGCTGCGGCAAGAGATTCCTGCCGCCCGGTGTGAGACACAACCAGAATGTGTCGTGCGGCCACGTGTCGCTCCTAGTGCTGCGCTTTCGGGAACGCGAGTGTGTTCACCCGGTCAGTCCATTCTGTCGGATTGCTGCCGCCAGCGGCGTTCAACCAGACCAGATACTCGAGGTTTCCCGCGTTTCCGGCGATGGGTGAGGAGATGACGCCGGCCGTTCCGAGGCCGAGGTCCCAGGCTGCCCAGAGCACTCCGCTGATCGCGTCGGCCCGCAGGCCGCCGTCGTGCACGATGCCCTCGCGGATGCCTAGCCTGCCCACCTCGAACTGCGGCTTGACCAACAGCACGTAGTCCGCATCCGTTCCCACCGTGCCCACGAGTGGCGAAAGCACCGTGCGCAGCGAGATGAACGACAGGTCCCCCACCACGAGTGTTGGAAATTCAGGAGAGTGGAGCTGCTCCCGCAACCACTCGCCCGTGATATCGCGGATGTTGAAGCCCTCGATCATCGTGAGTGCGCCATTGTCCTGAATTTCCGAAGCCAGCTGACCGTGGCCGACGTCGATCGCCAGCACGTGTGCCGCGCCGCGCTCGAGCAGCACCTGGCTGAATCCGCCGGTGGAGGCTCCAGCGTCGATGGCCACGCGTCCAGCCGGGTCGACGCCGAAGGCATCCAGTGCGGCGATCAGCTTGTGCGCGGCACGACTGACGTAGTGATCGGATGCCGTCACGGCAATCACCTGCTCGTCACGAACCCGCAGAGAGGCCTTGAACGCCGTCACCCCGTCGACCGTGACAGAACCACCCGCGATGAGCCTCGCGGCATGGGTGCGCGATCGCGCGATGCCACGCTCCGCGAGCGCGCTGTCGAGACGCCTGCCTGCACCGGGTTCGGGATCAGACATGGCGCGCGGGCGCACTTCCATCCTCGAGCGCGGCCTGCAGCTCGTCGTGCAGCTGGGCAAACGCCGCCGCACGCTGGTCGAGCGGCTGGTCCTCGATCACGCGCAGCCTCGGAAGCAGCGCGTTCGTGTCGAGCGCGCCGTCACCGGATGCGATCTCTACCTGCTCCACGATCTGCTCCTCTCGCCCGACTGCGCTTGTCGAATCACCCCTGTCTCCCACGCTACCGGGGGATACCGAGGGCGTCGAGGAGGTTCGGCTCGATGTCGATTCCGTAGATCGCGAGCCCGGACGACCAGATCGCCGCCGTGGCCGCACGGATCAGGTCTATCCGGTCCGCGCCTCCCGCGCCCACGGAGCCCTCGAGCGTCACGCGGTTCTCGACCATGCGCACCGCTGCGGAGCCCACTCGCACCACACCGGACTCGGAGTGTTCCACGGTCGGGTACGGCTGGTCGAGCTGCCGCAGGTCCTCGAGAATGAAATCGGGCCTGGAGCGCTCGTCCGCCGCGAGGAGCTGTTTGGCCCCGTCGATGCCGGTGAGCACGAACACCGAGGGGATGCCCGCGCGATTGGAACCGAGGATGTCGGTGTCGAGACGGTCCCCGATGAACACCGGGTGCTCGGCGCCGAAGCGCGTCACGGCCTCCCGGTAGATCGCCACCTCCGGCTTGCCCGCGACGACGGGAAGACGCCCGACCGCCGAGTGCACGGCAGAGACGAGCGTGCCGTTGCCCGGAGCGATCCCGCGGGCCACCGGGATGGTCCAGTCCGTGTTCGTGGCGACCCACGGGATGCCGCCGCCCTCGACATCGCTGTGCAGAGCGAACGACGCCTCCGCTAGCTGCTCCCAGCCGAGGGTGGTCGCAAAGCCCTGCACCACCGCGGCGGGGTTGTCGAGCGCGGATGCCGTCGGCACAAACCCGGCCTTGACCAGTTCGAAGGTGAGGCCCTCGCCGCCCACCGCCAGCACGACCGCCCCTGCAGGCACGAGCTCGGCGAGCAGGGTGACAGCAGCCTGCGGCGACGTGATGACGTCGTTCGGCTCCACGCTCAGTCCGAGCTGTCGCAGGTGTTCTGCAACGGATGCGTCGGTGCGTGAGGCATTGTTCGTCACGTACCCGACGCGCATCCGCCCCGCCGCGCGGTTGATGCTCTCGACCGCGTACGGAATCGCGCCCGCGCCCTTGTAGACGACACCGTCGAGATCGGCGAGCAGAGCGTCCGCACCGTCAAGAGGGGTTCTGTTGTCGGTGCTCACTCTGATGCTGCTCCTTCGGGCGAAGCGTCCGGCGCCTTGCCGCTGGCCTGGTCGTCGTCATCCTGGTCGACCTCGTCTTCATCGCCGCCGGGCAGGAGTTCCTCCTCCACTTCGACGATGTCCTCGTCGTCCGGGTCGCCGCCGACCGCGAGTGCGGCGGATGCCCGTTCCGAGCGTTCCCACCACTGTTCTGCCTCGTCCGCGCGCCCAAGATCCTCGAGCACGGCCGCGTAGGCGTCGAACAGCCCGGGGCTGTAGGAATACGCGGTCGACGGGTCGAGCTGAGGGATCTCGAGCTCGCGCAGCGCCAGCTCAGTCTCACCGAGATCAAGGCGTGCGCCCGACATCGCGATCGCAAGTTCCACCTGCACATCTGTCGCGAGCGTGGAGCGCTCGACGGAGCGACCAAGCTCGAGCGCCTTGTCGGGGCGCCCCATCCCTCGCTCGCTGTCGACCATCATCGGGAGCTGATCGTTCCTGCCCGAGATCCGGCGGTACGTGCGCAGCTCGCGCAGCGCGAGCGCGAAATCACCGGTCGTGTACGCCGTGATGGCGAGCGTCTCCCGCACCACCGCGATGCGGCCGGCACGACGCGCGGCAGACACGGCGTGTTTGTGCGCCAGCTCCGGGTCGCTGTCGATCAGCCGCGCAACCATTACCAGGTGGTTGGCGACGCCCTCGGCGTTCTCCTTGCTCAGGGTCTTGAGCTGTGCCCGGGCCACTCGATCGAGTTCAGCGGGTTTGACGTCCTCCGGAACGACCGGCTCATCGTGCCTGGGCCGCACCGAGCGGGTGCCGTACGGATCGGGATCCGGCGGAAGCTCACGCTCGCGCGCACCGCGGTCTCCGCGCGCAGGAGCCCCGTCGCGGGTCCAGAGTCGCTTCTCGTTGCTGTCGGCACGTCCACCACCGGATCGCCCACCATCAGCTTGTCCACCGCTGGAGCGCCCGCTACTCGGTCGACCACCGCTGGAGCGCCCGTTGTCGGGACGTCCGCTGTAGGGACGTCCACCGCTGGGTCGCCCTCCGCGCGGCTTGCCACCTGGCCGCCTGCCGCGGTCTCCCGATTCACTCACGAGCTTCTCCTGTTGTCCAAAGTGCAGCGTGCCGGCCCGACGAGCTCGTAACGCGTTAAAGCAAAATGGCCACCCTTGCGGGTGGCCATCTTACAAAGAAGTCCGGCGGTGTCCTACTCTCCCACAGGGTCCCCCCTGCAGTACCATCGGCGCAGAGAGTCTTAGCTTCCGGGTTCGGAATGTAACCGGGCGTTTCCCTCTCGCTATGGCCGCCGAAACACTATTGATTTATGTATCAGTTCATAGCCAGAACCTCATCCAAAGAATCAGGTTCTGGGATGATCCCCGACCGTAAATCGGGAACCACAAAGTGGACGCGAGCGCTCTATCTCAAGGATAGAAATTGTTATCAAGTTATTGGCTTATTAGTACAGGTCAGCTCCATGCGTCTTTAGTCCGCACTTCCACATCCTGCCTATCAACCCGGTAGTCTAGCCGGGAGCCTCTCCCCCTAAGGGATGGAAATCTCATCTTGAAGCTGGCTTCCCGCTTAGATGCTTTCAGCGGTTATCCATACCGAACGTAGCTAATCAGCGGTGCTCCTGGCGGAACAACTGACACACCAGAGGTTCGTCCATCCCGGTCCTCTCGTACTAGGGATAGATCTTCTCAAATTTCCTGCGCGCGCAGAGGATAGGGACCGAACTGTCTCACGACGTTCTAAACCCAGCTCGCGTACCGCTTTAATGGGCGAACAGCCCAACCCTTGGGACCTACTCCAGCCCCAGGATGCGACGAGCCGACATCGAGGTGCCAAACCATGCCGTCGATATGGACTCTTGGGCAAGATCAGCCTGTTATCCCCGAGGTACCTTTTATCCGTTGAGCGACAGCGCTTCCACAAGCCACTGCCGGATCACTAGTCCCGACTTTCGTCCCTGCTCGACTTGTCAGTCTCACAGTCAAGCTCCCTTGTGCACTTACACTCGACACCTGATTGCCAACCAGGTTGAGGGAACCTTTGGGCGCCTCCGTTACTTTTTAGGAGGCAACCGCCCCAGTTAAACTACCCACCAGGCACTGTCCCAGAACCGGATCACGGTTCGTAGTTAGATATCCAAAGTGACCAGAGTGGTATTTCAACAATGACTCCACCTGAACTAGCGTCCAAGCTTCACAGTCTCCCACCTATCCTACACAAGCCACTCCGAACACCAATACCAAGCTGTAGTAAAGGTCACGGGGTCTTTCCGTCCTTCTGCGCGTAACGAGCATCTTTACTCGTAGTGCAATTTCGCCGAGTTCGCGGTTGAGACAGCTGGGAAGTCGTTACGCCATTCGTGCAGGTCGGAACTTACCCGACAAGGAATTTCGCTACCTTAGGATGGTTATAGTTACCACCGCCGTTTACTGGGGCTTAAATTCTCAGCTTCGCCTTACGGCTAACCGTTCCTCTTAACCTTCCAGCACCGGGCAGGCGTCAGTCCGTATACATCGTCTTGCGACTTGGCACGGACCTGTGTTTTTAGTAAACAGTCGCTTCCCACTGGTCTCTGCGGCCTTGCGGCGCTCCAGGAGTAAATCCCTTCACGCTTCAGGCCCCCCTTCTCCCGAAGTTACGGGGGCATTTTGCCGAGTTCCTTAACCACGATTCTCTCGATCTCCTTGGTATTCTCTACCTGAACACCTGAGTCGGTTTGGGGTACGGGTGACTTGAACCTCGCGTCGATGCTTTTCTTGGCAGCATAGGATCACTGATTTCGCTCGTAAGAGCTACCCATCGGGTCTCAGCCTTGATGAGAGACGGATTTGCCTATCTCTCGGCCTACATCCTTAGACCGGGACAACCATCGCCCGGCTCAGCTACCTTCCTGCGTCACACCTGTTAATACGCTAACCGCACCAGAACGGGGTCGAGCGTTAGGCCGGAAGCTTCACCCCGAAGGGATCCGTCATCCGGATTAGGACTCTTAGCACTACTGGATTAGTTTGGGCGGTTCTTCGTCAGTACGGGAATATCAACCCGTTGTCCATCGACTACGCCTGTCGGCCTCGCCTTAGGTCCCGACTTACCCAGGGCGGATTAGCCTGGCCCTGGAACCCTTGTTCTTTCGGAGGACGGGTTTCTCACCCGTCTTTCGCTACTCATGCCTGCATTCTCACTCGTGTGGCGTCCACGGCTGGTTTACACCGCCGCTTCGCTCGCCACACGACGCTCTCCTACCACTCCGTGTGCCTGGACGACCAAAAGACCGCCTGGCTAATACACGAAATCTACAACTTCGGTGGTGTGCTTGAGCCCCGTTACATTGTCGGCGCGGAATCACTTGACCAGTGAGCTATTACGCACTCTTTCAAGGGTGGCTGCTTCTAAGCCAACCTCCTGGTTGTCTCTGCAACTCCACATCCTTTTCCACTTAGCACACGCTTTGGGACCTTAGTTGGTAGTCTGGGTTGTTTCCCTCTCGACGATGAAGCTTATCCCCCACCGTCTCACTGCTGCGCTCTCACTTACCGGCATTCGGAGTTTGGCTAACGTCAGTAACCTTTTGGGGCCCATCGGCTATCCAGTAGCTCTACCTCCGGCAAGAAACACGCAACGCTGCACCTAAATGCATTTCGGAGAGAACCAGCTATCACGAAGTTTGATTGGCCTTTCACCCCTATCCACAGCTCATCCCCTCCATTTTCAACTGAAGTGGGTTCGGTCCTCCACGCGCTCTTACACGCGCTTCAACCTGGCCATGGATAGATCACTTCGCTTCGGGTCTAGGACATGCGACTAGATCGCCCTATTCAGACTCGCTTTCGCTACGGCTACCCCACTCGGGTTAACCTCGCCACATATCACTAACTCGCAGGCTCATTCTTCAAAAGGCACGCTGTCACCCCTACTAAGGAGGCTCCAACGGTTTGTATGCAAACGGTTTCAGGTACTATTTCACTCCCCTCCCGGGGTACTTTTCACCTTTCCCTCACGGTACTTGTCCGCTATCGGTCATCTGGGAGTATTTAGGCTTATCAGGTGGTCCTGACAGATTCACACGGGATTTCTCGGGCCCCGTGATACTTGGGATACTCCTTCAGCCATTGCGACATTTCGACTACGGGGCTGGCACCCTCTATGGCGTGGCTTTCAATCCACTTCGTCTATATCGCGCTGTAACTGTTGCAGTACGGCAGTAACTGCTAAGGAGTCCCGCAACCCCGACCATGCAACGCCTGCCGGCTATCACACATGATCGGTTTGGCCTCTTCCGGTTTCGCTCGCCACTACTTACGGAATCGCTTTTGCTTTCTCTTCCTGTGGGTACTGAGATGTTTCACTTCCCCACGTTCCCTCTACCCACCCTATATATTCAGGCGGGAGTCACCAGGTCGTATTGCTACGCCTGGCGGGGTTTCCCCATTCGGAGATCCTCGGATCACAGCTCTATTATCAGCTCCCCGAGGCTTATCGCAGATTTATACGTCCTTCTTCGGCTCCAGATGCCAAGGCATCCACCGTTTGCACTTAGAAACTTGATATCAACAAAATTACACAAAGATCAGCGCATATCACCGAGGTGACATTTTGCTAGATCTAAATGAAGAAGTCTGACTCATACGTCACAACGCCGACTAGGTCTGCGCCATGCCATACGAGCAGCTTCTAAGATGCTCGCGTCCACTGTGTAGTTCTCAAAATACGGGCGGTACCTTGTCTTACCTGTGCCTACCGTGTCACGAGTAATCGTGGGTCGGCGGTTCGCCAGGGATCAAGGTCCGAAGACCGTGATATCCGAAATCCGAGGATCTCAGCCATCGTTGGTCCAGAGGTGGTGTCCGCTTCTCTCGAAGCGGCCCGGTCCCTCAGGACCCAACAGCGTGCAGAAGACCAGGGCGTCGGTGCGAACCGTTCCAATCTTCCGAAGAAGACGTACTGAGTCCAGACTCTCGACCTGGCCACAATGTCAATGTTCCACCCATGAGCGCCACCGGAGAACGTGTGTCTCCGAAATGGCTTGGCTGCTTTGATCGCCTGTATACAGAGCGAGCAGCACGTGCTCCTTAGAAAGGAGGTGATCCAGCCGCACCTTCCGGTACGGCTACCTTGTTACGACTTAGTCCTAATTACCAATCCCACCTTCGACAGCTCCCTCCTTGCGGTTGGGCCACTGGCTTCGGGTGTTACCGACTTTCATGACTTGACGGGCGGTGTGTACAAGGCCCGGGAACGTATTCACCGCAGCGTTGCTGATCTGCGATTACTAGCGACTCCGACTTCATGAGGTCGAGTTGCAGACCTCAATCCGAACTGAGACCGGCTTTTTGGGATTCGCTCCACCTTACGGTATTGCAGCCCTTTGTACCGGCCATTGTAGCATGCGTGAAGCCCAAGACATAAGGGGCATGATGATTTGACGTCATCCCCACCTTCCTCCGAGTTGACCCCGGCAGTCTCCTATGAGTTCCCACCATTACGTGCTGGCAACATAGAACGAGGGTTGCGCTCGTTGCGGGACTTAACCCAACATCTCACGACACGAGCTGACGACAACCATGCACCACCTGTATACCGACCTTGCGGGGAGACTGTTTCCAGCCTTTTCCGGTATATGTCAAGCCTTGGTAAGGTTCTTCGCGTTGCATCGAATTAATCCGCATGCTCCGCCGCTTGTGCGGGCCCCCGTCAATTCCTTTGAGTTTTAGCCTTGCGGCCGTACTCCCCAGGCGGGGAACTTAATGCGTTAGCTGCGACACAGAATCCGTGGAATGGACCCTACATCTAGTTCCCAACGTTTACGGCATGGACTACCAGGGTATCTAATCCTGTTCGCTCCCCATGCTTTCGCTCCTCAGCGTCAGTTACGGCCCAGAGATCTGCCTTCGCCATCGGTGTTCCTCCTGATATCTGCGCATTCCACCGCTACACCAGGAATTCCAATCTCCCCTACCGCACTCTAGTCTGCCCGTACCCACTGCAGGCTGGGGGTTGAGCCCCCAGTTTTCACAGCAGACGCGACAAACCGCCTACGAGCTCTTTACGCCCAATAATTCCGGATAACGCTTGCACCCTACGTATTACCGCGGCTGCTGGCACGTAGTTAGCCGGTGCTTTTTCTGCAGGTACCGTCACTTTCGCTTCTTCCCTACTAAAAGAGGTTTACAACCCGAAGGCCGTCATCCCTCACGCGGCGTTGCTGCATCAGGCTTGCGCCCATTGTGCAATATTCCCCACTGCTGCCTCCCGTAGGAGTCTGGGCCGTGTCTCAGTCCCAGTGTGGCCGGTCACCCTCTCAGGCCGGCTACCCGTCGTCGCCTTGGTGGGCCGTTACCTCACCAACTAGCTGATAGGCCGCGAGTCCATCCTTGACCGAAATTCTTTCCACCCCCTGAAGATGCCTCCGAGGGTCGTATCCGGTATTAGACACCGTTTCCAGTGCTTATCCCAGAGTCAAGGGCAGGTTACTCACGTGTTACTCACCCGTTCGCCACTAATCCAGAGGAGCAAGCTCCTCTTTCATCGTTCGACTTGCATGTGTTAAGCACGCCGCCAGCGTTCATCCTGAGCCAGGATCAAACTCTCCGTAAATGTTTGATTGCACGGTGACCGAAGTCGCCGGCACATCTAGTGTGTCTCGCCGCCGGAATGGGCGGGCGAAGGCACAAGTTTGAAACTGACAAGAACAAACATCATTGCTGACATTTGCTTTGTTGTTTAATCTGTTTCCAAAGGAATCTCCTGCATCTCCAGCCGCTAGAAACGACCGTCGATGCACGAGGTTTTTGGCATTTGACATTGTGCACGCTGTTGAGTTCTCAAGGATCGGACGCTCCTGAAACTCGACCTCGCAGTTTTGTTTCAGGGCAACTTGTCTACCTTACCACTCTCTAAGTCCCTGTCGTTACCAGTGGTTCGCGACTCGAAAGTCAGCAACCAGTTCGGTAAGACCTGCTCCGAGAGTGGGTCTTTCATCCTATGCTCTCCGGCAGGATTCTTCAAGAGAATCACGTGCTGGTGAGTGGCTGTTGAGGCCGGGATTTAGTCCCTCTTGAGGCCGGAAAGCTCTGCGGCTTTTCCGCACCTTTGGGGTGACAAGTAAGAAGATTACGTGGCCTTCGCGGGTCGTGCAAGTTGGACGTGATCCCGGGCGTGTCGCGCCGTCTGATGGGCCCCACTCACTCGATGAAGACTCCTGCCAGGGTCTTTTTGCCGCGGCGGATCACCGCCAGGCCACCCGGCAGGATCGCCGATCCGACGGTGAGCGCGGCATCCGCGACCTTCTCGTTGTTGAGGTAGACGCCCCCCTGCTCCACGGATCGCCTCGCCTCGCCCAGGCTCGCGCAGAGACCCGTGTCGACGAGGAGCTGCACGACGGTCGCCCCGGCCCCTGCCGTGACGTGTGAAAGCTCACTGAGGGCCGCGCGCAGCGTGTTTTGGTCGAGCTCGGCGAGCTCCCCCTGCCCGAAGAGCGCCTGGGCGGCTGCTATTGCCGCGTTCGTCGCCTCCGCGCCGTGCACGAGCGTCGTGACCTCAAACGCGAGTGTTCGCTGGGCCTCGCGCCTGAAGGGTTCGGTGGCCACCGCATCCTCGAGCCGTTCGATCTCGGCCCGGCTGAGGAAGGTAAAGATCTTGAGCCGTTGGATAACGTCTGCGTCGCCCGTGTTCAACCAGAACTGGTAGAAGGCGTACGGACTCGTGAGCGCTGGATCGAGCCAGACCGCATTGCCCTCGCTCTTGCCGAACTTCGTGCCGTCGGAGTTCGTGATGAGCGGGGTTCCTATCGCGTGCGCGCTGACGCCCTCCGCCCGATGGATGAGATCGGTACCGCTCGTGAGGTTGCCCCACTGGTCCGAGCCTCCGGTCTGCAACACGCAGCCGTAGCTGCGGTAGAGCTCGAGGAAGTCGAGGCCCTGCAGTATCTGGTAGCTGAACTCGGTGTAGCTGATGCCGGCATTCGAATTGAGCCGGGCGCTCACGGCATCCTTCTTGAGCATCGTGCCCACGCGGAAGTACTTGCCGACGTCCCTCAGGAAGTCGATCGCGCTGAGCTGCTCGGTCCAGTCGAGGTTGTTCACCAGCCGAGCGGCGTTCTCCCCCTCGAAACTGAGAAAACGAGACACCTGTGCCTGGAGGTACCCGACCCACTCCCTGACGGTGTCTTTGGTGTTGAGCGTGCGCTCTGCGGTGGGCCGCGGGTCACCGATGAGACCGGTCGATCCGCCGACGAGGCCAAGGGGTTTGTGGCCGGCCAGCTGCAGGCGCCGAAGCAGCAGCAACTGGACGAGGTTGCCGAGGTGCAGGCTCGGCGCCGTCGGATCGAAGCCGCAGTAGTAGGTGATCGCCTCGCCCGCGAGGAGGGCCTTCAGCTCGCGCGCGTCGGTCGAGACGTGCACGAGGCCGCGCCAGACGATCTCATCCCAGACGTCGGCGAAGGAGTCGTCATTGCGCTGGCTGGACACTGCTGCTGAGAGTGGTTCTGACACGCATCAACCGTAGCGGAGGATGCGAAGTTCGCTCCACGAGGTGCCGGGCCTCTGGTCGCCGGCTCACTTCCCAGGGTCAGGGCTTCTTCTTGGGAACGTGCCGCTTGTATGGCGACACGGTGCGATCGCCCGGCAGCCAGAATCGCCAGGGGAACTCCTCCGTGCCACCGGGGCCTGAGACGCCCGTCCTCGGACCGGTCTCGTACGCGAACTCCTCCTGCACGAGATCGAGGCGGATGCGGCTCGACTCGAGGTCGGATCCCCCGTCATCGAGATGGATGCCGAGGGCAACCGTGAGGCGGGCCGGACCGCGGGCCAGGTCGGCATCCGTTCGCGTGGTGATGCGCCTCGACCTCGCGAGCTCGACGCCGTCAATGACCTCTCCCGCGCGCAGCAGCAGGCCGGACGCCTGGCCCTCCGTGCCGCAGACGACGTTCGCGCAGGTGTGCATGCCGTAGGTGAAGTACGTGTACAGGTGCCCGGGCTCGCCGAACATGACGGCGTTGCGATTGGTCTTGCCACGGAAGGCGTGGGACCCGGGATCGGCCGAACCGTGATACGCCTCGATCTCGGTGATGCGCAGGCTCACGGTGCCCTCTTCCGAGGTCACCGAGAGGACGGAACCCAACAGGAGCGGGGCGACCTCGTAGGCGGGGGCGCGCAGGAGATCACGATCGAACACGGCCGTTACAGCACTCGCAGCGCGGCCGACACCGCACGCACCCGCGCGGTGAGTGAGGTGAGTTGCTCTGCGACCCGTTTCGGCGCCGTTCCACCAGCGCCGTCGCGCCTGGCGATGGACCCGGCGACGGTGAGCACGCTGCGTACCTCCGGGGTCAGGTGCGGCGAAATGGCGGCCAGTTCGTCATCCGATGGATCGCCGAGGCCGATGCCCCGCTGCTCGCAGAAGCTCACGAGCGCGCCGCTGATCTCGTGGGCATCCCGGAACGGGACCTTCTGTGTCACGAGCCACTCGGCGACATCCGTGGCCAGGGAGAAGCCCTGCGGGGCGAGCTCGGCCATGCGTTCGGTGTCGAAGGTGAGTGTCGCCACCATGCCCGCGAAGGCGGGAAGCACGAGTTCGAGCGTGGCGACGGAGTCGAAGACCGGCTCCTTGTCTTCCTGGAGGTCGCGGTTGTATGCCAGCGGCAGTGACTTGAGCGTGGCGAGAAGCCCGGAGAGGTTGCCGATCATGCGCCCGGCCTTGCCCCTGGCGAGCTCGGCGATGTCGGGGTTCTTCTTCTGCGGCATGATCGACGACCCGGTCGAGAAGCCGTCGTCGAGCGTCACGAAGCCGAACTCGCGCGTGTTCCACAGGATGATCTCCTCCGCGAAGCGCGAGAGGTCGATGCCGATCATGGAGGCGATGAAGGCGAACTCCGCCACGACATCCCGGCTCGCCGTGGCGTCGATCGAGTTCTCCGCCGGGGCACTGAGCCCCAGCTCGCGAGCGACGAGTGCGGCGTCGAGCCCGAGTGAACTGCCCGCGAGCGCGCCTGAGCCATACGGCGAGACGGATGCCCGTGATGACCAGTCCCGCAGCCGTTCCAGGTCGCGAACGAGCGGCCAGGCGTGCGCGAGCAGGTGATGCGCGAGCAGGACCGGCTGGGCGTGCTGCAGGTGGGTGCGGCCGGGCATCGGGGCATCGCCATGAGCCTCAGCCTGCGCCGCGATCGCGTCGATGAGGTCGATCGTGAGGCGGGCGATGGCCCTCGCATGGTCGAGGAGGTAGAGACGGATGAAGGTGGCGATCTGGTCGTTCCGGCTGCGGCCCGCGCGGATCTTGCCCCCGAGCTCCGGGCCGGCGAGCTGGATCAGGCCACGCTCCATGGCCGCGTGCACGTCTTCGTCGGAGTCGAGCGCGACGAAACTGCCGTCGGCCACAGCGCTGCGGAGCCGCTCGAGCGCATCCGTCATGCCCGCGAGTTCCTCCGGCGTGAGGTACCCCGCCGCGGCGAGCGCCTTGGAATGCGCGAGCGAACCGGCGATGTCGTACGGCGCAAGCTGCCAGTCGAAGTGCGTCGACTTGCTCAGCTGCGAGAGCTCGGGTGACGGGCCGCTGCTGAACCTGCCGCCCCACAGGGCACCGTCGGCGGTCTTTCCGACCGAGCCGGACTCGTGCGGGTCTGTGTGCTCGGGCATCGTGCTCCTTCGGTGATGGGAAAAGTTTAGGCGCCTACTGCTGACGCAGCAGCCAGACCAGCAGGGCCTTCTGGGCGTGCAGCCGGTTCTCGGCCTCGTCCCAGATCACGCTCTGGGGCCCGTCGATGACCTCGGCCGTGACCTCGTAGCCGCGATCTGCGGGCAGGCAGTGCATGAACAGCGCGTCGGGCTTCGCCAGCGCCATAAGGTCCGTGTCGACACGATACTGGGCGAGATCGACCAGGCGTTGCGCCTTCTCGTCTTCCTTGCCCATGGACACCCAGGTGTCCGTCACGACGACATCCGCGCCCGCTGCTGCCTCGATCGGGTCGGTGTAGATCGCGACCGATCCCCCGGTCTTCGCGGCGATCGCATCGGCATCCGCGACGACGGAATCCTTTGGCAGGTAGTCGACCGGGCAGGCGATGCGCACGTGCATTCCCGCGGTCGCCCCCGCGAGCAGGTAGGAGTGAACCATGTTGTCCGCGCCGTCGCCGATGAAGGTGAGCGTCTGGCCCGCGAGCGCCCCGCGGTGCTCGCGAATGGTGAGCAGGTCTGCCAGCAGCTGGCAGGGGTGGAAGTCGTCCGACAGGCCGTTGACGACGGGCACGGTCGTTCCCTCCGCCATCTCCTCGAGGCCCGCCTGCCCAAAGGTGCGCCAGACGATGGCCGCGACCTGCCGCTCCAGAACGCGAGCGGTATCCCTCGCCGTCTCCTTGCCTCCGAGCTGACTGTTCGCCGTGCTGATGATGAGGGGAATACCGCCGAGGTCCGCGATTCCGACGGCGAAGGAGACCCGCGTGCGTGTGGACGACTTGTCGAAGATCACCGCGACAGTCTGTGGCCCGGAGAGCGGCCTGGCCGAGAAGCGATCCTTCTTGAGTTCGATGGCGATGTCGAGGATCTCGGCCTGCTCCGCCGGGCTCAGGTCGTCGTCGCGCAGAAAGTGTCTGGTCATTTCACGGCCTCCAAAGCCTGGGCGAACAGTTCCTGGAACTCGGCGAGTTCGGTGTCACCGACGATGAGCGGCGGCGCGATGCGGATGCTGAAGTCGTTCGGGGCATTGACGATCAGGCCCAGCTCGAGCGCGGCATCCGCGAGTGGATGGGCGACCGGCTTCGACAGGCCCAGCCCGATGAGCAGGCCCTGGCCTCGCACCTCGGTGATGAGCGGCGAATCCAGCGAGGCGATGAGCTCGCGCAACTGTGCGCCTCGGGTCACGGCGTTGTCGATGAGCCCGGCCCGCTCGATCTCTCCGAGCACCGCGTTACCGGCGGCGGTGGCAAGCGGGTTACCGCCGAAGGTGCTCCCGTGCTGGCCGGGCGTGAAGAGCTCGGAGGCAGAGCCGAAGGTGATGAGTGCACCGATCGGCACGCCGCCGGCGATTCCCTTGGCCAGCGCGAGGGCGTCTGGGACGACCCCCTCCTGCTGGAAGGCGAACCAGCTTCCGGTTCTGCCGACCCCGGTCTGGATCTCGTCGAGGATGAGCAGCGCGCCGTGCTTCGTGGTGAGCTCGCGTGCCCGCGTGAGATACCCCTCCGGAAGGTCGAGGACGCCGGCCTCCCCCTTGATCGGCTCGACGAAGAGGGCCGCGACCGTGTCGTCCATCGCTGCCTCAAGCGCCTCGAACGTGCTGTCGATGTGCTCGATGCCGGGAACGAGCGGTTCGAACGCCTCGCGCAGCGACAGCTTGCCCGTGAGCGAGAGCGCCCCCATGGTGCGGCCGTGGAAGGAGTTGCGCAGGCTCAGGATGCGCGGCCTGACCCCGCCCGCGCGATTGAGTCGCGCGAGCTTGAGTCCGGCTTCGATGGCCTCCGTGCCGGAGTTGCCGAAGAACACCCGGCCGGACTCCCCCGCACCGGTGAGCCGGAGGAGTCTCTCCGCGAGTTCGAGCTGCGGTGGGGTCGCGTAGTAGTTGGAGACATGGGCGACGGCGGCAACCTGGCGACTCACCGCATCCACGAGCACGGGATGCGCGTGGCCGAGCGCGTTCACGGCGATGCCGGCGAGAAAGTCCAGGTAGCGCTTGCCGTCCGCGTCCCACACGTAGCAGCCCTCGCCACGCACGAGGAGCGCGAGGGGCCTCCCGTAGACGCCCATCATGGCGCCGCCGAATCGCTCGCGCCAGTTCTCCGTCGCGTCGGTACCGACGGCGGGAACGTGCGATTCTGTGCTCACTTCACTGCTTTCATTTGAGGGGATGGTGCGGATGTCTGAGAGTTCGTGACCTCTGTGCCCGAGCTGCCACCGGCGAAGGCCTCGAGCAACACGGAGTGCGGGACTCGGCCGTCGATGACCGCAGCGGAGGAGACCCCGCCGGTCACGGCATCGAGACAGGCCGTCATCTTGGGGATCATCCCGGATTCGAGACTAGGGATGAGCGCGGCGAGCTCGTCGGTCGTGATGCTGGGCACGAGGGAGCCCCGGTTCGGCCAGTCGCTGTAGAGGCCCGCGACATCCGTGAGGATGATGAGCCGCTCCGCGCCGAGGGCCACGGCGAGCGCGGCCGCCGCGGAATCGGCGTTCACGTTGAGGGACTGACCAGGCACCTGGCGATCGGGCGCGATCGACGACACCACCGGGATCTGACCCGCGGCGATCATGGCGCGCACCCGCGTCGGGTCGACCTCCACGACGTCACCGACCAGTCCGAGATCCACGGTCTCGCCGTCGATGACGGTGCCGCGCTTCTCTGCGCCGAACAGGCCATCCGTCTCGCCGGAGATCGGCTGGGCGAGCGGCTGCTCCCGCGAGGGAGCCTCGGCGTTCAGCAACTCGGCGATCTCGGAGCCGACCTGCAGGGTGAGCACCTCGCGCACCACGGTCAGCGCCTCCGGCGTGGTCACGCGCAGGCCGCCGCGGAACTCGCTCGGGATTCCGCGCTTCGTGAGCTCGGCGGAGATCTGCGGTCCTCCCCCGTGCACGACGACGACGTGGATGCCGAGCCGGCGAAGGCAGGCCATGTCCCGGGCGAAGGCGCGTTTGAGCTCATCGTCCACCATGGCATTTCCGCCGAACTTGACCACGACGACCCTGCCCTGGAAGCGCGCGATCCACGGCATCGCCTCGAGGAGGATCTCGGCCTTGGCGGTCGCGAGAGAACTATCGGCGCCCATCAGCTTGAATACGCGCTGTTCTCGTGCACGTAGTCGTGCGTGAGGTCGTTGGTGCGGATCGTGGCCTCGGCCTGCCCGGCCTTGAGGTCGATGACGACCTCGACCTTCCTGGGCGTCAGGTCCACCGATTCGCGGGGCTCGTCCGGCTCGCCCGAGCGGCAGACCCGAACGCCGTTGATCGACACGTCGATGTCATACGGATCGAACTCTGCGCCCGTTGTGCCGACCGCGGCGAGCACCCGGCCCCAGTTGGGGTCGTTGCCGAACACGGCGGCCTTGAACAGGTTATTGCGCGCGACAGCACGCCCCACCTCCACGGCGTCGTCTTCGTTCGCCGCGTTGATCGTCGTGATGGCGATGTCGTGGCTCGAGCCCTCCGCATCTCCCTGCAGTTGCAGAGCGAGATCGTCGCAGAGCGCGGTGAGCGCAGTCGTGAACTCGTCCACGTCCGGGACGATGCCGGATGCTCCGCTGGCCAGGAGCGTGACCTGGTCGTTGGTCGACATGCAGCCGTCGGAGTCGAGGCGGTCGAAGGTGACCCTGGTTGCCGCCCTGAGAGCGCGATCCAGCTCTGCCGAGCCGAGGTCGGCATCCGTGGTGATGACGACGAGCATCGTCGCGAGCCCCGGGGCAAGCATGCCCGCGCCCTTGGCCATCGCGCCGATGCTCCAGCCGTCGCGGCCGACGACGGCCTGCTTGGCGTGGGTGTCGGTGGTGAGGATCGCCTGCGCGGCGTCCTCTCCCCCCTCGGCGGAGAGCAGCGGAGCCGCGCCCGCGACACCCGCGAGGACGCGGTCACGGAACTGCTGGTCGCCCGAGCCGATGAGCCCCGTCGAGCAGACGAGCACGTCGCCGGCGGAGACGTCGAGTGCCTCGCCGACGGCCTCGGCCGTGGCGTGAGTGGTCTGGAAGCCGAAGGTTCCCGTGTAGCAGTTGGCCCCGCCGGAGTTGAGCACGATGGCCGAGACGATGCCGTCGGAGATGACCTGCTCCGACCACAGGATCGGGTTGGCCTTGGCGCGGTTGCTCGTGAACACGGCGGCCGCGGCCTGCCGGGGGCCGCGATTCACGACGAGCGCGACATCCTTCGCCCCGGTCGACTTGAGTCCGGCAGCGAAGCCCGCTGCCTCGAATCCTGCTGGCCTTGTCACGCTCACGGTGCTACTCCATCCATCGGAAGGCCGAGGGTCTCGGGAAGGCCGAGAGCCAGGTTTGCGGACTGGATCGCGGCGCCGGCCGTGCCCTTGACCAGATTGTCGATGGCGGTGACGGTGACGACCCGCCCCGCTGCCTCGTCGATCGCGAGCCCGACGAGCGCGACGTTCGCCCCCGTGGTGTCTCCACTGCCGGGGAACTGCCCCTCTGGGAGCAGATGGACGAACGGTTCGTCTGCGTACGCGCTCTCCCACGCCTGCCGCACCTCGGCCGCCGTCGTGCCCGGCACGAGCTTCGCGGTGGAGGTCGCGAGGATTCCCCTCGAGAGCGGAACGAGCATGGGGGTGAAGGAGAGCGAGACGGCCGCGCCGCCCGCGGCCACGAGATTCTGCCGGATCTCCGGGACGTGACGATGGATGCCGCCTACCGCGTAGGCGGAGGCGGAGCCCAGGATCTCGCTCGCCAAGAGCGAGGTCTTCAGGCTTCGTCCCGCGCCGGAGGTCCCGACCGCGAGGACTGCGACGAGGTCGTCTGCCGCGATGACCCCGGCGTGGATGCCCGGAGCCAGCCCCAGAGTGACCGCCGTGACATTGCACCCGGGTACGGCGATCCGCGTGGCGCCGGCGAGCGCATCCCGCTGCCTCGATCCCCCGGACAACACCAGCTCCGGCAGCCCGTAACTCCAGGCGCCGCGGTACTCGCCGCCGTAGAAGGCGGCCCAGTCGTCTGCGCTCGTGAGCCGATGGTCCGCGCCGCAGTCGATGACGAGCGAGGTGTCTGTCAGCTTCGCGGTCAACTCCCCCGAGGCGCCGTGCGGAAGCGCGAGGAAGACGATGTCATGCCCGGAGAGCGTCGCGGGCGTCGTCACCTCGAGCGTGAGGTGCGAGAGGCTGCGCAGGTGCGGGTGCACTGCGGCGAGCGGCTGGCCCGCGTTCTGGTGTGCGGTGACCGTCACGACCTCGAACTCGGGGTGAAGACTGAGAAGCCGTAGGAGCTCGGCACCGGCGTAACCGCTGGCACCTGCCACGGCAACGGTGTATGACATAGCGCTACCTTAGGGTGATCGATCGGACAGGGATCGGAAGCGGCGGCGGCGCGCTCTGTGCTGAAGAACTCAGCGTGCTGAAATCTCAGCTGCGCGGCGTCGCCCACGATCGGCGCGCGCGGCGAACGGAACGGCGAAGTTCGCCGTGACGTGTTCCGCGTATGTCCATGACGTCGACCATACCGCCTCGCCAGCCTCTCCCACTAATCCGACGCAGCAATCGTGCGCGGGTGTGCGACCGTAAACGCCGTCCATACCGGCGATGAGCCGCATCGGCAGGCTTATTCTCGAAGCGACGCGCCGAATCGTTGCGTGGCGACGGCGAGTCCCGCAAGTTTCGCTTCTGTCGCCTCCGCCGCGGTCAGGGTGCGATCCGGCGCGCGGAACCTCAGTGCGAAGGTGAGCGACTTGGTGCCGTCCTGCACTCCACTGCCCCGGTAGTCGTCGACGAGCCTGGCATCCTCGAGCAGCTCGCCCGCCCCATCGACGATCGCGGCGAGGACATCTCCCGCGGGGATGTCCGCGTCGAGCACGAGGGACAGGTCCTGCGTGGCTGCGGGCAGCGTCGAGATCGGCGTCGGCCGGGCATCCGTCTCTGCGAGCGCAATGAGAGCTCCGAGATCGACCTCGCACACCACGACGACCCGCGGAAGATCGAGATCGTCTGCGAGCGCCGGAAGCAGTTCGCCAGCGAAACCAACGCTTCGCTCGCCGACGAAGAGCTCCGCGGTGCGTCCGGGGTGCAGTGCCTGGTGGTGTCCCTGTCGCGGCGAGATGGAGACCCTGAGTGCGATTCCGAGCTGGCGCACGGCGTCGAGGGCATCGCCGAGCGAGCGTGCAATTGCGGGCTGGCCGGGCTGCTTGTGCACGGCGGACCCCAGGAACAGCGTCGCGAGATGGAGGGGCTGCGGTGGGATGCTCTCCCCCAGCGCCTCGAGAACCTCGGGCGACGGTCGCTCAGTGCCAAGCGGTGGGGTGCCACTCGCGTAGGTCCTATCCGCCGCGGGGAGGAACACCGAGCCGATCTCGTAGACGGCGAGATCCACGAGCCCGCGCGACAGGTTGCGTCTGGCGGCCTCGATGAGCCCGGGCAGAAGGGAGGCGCGCAGGAACGGCACCTCACCGTCGAGCGGATTGGCGAGCCGCAACTGGGGCACATGCTCGGCCTTGGCCGAACCAAAGGTGTCGTTGCTCTTCTCGGAGGCGAAGGGGTACGACAGGATCTCGGTCAGGCCGCCCGCAGCGAGCATCTGCGCCGCTCCCCGGCGAAGTCGCTGCACCCTCGTGACGCCTCGCCCGGGAGGCGCCGTCGGCAGGATGGACGGGATGCGGTCGTACCCGACGATCCTGGCCACCTCTTCCGCGAGGGTTGCCTTGTCGGTGAGGTCCGGACGCCAGCTCGGCGGGGTGACCATCCATCCGTTTGCCGTGTCGTCGACGGAACAGCCGATCTCGACGAGCGAGGAACGGGTCTCGTCTTCCGTGTAATGTGCGCCCACGATCGACTCGACGTAACCGGCCGGCAGCTCGATGGGCCGCGGAGCCCGAGCCTCGAACCAGCGCGAGCCGAGAGAATCGGCGGTTCCTCCGGCGAGCCCGACGAGCAATTGCACGACCCGAGCCGCCGCGGCCTCCGCGACCTCCGGGTCGACACCGCGCTCGAAACGCTTGGATGCCTCGCTCGGAAGCTTGTGCCGCCTGGCCGATCGCGCGATCGACACAGGATCGAAGTTCGCGGCCTCGATGAGGACGTTCGTCGTGGACTCGTTGATCTCGGTCGATGCACCACCCATGACGCCCGCGAGACCGATCGGCCCGCTGTCGTCGGTGATGAGCAGGTCTTCGGCGTCGAGGGCACGCACCTGCTCGTCGAGGGTGACGATCTTCTCGCCCGGGAGCGCTCGGCGCACGACGATGCCGCCGTTCAGGCGATCGAGGTCGTAACCGTGGAGCGGCTGGCCGAGCTCGAACATCACGTAGTTGGTGATGTCGACGACGAGCGAGATCGAGCGGACCCCGGCGAGCTTCAGCCGCGCCACCATCCACGGTGGGGTCGGCCGCGTCGGGTCGATGTTCCTGACCACGCGGGTGATGAAGGCCGTTGCGCCGGCCCGGCCACGAATGGGCGCGCGGTCGTCGACCGCCACGGGGAATTCCGATGCTCCCGTGCGGTCCGACCCCGCGGCCAGGGGCAGGTCTGCGCGGTGGGCGGGGTCGCGGAATGCGGCGCCGGTGGAGTGGGAGTACTCGCGGGCGATTCCGCGGATCGAGAACGCATAACCGCGGTCTGGCGTGACGTTGACCTCGACGGCCGTGTCGTCCAGGCCGAGCAGGGCGGCGGCATCCGTGCCCACCTCGGGGTCGAGACCGAGGGAGGCGAGCCTCAGGATGCCGTCGTGTTCCTCCCCCAGACCGAGTTCCCTCGCCGAGGCGATCATGCCGTCGGAGACGTGTCCGTAGGTCTTACGCGCGGCGATCGGAAACGGTCCGGGCAGTACCGAGCCCGGCAGCGTGACGACGACCTTGTCGCCTTCCACGAAGTTGTGGGCACCGCAGACGATGCCGCGAACGTCCGCTCCCCCGTCTGCAGCGGTCTGGCCCGCCGGCGCGACGCGCACAGAACACCAGTTGATCGTCTTTCCGTTGCTCTGCGGCTCCGGAGTGAACTCGAGCACCTGGCCGACCACGATTGGTCCGCTCAGCTCGAAGCGATGGATGTCTTCCTCTTCCAGGCCGACCCGGACCAAGGCGGCGTGGACGTCTTCGGGCGTCGAATCGGCGGGGACGTCGACGAACTCGCGAAGCCAACTCAGCGGGACGCGCATCAGACCACCATTCCGAACTGCTGGCTGAAGCGAATATCGCCCTCGACCATGTCTCTCATATCGTTCAGGTCGTTGCGGAACTGCAGAGTGCGCTCGATGCCCATACCGAAGGCGAAGCCCTGGTACTCGTCCGGGTCGATGCCGGCCGCCCGAAGCACGTTGCGGTTGACCATGCCGCATCCGCCCCACTCGACCCAGCGTGCCCCGCCCTTGGCGTTCGGCTGCCAGACATCCATCTCGGCGCTCGGCTCGGTGAACGGGAAGTAGTTGGGGCGCAGGCGGATCTCGGCCTCGTCGCCGAACATCAGGCGCGCGAAGTGCTCGAGAGTGCCGCGCAGGTGCGCCATGGTGAGGCCCTTGTCGATCGCGATGCCCTCGACCTGGTGGAACACGGGGGTGTGGGTCGCGTCGAGCTCATCGGTGCGATAGACCTTGCCCGGAGCAATCACGTAGACCGGAAGTTCGCGGGTGAGCAGCGACCGGATCTGCACCGGACTCGTGTGGGTGCGCAGCACGAGGTGCGAGCCGACCGGGTCGAGGAAGAAGGTGTCCTGCATGGCGCGTGCGGGGTGGTCCTCGTCGAAGTTGAGCGCGTCGAAGTTGAACCACTCGTTCTCGAGCTCGGGGCCCTCCGCGATCTCCCAGCCCATGCCCACGAAGATGTCGCCGATCTGCTCCATGAGCAGGGTGAGCGGATGCCGGGCACCGGCGGTCCACCGGCTCGCGACCGCGGTCACGTCCACCGACTCCCGCGCGAGGCGAGCGGACTCCTCCGCGCTGTGCAGCTCGCTCTCGCGGGCGGCGAACGCCTGGTTCACCCGCGCCCTCGCCTGCCCAACGAGCTTGCCCGCCGTCGCCTTGTCTGCCGGTGCGACATCGCGCAACGAGGCGTTGAGCCTGGCGAGCGTCGACGCCTCACCGAGGTGCTCGCTCTTGACTCTGGCGAAGCCGGCGAGATCCGGTGCTTCTGCGGCAGCGGTGAGAGCCGCGGTCACCGCCGAGGCGACGGCCTGTTCGGTTATGGGAGAGGTCTCAGACACGAGACCCAAGTTTAGTGGGCTACACCGGCGGGCCATTTCGGCCGACCGGAAGCGTGATCGCCCTCGTGCCGTCCTCGCCGGGTTGCCGCGGTGCGACGGCCGTCACTTCACCGAGCTTCGGGCCGCTGCGCCTGGCGACGAACCGTGCGATCCAGGACAGCGTGAGGTTCAGCGCAAGGTAGATGACCAACCCGACGATGAACAGCGTGAAGATGTAGCGGCTGCCGAAGAAATTCCTGTTGTCGTTGATCTGGCGCGCGAGTTCCGGGTAGCTGACGATGTAGGCGAGTGAGGTGTCCTTCAGAAGCACGACGAGCTGCGCGAGGATGATCGGCAGCATCTGGCGGAATGCCTGCGGAAACTCGATCAGCCGCCAGGTCTTCATCGGGCTGAGCCCAATGGCGAGCCCGGCCTCCTTCTGGCCACGCGGCAGCGAGGTCACGCCCGCGCGAAGGGCCTCACCGATGATCGCGCCGTTGTACACCGCAAGCCCCAGCACCCCGGACCAATACGATCCAGCGGTGAAGACCAGGAACACGAAGAAGATCATGAGAAGCAACGGGATCCCGCGGACGAACTCCAGGATGACGCCGGTCACGACGCGGATCCACTTCTGGCGAGCCGTGCGACCGAAGGAGAAGACGATGCCGATCAGGACGGCGAGTACCGCCGCGGCCGCGGCCATTCGAAGCGTGTTCCAAGTGGCGCTGAGGAACGAGGTCCACACGACCGGTTCGGCGAGGATGTCCCAGCGAGACGCGTCGAACATCCCCGGCGTCGTCGCGCCGTTGGCGTTGACGCGCGGTGCGGCGAGGGTGACGTACATCCAGAAGAAGAACGCGACGATCACGACGATGCCGATGATCGACGCGATCGTGGACCGACGCCTGGTCTTGGGGCCAGGCGCATCGTAAAGAACGCTGACGCTCATCTCACGACCACCACCCTCTTCTCGATCGCACCGGCGATGAGGCCGAGCGGAACCGTGATGACGAGGTAGAGCGCGGCCGCGTACAGCAGGACGAGGATGACCGAGCTCGGATTGTCACGCGTCGCGGCGTTCGTCTGCTTGAAGAGTTCGTTGACGAAGAAGACGCCGGCCACCGAGGTGTTCTTGGTGAGGGCGATGAAGACATTGATGAGCGGTGGAACCACCATCCGTGCGGCCTGAGGCAGGATGACGAGGGTCACGGTCTGCACGAAGCCCATTCCGACGGCACGTGCCGCCTCTGCCTGCCCGACGGGCACACCGTTGAAGCCCGACCGGATCGCTTCGGCCACGAAGGGCGAGGTGTAGGCGATCAGGCCGATGAGGGCGAGGGGAAAGTAATCGAGGTCCGAGCCCAGGATCGGAAGCACGAAGGCACAGAACATCAGGACGAGCAGCAGCGGAACGTTCCTCAGCACCTCCGTGTAGACCGTCGCAAACACCCGGAGCGACGGCACGGGCGAGATGCGCATCGTCGCGATGATCACGCCGACGACAAAGGCACCGAACCCCGAGATCACGAGCAAAATGAGCGTCTGAAGAAAGCCCGCCAGATAGATCGGGGTCACGTCAATGAGCGCGTCCACACTTCACCTCCGCTGCTGTTGGGTGGGAGCGGTGAGCCCGTCCGCCTGGACGGACGGGCTCACGCTCCACGGACTAGTCGTTCGTGTAGCGGTTGACGGCCGGCGGCTCCGGCGTCTTCAGCACCTTGCCCGCGGTGGCCTCCCAGGCCTTTTTCCACGAGCCGTCCTTGTACGACTTCTCCAGCACGTCGTTGATGAAGGTGCGGAACGCATCGTCATCGTGCGCGAGCCCGATACCGTATGGCTCCTCGGTGAACGGGTTGCTCAGCACCTCGAACTCACCCTCGTTCTGGTCGGCGAGACCAGCGAGGATCACGTTGTCGGTGGTCACCGCGATCACCTTGCCGTTACGCAGCGGCTCGAGGCAGTTCGAGTAGGTGTCCGTCGTGATGAGGTTCACACCGTACTCGAGGATGTTCTTCTCCGAGGTCGAACCGGCGACACTGCACACGTTCTTGCCCTTGAGGTCTTCCGGGCCCGTGATGCCCTCAGGGTTTCCCTTCAGCACGAGGATGTCCTGGCCCGCGTTGTAGTACGGCCCGGCGAAGGAGACCTTCTCCTTGCGTGCGTCGTTGATCGTGTACGTCGCGATGACAATGTCGTCTGTACCGTTCTCGATGAACTGCTCGCGGTTGGCCGACACGGTCTCGACCCACTTGATCTTGTCTGCGGCGATTCCGAGTTCGCCCGCAATGATCTTGCCGATCTCCACGTCGAATCCAACCGGATTGCCATCCGGACCCTTGAGGCCGAACAGCGGCTGGTCGAACTTCGTCCCGATCGTGATCGTGCCCGCCTTGGCGAGTTTTGCCATGGTGGTGCCTGCCTCGAACTTCGGCGATTCTGCGACCGGGGCATCCGCGCCGCTGTCACCTCCCGACGCGCACGCGCCAAGCCCGAGAACGCTTGCAGCGGCAATGGCGGTAATCATCAGACTTTTTTTGAGTCTCATGGTTGTCTCCTAGCTGTGTTGCTTACTCACTGATCTAGTGCGTAAGTATTTTCGAGAGGAAATCCTTCGCTCTCGCACTCTTCGGGTCAGTGAAGAATTGCTCCGGAGTCGCCTGTTCGACGATCTCTCCGTCTGCCATGAACAGCACGCGATCGGCGGCCTTCCTGGCGAATCCCATTTCGTGGGTGACGACGACCATGGTCATACCGTCGTGCGCGAGCTGCACCATGACATCCAGCACCTCCGCGATCATCTCAGGGTCGAGTGCGGATGTCGGCTCGTCGAGCAGAATGAGCTTCGGATCCATCGCGAGCACTCGCGCGATCGCCACCCGCTGCTGCTGGCCGCCGGAGAGCTGCGACGGCATCTTCGACGCCTGGCTAGCGACGCCGACACGATCGAGAAGCTCCATCGCGCGCTTGTCCGCGACGGCCTTCGACTGGCCGCGAACCTTGCGCGGGCCGAGGGTGACGTTCTCGAGCACCGTCTTGTGGGCAAAGAGGTTGAACGACTGGAAGACCATGCCGACGTCGGCGCGCAACTGTGCGAGCGCCTTGCCCTCCTCGGGCAGTGGTCGACCGTCGATGGTGATGGTGCCGTCGTCGATCGTCTCAAGACGGTTGATCGCCCGACAGAAGGTGGACTTGCCCGAGCCACTCGGTCCGATGACGACGACGACCTCACCACGCGCGACCGTGGTGGAGATGTCTCTTAGGACGTGAAGCTCGCCGAAGTGCTTGTTGACATGATCGATGACAACCAGAGGGTCACCACTGCGTGAGGGCTCCATCAGGGTAGACAATCACACTCGTGATGAAAATGCGAACGAGGCCATGGCTTCGTGATACAGGCGTTACACGCGGGTGCGTTTCGCCGAGAGCCACTACTCGACCCGCGTTCGCTGCGCGAACGCGCTTTCGTAGAGGCAGACGGAGGCCGCAGTGGCGAGGTTCATCGATTCGGCGTGGCCATAGATCGGAACGGTGATCGCCTCGTCGGCGAGGGCCAGTTGCTCGTCGGAGAGCCCCCTCGCCTCGTTGCCGAACAACCACGCCGTAGATTTCGCAAGCGTGCCCCGCTCGCGGGCAGTCAGCAGGTCATCGCCCTTGATGTCGGCGGCGAGCACCTGAAGCCCGGCCTCGTGCACCCGCGCGATCAGCGGCTCCAGCTCTGCCCCCACTGCGACGGGGACGTGGAAGATCGACCCGGTCGAGGAGCGAACCACCTTCGGGTTGTACAGGTCCACACTGCGGCCGCTGAAGATCACGCCATCGGCTCCTGCGGCATCCGCGGCTCGGATGATCGTGCCCGCATTGCCGGGATCGCGCACCTCCTCGAGGATCGCGAGCAGCCTCGGGCCGCGACCATCCGCATCCGGTCGCAGGATGTCTTTGACGGAGGTTGGAAACTGCTGGCACACCGCGACGATGCCCTGCGGGGTCACCGTGTCCGCGATCGAATCGAGAACGTGCTCCGTGACGAATTCGCGCTCGACACCGGCCTCTTCCGCTGCTCGCGCGATGTCGCTGTGGCGCTCGAGCGCCGTGGGCGTCGCGAAGAGCTCCACCACGAGCTGCGGTCGGAAGGTCAGGGCCTCCCGCACCGCCTGCGGTCCCTCCAACAGAAAGAGCCCGGTCTGAGACCGGGCTTCTCTCTTGGCAAGTTTTGCCACCGCTCGCACCCTGGGGGAACGCGGATTGTCCAACATGAGGCCAATGCTAGCCGGACGCCATGGCATCCAGCCGCACCGACTCCCGCCGGTCAGATAATGGTCAGGACGCGGTCACCTTCGGTGCCGACGTGTCTGCCGGGAGGGCGGCCTTGGCCGTGGCAACGATCGCGGCGAACGTCGCAGGCTCCGTGACGGCGAGGTCGGCCAGGATGCGGCGGTCGACCTCGATGCCTGCCAGGTTCAGGCCCTGGATGAAACGGTTGTAGGTGAGTCCGTTTGCGCGGGACGCGGCGTTGATGCGCTGGATCCACAGGCGACGGAAGTCACCCTTGCGGGCACGACGGTCGCGGTACGCGTAGACCAGCGAGTGGGTGACCTGCTCCTTGGCCTTGCGGTACAGGCGCGAACGCTGGCCGCGGTAGCCGCTGGCGCGATCGAGGATTACACGACGCTTCTTGTGGGCGTTGACCGCCCTCTTTACTCTTGCCATCTTCCTGGTTCCTTCTGTGTCTCGGTCGGCGGTTTAGAGGCCGAGAAGCTTCTTGATGGTCTTCACGTTGGCCGGAGCCACCGTCTCGTCCCGGTTCAGGCTGCGCTTGCGCTTGCCCGACTTGACCTCGAGGTTGTGGCGCATGCCAGCCTGCTGCTTCATGATCTTGCCGCTGCCGGTGACCTTGAATCGCTTCTTGGCCCCGGAGTGGGTCTTCTGCTTGGGCATTTCTCTCCTTGTTGACGTTCTTACTGTTGCCCGACGGACTAGTCCGTCGTCACATCTTTGGTGGCCGCCGCCGGCTTCGGTGCGGCCTTGGCCGCGGGAGCCTTCGGTGCCGGGGCCTTCGGTGTTGCCGGGGCCTGGGGAGTTGCGGCCGGTGCTGCAGCCTTCGGCGCAGCTTCTGCCTTCGGTGCCGCAGCCGGTGCCGCCTTCGGTGTCGCTGCAGGCTCGGCCGCCGGGGCGGCATCCGCGTGGTCGCGCTCGGAGCGCTGTGACTTTGCGGGCTGCCTGGCGTCGTGCTCTGCCTTGACCTCGGCCTTGGTCTTGAGCGGACCGATCACCATGACCATGTTTCGACCGTCGATCGTCGGCGTCGACTCGACGGATCCGAACTCCGCCACGTCTTCCGCAAAACGCTGCAGCAGACGGACTCCCTGCTCTGGACGCGACTGCTCACGACCCCGGAACAGGATCATGGCCTTGACCTTGTCGCCGGTCTTGAGGAAGCCCTCGGCGCGCTTGCGCTTGGTCTCGTAGTCGTGCACGTCGATCTTCAGGCGGAACCGAACCTCTTTGAGGATCGTGTTCGACTGGTTGCGCTTGGCCTCCTTGGCCTTCTGCGCGGTTTCGTACTTGAACTTGCCGAAGTCCATGATCTTCGCCACGGGAGGCTTGGAGTTGGGGGCAACCTCAACCAGATCCAGGTCTGCTTCCTGGGCAAGACGAATGGCGTCTTCAATGCGCACGACACCGACCTGCTCGCCGTTCGGGCCAACAAGACGGACCTCCGGCACGCGGATGCGGTCATTGGTACGGGGATCGCTGATGCGTTTCTCCTCTGGATACTCAGTTACTGCGGCCAGCGGCCGACGGATGTCGAACCGGGGTCGAGAGGAGGAGATCACGCGCCGATCGCGGGCTTGTCGCCCACAACACGGCACGGCACCCTGACTACGCGCGAACGCTTGCACGAACACGAGCGGGGCACCAACAACCCGGTAACCTTAGTAGTGCTGGTCGATTGATCATCGGCCGACACCGGGCGGTAAGCGCGGGTGGGAGAATCTCCACTTTCGTTTCGAGACAGCATGGCCTCGAAGCCGTCGCCAAGTCTAACAGAGGAAGAACCATGAGCGACACCGGCCACATTCACTCAGCAGAGTCGGCGCCGCCCATGACCGAATACTCGGGTGTCGACGCCGCGCGCGACATCGCAGACGTCCCCGCAGTGGAGATCATCAACACCGTCGCGGTGCACCTCTTGAGCGCGGCCGCCGTCAAATGCGGCCTAGCCGACGACCCGGAGAACCAGCTCGACCTCGACGAGGCGCGCAAGCTCATCGACGCGATGGCCGGGCTCGTGACGGCGAGCTCAGCGGCCGTCGGCGACCACCACGCGCGGGCCCTGCGCGACGGGCTGCGTTCCGTACAGCTTGCGTTCCGCGAGGCCTCCCCGTTCCCGGATGCACCCGGGCAGGGCGCGGGTGAGAAATGGACGGGGCCCGTCAACTAAGCGGCGATCAGTTTGACGGCCAGGGAGTCCACCCGGGCCGCTATCAGCTCACTCGCGGACCAGCGCCCCCGCAGGCGAGCGATCAACGCGTCCAGTGACGGCTGATCGAGGCCGGGTGTCAGCGCCAGGGTCACGACCAACTCGGGGCCGGCGAGCCGCGCATCCGGATCGCCGGGTGCCAACTCGATTCGGGCGACGCTGGCCTCTTCTGTCGCCGACGCCATGAACGCGTCGAGCACCTCCGGGTCGAGATAGCTGGGAATCCACGACTGCGACTGCGCGATCGCCCACAGCGCGGGGCGACGGATCGCGAACTCGGTCGAGGCGGTGGGATCGAGCACCAGGAGGTCGGTCTGCTCGCTCGCGGCGGCCAGGGCGACGCGCACGGCATCCGCGGGTACGGGACGCGCCTTCGGATTCCACTGCTGCATCGCCGCCACCGAGCTGAAAGCGGGCAGCACGTCGCGCCCATCCGGGCCGGCAACGGTGACGATGGACAACTCGGCGCTCTTGTCGACGAGGTGGCCGTGCGGCCCGACGCCCGTCTCCCCCAGTGCCGCCACGAGCGGAACGAGAAGCCTCGACTGCGCGATGGCGGCGACAACGGACTGCTCCCCGCCGTCGCCCGCACGGAACCGCGCTATCGCCTCGATCAGCGCGGCCGGTGCCGTGCCGTCATCATTCGACGAGGGTTCCTGCTCGAAGTGTCGGCCCTCCCATGGAACACCGGCGGAGTCCGTGCCGGGGTGAAGGCCTCCGATGTGAGAGTGATCGGCGTGGCCGTGCGGCTCGCGTGGTGTCTGGTGGTCAGTCATCAGTCGCTGGCGACGTCCAGCGCCTCGGCGAGGGTGAACGCCTTCGCGTAGAGCGCCTTTCCGACGATTGCACCCTCCACGCCGAACCTCACGAGCTCCCGCAGGTCCGCGATGTCGTCGAGGCTCGATACGCCCCCAGAGGCGATCACGGGCTTGTCGGTGCGATCGGCCAGCTCGCGCAGCAGTTCGAGGTTGGGGCCCTGCAGCGTGCCGTCTTTCGTGACGTCCGTGACGACGTAGCGGCAGCATCCGGCTTCTTCGAGGCGGTCCATGACCTGGTACAGGTCTCCACCATCCTTGGTCCAGCCCCTTGCCGCGAGCGTCGTGCCGCGCACGTCGAGGCCGACCGCAATCGCTTCGCCATATTCGGCGATGACGTGGGATGCCCACTCCGGGTTCTCGAGGGCGGCCGTGCCCAGGTTGATGCGCTTTGCCCCCGTCGCGAGCGCCGACTCGAGCGATTCGTCATCGCGGATGCCGCCCGAGAGCTCGATGTTGACGCCGCGGGCCTGCTTGATGACCCGCTTGATCACCCCGCGATTGTTCCCGCGGCCGAAGGCGGCGTCGAGGTCGACGAGGTGGATCCACTCCGCACCCTGGTCCACCCAGTCGGCCGCAGCCTCGACCGGATCGCCGTAGTTCGTCTCGCTGCCGGCCTCGCCCTGCGTGAGTCGAACGGCCTTCCCATCGGCGACGTCCACTGCGGGGAGCAGGACGAGGGCAGGGGCTTTGTTGAACTCACTCATGATGTCGTTTCTCGTTGATGGTGTGGTCAGTGTGCGTGCAGGCTGGCAATCCAGTTGCGCAGCAGGCGTATTCCGGGCTCACCCGATTTCTCCGGGTGAAACTGTGTCGCGGACAGCGGGCCGTTTTCGACCGCGGCAAGGAACCGCGTGCCATGCGTGGCCCAGGTCAGGCTCGGCCCGGGGAACGGAGGCGTGACCTCGAGGCCCCAGTCCTGCGCGGCATACGAGTGTACGAAGTAGAAACGCTCGTGCGCAATTCCATCGAAGAGCACGGACGCCGCCGGTGCATCCACGGTGTTCCAGCCCATGTGAGGCAGCACGGGAGCGTCGAGCCTCGTGACCGTTCCCGGCCACTGACCGAGGCCATCCGTCGTCGTACCGCCCTCGACCCCACGTTCGAACAGCACCTGCATGCCGACGCAGATGCCGAGCACCGGGCGTCCGCCGGCCAGGCGCTGGTCGACCAACTCTGCCCCGCCGACAGCGTCGAGCTGCTCCATGACCGCGGCAAAGGCACCGACCCCGGGAACCACGAGCCCGTCTGCCTTCTGAATCTTCGCCCGGTCGGCGCTCAGTTCGACGTGCGCACCGGCGACCTCGAGGGCCTTAGCCGCGGAATGGACGTTGCCGCTGCCGTAGTCGAGCACCACGACGAAGGGAGATGTCACGGCTACAGGGCGCCCTTGGTGGACGGGACGCCGCTCACGCGCGCGTCAGGACTGACCGCCTGACGGAAAGCACGGGCGAAGGCCTTGAACTCTGCCTCCGCGATGTGGTGGGGATCGCGGCCACCGAGCACGGTGACGTGCACCGTGAGCGCAGCGTTGAACGCGATCGCTTCGAACACGTGACGCACCATCGAACCGGTGAAGTGTCCGCCGATGAGGTGGTACTCGAAACCGGCGGGCTCTCCAGAGTGCACGAGGTATGGACGCCCCGAGACGTCGACGACAGCCTGCACGAGCGCCTCATCCAGTGGCACGAGTGCGTCGCCGAAGCGTGAGATCCCGGTCTTGTCTCCGAGCGCGGCGAGGATCGCCTTGCCCAGGACGATACCGACGTCCTCGACGGTGTGGTGCACGTCGATCTCGGTGTCGCCGCTGGCACGCACGTTCAGGTCGATGAGCGAGTGCCGGGAGAAGGCGGTGAGGAGGTGATCGAAAAACGGCACGGAGGTGTCGATCTGCGAGGTTCCCGTTCCGTCGAGATCGAGGGAAAGGTCAATGCTCGACTCGCTCGTCTCGCGCTTCAGGCTCGCAACCCGCTGTCCGGTCATCGTCCAATCCTAGCCAGAGCGTCGAGGAACGCGGTCGTCTCTGCTTCAGTGCCCGCGGTCACCCTGAGGTGATTGGGGATGCCGACGTCACGGACCAGAATGTCCTGCTCGAGAAGTGCCTCGAACAGCGCGTGCGGATCGGCGACACCACCGAAGAGTACGAAGTTCGACCAACTGCGCAGGGTCGGGTATCCAAGCTTCGGCAACTCGGCAAGAAGTCGGTCGCGCTGGCCCTTGATGTCGTCGACCGTGGCCAGCATCTCCGCGGAGTGTGCGAGCGCCGCCCTCGCCGCGGCCTGAGTCAGCGCGGAGAGGTGGTACGGCAGCCGCACGAGTCGAACCGCGTCAGCGATGGCCGGGTCCGCGGCGAAGTATCCCACGCGCGCACCCGCGAAGGCGAACGCCTTGCTCATCGTCCGCGACACCACGAGGCGCTCTCGGCCTTCGAGAAGCGTGATCGCGCTCGGTTCGCCATCCGGGGTGAACTCGGCGTAGGCCTCATCCACGATCACGATCCCCCGGCTCGCGTCATAGGCGGCGGCGATCGTGTCGAGCGACAGCGGGGTGCCCGTCGGGTTGTTCGGCGAACACAGTACGACCAGGCCGGGGTCGGCCTGCTCAATCGCGCGCGCGGCGGTTTCTGGCGACAGCTCGTAGTCGGCATCTCGCTGGGCCTCCAGCCAGAGCGTTCCCGTTCCGGCCGCGAGAATCGGGTACATCGAATAGGTCGGAGGGAACCCGAGGAGATTGCGTCCGGGCCCGCCGAATGCCTGCAACAGCTGCTGCAGCACCTCGTTCGAGCCGTTGGCGGCCCAGATGTTCTCCCGCGTCAGGCCGTGACCGAGGTAGTCCGCCAGGCTCTCTCGCAGGGCGGTGAACTCCCGGTCGGGATAACGATTGACAGTGAGAACCGCGGCGGCGACAGCCTCGACGACGTCGCGCGCTACGGGCTCGGGAATCCCGTGGCTGTTCTCGTTGACGTTGAGAGCGATCTTGACGGGTTTCTGCGGGGCGCCGTATGGCGTCTTTCCGCGGAGATCGTCACGGAGGGGTAAGTCAGAGAGGGAAGCCACCCCAAAACTGTACTAGCCCGCCAGCCAGTGACTCATACCCGTTACGCCGTGCACATGCACTCGCCTGCGCACGCAGCGTGGCTGGTGTCGGCCACGCCCTCGCTAGTGGGAGTACTGGGCGGGAATCGCGATGCGCTGGCCGACCTGGATGTCGGCACCGGACAGCTGGTTCAGGTGAACGATGTCGGAGACAACCTCGCGTGGGTCGGCCGAAGGGGCGATCTCTCCGGCCAGCTGCCACAGGGACTGACCGGCGTGCACGGTGACGTACTGGAGCGAGGGCGACGCCACGGTGTCCGTAGCCGCAGCCACGCCCCCGTTGAGCGCGAAGGACGCGGCCGCGAGAACAAGGGGAAGGACGATGAGGAACATCAGGACGCGACGGCCGCGCTTGGTCATCCGAAGACGCGGCTGGGGAGCCGGGCGCGACGCCCCGGAAAATACCGGACCGGTGAACGTCGCCGTATTCAGTGCTGCTGTGCTCATTGTCCAACCTCCTGCGTTGCCCAATCCTCTGAACTGCCAGACCCTGAACCGCCAGTCCCTGGGCTGCCAGTCTCCCGAAGAGATTCCGTATCCGACACTCGGCCGGGAGTGCCGGATACGAAGCTTTGTTCCGAACGTATCTTCGATTGTACGATATATCAAGCCCCAGTTTCGAATGCTGCGCGATATTTTTACCCAACACACTCGAACGGATGTTTGTTTATTCGCCAATCTGCGGATACAGTTTCGATTGTCTGGAGACAGACCATCAGCAACCACTGACATTCGGCGCACTACGGGAGTGACATGGACGACCTCAGCACGGCACGAGCATCCGCCTCCTCGGCGTCGAAGCCGGGGACCCGGCGCCGGAAGAGCCTCAGCGACAAGCAACTCGCGATCCTCGAGACCATCCAGCGGGCGGTGTCGACCAATGGATACCCGCCGAGCATGCGGGAGATCGGCGACGCCGTCGGACTCTCGTCGCTGTCGAGCGTGACCCACCAACTCAACCAATTGGAGCTCAGCGGCTATCTGCGCCGCGACCCCAACCGTCCGCGCGCGCTCGAGGTGCTGATCGAGGTGCAGCCATCGGACGCGACCACCGCCTCAGACAATCCGACCCCGGTGGGCGACGCGGCGATGGTGCCGCTCGTCGGCCGAATCGCGGCGGGCATCCCGATCACCGCCGAGCAGCAGGTCGACGAGGTGTTCCCGCTCCCCCGCCAGCTCGTGGGCAAGGGAGAGCTCTTCATGCTCAAGGTCGTCGGCGAATCGATGATCGACGCCGCGATCTGTGACGGCGACTGGATCGTGGTTCGCCAGCAGAAGACCGCCGAGAACGGCGACATCGTCGCGGCAATGCTCGACGACGAGGCAACGGTCAAGGTCTTCCAGCAGCGAGATGGCCATACCTGGCTGCTCCCCCGCAACAGCGCCTTCGCACCGATCCTCGGCGACTACGCCGAGCTGCTCGGCAAAGTCGTCGCGGTACTCCGCTCGGTCTAGCTGCGGTTAGCTCGGTCTTCTTCGACCCGGGCCTGTCCCGCGCCGCCGCCTTCGCTCGCTCCCACCTCTCGCCTTCGCGGAAGTAGATACCAGGCGAGTGTCAGCACGACGGCGACTCGCTGCGATACTGAGCAGAAAGCCCCGCTAGAAGATTTCGATTGTTGGCGATTTTCGCTCTAAAACCCGAATTTTAGGGCGAAAATCACCAACGATCGGTGGCTAGTGGTCTAGTGGGCGTGCTGCTCGCGCACCGCACGGGTCGCGTTCAGCACGTTCGTGAGCGAGGCCACGGTCTCCTCGTAGCCACGCGTCTTCAAACCGCAGTCCGGGTTCACCCACACCTGCCGCTCGGGAATGGAGCCCAGCGCGATCTCGAGCAGCTCGGTCACCTCACCGACGCTCGGAACACGCGGAGAGTGGATATCGTAGACGCCCGGTCCGATCCCCCGGGCAAAGCCGCTGCGTTTGATGTCGGGCACGACCTCCATCTTCGATCGCGCGGCCTCGATCGACGTGACGTCGGCATCCAGTCGATTGATCGCGTCGATGACGACGCCGAACTCCGAATAACAGAGGTGGGTGTGGATCTGCGTGCGATCGGCAACTCCCGCCGTCGCCAGGCGGAATGCACCGACAGACCAGTCGAGGTAGTCCCCCTGGTCCTTCTTCTTGAGTGGCAACAGTTCGCGCAATGCGGGCTCGTCCACCTGGATGATGCCGATACCGGCAGCCTCGAGGTCACGGATCTCGTCGCGCAGGGCGAGGGCGACCTGGTTGGCGGTCTCCCGCAGCGGCTGGTCATCGCGCACGAAGGACCAGGCGAGGATCGTGACCGGGCCAGTGAGCATCCCTTTGACCGGCTTCGAGGTGAGGCTCTGCGTGTAGCTCGACCACTCGACCGTGATCGGCGACGGGCGCGACACGTCACCCCAGAGTATTGACGGGCGCGTACAGCGCGAACCGTACGACTGCACCCACCCGTTCTGAGTGACGGCGAAGCCGTCGAGGTGCTCCGCGAAGTACTGCACCATGTCGTTGCGCTCGGGTTCCCCGTGCACGAGCACGTCGAGGCCGATCTTCTCCTGCAGCGCGACGACATCGCGAATCTCCGATCGCATCGCCTCGGTGTACTGCTGCTGGGTGATGGCGCCCTTCGCAAACGCGGCACGGGACCTACGGATGTCGCCGGTCTGCGGGAACGAGCCGATCGTCGTGGTCGGCAGGAACGGCAGCTTCAGCGCGGCATCCTGCGCGGCCAGGCGCGCGGCGTAGCCTCCGCGGCTGAAGTCCTCGGGGGTGAGCCCGGCGGCCCGTGCGCGCACGGCACCGTCGCGAACCCCCACGGCGGTCCTGCGGTTCTCGAGGGCGGCGGATGCGGCATCCAACTCCGACTGGATCGCGGCCCTGCCGTCCGTGAGTCCCGTCGCGAGGGTCGCGATCTGCCGCACCTTCTGGTCGGCGAACGCGAGCCAACTCTTCAACTGGTCGCTCAACAGGGGCTCGTCGTCGACATCATGCGGGGTGTGGAACAGGCTCGTCGAACTGCTCACGGAGACGTGCGGGCTCAGGGTGCGCAGCGTCTCGAGGGTCGAGAGCGCGGCCTCGAGATCGCCGCGCCAGATGTTGTGGCCATTGATCACGCCACCGACCAACGTCTTGCCGACGAGCGCAGCATCCGAGAACTCTGGCACCGAGCCCTCGACCAGGTCGAGACCGATCGCCTCCACCGGTGTCGCCGCGAGCACCGGGAGCGCGTCATCGAGACTTCCGTAGGGTGTCGCGACAAAGATCTGCGGGCGAATGGGAGTCGCGCCGAGCAGTTCGTACGCACGCTTCGTGGCCGCGAGCACGACATCCCGAGGGACTTCGATGCTCTCGCTGACGAGCGCCGGCTCGTCGAGCTGCACCCACTCCGCTCCGACGGCGGTGAGCGCCGCGAGGAGTTCGGCGTAGACCGGCAGCAGGTCGTCCAGGCGGTCGAGCGGGCGGTAGTCGGCGGGGGCGCTCTCACTGGGCTTGCTGAGCAGCAGGAAGGTGACCGGACCGACGATGACCGGACGGGTGCGATAGCCGGTCGTGGTCGCCTCGGCCACTTCGCGAAGGAGTCGATCCGAGGCCAGTCGGAACTCGGTCTCCGGTCCGATCTCCGGGACGAGGTAGTGGTAGTTGGAATCGAACCACTTGGTCATCTCGGCCGGGGCATCGTCACCGTCACCGCGGGCGATCGCAAAATAGCCGGCGAGATCGACGGAGCCGTCTGCGGCAACGAATCGCGTGAAGCGGGTGGGCACCGCACCAACGGTGACGGCGGCGTCGAGAACCTGGTCGTAGTAGGAGAACGCTTCGGGGATCGAGGAGTCCGTCCGGCCGAGGCCGAGCTCCTTCAGACGCTCGCGCGTCGCCGCCCGCAACTCCGTGGCGACGGCCTCAAGCTCATCCGCGCCGATCCGTCCCGCCCAGAACGACTCGACGGCCCTCTTCAGCTCGCGGCGTCGCCCGATGCGTGGGTAGCCGAGGATCGTCCCGGCCGGAAACGAAGCAGACGTGGATTCTGTGACGCTCATAGTGATTCGACATCCTTGCGTGTTGGTGATGCAGGCAGCAGTCCGACCCCGTCGAGCACGGAGAGGACCGCCTTGTGCTGGTTGAAAGTGTAAAGGTGGAGCGCAGGCGCTCCACCGCGAAGCAGTTCCGTCGCGAGGGCGATCGCGTGCGCCGTTCCTGCCTCGAAGCCCGCCTCGGGAGACGAGGCGGACTCGAGCGCCCTGGCCAGGTCATCGGGGCGTCGCTCGCCCGTGAGCTCGAGCGTGCGCTGCAGGCGCGTTGCAGTCGTCATCGGCATGATCCCGGGGACGATCGGGATCGTCACACCCGCGTCTCTCGCCTCGGCGACGAAGCGGAGATAGTCCTCCGCGTGGAAGAACAACTGGGTGATCGCAAAGGTCGCACCGGCGACCTGCTTGGCGAGAAGCGTGTCGATGTCCTGCGCGGCCCGGGAGGAACGCGGATGCCCGTTCGGAAACGCCGCGACGGCGACCCGCACCTTCTCGCGCGAACTGGGGATCGCACCCCTCCCCGGTGCTGTGGCGGAGTGCAGCGTCGCGTACTGCGCGCGCTCCGTCTGCACCCGATGGATCAGCTGCACGAGCTCGGCGGCACTGCCGAGGTCTCCCAGAAACTGCTCGCCCTCCTCCACGCCCTTCGGCGGGTCGCCGCGAAGGGCAAGAAAGCTCGTGATCCCGGCGTCCAGGAACTCGCGCACGAGACGGTTCGCCTCGAAGTGGGAGGAGCCGACACAGGTGAGGTGCGCGAGCGGATGCGCGTCCGTCTGCTCGTGGATGTACCTCAGTACCTCGAGCGAGCTCGCGCGCGATGAACCGTTGGCCCCGTAGGTGACAGACATGAAGTCCGGCACCGTCGCCGCAAGCGCCTCGATCGTCTCCCGCAGCTGCACTCCCGCGGCCTCGGTTCGGGGCGGAAACATCTCGAAGGAGAACGGCACGCTTCGCCGCAGCTCGTTCGACACGTCGGATCCAATCGGCTCTTCGGCCGGAATCCGTCTCGTGCCACGCGCCGTTTCGCTCGCACAGCACCGCCGGACGCCAACCACAGATCATGGTGGCGGGGCCACAAGGGCTCCGGTGGGCGGGTGCCGGGCTCGGCTGTCGCTCAACACGGTCGGACTGGTATCACCCCGTGTGATGACGCCTACCCGCCCGCGAGTGGATTCAGCCTAACAACGCAGGTTTCGTGTGTTGCCCCCTGTTACGGGCGCACTCGGAGGCCGTCATCGTGCCGCCGGAGTCGGTGCCGCGAACCCCAGCAGTCCCGGCGCCTGTTCCTCCGTCACGAGAGCCGTGACCCTCGTGCCTTCCGGCTCGTACGTGGTCGTCAGGATCGTTGCGTGGTCGTGCAGGGCTGAGATGACATCGCCGCGATCGTAGGGAACCAGAAGGTCCACCTCGATCGATGGCTGTGGCAACAGCTCCGCGAGCGCCGCGCGCAATTCGTCGATTCCCTCGCCCGTGCGAGCGGAGACGAAGATCGCGTGGGGGGCCAACGAGCGCAGTAACAGGCGCTGCGTATCGTCCGCGAGGTCGGCCTTGTTGAAGACCACCAACTCCGCGATGTGTCTCGCACCGAGCTCGCCGATCACGTCGCGCACCGTTGCCAGCTGGCTGCCCGGGTCAGGATGTGACGCGTCCACCACGTGCAGGATGACGTCGGAGTCTGCGACCTCCTCGAGCGTCGAGCGAAACGCCTCCACCAGCTGGTGGGGAAGATTGCGCACGAACCCGACCGTGTCGACGAGCGTGTACACGCGTCCGTCATCCGTCTCGGTCTTGCGCACCGCGGTGTCCAGGGTCGCGAACAGGGCGTTCTCCACGAGCGCCCCCGCCCTCGTGATGCGGTTGAGCAGCGAGGACTTGCCCGCGTTCGTGTACCCGGTGATGGCAACGGACGGCACGGAGTTGCGCTGGCGGTTGGCGCGCTTGGCCTCGCGGGCCGGCTTGAATCCGAGGATCTGCTTGCGCAGTCGCGACATGCGCGTGTGGATGCGCCGGCGATCGAGTTCGATCTTGGTTTCACCAGGTCCACGGCTGCCCATGCCCGCGCCCGCGCCTCCGACCTGGCCACCGGCCTGTCGGGACATGGACTCACCCCATCCACGCAGGCGTGGAAGAAGGTATTCGAGCTGGGCGAGTTCGACCTGGGCCTTGCCCTCCCTGCTCTTGGCGTGCTGGCTGAAGATGTCGAGGATGACGGCGGTGCGATCGATGACCTTGACCCTCACGACGTCCTCGAGGGCACGCCGCTGGCTCGGGGCAAGCTCGCTGTCGACGATGACGGTGTCTGCGCCGGACGCGGCCACGACATCCCGCAGCTCGATCGCCTTGCCCTTGCCGAAATAGGTGCTCGGATCGGGCGTGACACGGCGCTGGAGCAGGCCGTCGAGCACGACCGCACCCGCTGTCTCGGCGAGGGCGAAGAGCTCTCGCATGGAGTTCTCGGCCTCCTCGAGGCCTCCCTGCGAGTAGATGCCGATGAGTACGACCCGCTCGATGCGCAGCTGCCGGTATTCGACCTCCGTGACGTCGTCGAGCTCGGTCGAGAGCCCGGCGACCCTGCGGAGTGCCTGGCGATCTTCTCGATCGCGCTGTTCGCCATCGCCGTCACTCCCGGCGGCCTGGCGCTTCTGCAGCGCCTGTGCCTCTCCGGAGGTGAACAGCGCGTACCCGCCGGAATGCGCGACCGCGCTCGCCAGCACGCGATCGACGACGTCGTCCGTCGCAGACTCCACAGCTTCACCTTCAGTCATTCGGTTAACCCTAGTTCCTCATCATTCGGTAGGTTCTGTGCATGGCCAGCGAGCACTACTTCTCCTCAACCCCGGATAGTGAGCTCAAACTGCGACAGATCCACGTGCAATTGGCCGGACAGTTCTACGAACTGACCACATCGAACGCCATCTTCAGCCCGGACCGCATCGACGTGGGCACGCAGGTGCTGCTGGCCCACAGTCCCGCGGCGCCTCCCGGCGGCAACCTGCTCGATCTCGGCTGCGGCTGGGGACCGATCTCTCTTACCCTCGCACTCCAGTCCCCTCACGCCACGGTGTGGGCCGTCGACGTCAACGAGCGGGCGCTGGACATGGTGCGCCGCAACGCCTCCGCGCTTGGCCTCGACAATGTCAACGCCGTGACGCCCGAGGATGTTCCCCCGGGACTGGAGTTCACGACCATCCGCTCGAACCCCCCGATTCGCGTCGGGAAGGACCAGCTGCACAACATGCTGGAGCTGTGGATTCCCCGCCTCGAGGCCGGGTCGGATGCCTGGCTCGTCGTGCAGAAGAACCTCGGTTCCGACTCGCTGCACCGCTGGCTCGAGGCCACGCTGCCCTCGGAGTTCTCCACGATTCGCGCCGCGACCAACAAGGGGTACCGCGTGCTGCGAGTGCGTCGCCGGTAGGGCTGCGCTGGTCCTAGAGCTCGATCGTTCCGGAGAACACCAGCTCGGCCGGGCCGCTCAGCGAGGCGTGCTCGCCGTCTTCTGCCGCCCACATCCGAACCCCGAGCGTCCCGCCCGGCACCTCGACGCGCCACTGGTTCGGTGCGCCCTCGCCCGCCCAGTACCGGAAGGCGAGCGCTGCGGCGACCGCACCGGTTCCGCAGGACAGGGTCTCGCCCGAGCCGCGCTCGTGAACCCGCAGTCTGATGTGGCCGACTCCGTCGCGAACCAGCGGTTCCAGTGGCACGACGAACTCGACGTTGGCACCATCGGCGGGTTCGGGGTCGAGCACCGGAATATAGCTGAGGTCTGCGGACTCGAGTTCTTCGATGCTGGAGAGTGCCACGACCACGTGCGGGTTGCCGACGTTGATGCCGAGGCCCGGGCGGGCGACCTTGAGATTCTTCGCGCGAACCAGCGGCTCTCCGCCGTCGAGCGACCAGCGACCCATGTCCGCCTGGAATCCGACCGTGTTCCGCTGCACGTCGCGCACGCCGCCGCGGGTGCCGATCACGAGGGTCTCCCCCTTGCCGAGGGTGGCGAGACCGTTCTCGATCAGGAATTTCGCGTAGACGCGGATGCCGTTGCCACACATCTCCGAGGGCGAGCCATCAGAGTTGTGGTAATCCATGAACCACTCCGCGGCCTCGTCTTCTGCGAGAGACGCCGAGCCCGCGGGCAGCGTGCTGGAGCGCACGGCGCGGATGACGCCGTCCGCTCCAATGCCGAAGTGGCGGTCGCAGAGAAGTCGCAGTTGCTCCGGGGTGAGCTCGAGCTCTCCGTCAGGGTCCGCAAACAGTACGAAGTCATTCCCGGTGCCGTGGCCCTTGGTGAACTGAAGCTCAGTCATACGACAATGCTAGTTGGAGGGCGGCCTCGGCTCGTGCATGGTCGTCGTAGTCGAGCCACTGGAGCCGCGAATACCTCTTGAACCAACTCACCTGACGGCGCGCATACTTTCTCGTGAGCGCCGCGGTCTGCTCGATGGCCTCGGCCTGGCTCAGTTCACCCCTCAACTGCGCGAGAGCCTGGGCATACCCGATGGCCCTGCTCGCCGTCACCCCCATGCCGCCCGCGGCATCGGTCAGCCCACGCACCTCATCCACGAGGCCCGCTTCCCACATCCGATCCACGCGAGTGTTCAGCCGGGCGACAAGCTCGTCGCGCGGCGCACGGAGCCCGATGACGAGTGTCGGTGTCCAGTAGGCCGCCTCGTCGGGGAGGCCGGCGCCGAAGGGCTCACCGGTCAGCTCGATCACCTCGAGCGCGCGCACGAGACGTCGTCCGTTGTGGGGACCGATGCCCGCGGCCGCGGCAGGGTCGAGCTCCTCCAGGCGTCGGTAGAGAGCACCAGGACCCTCGATGGCCAGTTCCGCCTCGAGTCTGGCGCGGATGTCCGGGTCTGTTCCGGGGAAGCTGAAATCGTAGAGCACGGAGGACACGTACAGGCCGGAGCCGCCGACGAGGATCGGAACGGCGCCTCGGGAGCGGATCTGCACGATCGCATCCCGCGCGTCCCGCTGGTAGGCCGCAGCGCTCGCGTCCTGCGACGGCTCAAGCACGTCGAGCATGTGGTGCGGGATGCCGCGCCGCTCCTCGACGGTGAGCTTGGCCGTGCCGATGTCCATGCCACGGTAGAGCTGCATGGCATCCGCGTTGACGATCTCGACAGCCTCACCGCGCGCCACCATGGCCTCGGCCAGATCGAGCGAGAGTTCGGATTTTCCGGTGCCCGTCGCGCCGACGATGGCGACGAGCGGGTGCTCAGCGCTGATCGTCCGCGGGGTCATAGAGAGGTGTTGTGGCCACCCGGATCGTCGGAAGCCCGAGCGATACGCGCCCCGAGCCACCGGATGACGCCGATGGGGCGCCGCAGGACGCGGCCTGCGCGCGATCCCACGCCTCACCAGCCGCTGTTCTGCGGACGGGGAACGGCACACCATCGATCGAGTCGGCGATGAGGTGGAACGGCTTGGCTTCCGTGACCGTCACGGTGACCATGTCGCCTGGTCGCGGAACGTCCCCACCCTGCGGTGCCTCGAAGTGCACGAGGCGGCTGTCCCTGGCCCGGCCGGAGAGCCTGTGCGTGTCTGCGTCCTTTCGCCCGTCGACCGTCACGAGCACCTCGAGCTGTGTTCCGATGAGCTTCTGGTTCTCTTCCCACGAGATGCGGTCCTGGAGCGCGGTGAGCCGCTCGTAGCGTTCCTGCACGATCTCCTTGGGGACCTGGTCGGGCATCGTCGCGGCGGGAGTGCCCTCGCGAATCGAATACTGGAAGGTGAAGGCGGAGGCGAATCGGGCCGCTTCGACAACGCGAAGGGTCTCCTGGAAGTCCTCCTCGGTCTCTCCGGGGAAGCCGACGATGATGTCCGTGGTTATCGCCGCGTTCGGAATCTTCGCCCGCACCCGGTCAAGGATGCCGAGGTACTTCTCTGAGCGATAGCTCCGACGCATTGCCTTGAGGATGCGGTCCGAGCCGGATTGCAGCGGCATGTGCAGCTGGGGCATGACGGACGGCGTCTCTGCCATTGCGTCGATCACGTCGTCGGTGAACGCCGCGGGGTGAGGGCTCGTGAAGCGGATGCGTTCGAGGCCGGGGATGGCGCCAGCCGCACGCAGAAGCTTGCCGAAGGCCTGCCTATCGCCGAACTCGACACCGTAGGAGTTGACGTTCTGGCCGAGGAGCGTGACCTCGACCGCACCGTCGTCGACCAGGGCCTGGATCTCGGCGAGGATGTCACCGGGGCGGCGATCCTTCTCCTTGCCGCGCAGCGTCGGCACGATGCAGAAGGTGCAGGTGTTGTTGCACCCCACGGAGATCGAGACCCAGCCGCTGTAGCTGGACTCGCGCCTCGTGGGGAGCGTGGAGGGGAAGACCTCAAGAGACTCGAGGATCTCGAGTTGCGCATCGCCGTTGTGGCGCGCTCGTTCCAGCAGGGCGGGAAGGGAACCCATGTTGTGGGTCCCGAAGACGACATCGACCCAGGGTGCCTTCTCGAGGATCACGCCCTGGTCCTTTTGCGCAAGACAACCGCCGACCGCGATCTGCATGCCCTTGTGGCTCTTCTTGACCGAGGCGAGCATCCCGAGGTTGCCGTAGAGCTTCTTGTCGGCGTTCTCACGCACGGCGCAGGTGTTGAACACCACGACATCCGCCTGGCCGCCTTCCGCGCGCACGTACCCCGCAGCCTCGAGAGAACCCGAGATGCGTTCGGAGTCGTGCACGTTCATCTGGCAGCCGTAGGTGCGCACCTCGTAGGTGCGTGGTGCGGGGGAAGTATCGGTCAGCGTCATGATGCTGGCTAGCATAACTCGCGAGCGAGTGGCGGCCGGAACAGGGATCAGCGGAACTGCACCCGCGAGGTGGCGCCGCCGCGGCCGACGAGCGCGGTGTCGACGGCGGCACGTACAACAGAGCCGGCATATCCCCTGCGGAGAAGGAATCCGGTGAGCCGGCGCTTCGCCGTCTCCGAGTCGAGCGAGCGCAACTGGCCCGCCCTGCGCACAGCGAGCTCGGTTGCCCTCGACCGCTCCTCGTCATCGTCGACCTGCTCAAGGGCCGCATCGATGTACTGCTGGTCGACGTGCTTAGCCCGCAGCTCAGCGGTGAGGGCCGAGCGACCGAGTCCCTTGCGTTCGTGCCGTGTCCGGACGAAATCGTTCGCCAACGCCGCGTCATCGATCAGGCCGACGCGTTCGAGCCGATCCAGCTCCGCCTCCACGATCTCCGCGTCAAGATCGTGACGCGACAGCGCGTTGCCCAGTTCCCACCGGGACTGTCCGCGCCGGGTGAGCGCGCGCATGCTGATCTTCTCCGCCTCGTCGCGCTGCTGCTGGAGCGTTTCCCGCTGAGACGAACTCGGCTGGGACGATTCCGGCAATGGCTCTGGCCCCGAGTCGCCCGTGGTCGGGGGGAGAACGCCGGGCAGAAAACTCACCCGGGCCAGGCCATTGCCGGAGGTCATCGTCAGGCCCCCGCTGCCTTGCGGCTCGCGAGCTTGTCGCTGAGCGACTCGACGTTGTCGCCCGCGGCCGCCTCGGCAGCCGCTGCAACCGCCTCCGGATCAGCGATCAGGCCCATCTTCATCTTGATCTTGCGCTCGATCTCTTCCGCGATCGCGGGGTTCTGCAGCAGGAAGTTGCGCGAGTTCTCTTTGCCCTGCCCGAGCTGGTCGCCGTCGTAGGTGTACCAGGCTCCGGACTTGCGTACGATCTCGTGCTCGACTCCGAAGTCGATCAGGCTGCCCTCGCGAGAGATACCCGTTCCGTAGAGGATGTCGAACTCCGCCTGCTTGAACGGCGGCGCCATCTTGTTCTTGACGACCTTGACCCTCGTGCGGTTACCCACGGCCTCCGTGCCGTCTTTGAGTGTCTCAATGCGGCGGATGTCGAGGCGGACAGAGGCGTAGAACTTGAGCGCCTTGCCTCCCGCCGTGGTCTCCGGGCTGCCGAAGAACACGCCGATCTTCTCGCGCAGCTGGTTGATGAAGATCATGGTGGTGTTGGTCTGGCTGAGGCCACCGGTGAGCTTGCGGAGGGCCTGGGACATCAGGCGCGCCTGGAGACCGACGTGGGAGTCTCCCATCTCGCCCTCGATCTCGGCGCGTGGCACGAGCGCCGCAACCGAGTCGACGACGATCAGGTCGATCGATCCCGAACGGACGAGCATGTCGGCGATCTCCAGCGCCTGCTCCCCCGTGTCTGGCTGGGAGACCAGCAGCGCATCGATGTCGACGCCGAGCGCTCTGGCATATTCCGGGTCGAGTGCGTGCTCCGCATCGATGAAGGCGGCGATGCCTCCCGCCCGCTGGGCGTTCGCGATGGCGTGCAGCGTGAGCGTGGTCTTGCCGGAGGACTCCGGACCGTAGATCTCCACGATGCGACCACGGGGAAGCCCGCCGACGCCGAGCGCGACATCCAGCGCGATCGATCCGGTGGGGATCACGGCGACGGGGGCGCGCTCATCGCTGCCGAGGCGCATGACGGAGCCCTTGCCGAACTGGCGATCGATCTGGGCGAGTGCTGTTTCCAGGGACTTTTCGCGATCTGCTACTGATGGCATTTCCGGCTCCTCCGGGGTCTTCGTGGTTGCTGCCCATAGGCTGTCACTCCGCTGAGGGCCGATGAGGCAAGGCCCACAACCTCCTGACAAAGGCTGGTTGTCACGGATTTCGTTGACAAGTGCGACGGTACGCCCGGCCGACGACATTCCGTCGGACCGCCGGGCATTCTGTTCACAACTCGTTTTCGAGAGCCGCTGTTGAGGAGCCTAGCGACATCCGAAGAGATGTTCGAATATTTGGTGGCGGCGTGTCGAACTGGCCCCTCAGGCCTTGCGCACCTGGCCGGCACCGTGCCAGCGATTCTCCGGAACATCCATGGCGCGGCACAGAGCGAGCCAGATCGTCCTGGTCTCGACGCCCTTCGCGATGGCCTGCCTGGCCGTGAGATCGCCGAGCTCGCCCAGGACAAGGTCGTGCGCGAGCATCTGCCCGTACGAATCGCCGAACTCCTCGCCCATGGCAATCCAGAACTCACTCAAACGCATGGGGCCAACCTAAAGGAAAAAGAACCGACGGGAAAATGCGGATGCCCGGCTCACTGAGCCGGGCATCCGTCCACCAGGCCACACCGACCCGGTAGAAGTCTCGATCGAATTGCTTACCTGACGACCAGGTCCGCGTCGAAGTCCGCGACGAGGTCGTCGGGGACGGTGTCGGGAATCACGGTGATTCCCTCGATCACGGCAAGGCGGTCTCCCACTTCGCGCATGATGACTGAGATGGGTGTCTCGAGCGCATCCGCGACCGAGGCAAGAATCTCCGAGCTGGCCTCTTTCTGCCCGCGCTCGACCTCAGAGAGATACCCGAGAGCGACGCTGGCCTTACTTGCGACCTGGCGAAGGGTGCGACCCTTCTGCAGACGAAAGTCCCGGAGCACATCTCCGATTTCTTCACGTACCAGAACCATAGGACCCTCCTCCATGTATGACGACTACACCGAACTACACCGCTGACAAACGTGCCAGGTTGAGCAACACTACAACCTCTTGCAACAAACTCTAGCCAGTGCGATCTGTGTGCCTCTTGTGAATCTCAGTCTGTAACGGGATCGTTGCGAGAAAGATTCCCGACATTCCACGATCAACTGATTCCCCACAGTTCGCCCAGTTGCACCAGTGATTCGTAGACAACACCATCGCGAATCGCCTGTCGATCCCCAGTGAGAGTGACACCCATTGCGCGTGCCCCGTCCGCGGTCGCGATGCCGATGAACGCGGTGCCCGGCGGATGCCCGCCCTGAGGATCCGGACCCGCGACACCCGTGGTGGAGACTCCGATGTCCGCGGGCGTTCCCCCGACGGCGAGCGCGGTTCGCACTCCCTGCGCCATCTGCACAGCGACCTCCGGATGCACCGGGCCATACTCCGCGAGCAGCGCCACCTCGACTCCGAGCAGGTTGTGCTTGAGTTCCGTGTTGTACGCAACGACCCCGCCCAACACCGCGGCCGATGCCCCCGGGGTGCGGATGAGCTCCGCGACGAGAAGTCCGCCCGTGAGCGACTCCGCGACGGAGATGGTGAGCCCTCGCTCGATGAGCGCGCCGACCACGCGCGTGGACAGCACTGCGGATCGCGAGGAATCAGTCATGGATACTCCTGCTGCGGAGTGCCGCGTTCACCAGGTACTGGACACCCGTGACAACCGTGAGCACGAGCGCGATCGCCATAACGACCGCATTGACCCAGTGCATCCAGTCGCCGAGCAGAAGCCAGGTCGGAACGAGATAGAGCGAGATCGCCACGGCCTGGAAGACGGTCTTGAGCTTGCCGCCGCGGGAGGCGGGAACCACCCTGGTGCGGATGATCACGAAACGGAACACCGTGATCCCGATCTCGCGTACCATGATCACGATCGTCACCCACCACCACAGCTCGCCGAGGATCGACAGCGAGACGAGCGCGCCACCGATGAGCACCTTGTCCGCGATCGGATCGAGGATCTTGCCGAAGTCGGTGACGAGGTTCTGACGACGGGCGAGCAGTCCATCGACACTGTCCGTGACGATGGCGATGATGAACAACGCCGCCGCAAGATAGCGGATCGTGCCGAGGTCGCCGGCGTCGTCAAGCAGCATCCAGATGAACAGTGGAGCAAGCAGGATACGCACCACCGTGATGATATTCGCCACGTTCCCGTTGCTCGCCGGCGTGTCACCGCTGCGAGCGATCCTGCCCCGCATCGAACTGCGAGGCCGTGCCCGCCCTGAGCCCATCGATCCCCCGAGGCCCATCGATCCCCCGGGTCCGGCCTCGTGCGACTCGCTCGGATCTGGCAGGGTCACGCGTTACTCCCGATCGGTGAGGTTCCAGGCGTCCTCGTCGGAAGCGCCCTCGACCACATCGTACCCGGCACCCTGCTGCGCAACGGGGTCTCCCCGGTATCGGTCTTCCGTGCGCTGCGGAGCCGCCGGAGCGACATCCTCGCCGCGCAGCTTCGCAAGAACGCCGGCCAGTTGCTCGGGCGCAACGAGCACGTCGCGCGCCTTCGATCCCTCAGACGGGCCGACGATCTCGCGTGACTCGAGCAGGTCCATGAGCCTGCCGGCCTTGGCGAAACCGACCCGCAGTTTGCGCTGGAGCATCGAGGTCGAACCGAACTGGGTGCTCACGACGAGCTCTGCAGCGGCAAGGAGCACCTCGAGATCGTCTCCGATGTCACCGTCGACGGCCTTGTGCTCCGTGACGGCGGCGACATCGTTGCGATATTCCGGCCTGGCCTGGCGAGTGACGTGCTGCACGACAGCGGCCACTTCGCTCTCGGTGACCCAGGCGCCCTGCACCCTGATCGCCTTGGATGCGCCCATGGGCAGGAACAGCGCGTCACCCTGGCCGATGAGCTTGTCGGCACCCGGCTGGTCGAGGATGACCCTCGAGTCGGTCATGCTGCTCACGGCGAAGGCGAGGCGGCTCGGGACGTTGGCCTTGATGAGCCCGGTGACGACATCCACGCTCGGACGCTGGGTGGCCAGCACGAGATGGATTCCGGATGCCCGTGCGAGCTGCGTGATGCGAACGATCGAGTCCTCGACGTCCCGCGGCGCCACCATCATCAGGTCGGCGAGCTCATCGACCACGACGAGGAGATATGGGTACGGCTTGAGCTTGCGCTCACTGCCGACCGGAAGCGTGATCTCGTTCGCGACGACGGCGGCATTGAAGTCGTCGATGTGGCGGAAGCCGAAGCTGGCCAGGTCGTCGTAGCGCATGTCCATCTCTTTGACCACCCAGGCGAGCGCTTCGGCCGCCTTCTTGGGATTGGTGATGATGGGCGTGATGAGGTGGGGAACGCCGGTGTACGCGGCGAGCTCGACGCGCTTCGGGTCGATCAGCACCATCCGCACCTCTGCGGGCTTCGCCCGCATGAGCAGGGAGGTGATCATCGAGTTCACGAAGCTCGACTTACCCGAGCCGGTCGACCCCGCGACGAGCAGGTGGGGCATCTTGGCGAGGTTGGCCACCACGAAGCCGCCCTCGACATCCTTGCCGAGCCCGATGGTGAGGGGGTGCCTGCTGCTCGTGCTCGCCCTGGACCGCAGTACATCGCCGAGGGAGACGATCTCGCGGTCGGAATTGGGGATCTCGACGCCGATGGCACTCTTGCCGGGAATGGGCGAGAGGATGCGCACCTCATTGCTCGCAACCGCGTAGGAGAGGTTTTTGCTGAGCGCGGTGACCCGCTCGACCTTGACGCCGGGGCCGAGCTCGATCTCGTATCTCGTGACCGTCGGGCCGCGGCTGAAGCCGGTGACCTTCGCGTCGACGTTGAACTGCCCGAGTACCCCGGTGATCGACTGCACAATCGCGTCGTTGACTTCCGAGCGGGCCTTGGGCGGAGTGCCCTGGGACAGCGTGGATGCGGCGGGCAGCCGGTACGGAGCAGTGGGCTGGTCGCGCGTGGGCTGCCTGTCGCTGTCGAACTCGCCGTGCTCACCCTTCACGGAAGCCTTGTCGGAGAACCCGGGCAGGAGACCTGCGATGAGCGGACCTCCGTCGTCACGGATGCCCGTCGCGGGCATGACACCCTCGACCTCACCGGTGAAGCGCTTGACGGCATCCTCGGCGTTGAGCAGCTCCTCGAGGAGCTCGACTCCGAAGCCCTCCTCGTGCTTGCTGTGGTCGATGACCTCGGTGGCGTTGTCGTCGCGCGAGATCACCGGGCTGTCGAAGGCCGGATCGTCTTCGCGCCTGGTCTTGTTGCGGCGCCACCACGGAATCGACGCCGGGTCGTCGTCGTCCGGGAGTTCGTTGAACACGAGCGCATCGGTGTCGTTCTTGTGTCCGTGCTGGTCGGCATCCGCGAGCTGGGCTCCGAACAGGTACGAGTAGAGCTCGCGCAGGCGGTCCCCGATCTTGTTCGGTGGGGTCTTGGTGAGGATGAAGATCGAGAGGATGAGCAGCAGCACGATCACGGGCGTCGCGAGGAACGCGGTGCCTACGGTGAGCAGGGGCGCGGCGATGACCCAGCCGAGCACTCCGCCGGCGCGCGCGAGTGCAACCATCCCGTCGGATGGCTGTGGCTGGCCGCCGAAGACGTGGCACAGCCCGCTGATCGAAACGAGCAGAAGCGCAAAGCCGATGCCGATGCGCCCGTTGTCGTGAACGGACGATGGATGTCGGAACAGCCAGGCCGCGAACACGAGCATGATGACCGGCAGCGCGAAGGCGACCCGGCCGAACAGCCCCCCGAAGGTGAACGCGTCGAGTGCCACGGCCACCGGATCGGTCGGCTGGAACCACTCGACGATCGCGCCGATGACGGCGAGCAGGAGGACGAAGAACGGCACACCGTCGCGGCGCTCCTCGGCGGCAAGGGACTCACGGCCGAGCACGCGAGCCGCTCCCCCGGCCGTGTGGGCGAGACCCATCCAGACCTTGACGAACGCGCTCTGCTCGGTGACCGGCGCGGACTTCGCCCTCGACCTGGCCGTGGGCAGGCGCTTGGTGGGGGCCGTGCCCGCGCGAGCGCGCGGCTTCGTCGCGCGCGTGCGCGACGTCGACCTGGTGCTCGTAGCCATGCGATCAACGCTAGCGCGGAGGCCCGTCAGAGCACGGTTGGCCAGGGCGCGTGTCAGTACGCGAGCAAGTTCAGACGGGATCGATATGGCCGATTACCATTTGACCATTACCCGCTCCACGCCCATGAGGCAAACGTTTACGCGGACCTTCCTGGTGAATCTCGGGCGGGCTATTCGTGAAGCTCAGGAAGCGCGACCGGGAGAGCTGGTTTAGTCCCGGCGGGGCGGTCTAGCTTGACTCGCGCACTACCAGGGTTGCTTTCGTGATCGGAGTGGCGACCGGCGCTTCCCTGCCCTCGACAGCGTGCAGTGCGAGCTCCGCGAAGTACCGGCCAAGACCTGCAGCATCCACATGGATCGACGACAGAGACGGCACCAGGCGACGAGCAAGTGGGGTGTCATCGTGACCGATCACGGCAAGTTGCCCGGGCACGCTGAGTCCACTCCGGAGCGCGCTTCCGAGGACGGTGGCGGCGATGTCGTCGTTATATCCGGCCACCGCGCTGACGCCCTCTTTTCGCCAGCTGTCGACGCAGAGCATGGCGTTCTCCTCGCTCACCGCGGCAACCGAGAACCTCAGGCCCATACGGGCGGCCGTCCTTCGTGCCAGTGCTTCGCGATCGCCCGCAAGGGATGTTAGACGGGGGTCTGCGGTAGTGGCGAATGCGATATGTTTGTGCCCCCGACCGGCGAAGTGCTCGACCTGTATTTCTGGGCCAAGCGCATGCTCGAGGTCCGCCCCAATGCCAGGTGGCGCCGACTCCGGGGAAACCACTTGGGCTCCGGAGGCCCGAATGGTTTCCGCCTGCTGGGACGAAAACGGCACCATCCCCATCACAAGATCTGGCTGGAGAGTCTCCCACAACGGTCGAGCATGCCCGCTAGCGTGCGGGGTCATGGTGACCAGTGAGTAGCCCGCTTCGTCCAGCGCCGAAGAGGCTTCGTCGATGTGCGCCCGCATGGTGTAGTCGATCGGCCAATCCGGCAGCACAAGGAGGATGATCTTGCTTTGACCACTGGCCAGAGCTCGAGCACCCAGGTGCGGTCGGTATCCGAGTCGGGCGGCTTCCCCGAGGACACGTTCGCGCGTCGCGGGAGAGATCGTCTGGCCTTGCGTGTCGTTGAGGACGAATCCAACCGTGGCCCGCGAAATGCCAAGAGACCGGGCAATGTCAGCAGCGGTGACTCGCCGCTTCACTTGCTGCTCAGACATCGGTTCTCCTTCCGGCTTGCGCGCGCTAGTTCCATCACGGTAGCATCGCCCTCAATTGCTAGCACGCGCTAGTTGCTTTTCTCCTGTCGACAATGGAGTCACAATGCCCACATCCGACGCACTCTCCGCTGAACCTCAGACCCAGACCGCACCGGCATTGCCTGAGCCAGAGAAGCGAGTCGGGCGGCGATTCACAATCCTCTTCGGGCTGCTCAACTTCGGCTTGTATCTGACCGTCATGATGCCTGCCCTGTTTAGCCTTCCCTATAAAGTCGGCGTGCTTGCCCCGGACAGTAAAGCCGCTCTTCTTGGCGTGGTCGCAACAGTGGGTGCCGTCGTCGGTCTGATCGCCGGTCCGGTCGCGGGCGTTCTCAGCGACCGTACCCGCACGCGCATCGGTCGTCGTCGGCCCTGGCTCATCGGTGGCATTTTCGTACTCGCAATCGGGTCGGTCGCAGTTGCTGTCTCCGGCTCCGTACCCATGCTGATCCTGGGGTGGACCGTCGTCTCGATCGGTGGCGCATGCAACGCGGCAGCAATTACACCGATTGTCGCAGAACGGGTGCCGGAGGTTCAGCGCGGAATCATGGGCGCGATTGTTGGTGTCGCTACCCAGCTTGGCGGAGTGCTCGGTTACACGATCGGCGGCCTTCTCACCACGAACCTGCTCCTGATGTTCCTCATCCCAGTGATCACGCTGGCCGTTTTTGGTGCCATCTTCATGGTCTTCATTTCCGATCCGATCGTTGAACTCCCCAAGACCACGCTTGCCCAGACCTTCCGGCTGCTTGTCTTCAATCCCCGCAAGCACCGTGACTTCTCCCTGGTGTGGCTTGGCAAGCTGCTCATGCAGACCGCGCTGGCCTTCCTCACCACCTATCAGTTGTACTTCCTGCTGGATCGGCTCGGATTCACAGCCGAGGAGGCCGGGTCAAAACTCGCCTTGGTGGGAGGCCTGGGCATCCTCATCACCATGACCTTCGCCATCGTCTCAGGGATGCTCTCCGACCGGCTCAAACGCCGCAAGGCTTTCATCTATGGTGCGTCGGGGCTCACGGCCATCGGGCTGGCGCTGATGGCATTTGCTGACGGGTTTGGTCTCTTCTTCGCGGCGGTGCTGTGCATTCTTGGCGCCGCGGGAATGTTCGGCTCTGTGGATGTGGCCATGGCCAGTGACCTCGTGCCCGATCGTGAGCAAGCGGGGCGATGGATGTCGATCTACAACCTCTCCGCAACCCTGTCGGGCGCGGTCGCTCCAGTAATTGGCGCTGGCCTGCTGCTGCTTGGTCCGAGCGCTGGTGGCAACTACACCGCATTGTTCCTCGTCGGAGCATTGCTAGCGCTCGGTGTCGGCATCACGGCTGGCTTCGTGAAGGGTGTGCGTTGACGATCCCCATCACCGCCACAGACCTCACCCCGGAGCAGAAGGCGCTACTCCTGGAGGGCGTCGACGCGTGGCAAACAAACACTCTGCCGGACCGGGGAATTCGGTCGCTCTTCATCACGGACGGCCCTCACGGAGTGAGAAAAGTGCGCCAGGCTACGGGCGGGTTCGCAATCGGCGAGAACGAAGAATCCACCGCCTTCCCCCCGGCCGTCACGGTTGCCAGCAGTTGGAATCCGGAGAATGCTCGCCTGATGGGGGAGGCGATCGGTCGAGAGGCGCGCAGCGCGGGCGTGGATGTGATCCTCGGGCCTGGTGTCAATATCAAACGCAGCCCTCTGTGTGGGCGCAATTTCGAGTACTTCTCCGAGGACCCACTCATCTCCGGGGTGATGGGGAGCGCGTTCGTGAGGGGTCTGCAAAGCCAGGGCGTCGGAGCGTCAGTGAAACACTTCGCAGCGAACTCCAACGAGAACTACCGTTTCGTCGGAGACAGCATCGTCGACGAACGAGCCCTCCGAGAGATCTACCTGCGCGCTTTCGAACGCGTCGTCACAGAAGCGCAGCCCGAGACGGTCATGTGTTCATACAACCGACTCAACGGCACTTTTGCGTCTGAGAGCCGTGAGTTGCTCACCGACATCCTCCGAGACGAGTGGGGATTCACCGGTGTGGTGATGACTGACTGGGGCGCGACCGACAACCGTCCTGCGGCGATCCTCGCAGGCGCTGATCTCGACATGCCTGGCCAGGTACCCCACAACCGACAAATGATCCTTGACGGGGTCCGCGACGGCAGACTTTCGGCCAGTGTGTTGGACATAGCCGTCGGCCGTGTGCTGGATCTTGTGGCACGCCACTGCACGCCACAAGGGGAAGCCGCCAATTATGACCTTATGGAGCACGCCGCACTTTCTGGAATGATCGCCCGGCAGGGTGCAGTGCTTCTGGAGAACAACGGCACCCTCCCACTCTCCGCGGGAGACGGCGAACTGTTGGTCGTCGGCGAGATGTTCGAGGTCATGCGTTACCAGGGCGCTGGCTCCTCACTGATCACTCCACCCGAGGTCATCTCGCCACGAGTCGCGTTTGACCAGCGTGCCATCGACTATCGTTACGTGCCCGGCTACCGCGCCTTCGACGGAGCAACCACGGCTGAGATGATCGACGAGGCCGTTCGAGCCGCCCGCGACTCCCAGACGGTGTTGTTCTTCGGTGGGCTGACTGACCTGGAAGAGAGCGAAGGCTTCGACCGCACGCATATGCGACTCGGAGACGGGCAGCTCAAGCTCCTTGAGGCGCTCATAGAGGCCGGCGCTGCGGTCGTTCTTGTGCTCTTTGCCGGAACGCCTGTCGAGCTGCCTATGGCAGATCGACTTGCCGCGGTGCTGAACATGAATCTTCCCGGAATGCATGGAGGAGACGCGACCGCGGCACTGCTCTTTGGTGAGGCCAACCCTTCGGGCAAGCTGGCCGAAACATGGGTGAAGAAGATCGAGGACTCCAGCCCATATGGCGACTACAACCGGGGAGCCCTGGCCCGATACTACGAATCGATCTACGTCGGGTACCGCTTCCACGACGCGGCCAAGACCGATCTCGCCTACCCGTTCGGCTTCGGGATGTCCTACACCTCCTTCGCCTACAGTGACCTCATCATCTCGGTGAAAGACGGAGTCGTCACCTGCCAGACGACGGTCACCAACATGGGGCATCGCGACGGTGCGGAGATCGTCCAGCTTTACGTGGGTGCCAACTCCAGCGCGGTATTCAAACCAGAAAAGGAACTGCGCGGCTTTGCTCGCATAGAGATTCCCGCTGGCCAAGCCCGTGTCGCCACCATTAGCTTCCCGCTATCCGAGCTGTCGTACTGGGATGTCGGAGCGCACGACTGGGTGCTGGAGAACGGTGACTACCTAATTCAGGTCGCGGCATCTGCCGCTGACATCCGTCTGGTGGAAGTCCTGAGCGTGCAGGATCAAGCTGACTCGAGGTCGCCATACTCTGCAGCGGTCGACACAAGCTACTCGACTCCACCGCGAACAATTCCCGCAGCCTTCCCCAGCCTCGTCGGTCACCCCATTGCCGATCTCTACGACGCTCGGCGGTTGACGATGAACACACGACTGATTGACGCGCGCCGTACCCTGCTGGGCAGACTCGTGAGTGGAGCTATCATCGGCTCCGTCGCCAAGAACTACCGCGCCGCATTAAAGCTGCCCGAATCGCTCGACCGCGACTCGCGCGTGAAGAACAGCTACTTCGTACTGAGGATGATGCCCAATTCGTCGATGCGATCCCTCGCGATGTCCTCAGGAGGCACATTCCCCTACGACGTGGCGAAGACGCTCGAGCTCCTCGCGACTGGCCACCCGGTCCGCGCTCTCAAAGTCCTCGCCGCATGGCGGAAAGGTACGCGTTGAAGATCTCCTCATTGACCGTTGATGGGCTCGAATCAGGGCTCGTGACCGACGAAGCTCCCCGCATCTCTTTCGCATTGGAATCGAACACCCCTGGGGATAGCCTGCAGCGTGCTGTTGTCACTATCGGCAACTGGAAGGTCGAAACTCGCGATCAGATCGGGATCGTCCACGGCGGCCGCCTAGAGCCGTTCACCGAGTACCCGGTGCGCGTCGCGGCCACAGGCACGAGCGGGGATCTCGCCGAGGCGACGACTTCGTTTCGTGTAGGCCGTTTGGACACACCCTGGTCGGCGCGGTGGATCACCGATCGCGATTACCGCACACCCAAGAAGCAGTCGCCCGTGCCGATGGTGTTCCGCAAAACCTTCGCCGTAGGCCCGGGGCTGCGGCGAGCATGGCTGGAAGCCACCGCCCTCGGCGTCTACGAGCTCGAGCTCAACGGGATCAAAGTCGGCGAAGACTACTTCGCGCCAGGATTCACGTCGTATGAGCACCAGATCCAGTACCAGACATACGACCTTGATCCGCTGTGCGACGGGTCGAACACGATTACGGCGACCGTGGCCGGAGGCTGGGCCGTGGGATCCTTCACGCACACTCGCAAGAACAGGATCTACGCCGATCGTCAAGCGTTTCTGTGCGAGGTCCACTTGGAATACACCGACGGGACTGCCGAGATTGTCGCGACCGGAACCGACTGGGAGGTCAGCATCGACGGTCCCGTAAGGATGGCCGAGTGGTACGACGGCGAGACCTACGACGCAACCGTCGGCCACGAGCAGCAGACATGGAAGCCCGCATCCCTCACCGCGCCAAGAGGAACACCGACCTTGCTCGCGCAGTACGGCCCACCGGTCCGTGCACAGAAGGTGATGCATCCTGTCGCGCAGTCGTTGTCGTCGAGTGGCGAGCTGATCTTCGACTTCGGGCAGAACTTTGCTGGCGTCATCAGCGCAGTGCTCCGTGGTACGCGAGGTCAGACGGTGACGTTCCGGCATGCGGAGGTGCTCGTCGAAGGCAAACTCTTCGTGAAGTCTCTTCGCACCGCGAAAGCGACGGCCACCTATGTCTGTGTCGACGGCGAGCAGAGCTACTCGCCTCGGCTGACCTACATGGGCTTTCGGTACGTGGGCGTGAGCGGAATCGATGCGGAGGATCTGGACCTCACGGCCCTGGTGTTGCATTCCGACCTAACCGAAACCGGGTTCTTTTCCTCGTCTAGCCCGTTGCTGAACAAACTGCAGTCCGCAATCCGATGGGGTGGGCGCTCGAACTTCGTCGACATCCCGACTGACTGCCCCCAGCGCGATGAGCGTGAGGGCTGGACAGGGGATTACGCGGTCTTCGCAGCGACAGCGTCCTACAACTTCGACATGAGCCGCTTCCTGCGCAAATGGCTGCGCGATCTGACGTCCGAGCAAAGTCCGGGTGGCGGCATCCCCATGGTCGTTCCTCGAGCGGGCAATGGCTTCCCTGTGATGGCCACTTCGTGCTGGGGGGATGTGTGCGTACTCGCCCCTTGGGCCGAGTACCTCGCGCGCGGCGATCTCGAGCTGCTGCGCGATCAGTATGCAACGATGACGAAGTTTCTAGGCGCAGCCTTGTGGTGGTCTGGACTCTTCTCGGTGACAAAGCGCGCACGGCGTATCTGGCGGTTTCCCTTCCATTTTGGTGACTGGGCTGCGCCGGACGGCGCTGTGCGGGACTGGCTTGCGAAAGGAAAGTGGATCGGCACGGCGTACTTCGCCAACTCCTGCGGGATCGTGGCCGACATCGCCGAGCTGCTCGGCAAGTCCGACGACGCTGCGCGCTATCGAGCGCTTCGCGGGGAGGTCATCGATGCCTACCGCGCGAAGTTCACGGACGGGAATGGCACTCTCGCCAAAGAGTTCCAGACGGGCTACGTGCTGCCGTTGCACTTCGGCATGACCGCAGGTGGTGAAACGGAGAAGATGGCGGACAATCTTGTTCGACTCATCGACGACGCGGGTGGACACCTGGCTACGGGTTTCCCCGGCACGCCCTACATCCTGTTCGCCCTGTCCGATAACGGTCGGGTGGATGACGCGTTCCGACTACTGCAGCAAACGTCGAGCCCGTCCTGGCTGTATATGGTCGAGTCCGGCGGCACGACGATCTGGGAGCGCTGGGACGCGCTGCGACCCGACGGCACCGTCAACACATCAAGCCTCACGGCAGCCGGAGACGACGACAGCTCCGACGGCGGAATGGTGTCGTTCAACCACTATGCCGCGGGTGCCGTGGGCGACTGGCTCTATCGGCGCGTAGCAGGCATCGAACCAATCGAAGGCGGATACCGCAGCTTCCGGGTCGCGCCCCTCATGGGAGGTGGATTGACATCCGCACAGGGCAGTGTGACAACCCCCTACGGGCGGGCCGCATCTGAGTGGAGCATCACGAATGGACTCTTCACCCTTGCCGTCGACGTGCCGGTCTCGACATCCTGCATCATCGTGTTGCCCGATGGCACTGAGCATATGCGTGCCAGCGGGCACCACGAGTTCCAGTGCGAGCTCGTCGCGGCATGATGAACGATGAGCTTGAGATGGGAGACGACGACCTCCCCACCCATAGAGATATTTTCCGAACACGAAGCCGACGATTCATGAGGAGCGGAGGCGATCACCGGTACCGCACCAGTCGCGGCGAGCAGATACGCCTCGACCGGGAAGTCGACATCGGAGGTGTTTGCTTCGCGAATGGTGCGCATCCATGGCTCTTTTTGCCATAGAACGTGTGAGACATAAGCGCCCGTCGTGAGTTGCGCCTAAGCCTCGATGACCACCGGGACGATCATGGGTCGACGCCGGTGCTGCGTGTTGACCCAGCGGCCGACAGTGCGACGGATGACCTGGCTGAACGCGTGCGTGTCTCGCGTGCCGTTCTCCGCGGCATCGGTGAGCGCGCGAATGATGAGCGGCTTGACCGCGTCGAACACCGCCTCGTCCTCCGCGAAACCGCGGGCCTGGATCTCCGGCCCGACGATGACACGGCCGGTCTGCGGGTCGACGGCGGCGAAGATCGAGATGAAGCCCTCTTCTGCCAGGATCCTGCGGTCCTTGAGGTCGGCATCCGTGATCTCGCCCACGGTCGAGCCGTCGACGTAGACGTACCCGAGGTCGAGTTGGCCGACGACGGTCGCGACGCCGTCCTTGAGGTCGACGACCGTGCCGTCCTCGCCGATGATCGTGTTCTCTTCTGACACGCCCGTCGCGATCGCGAGCTGCTGGTTGGCGACGAGGTGGCGGTATTCGCCGTGCACCGGCAGCACGTTCTTCGGCTTGAGGATGTTGTAGACGTAGAGGAGTTCGCCCGCGGCGGCGTGGCCGGAGACGTGCACCTTCGCGTTGCCCCTGTGCACCACGTTGGCTCCGAGCTTGACGAGCCCGTTGATCACGCGGTATACGGCGTTCTCATTGCCGGGGATGAGGCTCGAGGCGAGAATGACGGTGTCGCCCTTTCCCACCTCGATCTGATGCTCGAGGTTCGCCATCCGCGCGAGCACGGCCATCGGCTCGCCCTGGGAGCCCGTGCTCATGTAGACGATCTTGTTGTCCGGCAGGTCGACAGCCTTCTTGGCCTCGATGAGCACGCCGTCCGGCACCCTGAGGTAGCCGAGCTCGGCGGCGATGTTCATGTTGCGCACCATGGAGCGCCCCATGAAGGCGACCCTGCGACCGTTCGCCGCGGCAGCGTCCAGCACCTGCTGCACCCGGTGCACGTGGCTGGAGAAGCTCGCTACGATGACCCGGCGCGGAGCCTTGGAGATGACGCTCTCGAGCACGGGACCGATGTTGCGCTCCGGCGCGGTGAAACCGGGGACGTCCGCGTTGGTGGAGTCGGGCAGGAACAGGTCGACGCCGGCCTCGCCGAGGCGGGCGAACGCACGCAGATCGGTGATGCGATCGTCGAGCGGAAGCTGGTCCATCTTGAAGTCGCCGGTGTGCAGTACGACGCCGGCGCTCGTCTTGACGGCGACCGCCAGGGCATCCGGGATCGAGTGGTTGACCGCGATGAACTCGAGCTCGAACGGGCCGAAGGTCTCACTCTGCCCCTCGTGCACCGTGAGCGTGTACGGGGTGATGCGGTGCTCCTTGAGCTTCGCCTCGACGAGCGCGAGCGTCAGGGTCGAACCGATCAGCGGAAGGTCCTGGCGCAGCTTGAGCAGATAGGGGACCGCTCCGATGTGGTCCTCGTGGCCGTGGGTGAGCACGACGCCGAGCACGTCGCCCAGGCGGTCGCGGATCGAGCCGAAATCGGGCAGGATCAGGTCGACGCCGGGCTGATTCTCCTCGGGGAAGAGCACGCCGCAGTCGACGATGAGGAGCTTGCCGTCGATCTCGTAGACGGTCATGTTGCGGCCGATTTCGCCGAGGCCACCAATCGGGGTGACGCGGAGGGTTCCCGCGGCGAGCTTGCTGGGTTGGTAGATGGGTGAGTTCATGGCGTCCAGTGTTTGTGCGATCCGGATCGGATGACCGTAGATCGGTTCTTGGGGCCTCGAGCCCCCGGTTCAAGTTGGGTGGCTACCGCGTGGTGCCGGCGACCTTCGGAAGCGCCCCGCCCGCTGCGGCGTTGCGATCCGGTCGGAAGTTGCTGAGGTCGAGCCCGGGAATCTCCCCGACGAGAGCGATCTCGTCTTCGATCCTCGCCGCCTCGAAGTCCTCTGGGCCCACGAGCGGAAGCCGCACGCGCGGCGACCCGATGCGGCCGAGGCCGTGCAGGATGTACTTCGCCGCGACGGTGCCTGGCACGTGGGTCATCACGGCGCGCACGAGCGGTTCCAGTTGCTTGTGCGCCGCGGTGGCCGTGGCGAGATCTCCCGCGTTCACGGCGTCGATGATCACCCGATACGGGGTCGCGGCGATGTTCGCCGTGACACCGACGAGGCCCGTCGCGCCGATGGACAGGTGCGGAAGCACATTGGTGTCGTCGCCGGAGAAGTAGAGCAGGTCGGTCTGGTTGAGAACCCGGCTGACCTCGGCGAAATTGCCCTTGGCATCCTTGACCGCGCGGATGTTCGGGTGCTGGGCCGCGCGCAGGATCGTCTCGTACTGGATCGGGATGCCCGCCCGGCCAGGGATGTCGTAGAGGATGACCGGCAGGTCCGTGGCATCCGCGATCATGCGGAAGTGGGTGAGCACCCCGGCCTGGGTCGGCTTGTTGTAGTACGGCGTGACGATCATGACGCCGTCGGCGCCCGCCTTCTCGCTCGCCTTGTACAGCTCGATGGCGTGCGCGGTCTCGTTCGAGCCGCCGCCCGTGATGGTCTTGGCCCGACCGGCCGCAACAGCCTTGCTCACCTCGACGAGACGGATCTTCTCCGGGTCGGTGAGGGTGCTCGTCTCGCCGGTCGTACCGGAGACGACGATACCGTCCGCACCGGCGGTGATGACGTCGTCGATGTGCTTCTCCACGCCGGCCCAATCGACTTCGCCGTCCGGGGTGAACGGAGTGACGAGTGCGACGAGCACCTGACCGAAGGGATTATTGGGCACTGCGCTTGTAGGTGTTGGCACGCTTACAGGGTAACGGTTGAACCCGTCATTTCACGTCATACTCCTCCACCTCGTCGAGCACGGGCATAGCGTGTTGCCACCATGAACGCTCTCGCCGTCTTCTCCGCCCTGTTCGGGCTCGTGGCCTGCGCCACGGCACTCGGACTGCTGTGGCGCGCGCAAACCGGTCGCGTGCGCGCGATCGCGAGCGGCGAAGGGACGATCGACCTCGCGGACATCGTGCCGGACGCCGTGGCCGGCAGCAGCGCGACCCTGCTGCAGTTCTCGACCGAGGTCTGCGCACCGTGCAGGGCCACCCACGTCATGCTCGGCGCGCTTGCGGAGCGACACAGCGGGGTCGCCCACGTGGATGTCGACATCACCAGGCGGGCGGACCTCGCCAGCAGGTTCAGACTTCTGCAGTCCCCCACCACCCTCATTCTCGACGGCCGGGGTGTCGTCCGCGCCCGCATCGGAGGGGCGCCACGTCCGGCGGAGGTCGCCGAGGAACTGGGCAGAATCCTCGGGCGAACCACCGTCACCTCCTGATCCACCGCCGCCCGATCCGCCGCCACACACCAAGGGAGACCCGATGACCGCTCGCGAGCACACGACACCGCTTCCGGCATCGAAGGCTGCGCTCCTTGCGCGGCCCGGCCACACCGGCATCGACCCGCGCGGCCCGCGCTTCGGCGCGGGCATCACCTCCGTGCTCCTGCTCGTGACGATCGGACTCTCGCTCGGCACCGCGGCGACAGCCCCTCCGAACGTCGCCGGGCGAGCGACGCAGCCGGGGTTCATCCTGTTGGCGATCATCACCGTTCTATTTGCCTGGGGTGCGTTCGCCGGAGTGCAGAAGCACCCGTACGGACGCCTGTTCGCCGCCGTCGTGCGCCCGCGCCTGGCGGCACCCACACATCTCGAAGACCCGACGCCACCGACCTTCTCGCAGGGCGTTGGGTTCATCGTCTCGATCGCGGGCGTGGCACTGCACCTCGCCGGCGTCCCGTTCGGACTCGTCATTCCCGCGGCACTCGCGTTCGTCGCGGCCTTCCTGAACTCCGTCTTCGACTACTGCTTCGGCTGCCAGATCTACCTGCTGCTCGTACGCGCGCGAATCCTCGCCAGGGCCCCGACCTCCGTCTCCTGACCGCGCAGAATCCGGCAAGGATGGTGGCCTAGGCTGGAGTGTCGATTCGAGGGGGCAGGATGGCCGCGCAGGGCAAGCGCACGATGCGAATTCTGGTTGCCGGGGCATCCGGGCTGATCGGCACGGAGCTCTGCAGGCGGCTGCGTGCCGATGGCCACGAGGTCCACACGCTCGTGCGTCGGCAGCCCACCGCGGAGCACGAGCACAACTGGGCGCCGACCGCGCGCATCCTCGACTCCAGCCTGATCGACTCGGCAGACGCCGTCGTGAACCTCGCGGGCGCACCGCTCGGCCATCTGCCGTGGACCCCGAGATACAAGAAGGAACTCGTCGACTCGAGGCTGCAGACCACGCGAGCGCTCGCGGAGGCGATGAACATGGCGGCCAGGCCGCCGGAGGTGTTCCTCAACGCCTCGGCCGTGGGTTTCTACGGCGATCGGCCGGGTGAGCGCCTCACCGAGGAGTCGCCCAAGGGAGAGGGATTCCTCGCGGACCTCGTCGACGCGTGGGAACAGGCAGCTCAGATCCGGCCGGCGAAGACCAGACTCGTCACCTTCCGCACCGGCCTCGTGCTCGGCCGCGGGGGTGCGCTCGGTCCGCTCATGACGCTCACGAAGCTCAGGCTCGGCTCCCGGCTCGGCACCGGCGGCGACATCTGGCCGTGGATCAGCCTCTACGACGAGGCCGCGGCCATCCGTCATCTCCTGACCTCGACACTGAGCGGCGTCGTCAATCTCACCGGGCCGACCCCCACGAGCTCGGACCGTATCACCTCGCAGCTGTCCCGCAGCATGCGCCGCTGGTATCCGTTCACGGTGCCGTCCTGGGCGATCTCGCTTGCGCTGCAGGAGGCGGGACCCGAGCTTCTGCTGGTCAGCCAGAAGGTGCTCCCGCAGAAGCTTCTCGCGGACGGTTTCAGCTTCCGCGACGAGACGAGCCAGCAGGCGATCGACGCCCTGCTCGCCGATGGCTGAGCAGTCAGGTGTTCGGGCGCTCAGGCGGCCTTGCGCTCGGCCCGCTCGAGCCGGATGGCGTGCCCGATCGAGCGCCTGCCGCGCCTGCGATCACCACAGGCGTCATAGGCGAGGCCGAGCCTGAACCACGCCTGCCAGCTCCCCGGAGCGGACTCGACGGCGGCCTGGTACCGCGGGAATGCCGCATCGGCTGCGGCACGCTCCGGCCTGCCGCTCGCGCGAGTGGGGAGGGAATCCGATGGCAGGCCACCGCTCGACCGCAGCACGCCGATGAGCCGTTCGCAGCGGATGCCGAACAGCAGCTCTGCCACGAGCGCCCAGGCCCCGAGCAGCGGAAGCACCAGGAGCGCGACGCCGATCAGCTTGGAGACGACGACATCCACGGCGAGCAGGCGGAAGGCCAGTTGCACGACGACGACGAGATAGAGCAGGAGCAGCAGCGACATGATGCCGACCGCGATGCGACCCTTCATTCGGATGCAGCCCCGCCCAGGTCGATCAGCCGGTCGAGTCCGACGATCACGCCGCGTGCGGTGACGGTTGCGCGCAGCGCGATGAGGATGCCCTGCTCATAGGCGCTCGGTGCGAGGGTCTCGTGGCTGAGGGTGAGCGTCTCACCGTTTCCGCCGAAGATCACGTCCTGCTTCGCGACCACGCCGTGCATGCGCAGGCTGTGGATCGGAACGCTCGCGACCTGCTGGCCGCGCGCCCTCTGGTCGGTGTGTGGGGCCGCGACCGGACCGAGCCCGGTCCGCGCCGCGCCGATCAGCTCCGCCGTGCGCACAGCAGTGCCCGAGGGCGAATCGATCTTGGACGCGTGGTGCGCCTCGATGATCTCGATCGAGTCGTAGAACCGCGCGGCCATGGTCGCGAACGCGGTGGCGAGCACGGAGCCGATCGAGAAGTTGGGCACGATGATGACGCCGAGGGCGAGGTTGCCGGTGATGGTCCGCTCAAGGCCCGCGATCCTCTCCGCCGACCAGCCGCTGGTGCCCACCAGCACGCTGATTCCGTGTGCGACCGCGAACTCCACCACGGACTGGCTCACCGCGGGGAGGGTCACATCGACCGCGATGTCGGCACCGAGCATGTCCGAGAGCTCGCCCTTGGAGTCGATCTCGGCGACGAGCTCGAAGTCGTCTGTGCTGCGGATGATCTGCGAGACGAGCTGGCCCATCTTGCCGGTTGCGCCGATCACGGCGACCTTGGTTGTCATCCGTTCAATCTACCAAGCGGCCGTCGGCTTCGATCCCCCTAGGCTTGACCCATGGTCGGCTTCAGGGAGACGCTCGTGACGAGCGGCGCCGCACACACCCTGCTGACCGAGTACTTCGCCTCGCGCGAACTCAGCTTTCCCGAGGCGCAGGGCCGGTATCGCCCGGTGTTTCCCTCGGCGGAGGCCTTCACGCCCCCGCGCGGCGTCTTTCTCGTGGTCGAGGGCGCCGGGGCGGATGGCGAGGCGGCGGATGTGGGCTGCGGCGGCATCCGACGGCTCGAGACCGCCGAGGGCGACCCTGCGCACATTGACCTCGTGCGCTTCGAGGTGAAGCACCTCTGGCTCGAGCCACACACCCGCGGACACGGCTATGGCCGCGCCCTGCTGCAGGAGCTGGAGCGACGTGCGCGCGGCTTCGGCGCGCGCGAGCTCGTGCTCGACACCAACGACAGTCTCGCGGCCGCGGGCGGGCTCTATCGCTCCAGCGGTTTCGTCACGATCGCGCCGTACAACAACAACCCCAACGCGACGACCTGGTACGCGAAGACGCTCGACTGACGCGGTGGCCGAGCAGGCCGCCTGCGGCCGTATCGAGCGATCGTTCCTCGCGCGCTACTCGACCGGCGGAACGTCAGTACGGCTGGTCGACGGGCAGGCCCGTGCGCAGCTCGGGCGGCAGGTGACCGAGGTCGTTGTGAGTGATGAGCTCCGGCGACTTCACCGAGCGCACGCGGATGATGGTGAGACCGCAATTGGCCTGGTTGGTCCCCATCCAGCGCCAGGCCGGCGCCTCGAACACCTCGCGCACGAACCACGCGATCACGAAGTTGTGGGTGATGAGCAGGGTGTGGCGATCCTCGCGTGACGGCGTGAGCCACTCGGCCACGGCATCCGTCATCTGCGCCTGCCCCGCATCGATCTGAGCCTCGGTGACCGAGCCGAAGAAGGGCTGGAACGCGTGCGGCATGTCGGGCGTCGGGCCAGAGGGGATGCAGTCGAACAGGAGAGCGGATGGCTCGGCGCGAAGATCCGGCATGCGCGCGGTCATGATGGACGCCGTCTCCTCCGCGCGCTGCAGCGGGGAGTGCCACGCGCCAGTGAAGGGCACCCCGCTCAGGCGTTCGGCGATGAGCCGCGCCTGGCGCGTGCCGCGGGCGGACAGCGGCCCGTCGGGCAGACCGTGCTCCGCGTCCTGCTGCTCGCCATGGCGGACCAGGTAAATGAAGTGGGACATCGTTGTTCCTGTTTCGGTCGTGCGTGTTCTGTGTGGGTGTTCTTGTGGATGTTCTGTTCGGGTCAGACCGCGACGGGTTCGTCGCTGAGCCCCGCGAAGGCCGACTCCTCGACCGTGCCGACCGAGGCGATCGACAGCGGCCTGGACGCGAGTTCACCGGCGAGCTCGCGGACGTCAGTGGCGGTCACGAGCGAGAGCCTGCGCAACGCCTCGTCGAGGTCGGTGAATTCTCCGTGGGTGAGCTCCGAGCGGCCGAGCCTGGACATCCTCGTGTCCGAGTCCTCCAGCGCGAGCGCGGACGCCCCGCTCAGTTGCCCGGAGGCGCGCCGCATCTCCTCATCTGTGACCCCGCCGTCGGCGAGTCGCCTGAACTCCCCGAGGAGCAGTTCGGCGACCTGGCCGGCCTTGCTCGGCGAGCACCCCGCGTAGAGCCCGAAGAGCCCTGCGTCGGCATAGCTCGGCGAGAAGGAATAGACCGAGTACGCCAGTCCGCGCTTCTCGCGGATCTCCTGGAACAGCCGGGAGGACATCCCGCCGCCGAGGATCGAGTTGAGCACGGCCATGGTGCTCCTGCGGTCGTCCGTCGCCGAGATGCCGGGAACGCCGAGCAGGATGTTTGCCTGCTCTATCGGGCGCTGCACCACGACGAGAGGGCTGCCGCGCTCGATGAGCTGCTCGTTCGAGGTGCGGCGCTCGACCGGCGTCGCCTCCCGCTCGAGGTTCCATCCCGCGGCAACGAGCGCCTTCTGCACTCCGGCGACGAGAGCGTCGTGATCGACAGCGCCCGCGACGGTGATCACGAGGTCGCGTGGGCCATAGTTGGCCCGGTAATGCTCCCACACGGAGTCCCGCGTGGCCGCCTGGATCGTGTCCGGGTTGCCCCCGATCGGGCGCCCCAGCGGATGCTCGCCGAACACGGCCTCGAAGAATCGCTCGCTCGTGACATCCGCCGGATCGTCATCGGCCATCGCGAGTTCCTCGAGGATGACGCCGCGCTCGTTCTCGAACTCGAGCGGGTCGAGGAGGGACGAGGTGAGCATGTCGGAGAGGACCTCGACGGCCATCTCGAGATCGCGATCCTGCACCTTCGCGTAGTAGCAGGTGTATTCCTTCGCCGTCATCGCGTTGTGTTCGCCACCGACGGAATCGAAACTCACGGCGATGTCGAGCGCGCTGCGCGTGGCCGTGCCCTTGAAGAGCAGGTGCTCAAGGAAGTGAGTGCTTCCGTAGCTCGCGGGCAGTTCGTCCCTCGAACCGACGGCAACCCAGTAGCCGACGGTCGCGCTCCTCGCCCCAGGCACCTGTTCGCTGAGGATACGCACGCCACTCGGGAGGATCGTGCGCCGCACGAGCGAATCGCCCGAGGCGGTGAAAGAGAGTTCGGCCACGCCGAGGGGAAGCTGGGCTGCGCCGTTCACGTGTCGAGCCTACGTCACCGAAGGTGTCGGCGTGGCCCGCGCAGTCCGGCTGTGGAAAAGCACTCCCCCGTATTGGGGTACATCAATGTCGGATAAAAAGAGGACAAACAGATTTGTCTGTCGCACTTTCTGTGCTAGCCTCCAAACGTTGGAGTTTTGAGCGGAGTGATCCGCGAAAGACACGCAAAAGGATTCACCCCGAAATCCGCTTGCGTGCTCGGCCACCCGAAGGCGGAGCGCAACACGCACGACCGTGAGTTCACCCCCGTTCTCGCGTTGAGTATGAACGCCGGGCCCACCTCCAGCCCGGTTTGCTGCCAAACGGCTTTGAGGATTCCTAGCCGAATTGCCGAAGGGAGCCACGCTGTGACGGTTGTAGAGTCCGATCCGACCGCTCAGCGTGCCCCCTCGGCTGGCTCAAGCCCCTGGGCCAAGCAGCGCATCCTCGAAACAGCCGATCGACTGTTCTCCGATGAGGGCATCCACACCGTGGGCATCGACAGGCTCATCAGCGAGTCCGGTGTCACCAAGGCCACGTTCTATAAGCATTACGGGGCCAAAGACAAGCTCATCCTCGAGTACGTCAAGCACCGGCACGAGAGCGTGAAGTCCAACGTCGAGCCCATCGTCTCCGGCGCGACCGATCCCGAAGCAGCACTCAGGGAACTCTTCGCCATGGTCGAGCGCGAGACCCAGCGAGACGGATTCCGCGGCTGCCCGTTCGTCAATGCCGCGACTGAATACCCGGATCCCCGCCATCCCGTGCGCGCGGTCGTCGCTGAACATCGAGACTGGTACACGGCAACGCTCGCCTCACTACTCAAGGACCTCAAGCATCCGCTGCCCGGCGACGCTGCAGACGATCTCATGCTGATCAGGGACGGCGCCATGGCCGGCGCCTACGCCGGCGACTTCGTCGCGGTCGGAGCCGCTCTCGCTCGCGCACTGGCCAGGATCATGGCCGAAATCGGCGCGCAGGACGATTCTTAGACCAGACAGTCTCGTCTGTCCTCGATGGCACGGCCTTCTGCGGGGTACAGCGCTGAGGCAATGCTTCGCATCGCGCGTGCGCGGGGTCAGGCGGAAGCACGATCCAATGCAGCCAGCTGGTGTCTGGTGAGCTGAACGGCCGACGCCGCCATGAGCTCATCGACCTGCTCCGGCAGACTCGCGCTCGCGACGGGAGCAACGACGCCGGGCTTGGCCAGCAGCCACGCCAGCGCGATCGTGGCCGGGGTCGACTGCTGCACGGCCGCGACGCCATCCAGACAGGCCAGAACGCGCAGCCCTCGCTTGCCCAGGTACTCGGTCGGCTTGACGCCACGCGCACCCCGGACGACGTCTGCCCTCGTGCGATATTTGCCCGTGAGGAACCCGCCAGCCAGCGCGAATCGCGGCATGACGCCGAGCCCCTGCTGGTGGGCCACCGAGGCAAGTGTTCCCTCGTATTCCGCACGGTGCATCAGGTTGTAGTGGTTCTGGACCGCGACGAGCGGAGTGATCCCCAGTTGTGCCGCGATGACTCGCGCCTCGATCAGGCGGTTGCCCGAGTGGTGCGACACACCGAAGTACCGCACTTTGCCGGAGCGGATGAGCCAGTCGACCGCGAGCAGGGTCTCCGCGAAATCGACGGCGGTGTCATCGATGTGCAGGTAGAGCAGGTCGATGTACGAGGTCTGCAGTCGCTCGAGCGAGGCATTCACGGAACGCATGATCATCGTCGCAGACAGCCCGGGGTTGTCCGCGCTCTTACCGACCTTGGTGGCAACGACGATCTCTGCGCGGTTGCGGCGCTCCCGCATCCAGTTGCCGATCATGATCTCGCTGCGACCGCTCGCGTAGGAGTCTGCCGTGTCGATGAAGTTTCCGCCGAGTTCCGCATAACGGTTCAGGATGCCCTCGGTCGTCTCCGCGTCGGCCGTCCAGCCGAAGACGTTGCCCCCGATCGCGAGGGGGAACACCCGAAGTTCAGACTCCCCGAGCCTGCGCAGGCGCGAGAGTGCAGTGGGGGCGGTCCATTCAGGTTCCCAGGCCCCCGCGGATACGACATCCGGTAGCAACTGCATCACTTCCAACCCCCGAGCACTCGCGTCCGTCCCTTCACGAGCTCGATTCGGGTGCGTGCGCGTCTGAGACCGAGATTAGTTCAGGCGGGCAAGGAAACCGGGGAGGGTGCGCGAATCGTTACATTCGCGCCTGCACCCAGTTCGGGGGCAGAGTGCCACGTCCCTTCCCTCGGAGGCCTTTCCCACGAAACCGTGCAAGCGTTGACTCAGGCGGTACGGGCGAGGAGGGGATCATGGCTTTGCGCAGGCCCAGGAATACCATGGGTACCCGCGCGCAGCGGGAGTCGAGTTCGACGAAAGTCACGGAACAGCGCGCGCTGACCATCGCGAGCGGCACCAACTGGCTCGTCATCGGTGCCGGCCTCACCGTGATCTGTGGCGGGCTGCTCTTCGCCATGCAGTGGCTCACACCTGCCGCCGTCGCCACCACCGGACTGGTGATCGTGATCGTCCTGTACGCGTTGATGATCGTGACTCGTATCGTGGTGCAGCCGGGCAGGGCAAGGCTCTGGACGCTCGCGGCCCTCACGATCCTGCTCGTGATCACCTTTTTTGTGTGCGGAGGGGTCGTTGCCGCAACGGAGTGGCGCGCTGCCGGAGTCCTCTGACCGATCACGCCTCGGCACCGAAACGCAGCAACGCACAAACGCAGAAGTGCCCGCCCCCCCCGGGCGGGCCCGTGTGGGTTTGTGGGGTGCTGCGGTGAGGTGGCGCGGCGGGATCGGTGAGAGGACTCC
>NZ_JBELOA010000009.1:0-37303 GCF_040227205.1 Parafrigoribacterium humi | reverse complement strand
GGACCCACCCCGCCGCGGCACACAAACGCACAACCGCAAAACCGCCGATGGGCCCGCCCCGGGGGGGCGGCCACTTCCGTTCGATCAGTCCTGACTAGGCCTGCGGTGCCAGAACCTCAGCATCAACCACAGCAGCGTTCTCCTCGACCGGAGCGAGCGAGAGCTTTCCGCGATCGTCGACCTTGGTGATCTCGACCTGGATCTTCTGGCCGACGGCGAGCACGTCTTCGACGTTCTCCACGCGCTTGCCACCGGCGAGCTTGCGCACCTCGGAGATGTGCAGCAGGCCGTCCTTGCCCGGGGTGAGCGAGACGAAGGCACCGAAGGTGGCGATCTTCACGACGGTTCCGAGGAACCGCTCCCCCACCTCGGGGTTGAGCGGGTTGGCGATCGCGTTGACCGCGGCACGCGCGGCCTCGGCCGACGGGCCGTCAACCGCACCGATGAACACGGTGCCGTCATCCTCGATCGAGATGTCCGCTCCGGTGTCGTCCTGGATCTGGTTGATCGTCTTGCCCTTCGGCCCGATCAGCTCGCCGATCTTGTCGATCGGGATCTGCACGCTGATCACGCGGGGCGCGGTCGGTGCCATCTCATCCGGGGCGTCGATCGCCGCGTTGATCACGGAGAGGATCGCGGTGCGAGCCTCCTTGGCCTGGCCGAGCGCGCCATCGAGCACCGAGGACGGAATGCCCGCGAGCTTGGTGTCGAGCTGGATGGCCGTGACGAACTCCGAGGTACCGGCGACCTTGAAGTCCATGTCGCCGAGCGCATCCTCAGCACCCAGGATGTCGGTGAGCGCGGCGTAGCGCGTCTCGCCGTTGACCTCATCGGAGACAAGGCCCATCGCGATGCCGGCAACCGGGGCGCGCAGCGGCACACCGGCGTTGAGCAGCGACAGCGTGGATGCGCAGACGGAACCCATCGAGGTCGAACCGTTGGAACCGAGAGCCTCGGACACCTGGCGGATCGCGTACGGGAACTCCTCGCGCGGCGGCAGCACGGGAACGAGTGCGCGCTCCGCGAGGAAGCCGTGCCCGATCTCGCGACGCTTGGGCGAGCCCACCCGGCCGGTCTCCCCGGTGGAGTACGGCGGGAAGTTGTAGTGGTGCAGGTAACGCTTCTTCTTCACCGGAGCGAGAGAGTCGATCTGCTGCTCCATCTTGAGCATGTTCAGCGTGGTGACGCCCAGGATCTGGGTCTCGCCGCGCTGGAAGATCGCGGAACCGTGGACCCGAGGAACAACCTGCACCTCGGCGTCGAGCGGACGGATGTCGCTCAGGCCACGACCGTCGATGCGCACGCCCTCGGAGAGGATGCGGCCGCGAACGATCTTCTTGGTGACCGACTTGTACGCCGCACTGACCTGGCCATTGGCCGTCTCGGGCAGCTCGCCGGCTGCGACCTTGGCCGCAACGACGTCCTTGACCTCGTCCTTGAGCGCGTCATCCGCGTTCTGGCGCTCGATCTTGTCGGCGATCTGGTAGATGTCCTTCAGACGTTCGTAAGAGGCACCCGCGACGACGTCGTAGGTGGCCTGGTCGTAGGAGAGGAAGACCGGGTACTCCTGGACCTCCTTCGCCGCCTTCGCGGCGACCTCCATCTGCGCCTTGATGAGCTGCTTGAGGAACGGCTTGGCTGCCTCGAGTCCCTGCGCGACAACCGCCTCGTCCGGCTTGGTCGCGCCGCCCTTGATGAGGTCCCAGCTGTGCTCCGTGGCCTCGGCCTCGACCATCATGATCGCGACATCCTCTTCACCCCTGGCATTGGTGATGAGACGGCCGGCAACGGTGAGGTCGAAGACGGCCTCCTCGAGCTGCGAGAACTTCGGGAAGGCGACCCACTGGTTGCCGATGAGAGCGAGGCGGATGCCGCCGATCGGTCCGTTGAACGGCAGGCCGGAGATCTGGGTGCTGAGGCTTGCCGCGTTGATGGCGAGAGCGTCGTAGAACTCGTCCGGCGCGATGGCCAGAACGGTGACGACGACCTGCACCTCGTTGCGCAGACCCTCGACGAAGGTCGGGCGCAGCGGACGGTCGATCAGTCGGCAGACCAGGATCGCCTCGGTGGACGGGCGGCCTTCGCGACGGAAGAAGCTTCCGGGGATCTTGCCTGCAGCGTAGGAACGCTCCTCGACATCCACCGTCAGCGGGAAGAAGTCGAAGTTGTCTTTCGGGTGCTTGCTGACGCTCGTGGCGCTCAGCAGCATGGTCTCCTCGTCGAGGTACGCAGCGACGGATCCCTGCGCCTGCTGGGCGAGACGGCCGGTTTCGAAGCGCACGGTGCGCTTGCCGAATGAACCGTTGTCGAGAACGGCCTCGGCGAATGTGATTTCTGGACCCTCCATAGGGGGGTTTCTCCTTTGTTTTACGTCGCACCCCGTGTGGGCGCGACTCGTCAAGGAGCAGGAGCGGGTTCGATGACACCTGCGTCCGATGAGGTTCACCGGGCACGGCGTGGTGTACGCGCGAGTTCCCTAGAGTGGGGCGCTTGTCTGGCCAACAGTAGAAAGTCACCGTTCGGGACGGTAATTCACCACCGGTGACCAGCGTCTTGCCGGCCTGCTCCGTAGCTGGTCGGTTTTACTCCCGCGAACGACAGTCAAACCAGCTCAACCTCGGCGAGTCTACCAGCCGGACCCTGAAAGACGCGAGAACCCGCCCCGAAGTCGGCGGAGAATGCGGCGCGGATGAGATCTCGAGTGACATAACCCGAATATGTGAGTCGGACCCCATCCGCACCGGCGCGTAGCGCAGCAGCCCCCCAAAAGAAACTGTATGGAGACGGACGCGTGCCTGCCAGTGGTCAGATTTCAGATAGTGAAATCCTTCACGAGGGCATCGGTGCCATAGACGAGCGACAGGGTTCCCGCCGCAGTCTTGAGGCGCTTGACCACGGAATCCAGGTGCTTGACCTTCTCGGTCGGGAGCGAGATCGCCAGCGAGGCGATCGTGCCGGGCGCGAGCACGGGCACCGCGACGCAGGTGAGTCCGATCGCGTACTCCTGGCGGTCGAGACGCGCCGGCGCAGGCCGCTCGAGCTCGGTCAGCAGCAGGTGCGCATCCTTGATCGTGTGCTGGGTCAGCTCCTCCATCGGGTGTCGGTAGAGGTAGTCCTTGCGCTCGTGCGGAGTGAGCTCCGACAGTATCTGCTTGCCGAGCGCCGTCGCATGGGCGCTCTGGCTGATGCCCACCCACAGTTCCGTTCTCGGCGCATTCGGCACGTCGGCGATGTCGACGATGGTGACTTCGCCGTCGTCGTACCTGCTGAGATATGAGGTCGCGCCGAGTTCGAGGGTGATGTCGCGCAGTCCCTGGCGTACCTGCGAGAGGATGACCCCGTCATCCGCTGCCCCGCTGAGAACCGGATGACCGGCGCCGAGAATGATGCCGTCCGGTTCCTGCGCGAGATAGCCCTCGTGTACGAGCGTGCGGATGATGTTGTAGGTGGTTCCGAGGCTCAGCCCGAGCACGGAGGAGATCTGCTTCGGACTCAGCGGCCTCGACGCACTCGCAACCAGGTCAACAAGCCACAGTGCTCGCTGGATCGATCCGATCAGTGTGGCTGACGTCGACGATTCCATGCCCTGCTCCCCGAACCCAGACGGAGACGTGTCTCTGTCTCGCCATCATCGTCCTGCGGCGAGGGCAAAGCAAGAGGATTCCTCTCGCTTTGTCCCCCATTCACTCGTTCCGGCACGAGAGCTTATTGTGCGCCGTAGCCACCAACCGGGCTGAATCCCGCGGGCAGTGCGAACGGATCGCGCACCCCGGTCGAGCGCTCGCTCGTCTTCATGAGCGTGGCAAGCTCGCCTGCCGCGCGTTCGACCCGCTCCGGCAGGGTGCTGCTTCCGGCATCCGATCCCGTGCCCCAATCGCTCGAGGCCGCATAGACCGCGGTCGGAACCGTGACCGCGTGCAGGTGGGTGAAGAGCGGGCGCATGGCATAGTCGAGGGCGAGCGAGTGCCGCTCCGTTCCGCCGGTCGCGCCGAGCAGCACCGGCAGCTCGGTGAGCGACTGCGGGTCGAGGATGTCGATGAACGACTTGAACAATCCGCTGTAGCTGGTCGTGAAGATCGGGGTGACGGCGATGAGTCCGTCCGCCTCCGTGACCGACTCGATCACCTTGGCCAGGCGCGGGCTCGGGAATCCGGTGAGGAGGTTGTTCGTGATGTCCTGGGCGACATCCCGCAGCTCGATCACCTCGACCTCGGCCGTGTAACCCTCTGCCGCCAGTCGACGCACGGTGGCATCGGCCAGGCGATCGGCGAGGAGCCTCGTCGACGACGGCTGGCTGAGCCCGGACGAGACCGCCGCGAGTCGCCGTGTCGGAAATTCAGGACTGCGGTTCTCTGCGTGGCTCATTTCGCACCTCCGACCGTGTCGGCGTGCGCATTGTCCTGAATTTCCGAAGGGGCGACGGATGCGGGGTCAACAGCCAGGCGTGCCGCGAGGAGCGAGGCGTGGGTCGGGCCGTCCGGAACGTTCGCCGGGCGGTTCTTCCCGAACTCCTTGCGCAGGGCGGGAACCACCTCTTCGCCGAGGATGTCGAGCTGCTCAAGCACAATCTTGAGCGGGAGGCCAGCATGATCCATGAGGAACAGCTGGCGCTGGTAGTCGCCGAAGCTCTCGCGCATGCTCGCATAGCGGTCGATGACCTGCTGCGGGCTGCCGACGGTGAGCGGGGTCTGCTCGGTGAAGTCCTCCATCGATGGACCGTGGCCGTAGACCGGGGCGTTGTCGAAGTACGGGCGGAACTCGTTCACGGCATCCTGCGAGTTCTTGCGCATGAAGGCCTGCCCGCCGAGGCCCACGATCGCCTCGGCCGCCGTGCCGTGCCCGTAGTGCTCGAAGCGCTGGCGGTAGTAGCCGATGAGCTGCATGTAGTGCTCCTTCGGCCAGAAGATGTTGTTGGCGAAGAAGCCGTCGCCGTAGTAGGCGGCCTGCTCGGCGATCTCGGGAGAGCGGATGCTGCCGTGCCAGACGAAGGGTGCGACACCGTCGAGCGGCCGCGGGGTGGAGGTGAAGCCCTGCAGCGGCGTGCGGTACTTGCCCTGCCAGTCGACGACATCCTCGTCCCAGAGGCGCCTCAGCAGCGCATAGTTCTCGACGGCGAGCGGGATGCCCTCGCGGATGTCCTTGCCGAACCACGGGTAGACCGGCCCGGTGTTACCTCGGCCCATCATGAGGTCGACGCGGCCGTCGGCGATGTGCTGGAGCATCGCGTAATCCTCGGCGATCTTCACCGGGTCATTGGTCGTGATCAGCGTTGTACTGGTCGAGAGGATGATGCGCTCGGTCTTCGCAGCGAGGTAGCCGAGCATCGTGGTGGGGCTCGACGGCACGAACGGTGGGTTGTGGTGCTCGCCGGTCGCGAAGACGTCGAGGCCGACCTCCTCCGCCTTCTGGGCGATGGTGAGCATGGCCTTGATGCGCTCGTGCTCCGTGGGCTCGATGCCGGTGGTGGGGTCGATGGTGACGTCGCCGACGGTGAAGATTCCGAACTGCATGCTGTCCTCAGGCTTTCTATGCGTACGCATGAACATCCTACAGAACCACCGTTCGGGCGGAAGTATTCCCAGGCTCTACAGCGTGAGAATCGAGCTCAGTTCCCTGCCCGGCAGCACGGCGCGACCACGGAGTGCCTCGAGTTCGAGGACGACAGCGATGCCCGCGACCACGTACCCCGCGCGCTCGGCGAGCCGCACCGCAGCGGCGAGCGTGCCACCTGTGGCGAGCACGTCGTCCAGGATGAGCATGCGCTGACCCGGCACCGTTGCCGGATGCATCTCGAGCACCGCCGACCCGTATTCGAGATCACAGGCCTCGCTGAGCACCGGGCCGGGCAGCTTGCCTGCCTTGCGGATGACGACGAGACCCCGATCTGCCGCGAAGGCGGCGGATGCCGCCAGCACGAAACCGCGCGCCTCCACGCCCGCGATCACGTCGATCTGCTCCTCGTAGGGCGCGACGAGTTCCTCCGTGACCGCACGAAAGGCCTCCGCGTCGGCGAAGACCGGGCTGAGGTCGCGGAACTGGATGCCCGGGCGCGGGAAATCGGGAACGGTGACGAGCAGGCGATCGACGTGGGCTGTTGCGGGAGAATTCACTGCTCCACTCTAGGAGCCACCATGCGGCGCGAGCTCTCGCAGGATGTCGGCCGCGCCGGTCGCGCGGGCAGACGCGTACCCCGTGCCCGCCCAGAGAGCGAGCCCGCCGGCGTCGCCCTTCTTCACTGCCTCAGCCCGGATGGGGCGAGTGAGCTGGTTGACCTCCGGGTAGACGGCGGGCGCGGTGGCGTCGTGCTCGGCGACGAAACGGTTCACGAGCGCTCTCGCGAGCCTGCCCGAGAACGCCCTGGTCACCCTGGTCTCGGTGAACTGGCCGCTGGCGAGCGCGTCCTTGTGTGTCTGCGACGCACCGCACTCCGGGCTCCGGAGCAGCGCGGTCCCCACGGCGACGACGGACGCCCCCGCGGCCCTCAGCTCCGCCACGCGTTCGCGCATGGACACCCCGCCCGCCGCCACGATCGGCAGTGTCGTGGATGTCCGCACGGCCCGCACGAGTTCGATCAACGGCGTCGCGTCGGCACTCGCACCCACGTCGTGGGTACCGCGGTGACCGCCCGCCTCTGGACCCTGCACCACGAGAGCGTCCGCGCCACGCTCGACCGCGGCTCGCGCCTCGTGCCGGTTCGTGACGGTGATCGCGACGCACGTGTCCACGGCGTGCAGTGCCGCGACGGCGTCGCGGCCGGGCAGCCCGAAGGTGAAGCTCACGACGGCAACGGGTTGCTCGTCGCATAGCAGCGCGAGTTTGTCTGCGTAGTGGTCGGTATCGGTGGAATCCGGTTCCGGCAGCTCGATCCCGTAGCGCCCGGCCTCGGCCTGCAGCTCGCGGCGGTACGCATCCAGTCCGCGCGACGCCGGGGAGCGCGCTCCGGGCACGAACAGGTTGACTCCGAACGGCGCCGAGGTGAGCTCTCGCGTTGCGCGGATCCGATCGCCAAGCGAGGCATCGGTGAGGTATCCGCCACCCAGAAACCCGAGGCCGCCGGCCTCGGCGGCAGCGGCAACCAGTGCCGGAGTGGACGGGCCACCCGCCATGGGCGCGGCCACGAGCGGAATCGCACACTCGACGAAGGAGAACATTCCCCCATTCTGCGCCGAGCGTGCCCGTTCACGCCGAACGTGGTCGTTCGCACCCGATCAGACGGGCACGCTCGGCGCAGACAGGCACGCTCGGCGGAGGGTTGGGGGCGGTGTTAGCTAGCGGGTCATGCCCATGAGGAGTACGACGCGGAACCCGTTGCGGGTGCGCACGATCTCGCCCGGGATGCGCGTGGAACGGCCCGCGCGATCGAGCCGCGAGATGGCCTCGAAGACGATCGGCTCGAGGCCGCGAGGCACGAAGCCAACCGGGCCGGACATCCGATCAGCCGTGAAGATGCGAGCGGGCAGAGGGGCGTCCGTGCGCTCCTCCTCGTCCGTGCGCTTGGCGAAGAACACGGCGTATTCGAGCTCGTCGCGCTCGGCAACGCGGGCGAGCTCGTCCTGGAACTGGTCGCTGCCGGCAAGCTGCATCGTCACGCGCTTGTTCTTCGGCACGAGGATGTAGTTGTACTGGTCGAAGCTGCCCGTTCCGGCATCCGTCTTCGGGTATTCGCTGGATTCTGGCGCGCGGCGGAAGAGATTCACGATAGCCACACTACGAGAACGGGCACGCTACTGCGTATTGCGCCACTTGAGATAGAAGCCCCACAGGTAGCTTCCGAACAGCGCGACGACCCCGAGCAGCAGGATGCCGCGGAACAGAAAACTCACCACGCCGAGGTGCAGCACGAAGCCCGCGAGGGCAAACAGCACGATGAAGACGAAGATCACCGTACGGATGCGAGAGAGCCGCTTGAGCGGGTTGGCCATCGTCCCAGCCTACGGGCATCGCACCGCCACGAGCGCGTCAGACCGCTGCGCGTACCTCGCTGGGTTGCGAGACCGCGTCGCGTCTGCGCACCGCCCACACCCAACGAAGTGTGCCGAACACGATGCAGCCCTGCGCGAGCAGGTAACTCAGCATGATGAAGAAGCCGGCCTGCCAGAGCGAGAAGCTCGGCATGAAGTTGTCGAGGCCGAGCAGGCTGTCGGAGATCACGAAGAGTGCGCCGCCGACTGCGATCCAGCGATTGCAGTGCAACGCGAGAGTGCCCATGGCGCACAGCACGAGCCCGTAGACCACCACGGGACCCAGCAGGGAGCCGAGATGCGGCGCGAGCAACAGGACGAGCAGGATCCACCAGACGAGATAGATGACCGACAGCGGGCGGAAGGAACGGGTCCTGAGCCGACGCAGAAACAGCACAACATAGGCGATGTGTGCGAGCAGGAAGAAGCCCAGCCCGATGAGGAAGCCGAGTCCCTCCGGCGAGGACAGAGTCGTGTCCCCCAGCCAGGACAGCAGGATGCCGAGCGACCCGAGGAGCGCGACCTCGCCACGCACCTGGGGCAGCGAGAACAGGAATGCGACGGCGAGAAGCACCATGAGAATGGGCTTCGTGAAGCCCGCGATGGTCGTCGCCCCGGCAGTGATCGCGAGGAGATGTATCACGCTGACCACCAGGTACGGCGCGAACATCGTTATGGTGCGTGCCTTGCTCATCCCTAGACCTTAGGGGACGGCAGGTGATTTCGGTGGGAACGCGGATGAAGAACGGGCCGCCACCCGCAGGTGACGACCCGTTCGCCAAGCATTCGACCTCGCGAGTTCGACCTCGCGGTCGTCTCGAACGTTATCGGCGCAGTCCGAGGCGCTCGATCAACGCGCGATAGCGGTTGATGTCGATATCGGACAGGTAGCCGAGAAGACGACGACGCTGGCCAACCAGCAGAAGCAGGCCACGACGTGAGTGGTGGTCGTGCTTGTGCTCCTTCAGGTGCTCCGTGAGGTCCTTGATGCGCGCGGTCAGCATTGCGACCTGCACTTCGGGGCTCCCCGTGTCACCAGGGTGAGTTGCGTACTCGTCGATGATCGCTTTCTTGGCATCTGGTGCTAATGGCATATAGATGGCCCCTCTCTCTCGTTGCGCGGTGCCCGTCACCCACTGTGCGAGCTCTCTTTATCCGCGGCCGTTGGACGGCAACCTTGCGAGTTTATCACCGATCGGGGCGGTCGTCGCCCGGACCTGTGACACCCCCGCTATCGGACGATGGAGAGCTGCCAGACGATGCCGGGGATGTTCAGCGCGAGGCTGCCGAGCAGGAACAGGCCGTTCAGGCACCCCAGCACGATTCCCGCGATCGCGGCGATCCTGATCGTGACGAGCGCGCGGTCGACGGGGACCGGCATCGTCGCCGCTGCTCCCCTGAGCTTCGGCAGCTGCGGGCGTTGCCGGGCGATCGCCCGCAGGAGCTTCAGGGCGCGGATGCCGGCAACGAGTGAGACAGTGACACAGGCAGCCACCAGGACGAAGGAGACGAGCGCGCCAACGGGGTACGGGAGATAGGGCCCGAACACGACGGCAGCGAGCGTGATGAGGAACGGCGCGAAACCGGCGACGATGCCGACGACCGCGGTCATTGCCGCGACAAAGCGCGCATCCGGCTGCTCTGTCGTCGCTGTAACAGCCGACGACGTGGTCTCTGAATTCCCCCGAGTGTTCACGGCTCAACGCTACCAATCCCACCCGGAGGTACCAGGCACCGAGGAGTCGGTACCGAGACGAATCGAGGATGTGCGCCCAGGCCTTTGCACGGAAAAGGCGCACACCCTCGTCGATAGACCGTCTGCCCCCTGGCCGACGGCCCGTTCATACCCCCTTCAGGAGAGTCCCATCCACGACATCACCGTGCTCGATGAGGCGACGGCCGCAACCGCCGCCCCTCCGGCCAGCACGGACAGTGCCGCGTACATCCAGTGGTGCGCGCGCTCCCGCGCCGCCTCGACTTCCCGGCGCAGCCGGTCGAAGCGATCGGCGTGACGCTCTTCGTCGTCTCCTGCCGCGCCATCCCGCTGCCACGTGCCCGGCATTGCCGCCACGGCCGCGAGATATTCCGCCGTGTCGTCGGAAATCGATCTCGGCATCCCGGCAAACCAGCGCGCAACCTTCGCGGATTCTGTGACGGCGATCTCGGGCTCGCTCAGCGAGAGAGATCGCGGATCGATGACGACGATGACCGGGGTCACGTCGATGTGGGCGCCTGCGACCTCGCTGAGCTCCCGCGACAGCTCTGCTGCCCCGCGTCTGGCCAGAGGCACACAGCCGTTCTTCCTACCGTTCACCAGGAATCTCGCGCCGCCGACCCGCACCCTCTTGGCCGGGAAACCTCGTGTGGTGACCGCGAAGATCCCGGGTGGTCCGATCACAAGGTGATCGGGCTCGATCTCCGCGGACATTGTGCGCAACACCGCGAACTCTGGCCCGAGTTGCGAGAACACACGTTGCGTCTGCCGTTGGTGCACTGCGGCGCGATAGGCGGCGCGCGCCTGCCACGTCAGCGGGCAGACGCCGAAAAAGCGCGCGATCGCCCCACGAGGCGCCGCTCTCAGCTGGGCACTCAGGCAGTCTTCAAGCACGGATGAAACCGGGCCGCGGGTGGACAGTCCTGGCGCGAAAACTCCGTGGGTTGCAATACCAGTCATTGCTCTCCCGGATCAGATCACCCGAGCGTACTCCAGGCGTATGTACCCCAGAAGCCCCCAAAAGGGAGGACAGATTCGCGGGTCAGAACTCCTCGTGGGTCTCCGGGTCTGAATCCCAGAGGCGCCCGGACTCGAGCATCGAGATCGACGCCAGCTCCGCATCCGTCAGCTCGAAGCCGAACACGTCGAGGTTCTCGCGCTGTCGCTCCGGGTTGGCCGACTTGGGGATGGGCATGGCTCCCAGCTGCAGGTGCCAGCGCAGCACCACCTGTGTCGGGGTGACCCCGTGCGCCTCCGCGGCGGCCAGAACGGCGCGCTCCCCCGTGACCGCGTTGGCCCGCGCCAGCGGGCTCCAGCTCTGGGTGGCAATCTCCCTCTCGGCGTGGAAGGCACGCAGTGCGGCCTGGGGAAAACGCGGGTGCAGTTCGACCTGGTTGACGGCGGGTGTCACGCCGGTCTCCTCGATGAGCCTCGCGAGGTGGTTTTCGGTGAAGTTGCTGACGCCGATCGAGCGGACCAGTCCGCGATCACGCAGCTCGATCATGGCTCGCCACGAGTCGAGATACCTGTCGACCCTGGGCAGCGGCCAGTGGATCAGGTAGAGATCGACGTAGTCGAGACCGAGCGCGGCGCGCGACTCCTCGAAGCTCGCGAGCGTCTCCTCGTAGCCATGATGGCGCCCGGGCAGCTTCGTCGTGACGAAGAGTTCCTCTCGCGCCACCGCGGAGCGGCGCACGGCATCACCGACCGCTCGCTCGTTCTCGTAGTTGAGGGCGGTGTCGAGCAGGCGATACCCCGAGTCGATCGCGGCGACCATGGCCGCCGTACCGTCCTCCTCGCGGAGACCGTAGGTGCCGAGACCCAGCGCCGGGATCGCGTTGCCGTCGTTGAGAGTGGTTGCGGGGACTGTCATGACTCCAGTCTGCCGGTCAGCCCAGGGATCGCGCGAGGAAGTCCAGGGTGCGCGTCCAGGCGTCCGCCGCGGCGTCCTTGTCGTACGTGGCCGGGTTGCTGTCGTTGAAGAAGGCGTGCCGTGCACCCGCATAGACCTTCGGCGTGAACTCCGCGCCGGCATCCGCCATGGCTGCGGTGACCCGCGGGAGACTCTCCATGAGCCGAGCGTCCTCGTCGCCGTAGAAGGCCAGGATCGGACAGGACAGCTCTGCGAGCTCAGAGTTCTCCAGCGGCTGGCCATAGAACGGCACCGCGGCACGGATGCGTCTGTCGGCGGCCGCGAGCGCGAAGCTGTAGCTGCCGCCGAAGCAGAAGCCGGTGACGGCGATGCGGCCATTCACGCCGGGTTCGGCGGCGAGCGCATCGACCACCGCTTCGAGGGCCGCGACAGCCCACTGCGCATACTCCGGCGACCGTGAGGGTGCAAGCTTTTCGCGCATGAGCGGCTGCGCCCTGGTGCGTTCGGCCTCGTCAGCGTGGAAGGTGAGGTTCTGGAGCTCCTGCCCGATCTCTGGCGGGACGCCGACGCCGCTCAAGAGGTCCGGGGCGAGCACGAGGTAGCCCTCCGCGGCAAATCGATCCGCCACGGTCTTGATGTGCTCGACGAGACCCCAGATCTCGTGCACAAGCACGAGGCCGCCGCGCGGCGGACCGGCGGGCTCGCTCCGATAGGCGGTGAGTGTTCCCTGCGCTGTGTCCAGTTCGATGAGAGTGCCCATGCCGCGATCATCGCACACGCTGCCGAACGTGTGCGCCACGGAAGCGCGGTCTCCGCGGCGTTGCCCGGCCCTACCCCGTTTCCGCGGCGGTAGTGTCGCAGGGTGCCCGAGACCTCACCCCTCAGAATCCTGCACCTGTCCGACACCCACCTCTTCGGAGACGACTCACTGCACTACGGCCGCGTCGACACCTTCGCCACGCTGGCCCGCGCCCTCGAGCGATTCTCCAATCTCGGGGCGGTCGACCTTGTCGTCGTCTCCGGCGACCTGTCCGAAGACGGCTCGCCTCGCTCCTACCAACGGCTGCACTCCGCACTTGAGCCCTGGGCGGCGGCGCATCACGCCGCGATCGTGTACACGATGGGCAACCACGACGACCGCACGAGCTTCAGGAAGGTGCTCGGCACCGGCCACGGCACGCCTTCCGAGGGGTCGGAGCACGACCCGGTGGATGCGGTCAGCACCGTCGGCGGATGGCGGATCGTCACCCTCGACAGCTCCGTCCCGGGCGCGGGCTACGGCGAGCTCGGCTCCGACCAGCTCGACTGGCTGGCCCGCGTACTCGCCACTCCGGCCCCGGCCGGAACCGTGCTCGTCCTGCACCATCCCCCGGTACCCGCCTCCACTGCGCTCCTCCAGGCCCTCGAGCTGTACAACCCCGAGGACCTCGTGGAGATCGTGCGCGCCTCCGACGTACGCGTCATCCTCTCCGGGCACTATCACCACGCCGTGCGCGACGCCTTCGCGGGCGTGCCGGTCGTCATCGCCCCCGGCGTTGCAAACACGACGGACGTGCTCGTGCCCGAGGGAACCGAGCGCGCCGTGATCGGAGCGGGGGCGACTCTCGTGACCCTGAGCGGCAGCGGGGTGCGCTCGGTGCCGCTGCGCTCCTACGGGCCGCACGACGGCGAACAGCTGTTCCACCTCGACGCGGCCACGGTCGAGAGAATTTCGGACGAGGCAGGCCGGGTCGACACCCGCTAGCGACATTGTGCGCCAAAAGTGGGAGCATCGAACGATGGAATGCTTCATCGTTCCGCCCTACCTGCTCGAGCGAATCGCGGCGCTCGAGGATCCGCGCTTCGAACGCGCGGCACTCTCCGCACGCGCATCCAGGGAGCGTGACGATCCGTTCCGCGGCCTGCGCGCTACGGCACGATCCACGGGCATTCGCGGGACAGTGCGTGCCGCGGGACGTTCGCCGCTCGAAGGACCCCATCGCACCATCTTCGATGCCCAAGGAAGCGAGGTTCTTCCTGGGCGGAAGGTACGCGGCGAGGGCGATCCCGCCGGGGCGGATGCGTCCGTCACCGAGGCGTATGACGGTCTGGGCAGCACCCATGAGCTCTATCGCGTGGCGTATCGGCGCGCATCCATCGATGATCACAACCTGCCGCTCAATGCGACGGTGCACTACGGCCGGGACTACGACAATGCGTTCTGGAACGGTGAGCAGATGGTGTTCGGCGACGGCGACGGTACCATCTTCGAGACCTTCACCTCGTCCCTCAGCGTGATCGGACACGAACTCACCCACGGTGTGACGCAATACACGGCCGGTCTCGATTACGAGGGGCAGTCCGGCGCACTCAACGAGTCGATCTCCGACGCATTCGGCGCGCTTGTCGAACAGTTCGCCGGCCACCAGGATGCAGCGCAGGCGAGCTGGCTGATCGGTGCAGGACTGTTCACAGAACAGGTGCAGGGCAAGGCGCTGCGGTCGATGAAAGCCCCGGGCACCGCGTATGACGACGACGTGCTCGGCAAGGACCCGCAGCCCGCGACGATGAGCGGCTACGTCACCACGGAGGACGACAACGGTGGAGTGCACCTGAACTCGGGCATCCCCAATCACGCCTTCTACCTCGTGGCCAGCGCGCTCGGCGGGCACGCCTGGGATCGCGCGGGGCAGATCTGGTACGACACCCTCGTCGGCGGCACCCTTCCCGCGGACTGCGACTTCACGCGCTTCGCGGTGGAGACAACGGACGCCGCAGCCGCTCGCTACGGCAGCGGATCAGCAGAGCACAGCGCGGTCGTCGCTGCCTGGCAGAAGGTCGAGGTGACGGGATGAAGGTCACCGTCGTGCGCAGCGGTGGATTCGCCGGAGTCACCCGCAGCTGGGAGGTCAGCATCGACGAGCGGGAGGATCGCGATTCGTGGCTGGAGTTTCTCGATCGGCTCCCCTGGCACGACACGCCACACGAGCGAGCGAAGCCGGACGCCTTCAGCTATCGGATCCAGTGTTCACCACATCGCATCACCCTGCCGGAGCAGGCGCTCATCGGCCCGTGGCGGGAACTGGTGGATCGCGTGCAGGAGGCGTCCGACTGACGCGAGCCCGGGCTCGCCGCGGGGTGGATCAGTGAGGTCCGCCGCGGGGAATCATTCCGACGATGGCGAGCGTGGCGAGCGCAGTCGCGGCAACGACGATCACCAGGATGAGAGTGCCGAACCAGAGCTGGCGCATACTGCTCGCGCGCGCCACGAGGCGCAACAGGCCATCGAACTCGTCTGTGGCCGTCTCCTGTGTCTCCGCGGGAGGCGCATCCCAGGTGGATACGAGGCGTGCGACCCCCGCGACACGCTTCGCCTCTGCCTCATCGAACACCTCCGGCTGCGCTTCGAGCCACTGCACCACCTCCCGCGACGACAGCACCTCGAGGTCCTTCGGCACGGCACGCAGGGAGAGCGACTTCGGGTCGACGAAGACCAGCAGGCCCGTCACGACGAGCGATTCGCCCACGGACGCACTCAGCCGTCGCTCCGCGTTGCCGAGCGCGAGTTCTGCGTCCCGGATGTGTGCAACCTTCGTCTCCCCGACCAGCACCGTGCGTCCGGACACCGAGATGTCCTCGCCCGGGTGACTGCGTGTGGTCACGGCGAACACGCCCGCCGAGCCGACCAGGAGATGGTCGAGCCGGTCACCGGAAGACCCGACGGGGATGGAGTGCAGCACCGTCCAGCTGTCATCGAGCTGCGCAAACAACGCACCCATCGCACGCTCGCCCAGCACACGCGCAAACAACGGAGCACTCTCCGCGCCGATCGGATCGACGCCGAAGAGCCTGGCCATCAGGGATCGAGGCTCCTCCGCGGCCCTCGCGCGCACGAGTTCGTCGACCGTGAATCGCCCTGCCGCGCTCTCGTGCAGCACCGGAGCGACGACAGAAACGTTCTCCGAAGCTCCGTCGAGCCCGTCGCGCTGCTCGTCGTCCGGTCGACCGTTCTGCCCCATTGTCCCTGCCTGCCCTCGTGCACAGTGTCGTCGCGCACGTCGTCCCCGAACTCAGAATGGCGGCTGATTGGATGGTGCGCGACCCCCAGTGCAGGGAGCCCCACCCTGAGGGGCAATTCACCGAAGGGGTTGCAAAGCCACCGACGGAGGCGCATTCTGGAGACAGAACAACTCGTCGTCCGGAAGAGCCGCACCAAGTGCCGCACCGGGCGACGAGTCTTTAACCGGTGTGTCGCCTCAGGATGCTACGGGGCCGAGCAGTGCGGTCGCCACCGTGGAGTGCGCGGAGTCCTCGTTGCTCGGGTGGAAGCCGCCGGCGAGGACGTCACGGTACAGCCGCCCCAGCTCGCTGGAGGCGGAATAGCTCGACCCGCTCGCGACCCGGATGGCCTGGTCCACGACGAAGCGCGCATTGGCCGTCGCCCGCAGCTTGAGCCCGACGAGCGCCCTGAACCACTGGGCGCCGCGATCGACGTTGTCGTCGACATCCCGCGCGAGCGCATCGAGCTGCGGCAGCACCGCATCCTGTGAGATCGCGGCATCGGCGATCTTCCAGCGGGTGTCCGGGTCCTGGTCCTTCGTCGTTCCGGTCCTGGCCGAACTGCGCCGCTGCGCGCTCTCCACCGCGAGCTCGAGGGCACGCTGGCCGATTCCGGTGTAGACGGAGGAGACGAGGATCTCGAAGTTCGCGAAGATGGCGAAGATGAGCGGGTCGGGGTTCGGACCCGGGTCGAGCCGGCGGATGATGCGGTCGGGGGCCGCGCGCACCGCGTCCAGTTTCGTGCTGTTGCTCTGGCTCGCGCGCATCCCCATCGTGTTCCAGTCGTCGAGCACGGTGATGCCGGGTGTGCTGCGATCGACCACGGCGTGGACGAGCTTGGGGGCATCCGCGGAGACGGTGTCCAGGCCGAACAGGCCGAGCCGGGTCCAGGCGGGCGAGAGGCTCGTGAAGATCTTGGTGCCGGTGAATTGGTAGCTGCCGTCCGGCTGTGGGCGCGCATCCGTCTGGCTGCCGAAGAGCACGAGATCGTTGCCCGCCTCGCTGATGGCGAAGGCGAAGACCTCGCCTGCCGCCGCCTCGCGCAGGATGAACTCGAGCGAGGCGTCGCCTCGGTCGCGCAGCGTCTTGGCGATGCCGGTCCAGACCAGGTGCATGTTGACGGCGAGCGCGGTCGCCGGTGCTGCCGCGGCCAGGCGCATCTGCTCGTGCGCGAGCTGCTGCAGGCTCAAGCCGAAGCCGCCCAGTTCGACGGGCACGAGGGCGCGGAGATAGCCGATCGCCTTCAGCTCGTCGAGATCCTCGGTGAAGAAGGCGTTGTCCCTGTCGTAATCGGCGGCCCGGTCGTGGATGCGGGCGAGCAGTTCGTCGTCGAGGATCTGGTGGCGTCTCGTTGTGGTCGGCATGTACTCAAGCATCGCAGGATGCGGCAGGATGAGCAGTAGTGAGTTCTCATCCCAACGAGCGACCGCCCAGGCGGACGTTCTTCGTCGACCTGAGTCCGCTGCGTGAGAGTCCGGCCTTCGCCCGATTGTGGGCGGGGAATGCGATCTCGGGTATCGGCGGACAGATGACCATTCTCGCCGTCGGGCTGCACGTCTACGATCTCACGCGCTCGACCGGTGCCGTCGCCCTCGTCGGGGCCTTCGCGCTCATCCCCATGGTGCTCGCGGGCCTCTACGGCGGGATGCTCGCCGACGCCTTCGACCGCAGGCTGCTCATGATCTGGGCTGCGGTGACCGCCTGGGGTTCCACGATCGGCCTCGCCGCTCTCGCCTGGACCGGGGTCGACGCGGTGTGGCCGTTCTACCTGCTGACCACGATGAACGCCGTCGCGGCCACGATGATCGGCACGGTGCGCTCTGCCGTACTCCCGCGAATCCTTCCTCTGCGGCTGCTGCCCGCGGCCTCGGCACTCGGAGGCATCAGCAGCGGGCTCATGGTCACCGTCGGCCCGGCGCTCGCCGGCGTCCTCGTGGCCGGCGTCGGCTTCGCCTGGACCTACACGGCGGATGTCGTACTGTTTCTCGCGGCGTTCCTCGGCATCGTGTCGCTCCCGAAACTGCACCCCGAGGGAGAAGTGCACCGGCCGGGCCTGGAATCGCTCCGCTACGGGCTCGCGTTCCTTCGCACCGCACCGAACATCCGCATGTCGTTCATCGTCGACATGATCGCCATGACCTTCGGCCAGCCCAGGGTGCTCTTCCCAGCGGTGGGCGCGCTCGTACTCGGCGGCGGGGCGATCACGGTGGGAATCCTCACCGCCGCGAGCGCGATCGGCACGCTCGTGTGCAGCATCTTTTCGGGACGAGTCGGCCAGGTGCGCATGCAGGGCACCGCAATTCGCACCGCCATCGTGCTGTACGGAGGTTGTATCGCCGCCTTCGGCGTCGTGCTGCTCGTGGCAAGTGCGAACCCCTCGCACGATGAGTCGCTCGGTGGTGCCCACCTCGCAGGAGTGGTGATCGCAGCTCTGCTGCTGGCCGGATCGGGTGCCGCGGACAACGTGAGCGCGATCTTCCGGATGACGATGCTGCAGACCGCGGTGCCGGACAACATGCGCGGTCGCCTGCAGGGCATCTTCACCGTGGTCGTGACGGGGGGACCGCGCCTGGGCGACATCTACATCGGCCTCGCGGTCGGACTCGGCTCTCTCTGGCTTCCCCCGCTGCTCGGAGGCGTCGTCATCGTCGTGCTCGTCGGATCACTCGTGCACTGGCAGCGCACCTTCCGGCACTACGACGCGCTGAATCCGACGCCGTAGGCCCGGCCAGAAGACAGCGCGAGTCAGAGCCCGGCAGGCAGTGCTCCACTCGCGACGAGCGTCAGCCGCTGGGTCGGCCTGGTCATGGCCACGTACAGAGCAGACGCCCCCCGCTCACCGGCCACGATGCCGGACGGGTCGACGAGCACCACGGAGTCGAACTCGAGTCCCTTCGACTCCCGGGGGCTTAGCACGGCGATCGGCAGTGCGAGGCCGTCGGCGCCCAGCCCGACGAGGTCGCCGAACTCGGCCCTGAGCCTCGCGTGCAGGACCGGAACCTCGGCGTCCGTCGCGATGACCGCGAGAGTGCCGGTGTCGTCGATGGCGAGATCGGCGCGCACGGCCTCCACGACATCCGTCACGACCGCCACTGGCCACTCGCTCTCCCGCACCGAGCGGGCCGAGGTGATCGGCAGGGCGTGTTCCACCGCCATCTTCTCCGCAGCGGCGGCGATCTGGCTCGGGGTGCGGTAGTTGACGGTGAGCTCCTCCAGCCGCCACCGCCCCCCCTCTGGCGATCGGCCGAGGAGCGGTTCGAGCGCCTGCCGCCAGTTCGGTGCGGCGGATGCCGACGCGGCCTGGGCGATGTCGCCGACGATCGTGAACGAGCGCAACGGCCCGCGGCGCAGCAGCATCCGCCACTGCATCGGCGAGAGTTCCTGCGCCTCGTCCACCACGATGTGCCCGTAGGTCCAGCTGCGGTCTGCCGCCGCGCGCTCCGCCGTGGTCTGGCGATCGCCGAGCTCGGCAAAATTGTCCGCGAGCGCCTCCGCGTTCACGAGGCCACCCACCTGCATGTTCTCGATCGCGTGCTCTGCATTCTCGATGTCGCGCTTGCGCTGCAGTTTCTCTTCGCGCTTCTTCGCCGCGTTCACGACGTCATACTCACCGAGGTGCTCCGCGGCCTCGTCGAGCAGCGGCACATCGGACACCGTGAGCGGGGCATCCCGGTCGCGCCGCAGCAGTTCGCGCTGCTGCGGCGTCCACCCGGGGGTGAGCTCCGCGAGCCAGGCCGGCCGCGCGTAGAGATCGCGCAGCAGTTTCTGCGGCGTGAGCGGAAGCCAGGCCGTGTTGAGTGCGACGCGCACGTCGTAGGCGGTGCGCAGGTCCTCGCGCAGCATCGGATGATCGGACTCGTCGATCGAATTGCCCGCGTCCTTGAGCTGCTCGGCCCAGCGCCTCGTGAGCTGGTTCAGGGCGCTCTTGACGAAGGTCACCCGTGCCTCATTGTGCGGCTTGCCCGTCTCGCGCGCCTTCTGCATGGCGCCCACGATGATCTGCGGGTCGAGGCGCACCGTGTCGCCATTGACCTCGAGGTCCTGCACCTCGGAGGGCACCCGCTGGCGGGAGCGCACGGCGCGCGCGATGACATCTGCCATGAGCGTGCGCCCCTTGAGTTCCGCAGTCGCGGAGGGATCCTCCTCGCTTGTGTCGACGCCCGGGAAGAGCTGGCCGACGCTCTCGAGCACCACGCCGGTCTCGCCGAGCGAGGGAAGCACAGACTCGATGTAGTGCAGGAAGGAGCGCGACGGCCCGACGATCAGGACGCCGGAATTGCGCAATCGCTCCCGGTTCGAATACAGCAGGTACGCGGCGCGGTGCAGCGCGACAGCGGTCTTGCCCGTCCCCGGCCCGCCCTGCACGACGAGTACTCCGGCCATGTCGGAGCGGATGATGCGGTCTTGTTCGGCCTGGATCGTCGCGACGATGTCGGACATCCGCCCGGTCCGCTGCGCGGTGAGCGAGGCCAGGAGAGCTCCCTCGCCCTGCAGCGTGGAGGAGTGTGCGTCGAGTAGTTCGGGGTCGAAGACATCGTCTTCGATGCGGATGACGTCCCGCCCCTGGGAGATCAGGTGCCGCCTCGCGCGCGCGCCGAGCGGCGTCGCCGCGGTCGCCTGGTAGAACGCACTCGCCTGCGGAACCCGCCAGTCGAGCAGGATCGGGCGCAGTTCCTCGTCGCGCAGGCCGATGCGGCCGATGTACCGCACGACGCCGTCGGCGTCGTCATGGGCGGCCTCCTCGGAGAACTCGATCCGACCGAAGGCCAGCCGCTCGGTGATCCCGCGCAGCTGCACGATGCGGTCCTCGTACATCCTGGCGAAGGTGTCGCGCTCCGAGCGGCTCTGGTGGTTGCCGCCGACATCCGTTCTGCGTACCGCGGCGAGCTGGTGCTCCGCTTCGGCCTGCAACTGATCGAGCCGCCTGTAGAGCCCGTGAACGTAGTCACGCTCATGCTGCAGTTCTGTATCGCTCACGTAGTGTTTTCCCTTGAATTCCGGCGTTCAAGTTTACGCGTCGACGGAGAAGTGCGTCGACCGCTCGCGCTACGCGGCGAGCGCGACGGAGGCGACGTCGGTCACGAACCGCGAGACGTCGATTCCGGAGAAGACGCCGGAACGGATCGCGAGGAACAGGTCGGACGCCCCCTGCTGGATGCTGCCCGCGCGCAGGTGATCCGCCATCCTCGGGCGCAGCACCGTGATGTCCTCGTCGGGGGCGAATGGCAACTCGGACTCGCGGCCGAACAGGACCAGGTCTCCCCCGCGCCTGAGCGAGGCAGCGGATGACGCCCGCGTGACCGCTCCGACCCCGTCGTACGCGACGTCCGCGCGGCGACCGTTGGTGAGCTCGTGCACCAGGGCGGCCACGTCATCCCGACCGAAGACGATCACGTGGTCGGCGCCGGCGCGCGCCGCCGTCTCGACTGCCGCCTCCGCTCCGACCGTGCCGATGACGGTCGCGCCGAGCGACTTGGCCCACGCCACGATGAGAGAACCGAGCAGCCCGTCTGCGGCGTGGACGAGAACGGTCTCTCCCCCTCCGACCGCGTGCGCTTCCTTCACGAGCACGCGCGCGACGAGCCCCTGGGGAAGCAGCGCTGCGGCCTGCTCGCCGCTCACGTCGCGCGGCACCCCGATGAGGTTGCCGGAGTCGAGGATGCGCTGCTCAGCGATGTTCCTTGTCGCACCGAGACTCGCCACGCGGTCGCCCGGAGCGAACCCGACGACCTCGGTGCCGACCGCGTCAATCGTGCCGACGACGGCCTTGCGGTTGCGCGCGACCACGGCGGGAACGAAGCGAACCCCCGCCCCGGTGGGACGCACGACCCCTGCGCTCGACCTGGGTCTCCTGCGCGGAGTGGTCGGACGGGAGGCGAGGAGAGGCGTGCTCTCCCTCAGGCTGTCTCCAGGGCGCGTCGTCTGTGATTGCATACACAAAACAACAGCCCCTGCGCGAGAGGTATTCCCCAAACCGAGCGCTCAGAAGACCTTGCCAGGATTGAGGATGCCCCGGGGATCGAACACGGACTTGATCTGCTTCTGCAGCTCGAGCTGGTCAGTGCCCAGCTCGTCTCCCAGCCATCTCTTCTTCAGGATGCCGACCCCGTGCTCCCCCGTGAGGGTTCCGCCGAGGGCGAGGGCGGTCGTGAAGAGTTCGCTCGCCGCGTTCCAGACCCGTTCAGGAACCTCGCCGTCCTCGCCCGCTTCGTAGACGAAATTCGGGTGCAGGTTGCCGTCGCCCGCGTGCGCGACGGTGGGGATGGACATCCCGTAGCTCTCGCCGATGCGCGCGATCGCCTCGAACATCCGCGGCAGGGCGCTTCTCGGCACCGCGATGTCTTCGATGAGCACCGTGCCAAGGGTCTCGAGCGATGGGTGGAACGCGCGCCTGATGGCGAGGAGTCGCTCGCCCTCCTCCTGGTCGGTGGTGAGCTCCGCATCGCCCCCGTGAGAACGCACGATCGCGAGTGCCGTCTCTGCCTCGCTCGATCCACCCGCGCCGTCTGTCTGCACGAGCAACCAGGCGTTTCCGCGCCCCACGAGATCGATGCCGAGGTGGGTGCCGATGGCACCGAGCGACGGTGCATCGAGGAGTTCCATCGCCGCGGGATGCACGCCAGCCGCGGTGATGGCGGCCGACGCGGCTGCTGCCGCGGCGACATCCGCGAAGTGGGCGCCGATCGTCGAGACGGGCCCCGGCACGAGCCTGCGCAGCTTGACCGTAGCCTCGACGACCACGCCGAGGGTTCCCTCCGAGCCGATCATGAGTGCGGTGAGGTCGAGCCCGGTGACGCCCTTGACGCTGCGATGCCCGAGTTCGAGCAGGCGCCCGTCGGCGAGTACGACCTTCAGGCCGAGCACGGCCTCGCGGGTCACGCCGTACTTCGCACAGAGCAGGCCGCCCGCGTTCGTCGCGATGTTGCCGCCGACGGTGGAGATGGCCTTGCTCGCCGGGTCCGGCGCGAACCACAGGCCGAGCGGCTCGAGCGCGGCGTTGAATGCCCCGTTGAGGATGCCGGGTTCGACGACCGCGAGTTCGTCATCCGCGGAGACCTCGAGGATGCGGTCCATCGCGAGCGTGGACAGCACGATCTCGCCCGCACCGGCGATCGCGCCGCCCGCGAGCCCCGTTCCCGCGCCACGGGGCACGACGGGGACGCCGAACTCGCTCGCGATCCGTAGCGTCGCCTGCACGTCTCCAACGCTTCGCGCGGTGACGACGGCGAGCGGTGCCGACTGGGAGCGATGCCCCGACTTGTCTTCCCTCGTGCTCTCGAGCGTCGCCTGATCGACCGACACCGCGTCGCCGAGGGCGGCCGTGAGCGCTGCGAGGGCGCCCGCCGCGGTCATCGTGCCTCCCCCGCGAGCAGGTCATCGATCTCGGGACGGTGGGGGATGGAGGGCACAGCACCCTCCGCCTGCACAGACAGCGCGGCGGCGGCAGTCGCAAACCGCGCCGCAGCCACGAAGTCCCGGCCCTCGGCAATCGCCGCGGCAAAGGCACCGCAGAAGGTGTCTCCCGCGCCCGTCGTGTCCACCGGGGTCACCCGCAGCGCGGGAACCCGGGCCACCTCGCTTCCGACGTCATAGAGCACTGAACCCTCCGCGCCCACCGTCACCACGAGGCGAGGCAGGAGCGCCGCGAGCGTTCTGGACGCGACGGCGAGATCCGTGGAGCCACCGAGCTCACAGGCCTCGTGTTCGTTGACGATGAGGTAGTCGAGCGACTCGAGGAGCGCCTCGGGCAGCGTGTGTGCCGGAGCCGCGTTGACCATGACGACGGTGCCGGATGCTCGTGCCGTCATGGCCGCCTTCGTCACGACATCCAGGGGAAGTTCGAACTGCATGAGAAGCACGGATGACTGCCGAACCGCCTCGGCCTCGGCCTCGCGCAGCGCGTGCATCGTCGCGTTCGCGCCGCTCGCCACGACGATCGAGTTCTCACCGGCGGGGCTCACGACGATGAACGCCTGGCCGGTCGGCTCAGCCACGCGACGCACGAGTCGATCGTCGATGCCCGCCTCCGTGATCGTGCGCAGGAGAAGCTCTCCGGGTTCGTCGGCCCCGAGTGCGGCGATGAACGTCGCCCGTGCACCCGCGCGCGCAGCGGCGATCACCTGGTTGAGGCCCTTGCCGCCGGGGAAACGACTGGAACTGCGCGCGAGCACGGTCTCCCCTGGGAGCGGGATCCGGTCTGCCGTGAAGATGAGGTCCAGGTTGGCGCTTCCGACGACGCTGACCCCGCGTCTGCCTGGCGCGGTCGGGGCGGGGGATGTCATGCACCCAATGTATCTTGGCCGGTAGCCACGCAGGAGGGAGCACGACCATGACGGCGGCCCGACTCCCCCAGACCGTCGTCACCGTGCGACTGCCGACGGAGGGCCCGTTCGACGGCGCCGGGCTCATGAGGTTCTTCGCCGACCACGGTGTCCACGGGCTCGAAAGCGGCGACGAGCACAGCTTCTCGCGCGCCGTTCGCCTTCCGCACGGGATCGCCACCGTTGAGATCACTCTCGAGGACTCCCCCGGCGGTTCCGACGCCGGCCTGAACTGCACCGCCCGCCTCGACGACGCGGCCGATCTCGACGCCCTCGTCGCGCAGTTGCGAAGCCTGTTCGACCTCGACGCCGACTCGCGGGAGATCGACGCGGCGCTCGGGAGCGATCCGGACCTCGCCTCCGCCGTCGCGGCACGACCCGGGGTGCGGATGCCGGGCAGCCTCGACCTGCAGGAGAGCCTCTTCCGCACGCTCATCGGCCAGCAGATCTCGGTCAAGGCCGCGCGCACCGTGCTCGGACGGATCGTGGCCGAGCTCGGCGAGGGTGACGCGGCCGCGGGGACCAGGCTGTTCCCGAGCGCGGCGAGCCTCGCGGAGCATGGCCGGGAGGTGCTGCGAGGCCCGGCAACACGCATCGCGACCGTCGTCGGCGTGGCCGAGGCCCTCGCATCCGGAGCACTGGAGCTGCATGACGGCATGCCAGTCGACGAGTTCACGACGAGGCTCGTCGCCCTCCCGGGCATCGGCCCGTGGACGGCCGGCTACCTCGCCATGCGCGTGCTGAAGAACCCGGATGTGCTGCTCACGACCGACCTCGTCATGCTGCAGGGCGCGGCACGGCTCGGCCTTCCCGCAACCGCCCGCGGCCTGGCGGGACACGGCACGCGGTGGGCACCCTGGCGCAGCTACGCGGGCATGCACCTGTGGCGCGCGGCCCGCGCGTGACGCGCGCGTTCAGTCCTGGTCGGTGGGCACCGGCTTGACGACACTGATGACGCCGGTCGTCGGCACCATGCCGCTCAGCCGCTCCGGCGCGAGCACCTTCGCGACCTCGTCCGCGGACATGAGCCCCGCAGAGACGACGAGGTCCGCGATGGACGCGTTCGTCGTGAGCGCCGTGTGGGCGAGCGTCGCGGAAGCGGAGTAGCCGATGTACGGCGTGAGCGCCGTCACGACCCCGACGGACGATTCGACCTGCGCCGCGAGCCGCACGGAGTTCGCGCTGATGCCGTCGATGCAGTTGATCCGCAGCGTGCGCGAGGCGTTGGTCATCCACGCGATCGACTGCAGGATCGAGTGCGCGATCACGGGCTCGAAGGCGTTCAACTGCAGCTGGCCGGCCTCCGCTGCCGCCGTCACCGTGGCATCCGCGCCGATGACGCTGAAGGCGACCTGGTTGACCACCTCGGGGATGACGGGGTTGACCTTGCCCGGCATGATCGACGAGCCCGCCTGCACAGCGGGAAGGTTGATCTCGCCGAGGCCGGCCTGCGGGCCGCTGGAGAGCAGGCGCAGGTCGTTGCAGATCTTCGAGAGTTTGACGGCGTTGCGCTTGAGGATCCCGCTCAGGGTCATGAAGACTCCGGCGTCCGAGGTCGCCTCGATGAGGTCTGGGGCCGTGACCATGTCGTAGCCGGTGATCTCCACGAGGTGGCGACGCACCGCGGCCGCGTAGCGCGAATCCGCCGTGATGCCCGTGCCGATCGCCGTGGCACCCATGTTCATCTCGTTGAGCCACGGAATGGTCTCGCTCAGTCGGTCGAAGTCCTCCCGAAGGGTGTGCGCGAAGCCCATGAACTCCTGGCCCAGGGTCATCGGCACGGCGTCCTGAAGCTGCGTGCGGCCCACCTTGAGCACGCTCTCGAACTCCTTGCCCTTGCGTGCGAAGGACTCCTCGAGCAGCGTGTGCTCCGCGAGCAGCCGATGGATGCCGAACACCATCGCGAGCTTGATCGCGGTCGGATACACATCGTTCGTGCTCTGGCTGCGGTTGACGTCGTCGATCGGGTGCAGGTGCTCGTAATCGCCGAACGGAAGGCCCATGAGTTCGAGACCGCGGTTGGCGATCACCTCGTTGGTGTTCATGTTCGTCGAGGTACCCGCACCGCCCTGGATGACGCCGACCATGAACTGGTCGTGCAGCTTGCCGTCGATGATCTCCTGGCAGACCCGATCGATGATGTCTGCCTTGGCGGACTCGATGACGCCGAGTTCCTTGTTCGCTCGTGCCGCGGCCTGCTTGACCGTGGCGAGAGCGCGCACGAGATCGGGGTACACCGAGACCGACCTGCGGGTGATCGGGAAGTTTTCGAAGGCCCGTGCCGTGTGGATGCCCCAATAGACATCCAGGGGAATCTCCAGTGATCCCAGCGAGTCCTTCTCGGTGCGGAAGGAGGTGGTTTCGGACAGGGGTGTGTTCGTTGTATTCACGACAGTGTGGCTTCCTCGCCTGGTCAGATCGCTGTCAGCTCGCTTGTGGCTTGACACTCCGACTCTACCCGCCGCAGGGCGCGGAACCGGTTACCAAAGCCCGGGAACGATCAGACCGATTCCGTAAACGATCAGCAGGCCGCAGACGACGAAGCTCGCGATGCCGAGCGGCCTGCGCCATCCGTGCTCGGTCTCTACCAGGCGCAGCCCGAGCGAGAACAGCACGACGACACTGCACGCGCCGATGACGGACACGATGAGGACGATGAGGAAACTACCCCACTCGATCATTTGCGTCGCCCCTTCGATCCCGACTTGCCGCCCTTGGATTTCTTGGACTTCTGCTGTGCTTTCGTGTGGTGCTTGGGCTTCTTGTGCTTCTTCGGCTGCTTCTGCTTCTTGGGACGCTTCGGCTTCTTTGCCTTCTTCGTCTTCTTCGGCCGCACGAAGGTGGTGGGCTCGACCTGGAGGCTCTTGGCGTGTACGCGGTTGCGGCGGGAGTAGAGGAAGATCAGGGCGACAACAATGGCGGCAACGACCGCGTCGAACGCCACTCCCCACGCCCCTGGCAGGATTCCCCACACGCCGGAGATCGCGATCCACGACGCGAGGGCACCCACGGCCGCCGCGGCCGGAAGAGTGATCAACCACCCGAGCGCGATGCGTCCCGCGGTGCGCCACCGCACGGAGGCACCCTTGCGCCCGATGCCCGTGCCGATGACGGAGCCGGAGGCCACCTGGGTGGTCGACAGCGCGAAGCCGAGGTGGCTCGAGGCGAGAATGGCCGCGGTCGTCGCCGCCTCCGCCGCGAAGCCCTGCCCTGGCTCGATCTCGGTGAGCCCCTTGCCGAGGGTGCGGATGATGCGCCAGCCGCCCGTGTAGGTTCCGAGCGCGATGGCGAACGCACAGACCACGATCACCCAGAGCTCGGGGCCGGTCCCCGGTGTCTGGATGTTGGCCGCGATCAGGGTGAGGGTGACGATCCCCATCGTCTTCTGGGCGTCGTTCGTGCCGTGCGCGAGCGAGACGAGGGAGGAGGTGAAGATCTGCCCGTACTTGAACCCGCTGCGCTGCTTCTTCTTGACCAGCGCGTACGCGATCTTGGTGGCGAGGAAGGAGGCGAGGCCTGCGACGAGCGGCGCCAGGAGGGCAGGGAAGACGATCTTCGACAGGAGCACACCCAGGTCGATCGAGGCGAAACCGGCGCCGACGATCGCGGCGCCGATGAGGCCACCGAACAGCGCGTGACTCGACGATGATGGAAGCCCGAGCAGCCAGGTCACCATGTTCCAGAGGATGGCCCCGATGAGGCCGGCAAAGATCATCTCCGGCGTGATCTGGACGCCGCCGTTGCCCTCCCGAATCAGGCCGCCCGAGATGGTCTGCGCCACCTCAGTCGAGAGGAATGCACCCACCAGGTTGAGCACCGCTGCGATGGCGACTGCCACCTTCGGACGCAGTGCGCCCGTGGCGATCGGTGTCGCCATCGCGTTGGCAGTGTCGTGAAAGCCGTTGGTGAAGTCGAAGAAGAGAGCCAGCACGATAACCAGCACGACCATGAAGGTGATGTCCACTGGGGATGAGTCTTACAGGCGAGTGAACGCTTGGCAACCTGACGATTAAGGGTCTATCGTGTCGGTCCGATTGCCCCGCGTTTCCCTGACCCCGCTGCGGTCCGGGGCCAAGTAGAGTCTCGGATCATGACCTCACTTTCCGTCGTCATCCCGTGCAGGAATGACGCAGAGATGCTTACGGTCTGCCTCGACGCACTCGCCCACCAGACCAGGCCGGCCGACGAGATCATCGTCGTCGACAACGGCAGCACGGACGACAGCGTCGCCGTCGCCGAACGTGCCGGAGCACGCGTCGTGCACGAGCCGATCGAGGGCATCGCCCGTGCGACCGCCGCCGGCTTCGATGCGGCGATCGGGGACATCCTCGCCAGGCTCGACGCTGACTCGATACCTCCCGCCGACTGGCTCGAGCGCGTGGAGCGCGCGCTCAGTGACGCGGGTGGGCTTTCCGCCCTCACCGGACCGGGCGACTTCTACGGGTCGAACCGGGTGATCGCCTGGATCGGGCGACGGATCTATATCGGCGGCTACTTCGCCGTCGTCGGACTCCTGCTCGGACATCCGCCGCTCTTCGGCTCGAACCTCGCCATCGATGCCGAGGTCTGGCGTCGGGTTCGTGACCTCGTGCACAGCAACGTCCGCCAGATGCACGACGACCTCGACCTGAGCTACCAGATCCGCAGGGACATGACCGTCATCTACGACCCGACGCTGCGCGTGGGGATCTCTGCGCGCCCGTTCGAGTCGTGGAAGGGACTCGGCCGCAGGCTCGGATGGACCTACACGACCTTCAGTGCGGACTTCCGCCAGGAGCCACCGTTCAAGCGCCGACGCGAACGACGCCGCTGGGCGCGAGAGCACGGGACAGTGCGGCGCTAGGCGGATGCCTCGCGAAACAGCAGCAGCAGGTCGCGACTCAGCTGGTGCGGCACCGTCTCGCACGGACTGTGCCCCGTGTCGTAGACCGCCATCCTCGCCCCGATCCGTTCGGCGAACGCCGAGTGCAGCCGCAGCGGCCACAGGTCGTGCGCGCCCACCGCGATGAGCTTCGGAATCGGTATCGCACTCACCTCGTCGCGCAGGTCGGGGGCGTGCATCATGAGCTCGATGATGTCGCGCACCGACTGGCGTCTCGTCACGCCGAAGCGCACGTTCACGAAGCGGAGCCTGCTCGCCGTCACCTTCGTGAAGTTGCGCTTGATCCCCCAGATCATGAGGGCGGCACCGACCCTGCCGTTCGCCAGGCCGCTGAACCAGCCGATTCGGCTCACCCCGCGGAAACCCTGCCCGGGCTCCGGTGGAGCGCTGAGCAGCGTGATGCTCGAGAACAGCTCCGGCCGCTGCACGAGTGCGATCTGTGCGACGGTCGCGGCGTAGGAATACCCGAGCACGTGGGCGGGGCCGCCGAGCCACTCGAGCAGCGCGATCATGTCACCCACGAAGAGCTCGTAGTCGTAGTGGCGGCGGGGCGGGTGCAATTGCTCTGGTCCGGCATCCGCTGACTCGTATTGTCCCGCGAGGTCGTAGCTCACCACGTGGTAGCCCGCGGCCGCGAGGTCGGGGAGCATGAGGGAGAAGTCCTCTTTCGACCCGGTGACACCGGGGGCCAGGAGAACCGTCGGGTTCGCGGGGTCACCGAGGGTGACCACGGCGAGCGAGCCGCTCGGGGCGTCGAACCGGATGCTGCGCGCGCCATCCGGCAGCACCCTCCAGTCGATGTCCGGCAGTTCGGCATCGCGCCTGGCGGCCTCATCGGCGCTGCCCGGCAGCGAATACTCCGTCACCACACGCTTACGATAGCGTGGCGACTCGCCTGACGAAGCCCTGCAGTCGCCGGTAGACCTCCTGCGACTCCGGATAGCGGTAGTTCTGCTGCCAGGTGTGCTGGGCGTTGACCCTCGTGCGGTCGTAGATGAGGGTCTCGACCGGGATCGAGTTCCTGCGCAGCGTGGCGACGAAGTTGAGGTTGGCGCGATAGAAGTAATCACGCTCCGAGGTGGTGACGAACACGGGCGGGAAGCCGGCATCCAACCACTCGATCGGAGAGAGGAAGCGGGAGGCGAGCCGCAGCAGGTGGTGCTTGCCCGTGCCCGCGGCATCCGCGGCGGCGGCCGAGGCGACGAGCTTTCGCGGCAGGAGCATCCTGATGAAGTTGAGGCTCAGGATGAAGCCACGGTCAAAGTGCACGGAGAAGTCGACGGCACTGCAGTGCTGCACAAGACCCCGAAAACGCCCGCGAGGCGTCGACGGGGTGAGTCCATAGTGCTGTGCGAGCTCAGGTCGGAACGATGCCGCGGTGATCATCGCCGCGATCTGGCCGCCCGCGGAGTCCCCGCCGAGCACGATGCGATCCGGATCTCCACCGAAGCTCGCGATGGTGCTGCCGACCCAGGCGAGGGCGGCATTCGCGTCCTCCAGCATGTGCTTCATCTGGAAGCGTGTCGCCATGCGGTAGTTCACATTCACGACGACCATTCCCGCGACGGCCTGGCTCGCGCAGTACTTGGTGAGCGCCGCCTTGTCCCCGGAGGTCCACCCGCCGCCATGGAAGTAGACGTAGACAGGCAGGAGTTCTGCGCCGTTCTCGCTCTGCTCATCCGCCGAGCGCCGGGGAACGATCACGTCGAGCCGATGCGCCCGGATGCCGTCGCCGACGAAGTCGATGTCGTCGTGATAGTCGACGCCCGCGATCGGCTCTGCGTTGAACCTGGCGAGTTCGCTCCGGCTCATCAGTCTCATGAGCAGCCGCCATGCCCACACCGGGACGCCGCGCAGCACCCCGCTGCCGCGCGCCGCCGTGGCACCTCGCAGTCCCCCGTTTCGCGCATTCACCCACTCACGGTACGTCTGCTTGCCGTATCCCCGCTGGGAAATCGGCGCGTCTCGCGCCGGCGCCCTCGCGAGCGAGAGGAACTCGCTTCCCAAGCTCCCCGCTAGTCCATAGAATCAAGCATCGCATCACATTCACAGCGGAATTGCGGTTGCTGTACGGCGCACCATGGCTCAGCCGCGCAAGGGGAGGCACACAGTGATACCCGACGATGTCGTGCGTCTGCCCGCCGGATGGTACCCGGACCCCACCGGTCTTCCCCAGCTGCGCTGGTGGGACAATCACGCGTGGACACAGCACACCACCGCGGCGCGCCAACCCCTGATAGCGCAGGAGTCGCCATTGGCCTGGGCAGAGGACCTGCCCACCAGGAGGGAACGTCGCGAACGCGAGCGTGACGAGCGTGGACCGGATGATTCCGCGCCGACCACCGAGTCCCTTCGCGAGTTGGCCCCGCCATCCGCGGACGACGAACCGGCCAACGAACCAGCGCCGGCTCTGTACCCGGCGGACTCAGACGACCTCGACGATGACGCCGAGGAGTCGTCCTACGTACCAGTCTCGGCGACCGGGCACGCGGGCCGCATCCCGTCCGTCCCATCGCTCGACGTGCCTGAGAGGAACCACGAGCCGCGGCGCCCGCATCTCCCCGTTCAGGATGCCCCTCGCGGGGCGGCGAGCACCCCTCTCTTCGACCAGATCGCTGCCAGGGCCGTGGCGGGCGCCGGCACGGTGGAGTCGGCGGCCGCGTCCGGGCCGGCGAACGCCGAGCGAGCGAAATCGCCAGCGGCACGGCCCGGGTTCTCCCCCGTTTCCACCGGCACTGCGCCGGTGTGGATCATCGCACTGCTCCCGCTGCTGCAGCTCGTGATCGTTCTGCTGCTCGTCACCGGCCTCGGATCGACCCAGGGCACGGAACCGCTCATGCCCGCGATTCTCGCCGTGCTCTCTCTCGCGACGATCGTCCTCGCGATTGCCGACCATCGCCTGCTGCGAGGCAAAGGAATCGCCCGGCCGGCGCACTGGACGTGGTCCTTACTCACCGCCCCGATCTACCTGTTCGTGCGGGCCATGGTGCTCACGCGCACGACCGGGCGCGGTTTCGGGCCGCTCCTGGTCTGGGTCGCACTCGCACTGCTCAGCCTGGGCTCTGTGCTCGCGGTTCCCGGCATGCTGATCGCCTCCGCGCCCGCGGCATTCAGCGCGCAGGCCGAGCAGTCCATCGCCGCGGATGCCGCGGCGACCGGCGCGGAGCTCGAGGCCTCCTGCCCTGCCACGCCGCCCATTCTCGTGGGGCAGAGCTTCACCTGCACGGGTCGTTCGAGCAACGGGAAGAGCTACCAGGTCGAGGTGAGCCTCCAGCGCATCAACGGGTGGATCGACTGGCGGGTGGACGACTGGGGTGTCAATACGCTGTCGCGCTGACGCTGTGGCCGCGAGCGGCGGTGGTGGCATGGGCGGATGCGCTGACTAGTGTTGGTCCATGGCTTCCGTCCCAGCACCTCCCGGCGATGAACCGGATGACGCAGACGCGGAGAGCTCACTCACCCCTCGGCAGAGACGGCGTCTGACCCGCCTCCCCAGCGATCGCGCGATGATCGGAGTTCTCGCGGGCAGCGGACTCGTCGCCGCCTTCATGCAGACGCTCGTCACGCCGGTCATCCCCGAGCTTCCGAGGCTGCTCACGACTAACCTCGCAGACTCGTCCTGGGTGCTCATCGCCACACTGCTCGCCGCCGCGATCACGACACCGATCAGCGGCAGGCTCGGCGACATGTACGGGAAGCGCTTCATCGTGCTCATCCTGCTGTCGATCATGGCGGTCGGGTCTGTGGTGTGCGCGCTCTCGGACACGCTCGTTCCCATGATCGTCGGACGGTCGCTGCAGGGCGTCGGACTCGGCGTGATCGCGCTCGGCATCAGCATCCTGCGAGACGTGATCCACCCGAAGAGCCTCGGTGCCGCCGTGGCAATCGTGAGCGCGACGCTCGGAGTCGGTGGCGCGGTCGGCCTGCCGATCGCCGCGGTCATCGCCCAGACCCTCGACTGGCACTACCTGTTCTGGCTCGCTGCCGTGCTCAGTGTCGGAGTGATCGCACTGGTCCTCTGGATCATCCCGGTGAGCACCCTCAAGACATCCGGTCGGTTCGACTTCCTTGGTTCCGTGCTGTTCGCGATCGCACTCGTGGGGATACTGCTGTCCATCTCCAAGGGCGGAGAGTGGGGCTGGTCGAGCCCGCTGACGCTGGGCCTGCTCGGTGGTGGCGTGCTCGTGCTGGTCGGCTGGGGCTGGTTGGAGCTGAGGACGCACGATCCGCTCATCGACCTGCGAGTCGCGGGCAGACGCCCCGTGCTCCTCACCAACCTTGCCTCGATCGCGGTCGGCTTCGCCTTCTTCATCACCACGGCGGCCCTGCCCGTGCTCCTCGAGGCGCCGACCACGACGGGAGTTGGACTCGGCCAGTCGCTGCTGATCGCGAGCCTGTGCCTGATGCCGCTCGGCATCGTGATGTTCCTGCTTTCGCCGGTCGCGGCCCGGCTGTCGAACGCGCGTGGCCCACGCACGAGCCTCATCCTCGGAGGCGCCGTCATCGCCGTGAGCTTCGCCGTCGGCACGCTGCTCATGAGCGAGGTGTGGCACGTCATCCTGATCTCGACGCTCGTCGGCGTCGGGGTCGGATTCGCCTATGCTGCGATGCCGACGCTCATCATGCACTCCGTGCCGCCGAGCGAGACGGCGGCGGCCAACGGGCTCAACTCGGTCATGCGCACCCTGGGCTCGACCGTCGCGGCATCCGTGGTCGGCGTGATCCTGTCATCCGACTTCGTGCGCTCGGGCGGCATCGACATCCCTACGGCAGACGCGTTCCGGCTCGTGTTCATCCTCGGATCTGCGGTGACGCTCGCCGGCGTGATCGTGGCCGCCTTCATTCCGCGACGCGAGCGGCGCTACGACGACACCGCGAGCATCCCAGTCCAGGACTGAACCGCACAGCGCCGAACCGCGCGAGCGTCAGTGGCGGCCCACCTTCTCGATGCTCATCACCAGGATCACGCGATCCGGGCTGTCTGCGGGTGGCTCCTGCTGCGCGTTGCCGTAGCGCTTGCCGAGGACCACGTAGAACGCGCCCGTCGGATCCGGAATGACCTCGACCAGCCTGCCCCGCAGCTCGAGATAGCGCATCGGGTCGTCTGGGTCGAGCACGGCGAGGCTCATCGAGGGATTGCGCTGCAGGTTGTGGAACTTGGCGCGCTTGGTCGTGTGGGTGAAGCGGATGTGCTCGCCGTCGTACTGGAACCACATCGGGTTGACCTGCACGGTGTCGTTCGGCCGGATCGTGCCCAGGATGCCGAAGAGCGGTCGTTCGAGCAGGTCGGTGAGATCCTCCGGAATGCTGGCGGCGGTGTCGGTCATGGTTTCTGTTGCTCCTGTTCACTGCGGCTGACTGTGGAATTTTGCGGCGGGTAGGTGACGCGCAGGCCGTCGACCCTGGCGAACCTGGTCAGCTCGTGTGGTCTGGCCGCCTTTTCGCTCATGATGTCGCGCACCGCAATCCCGCGCACGAGCAGGGCATCGCCGATCAGGGATCGATGACAGCGCCACGGTACTGCTTCCGCGCACATGATTGCGACCCTTTCCCTCTCGCCGAGTGCGATGAGTTCTGCCAGGCCCGCGTCGAAGGCGTCGGTCTGCATGTAATCGGCGTAGCTGCGGAACGAGGCGTTACGCCAGGCGCCGTTGACGGACTCGAACCCCGCGCTCGAATGGCGCAGGCCCCCGAGCGATTCCAGACGCTCGTACCCCAGGCCGTCGGCCGAGAGGCTCGACGCGAGTTCGGATTCCGCGAACTGCGGATTGTGGCGCGATTTGGCGATCGTGCGCACATCCACGACCCTCTGCACACCGTGCACGTGCAGGAGGCGGAGGAACTCGTCGATCGCCCGCGTGGAGTGACCGATCGTGAAGATGGTTTCTGTCATGATCCCCCTCCACGCTACGCCGACTCGCGCGGGAGCGCCGAGAGCGTATGCCTAGAACGGGAACAGCAGGCGGTGCAGGAACTGCTTGGTGCGTTCGTGCTGGGGCGCGCTGAACAGGTGCTCCGGGCTGTCGTGTTCCACGATCACCCCGTCATCGACGAACGCGACCTCGTGGGCGACCTCCCGCGCGAACTGCAGCTCGTGCGTGACGATGACCATCGTCCAGCCCTCGAGCGCAAGCTCCTTCATGAGCCCGAGCACGTCACCGACGAGTTCGGGGTCGAGCGCGGATGTCGGCTCGTCAAACAGAAGCAGCTGCGGCTTGAGCGCGAGCGCGCGCACGATACCCACCCGCTGCTGCTGGCCGCCGGAGAGTTCGAACGGGCGACTGTCCCGCTTGTCTGCGAGGCCGACGCGATCGAGCAGCGCGAGCGCGTCCGCCGTGGCTTCGGCACGCGGGCGACGCTGCACCGTGATCGGGCCCTCGACGATGTTCTCCAGTACCGTCATGTGCGGGAACAGGTTGTAGTGCTGGAACACCATCGCGGAGCGGTCACGCAGCGCGTCGAGCTGCTTTTTCGGCGGGGTCGTGGCGAAGTCGATCGAGAGCGCGCCGGCGACCTCCACGACACCGCCGTCTGCGACCTCGAGCCCGTTCAGGCAGCGCAGCAGCGTGGTCTTGCCCGATCCGGACGGTCCGATGAGCACCAGGACCTCGCCGCGGGCGACACTCAGGTCGATGGACCTGAGCACGGGGGTGGAGCCGAAGCTCTTGTGGAGTCCGCGGATGCTGAGAAGTGCGGCAGCGGCATCCGCAGTGCCTGGCGAGGTCTCAGTGGGCGACATAGCGATCCAATCGCTTCTCGAGCAGGCCCTGGCCCGAGGCCAGCACCACGCAGACGATCCAGTAGACGAGCGCCGCCTCGAGGTAGAGGAGCATGAAGTCTCCGCTGAATGCCGCGACCTTCTGGGCCTCGCGGAACAGCTCCGTCACGAGGATGAGCGACGCAAGCGAAGTGTCCTTGACGAGGCTGATGAAGGTGTTGGACAGCGGCGGCACAGACACCCTCGCGGCCTGCGGCAGGATAATGCGGGTGAGTGCACGTCGATGCGACATCCCGATCATGTAGGCCGCCTCCCACTGTCCCTTGGGCACCGAGAGGATCGCTGCACGCACGACCTCTGCACCGTAGCCGCCGACGTTGATCGAGAATGCGACGACGGCGCTCGGCCATGGATCGATCACGACCCCGAGCGACGGCAGGCCGTAGAAGATCACGAACAGCTGCACGAGCAGTGGAGTTCCACGCACGACCGAGATGTAAACGCGGGCGATGCCAGAGATCAACGTGTTCTTCGACAACCGCATGAGTGCGATGCCGACCGCGATCACGAGTCCGATCGCGAAGGATGCGAGCGCAAGCGGGATCGTGCCCACGAGCGCGCCCTGGACGATCGGCCAGAGCGAGTTCAGGACGAGGTTCCACGCCGAAGGATCCATAGGAACCAGACTACTGAGCCGTGGCGCGCGCGTTACTTGCTGACGTCATCCCCGAAGTATTTGTCAGAGATCTTCGCGAGGGTTCCGTCGGCACGGAGGGCGCCGAGGGCCTTGTCGACGGCCTTGACGAGAGTCTCGCTGCCCTTGGCAAAGGCGAAGGCGCTCTTCGACGTGTCGGGGCTTTCGGCCGCAACCTTGAGTCCGTCTGCCTGGCCCTGCTTCTTGTAGTCAAGCCAGGTGAGCTTGTCGTTGATGGTGGCTTCCACGCGCCCGTTCCGCACGTTGGCGACGGCCTCTGCCCACCCCGCGACGGCCTGGATGTCTGCGCCGTTCTGCTGGGCCAGCGTGTAGAAGGAACTCGTGAGCGACTGTGCAACCGTCACGCCCTTGAGGTCAGCGAAGGAGTGGATCTTGTCGTTGCTCGACTTGTCGACGATGACGCCGGTCGAAACGGTGTACGGCGTCGAGAACTCGTACTTGGCCTCGCGCTCGGGGGTGATCGACACCTGGTTGGCGATGACGTCGAAACGGTGGGCCTCGAGGCCCGCGAAGATCGCGTCCCACTGGGTCTCTTCGAACTTGGCCTTGACGCCGAGCTGCTTCGCGACGGCTTCTGCGACCTCGACGTCATAGCCGATGAGCTTGCCCGAGCCTCCGTCGTGGTAGCTGAACGGGCGGTAGGTACCCTCCGTGGCGAAGGTCAGAACGCCCGCTTTCTGCACCTTCGCGAGTGCACCGGTTGCGGCGGTCGTCGAGGTCGTCGAGGCGGATGTGGTGGTGCCGGCCGAGCATCCGCTGAGCACGATGGCGGCTGCGGCGACGACGGCGATGGAAAGCGTTCTGATCTTCATGGTGTTCCTGACTTGCGAATCCGTGGTGGACGAATCCGGGGATGATGGTCGGCACTGCGAATTAGCGCGGACAGTTCGAATGGTAACAACGGCCCGGGAGGCTCAGGCATTCCGTTACGGCCCGTGACCGGAGACGGATCGGGGCACGCTCACGGGCGTGCTCGCCTAGTTGTAGTTCCCAGGGACGTTGTGAACGTTTGAGTTAGCGAAGACCTCCGGCACGATGTGGGTTACCAAGCTCACATCTGAAACCGGAGGTCTTCGTGACT
>NZ_JBELOA010000008.1:0-124875 GCF_040227205.1 Parafrigoribacterium humi | reverse complement strand
ACACCATCAGAGCCCTCAAACGCTACGTCGCCCGCGAAGTCTTCCACGCCCTCAAAACCGACCTCACTCCCGCTTGACATCCATAGGACTATCCAGCGGGTACCTCAGTGCGTGTCGCCGGAGTGCTCGTCGAGGAACGCGTACAACTCGGTGTCGTCGACGCCGGGGAAGGTACCCGATGGCAGCGGTGACAGGATGTGCGCGTGCAGCCGCGCACTCGGCCATGCCTTGTGCGCCCAGCGCTTCGAGAGCTCGGTGTCCGGGCGCCTGCAGCAGCTCAGGTCGGGGCAGCTGGACTGCTCCCGGTTCGTCGTCTCACGGCCGCGGAACCATTTGGCATCGGCGAACGGCACACCGAAGGTGATCGAGAACTCCTCCTTGGAGCCGGTTCCGGTCTGGGTGGAGCACCAGTAGGTTCCGGTCGGGGTGTCCGTGTACTGGTACAGCTCGGTGGTGCGGTTCGTGCGCGCGAACGCGATGCGGGCGCTCCAGTGTCGGCAGACCAGCTGGCCCTCGGTCGACCCCGTGACGTCCGTGGGCATCCGGAGTCCGTCGTTCTCGTAGCCCTTGTACAGCGCGCCGTCCTCGCCGACCCGCAGGAAGTGCACGGTCATGTCGAGGTGCGTCGTCGCGAGGTTCGTGAAGCGCAGCGCCGCGGCCTCGTGCGTGACCCCGAAGGCGTCGCGGAAGTCCTCGATCGCGAGGTTGCGGTCGTTCTTGGCCGCCGTGAGAAAGTCGACGGACTGGCGCAGCGGCATGAGGCAGGATGCGGCGTAGTAGTTGATCTCGAGGCGCTGCCGCAGGAACTCCGCGTAGCTGTCCGGCTCCTTGTGACCGAGCAGGCGGTGGGCGAGAGCCTGCAGGGCCATGGATCGCAGTCCGTGACCGCCGGGAATCGAGGCCGGCGGCAGGTAGATTCGTCCGTTCTCGAGGTCGGTGACGGAGCGGGTGGAGTGCGGCAGGTCGTTCACGAAGATGAGCTCGAAGCCGAGCTTCTTGGCCATGAGGCTCACCTCGCGGTGGGTGAGAGCCCCGGTCGTGTGCCCGACGCCGCGCAGGCTCTCCTCGGCGAGCTCCTCGATCTCGGGCAGGTGGTTGTTCTGGGTGCGCATGTACTGGTGCAGCTCGGTGTTCGCGCGCCTCGCCTCCTCGGGCGTCGCGATCGCCTGGCGGGCACGGCGGGCCAGCTCGCGATGCAGGCCGAGCAGTGCCTCGAGCGTGTCGTCCGACATCGACCGTGACGGGCGGATGCTCGGCAGCCCCAGCCCCGCGTACACCGCACTGTGCTGCATGTGGTCGAGTTCGATCTCGAGAGCGGCTCGCGGAGTGGGAGGCGTCGAGTCGAGCAGGTCGGAGACCTCGATGCCGAGCGACGCGGAGATCGACTGCAGCAGCGAGAGCCTGGGCTCCCGCCGACCGTTCTCCATGAGCGAGAGCTGGCTGCCGGCGATGCCCACCTGTACCCCGAGCTGGTCGAGGGTGAGGCCCGCGGCGCTGCGGTAGTGGCGAATGCGTTGACCCAGGGTCGCAAGATCGGTCATGAAATTCACCCTAGCGAAAAAATAGCCATTCTTTCCAGCTATTTCTTTAAAAAACATCCCGATATGCACGCATGGTGGAAGAACAAGCCGATTCTTGGCCCGACTACAGGAGGGACTGCCATGACTCTCACACCCACTCGCCCGGCAGACGCCGCCGTTCCCACGGGGCGCGCCCACGACGACGAGCGCGACTACGACGAAGACGCACCGGCCGTTCCACTCGATGTCGCCGCCTGGGTCGACTCGATCGCGGCACTGACCATCCCCGACCGCGTCGTCTGGTGCGACGGCTCCGCCAAGGAGTACGACGACATCACCCGTGAGCTCATCGCGAGCGGCACGCTCACCAAGGTCAATCCTGAATTCCGTCCGTACAGCTTTCTCGCCCGCAGCACCGCGAGCGACGTCGCCAGGGTCGAGGCCCGCACCTTCATCTGCTCGGTGAAGGAAGCGGATGCCGGGCCGACGAACAACTGGCGCCAGCCCGACGAGATGAGGGCCACGCTGCACGCGCTCTTCTCCGGCAGCATGCGCGGACGCACGATGTACGTCATCCCCTTCTCGATGGGCCCGCTCGGCAGCCCGTACGCGCGGCTCGGCGTGCAGGTCACCGACTCCCCCTACGTCGTCGCGAGCATGCGCATCATGACCCGGATGGGTTCCGCGGCTCTCGAGCTGATCACGCCGGGCACCGAGTGGGTTCCCGCCGTCCACAGCGTCGGTGCCCCGCTGGCCGCAGGCGAGGCCGACGTGCCGTGGCCGAGCAACGACACGAAGTACATCTCGCACTTTCCGGAGACCAGGGAGATCTGGTCGTTCGGATCCTCCTACGGCGGCAACGCGCTCCTCGGCAAGAAGGCGTTTGCGCTGCGTATCGCCTCGGTGATCGCGCGCGACGAGGGATGGCTCGCGGAGCACATGCTCATCCTCAAGGTCACCAACCCGCGCGGCCGCGTCTTCCACGTCGTCGCGGCATTCCCCTCCGCCTGCGGCAAGACCAATCTCGCCATGCTGCGCCCGACCATCCCGGGCTGGAAGGTCGAGACGATCGGCGACGACATCGCCTGGCTGTTCCCCGACGCCGACGGTCGGCTCCGCGCGATCAACCCGGAGGCGGGCTTCTTCGGCGTCGCCCCCGGCACGAGCGAGAAGACCAATGCCGCGGCCATGGAGACCATGTGGGGCAACACGATCTTCACCAATGTCGCGCTGCGCGACGACGGCGACGTGTGGTGGGAGGGGATGACCGACACTCCCCCCGAGCACCTGGTCGACTGGGAGGGCAACGACTGGACCCCGACATCCGGACGTCCTGCGGCCCACCCGAACTCACGGTTCACCGTCTCCGCGGCCCAGTGCCCCACAATCTCCGACGAATGGGATGACCCGAATGGCGTGGTCATCGACGCCATCATCTTCGGAGGCAGGCGCGCAAGCAACGTTCCCCTTGTCGTTGAGGCACGGAACTGGGAGCACGGCGTGTTCGTTGGCGCGACCGTCTCATCCGAGCGCACTGCAGCGGCGGAAGGGGTCGTCGGCGAACTGCGCCGCGACCCCTTCGCCATGATGCCGTTCTGCGGCTACAACATGGCCGACCACTGGTCGCACTGGCTGGAGGTCGGCCAGAAGCTGCGCGAGAGCGGCGGTGCCCCGAAGATCTTCCAGGTGAACTGGTTCCGCAGGGGCGCGGACGGCGGCTTCCTCTGGCCCGGGTTCGCGGAGAACGCGCGAGTGCTCGAGTGGATCCTCGGACGCGTCGACGGCAAGACCCCCGCGGCGGACACCCCGCTGGGCTGGAAGCCCGTGGACGGCGGCATCGACCTCGAGGGCCTGGATGTCAGCGCCAGGCAGTGGAACGAGCTCTTCGACATCGACGCCGAGGCCTGGCTCCCCGAACTCGACGACACCGAGAAGTTCTTCTCCCGCTTCGAGGAGAGGCTGCCGGAGGAACTCACGAAGCAGCTTGCGGACATCCGCCGCAGGATGAAGCTCTCGATCGAGAACTGAGCCGGCGAAACTCCGCCGCCGAGGGAAGAAATCGGCCGCCGCATCCGTTGCGACGAGCATGACAACCATCGGATTCATCGGTTCAGGACACATCGGCGGCCAGATCGCACGAGCGGCGGTGGCGCACGGCTACGACGTCGTGATGAGCAACTCGCGTGGCCCGGAGACCCTCAGTGAGCTCATTGCGGAGCTCGGGCCGCACGCGCGCGCCGCGACGCCTGCCGAGGCAGCAGAGGCCGCGGACTTCGCCGTCGTGACGATTCCGCTCAAGGCCTACACGGCGGTTCCGGTCGCGCCGCTCGCGGGCAAGATCGTCATCGACACCAACAATTACTACTGGGAGCGCGATGGGCACATCGCGCAGCTCGACGACGAGACGGCCACCGTCACCGGCATGCTCCAGGAACATCTGCCGACCTCGAAGGTCGCCAAGGGTTTCAATCACATCTTCGCCGCGGACATCACGACAGACGGAACCCTGGCTGGGTCAGAGAACAGGCGAGCTCTCGCCACCGCTGGTGACAGCGCGGAGGCCGTCGAACTCGTCACGAAGCTCTACGACGAGTTCGGTTTCGACACCGTCAACATCGGCCCGCTCTCCGAGAGCTGGCGCGTCGAGCGCGACCGGCCCGCCTACGTCGTGCGCCAGAACGCGGAGGAGCTCAGGGCGAACCTCGCGCTCGCGACGCGCGGTAAGTAGACCGGATGGCACGAAGCACGCAGAATGGCTTCGTGCCATCTACCTTTCTCGTCGTACCGCAGTGGCAGGGATCCGGCTCGTCGCGCGCGATGCGACTCGTCGACGGAGCCGAGGCGATCCGTGGCGATCTGCCCTCAGCATCCACGGTGACGGTGGACGTGCCGCTCGGCGCGGGAAGCAACGAGGGAACACTCGTTCATCGCCTCAGCTCGATCGACCAGGTGTGCGGATCGATGGCCAAGGCCCTCGCGAAGCTCCACGGACCCGTCATCACGATCGGTGGCGACTGCGGCGTAGAGCTGGCGGCGGTGCAGCATGCCCAATGGTCCCAGGACCCGATGGCCATGATCTGGCTGGATGCGCATCCGGACCTCAACACTCCGGAGTCGTCGCCATCTGGCGCATTCACCGGGATGGTGCTTCGCACGCTGCTCGGCGATGGTGTCGAGGCGCTCGTGCCCACCTCGCCGCTCGAGCCCGCGCACACGATTGTCGCGGGCATCCGCAGCGTCGATGAGGGCGAGAGCGAGTATCTGGCGACGAGCGGCGTCCGCGTGCTCACCTCGCAGGATGTTGACGCGAAGTCGGTGACCGCCGCCCTGGCTGCGAGTGGCGCCCGCTCGGTCTACATCCACGTGGATCTCGACGTGCTCGACCCCGCGGAGTTCGACGGGGTCAGCGACCCGGTGCCCTTCGGCCTGTCGCTGGCGACTGTGCTCGAGGTGATCGCCGCGGCGAGGGCTGCACTGCCGCTCGCCGGTGCGGGGATCGCGGGATTCGCCCCCGCATCGCCGGACGCCGTCTCGGACGGCATGGGCAGCATCCTGCGCATCGTGGGCGCCATTACCGCGTAACCCTGGCGCGCCGAGAAGTCCTAACGCACCGCCGTGGGTTCGGCGCGCCGGACGTGACTTCTGGCGTGTTCGATAGCGGAGTCGAGGTCAGAGAACAGGTGATTCTGGTGACGCAGTGACGCGATGACGCCCACGTGCGTCAACAGTTTCAGGTGCCTGGGCTGGATTCCCTTGACCAGCGCGGTGATCCCCCGTCGTTCGAGCTCGTGGATCATCTCGGTGACCACGCGAGCTCCGGTTGCGTCGAGCACCTGCAGCTGCGACATCCGAATGATGACCACGGAGACATTGCTGATCCGCGTCACCCGTTCGAGCATGCGGTCGGCCGCGCCGAAGAAGAGAGCACCGTCGAGACGGAACAGCGCGACGCGCTCGTCCCCCGGCCGGGTTGGCCCCGGAAGTTCTTCGCGGTGCACTCCCGCAGACTGCGAGAGCGCCCGGAGGGCGAAGAACGCGGCAATGGCTATGCCGATCCCGACCGCGACGATGAGGTCGAAAGACACCGTGATCAGCGCGGTGACGATGAAGGTCGCGGTGTCTGACCTCGTCGAACCGATGATGCTCCGCACGGTTCTCAGCGAGACCATTCGGCATGCGGTGACCATCAGTACGCCGGAGAGCGCGGCGAGCGGGATCTGCGACACGGCACCCGCAGCAAGGTAGACGACTCCGATCAGCACGACCGCGTGCATGATCGCCGCGAGGCGAGTGCGCCCACCGGAGCGGATGTTCACGGCCGTGCGCGCGATTGCCCCGGTCGCGGGCATGCCGCCGAAGATCCCGGAAGCGATCGAAGCGAGACCCTGCCCGACGAGTTCCCTGTCGCCATCGTACGGACCGGTATCCGAGATGGAAGCGGCCACTCGGGCCGACAGCAACGACTCGATTGCGGCGAGCGCGGCGACGGTGCACGCAGCACCGACAAGGGAGAGCATCGTCGTCGTCTCCGCGGCTGGCAGCGCCGGCGCGGGAAGCGAGCCCGGGAGCGTGCCGATCCTGGCAAGCGGAAGGCCCGCCAGGTTTGCGACGACGGCCACCAGGACGATCGCGATGAGAGAACCCGGTAGCTGCGGGTGGATGCGGGGCGCCACGAGCATCACGAGAACCACGGTCAGCACCGCGGCAACGGGCCACGCGACGCTCGCCCAGTCGATGTCTCCGAAAGCCTGCACCGCAGCGACGAATGCCGCGCTCCTGGGGCGCGGTTCGGTTCCGACGGCGGCGGGAACCTGCTGGAGAAAGATGATCACCGCGATGCCGAGGGTGAAGCCCTCGATGACAGGCCAGGGAATGTATGAGACGACTCGGCCGAGTCTCATGATTCCGCCCAGCACGACGATCACACCGGCCATGAGGCTCACGAGCGCGACGGTTCCGGCCCCGTGGGCGGCGACGACGGGGCCGAGCACGACGACCATTGCTCCGGTCGGCCCCGACACCTGGATGTTCGATCCGCCGAAGACGGCCGCGATCACGCCGGCGACGATCGCCGTGACGAGTCCGCTCTCGGCACCCGCGCCCGAGCTCACTCCGAACGCCAGGGCCAGTGGCAGCGCCACGATCCCCACAGTGATGCCCGCGACGACGTCCCCTCGCCACGTCCGTCGCACGGAGTGATAGTCTTCCCAGCTCGGCAGGAGAGCGAGCAGGGAGCGCAGCGCCCTCACCGCGTCACCGCAGCGCCCTCATCGACACCGATCGATGCCGGAGAAGGTCCCACTGTCGACTCAAGTTGCTTCTGGGTCCTCTCGAGGATCTCGATCAGCAGGGTGCGAGCCACGGACAGCAGGCCGGCGACCTGCGGATAGGCCAGCGAGTAGAACACCTGGCTGGCCTGCCGCTCGGCAACCACGAGGTTGTGCCGCCGGAGGACGGCAAGGTGCTGGGAAAGGTGCGACGCCTCCAACCCGGTGTCGGCGAGGAGCTCCGAGACCGATACCCTGCTCGAGGCCGAGAGCACCTCAAGCACGCGCACGCGCACCGGATGGGCAAGCCCCTTGAACAGATTGGCCTTGACCTCATACAGCGGCTGCTGTGCCCCCGAAGATGCGTCGAACGTGCTCACCGCACTCCCCCGTCTGCATTCGTGTCGCCCCTCGTGAGGGTTATGATGATGACTTTATCAATTCATCATATCACCATCCATAAGCACCCCTTTGAAGCGCCGACAACCGCGCTGTCCGCTCACCTAGGCTGGAGCGCATGACGGACTCACGCATCACCCTCGACCGCGACGGGCACGTGCTTCTCATCGGCTTCAACCGGCCGGAGAAGCGCAACGCCACCGACTTCCCGATGCTGCAGGAACTCTCGCTGGCGTACGGGGAGCTCGAGCGTGACCCAGAGCTGCGGGCGGGATTCGTCTACGCCCACGGCGACCACTTCACCGGCGGGCTCGACCTCGCGGACGTGGGTCCGCGCATCGGAGCCGGTGGGCTCGACATCGTGCCGGAGGGGGGAATCAACCCGTGGCAGGTCAGCGGTACGCAGCTGAGCAAACCCGTGGTGATCGCGGTGCAGGGCATCTGTCTCACGCTCGGGATCGAGCTCATGCTCGCGAGCGACATCGCGGTCGCGGCAGAGTCGACCTCGTTCGCGCAGATCGAGGTCGCCCGCGGCATCCTCCCCTTCGGTGGCGCGACTCTTCGCTTCCCTCGAGCGGTCGGCTGGGGCAACGCGATGCGGTGGATCCTCACCGGAGACACCTTCGACGCCGCAGAGGCGCACCGCATCGGCCTCGTGCAGGAGGTCGTGCCGGACGGCGAGCAGTATGCCCGCGGACTCGAGCTGGCCCAGCGCATCGCCGCCCAGGCCCCGCTCGCCGTGCAGGCCGCGCTGGCGAACGCCCGCATCGCGGTGCGGGATGGTGAAGCGGCGGCCGAGGAACGGTTGCAGCCAGAGCTCGTGAAGCTCGTCGCAAGCGAGGACGCCCGCATCGGCATGGAAGCCTTCCTGACCAGGCAGACGGCAACCTTCGTCGGCCGCTGACCGCATCCGCGCACGGGCTTAGCGGGAGCTCGGGGAGTAGCCTCAAACGATGTCGAATCGAGAGTACGACCTCATCGTTGTCGGAGCCGGAGCCGTCGGGGAGAACATCGCCGATCGAGCAGTACAGGGCGGACTCAGCGCCGTCATCGTGGAGAGTGAACTGGTCGGCGGTGACTGCTCCTACTGGGCCTGCATGCCGTCGAAGGCGCTCCTGCGCAGCGGGATGGCGCTGCGTGCGGCCCAGAGGCTCGACGGGGCCAAGCAGGCCGTGACCGGCACGCTCGACGTGTCCGCCGTCTTCGCGAGGCGCAACAGCTTCACCCACGACTGGGACGACCAGAGCCAGGTGGACTGGGTCGCAGGGGCGGGCATCGATCTCGTTCGCGGACACGCGAGGTTCACCGCGCCGAAGGAGGTCACCGTCACGGCGGATGACGGCACGGTCACGATCCTCACCGCGATGCACGCGGTCGCCGTGAGCGTCGGCTCCGATGCGAGGCTGCCCGATGTGCCCGGCCTCGCTGACGCCTCGCCGTGGACGAGCCGCGACGCCACGAGCGCGCAGGAGGCCCCGAAGCGACTCGCGATCATCGGCGGCGGGGTCGTCGCCACCGAGATGGCCACGGCGTACGCGGGCTTCGGCACCGAGGTCACGCTCATCGCGCGCAGCGGGCTGCTCTCCGGCGCCGAGCCCTTTGCGGGCGACATGGTGGCGGATGCCCTGCGCGAGCTGGGCGCAACCGTCGCGCTCGGCGTCTCCCCCGTGAGCGTCACCCGAGACGACCGCGGCGTGACCCTGCAGCTCAGCGACGACAGCACAGTGACGGCGGACGAGGTGCTCGTGGCGGCCGGGCGCGTTCCTCGCACGAGTGACCTGGGACTCGAGACGATCGGCCTCACCCCGGGCGACTGGCTGCACACCGACGACACCCTGCTCGTCGACGGCTTCGACTGGCTCTACGCCTGCGGCGACGTCAACCGCCGCGCCCTGCTCACCCACCAGGGCAAGTACCAGGCGCGCGCAGCGGGAGACGTGATCGCCGCCCGCGCCCTCGGGAAGACCGTGGACGACGCTCCGTGGGGCATGCACGTCGCGACCGCAGACCACGCCGCCGTGCCCCAGGTGACCTTCACCGACCCGGAGGTGGCCTCCGTCGGTCTGACCGCCGAGGCCGCAGAGAAGGCCGGCTACGACATCCGGGTCGTCGACTACGCCATCGGCTGGGTGGCTGGGGCGTCGCTCCAGGCCGATCACTACACGGGCCAGGCCCGCATGGTCGTCGACGAGAAACGCCAGGTGATCCTCGGCGTCACGCTCGTCGGCCAGGACGTCGCGGAGATGATCCACGCCGCGACCGTCGCGGTGGTCGGTGAGGTTCCGCTCGCTCGGCTCTGGCACGCCGTGCCGTCGTACCCGACGATGAGCGAGCTCTGGCTGCGCCTGTTGGAGACCTACGGCCGACCGGACTGAGACGCGGCCTGAAGGCTCGCATACACGCCGAGAAGCGCGGTGGTCGTCGCGCCCCAGGTGAAGCCGAGCGCGTGGTGACGCGCGGAGAACTGCAGGCCTTCGAGCCTGCGCTGGTCCGAGAGCAGGAGCGCGATCTCGCTGGCCCATTCGCGGGGATCACGCGAGTCGACCAGCACTCCCGAGACGCCGTCGGAAATCGCCTCGACGAGGCCGCCCGTGTGGTAGCCGACGACGGGTGTTCCGCTCGCCGCGGACTCCAGCGCGACGAGACCAAAGGTCTCGGAGTGCGACGGCACGAGCGTGAGACTCGCCATCGCGAACAGGTCCGCGAGCTCTGGCCTCGACAGCGCGCCGACGAAGCGCACGTCGCCAGCGACGCCCAGGCTCGCGGCGAGTTCCCGCAGCATCCGGCCGTAGGCCTCCTCACCCGGGGTCTCGACGCCGGCGAGCACGAGCACGGGCGCCCAGCCGCGAAGCGCGTGCACCTCCGCAAAGGCTCGAATGGCGAGCTCCTGGTCCTTGAGCGGCTGGATGCGCGCGGCGACAACGAGCACCGGCCGGCCCTCGGCAATACCGAGCTTCGCGCGCATCCGCTCCCCCGCACTCACCGCGCGGGTCGGACGGAACAGCTCGACATCGACGCCGGGCGGAATCACCCAGATGCGATCGGCGGGCGCGCGCACGTCGTCGATGAGGTTCGTGACGACGGCGGCCGACCCGGCGATGATGGCCGCGGCCTGACCCGCGAGAAACATCTCCGTGCGCACCCGCAGCTCCGGCTCCGCACTCTGCCCCGCCGCAAGGTGGCGGTTCTTCATCGCCGCGATGGTGTGGAAACTCTGCACGAGCGGAATTCCCTGCTCGAGCGCGACAGGCAGGGTGGCCAGCCCGCTCAGCCAGTAATGGGCGTGGATGAGGTCATATCCGCCGTCTGCACTCCTCGCGAGCGCGGCGACGGCCTCGCCGAACTCGTCGACCACGGTCGGCAGCGCGCTCTTCGGCAACATGGTCGGTGGCCCGGCCGGGAGCTCTCGCAGCGTCACGCCGTCGGCGATCTCTGTGACCGCCGGTGCGGCGGATGCCCGGGTCAGCAGGTCCACCCGAACGCCTCGCGCGGCCAGGCCCTTCGCCACCTCGAGAATGACCACGTTCATCCCGCCGGCATCCCCGCTCCCCGCGGTCGCCACGGGCGAGGTATGCATCGACACCATGGCGACACGGGACGCGGTGACAGCCATGCACCCACTGTATTGGGTGCCGCTGGGCCGCAGCCGGGCGCCGGAAACCAGTAGTGCCGGAAACCAACCATGCTAAAAACGAGCCATGGACGACTCACTGCGAGATCTCTCCGGCACGACGATGGTCATCACCGGGGCAAGCTCGGGAATCGGCGCAGCGGCCGCAACGGTGCTTGCCTCACGCGGTGCGGAGCTCGCCATCGTCGGCCGGAACCCGGAACGCACGAAATCCGTTGCCGCATCCGTCGGTGGCACGCCGTTCATCGCGGACTTCGACCGCCTGGATGAGGTGCGCGCCCTCGCGCATGCCCTCCAGGAGCGCTACGACCGCATCGACGTGCTCGCGAACAACGCGGGCGGCCTGACCCGGAAGCGCGCCGTCACGCCGGACGGTTTCGAGCGCACCTTCCAGTCGAATCACCTCGCGCCGTTCCTGCTGACGACCCTGCTGCTTCCCGTGCTCACGCGGAGCAACGCCCGCGTGATCTCGACCGCGAGCGTCGCGAACCTGTTCGGGCGGCTCGACCTCGACGACCTCGGCTTCGAGCGCCGCGCCTGGCTCGGCGGATGGCGGGCCTACGGCACGAGCAAGATCGAGACGATCCTCTTCATCGAAGAGCTCGCCCGCCGCACCGGCCTCGAGGCGTATTCCTTTCACCCGGGGTACGTTGCAACGAATTTCGGTGCGGACAACATCCTCATACGCTTCGCGGCGGCGATCAGCGGCCGCAGGATCGGGCTGCGGCCGGTACAGGGGGCTGCGCCGCTCATCCACCTCGCCTCAGCGCGCGACACCGGGGTGCCGAGCGGCACCTACTTCGATCACCTGAGACCGTTCGGGCACATCCAGGGGCGAGCGCACACCCCGGAAATGGCGCGCGCCCTGTGGGAGGCGAGCGCGACGCTCGCCGGAGTTCCCGCCTAGAAAACCTGCCTCACCACTGCGGCGGATGACGATCCTGCCACCGCAGGCGACGCTCCAGCTGGGCGCCGATCGAGAGCAGTGTCGCCTCTCCGCCCGGGCGACCGATCAGTTGCACGCCCATGGGGAGCCCGGTCTCGGTCTGAGCGACCGGCAGCGTGATCGCCGGCAGCCCCGTGACGTTCGCGAAGGAGGTGAACGGCGTGTACTGCACCTGCTGCTCGAAGTTGCGCTCGGCATCCTCGCTGTCGTACCAGCCGATCGGCCGCGGGGTCATCGCGAGCGACGGCGTGAGCACGGCGTCGAAGCCGGAGAACTGGCGGATGATCGACCGCTCGAACAACGCCAGTGCGGCGAGCGCGTCGCCGAGTTGCCGCGCCGAGATCTCGCGCCCCTTGCCCACGAGCCAGCTGGTCAGGGGTTCGAGCAACTGCAGCTGCTCTCCCTCGGCCGGAATTCCGGCGGCCCCGGCCTGCCAGATGGTGCGGAAGTTGGGCGCGTAGCTGTCGTCCGGCTCGAGCGCGAAGTCCTCGATGCCGTGACCGATGGCATCCAGCTCCCGCTTCGCGAGGTCGAGAGCCGCGGATGCCTCGCTCGAGACCGCGATGTCGTAGGCCAGGTCCCACGGCGAGCTCGTCATCACGCCGAGCTGGAACCGGCCCTCCCCCCGCACAGCGGCATTCAGCAGTGCGCCGCCGTCCCAGCGCGGGGCGCGCACCGAAAACGGATACGGCTCGTCACCGATCATCGCGTCGAGCACCATCGCGGCATCGGCGACCGTGCGCGCGAGCGGGCCGGGCACGACGAGGCCCGCGAGCTTGTCGAGCCCCGAACCGCTCGGAATGAGTCCGCGTGACGGCTTGATCCCCACGAGGCCGGTTGCCGCGGCGGGAATGCGCACGGAACCGCCGCCATCCGAGCCCGGAGCGAAGGGAAGCAGGCCTGCGGCGACCGCGACGGCCGCTCCCCCGCTGGACCCACCGGCACCGAGCGAGACGTCCCACGGAGTGCGTGCCGGCGGGGCGACGAGGCTCTCGGTGTACGAGGGAAGGCCGAACTCCGGTGCGTTGGTCTTGCCTAGGCTGATGCCGCCCGCGTCGTCGAGCACCTCGACGAGCTCGCTCGACACCTCGGGGACGTAGCCCTGCATGAGTCGGGATCCAAAGCCGGTCGGCACCCCCGCACGGTTCGTGAGGTCTTTGTCCGCGAACGGAAGCCCCCACAGTGCGATGGGACGCGGGCCCTCGGCGGTCTGGAGGCGCGCTCGCTCGAGCGCGGCATCCGCTGTCACGGTGACGAATGCGCCGAGGCCCCCGTCGAGCCGCTCGATGCGCTCGAGGTAGTGCTCGGTGAGCTCGGTCGGGGTGATCTCGCGACGCTGAAGCCGATCCCACTGCTCCTGTGCGCTGAGGTGATGGAGTTCGGTCACGCTCACGAGCCTATGCCGATGTCATCCCCGGCCGATCCAAGTTCTTGGAAGGTGGTTATCTGCAGGCCGCCCGGTGCTTCGAGGCGCGCGTTGAGCGAATCCCACGGGGTCTTCGTGGGTGGAGCCAGCACCTCCGCGCCTCCCGCTTCCAAGCGATCGGTCGTGGCAACAGCATCCGCGACCTCGAAGGCCACGCGGATGCTGAGGGTCGACGGTCTGCTGACCGGGCGTCCGACCTCCACCTCGTCGATCATCCGCACCTGGGCTCGATTGGCGATCTCCAGGGTTGCGGTGGGCACGGACAGGATCGCGACTCGTGCGCCGTCGTCGCCCTCGTAGGCCTCCAGCTCTGAAAGACCGAGCACATCGCGATAGAACGCGACCGCCTTCTCGTAGTCATCTGTCTCGACGACGAGCCTGAGCTGGGTCACGGACGAGGGGATCGAATCTGCGCTGGCCATGGTGTAAGGAACGCCGGGAGCGATCGATCTGTTCCCCGACCTTTCTCGGACTTGACATCCGAGAACAAAGCTGGTTGGTTAGTTACTCAAGTAATGAACCAACAAACGAGAGAAGAACCGGGTGGACGAGGGCAGACCGATATTCGTTCAGATCGCCGAGCAGATCGAGAACGACATCATCGGCGGAGTCCTGGCAGAGGAGAGCCAGGTTCCTTCGACCAACGAGTTCGCCGCGTTCTATCGCATCAACCCCGCGACGGCGGGCAAGGGCGTGAACCTCCTGGTCGACGACGGCATCCTCTACAAGAAGCGCGGCATCGGAATGTTCGTGGCCGCGGGCTCACGCGATCGCCTCATGCAGAAGCGACGCGACGAATTCCACGCCGAGTTCGTGCGGCCCCTCCTCGCGGAAGCCGAAAAACTCGGTATCTCGGCCGGCCAGCTGGCCGCCATGATCACAAGCTCAACACACACCACTCAGGGAGAGAAGAAATGACCCCAGCAGTCGAGGTGAAGAACCTCAGCAAACGATTCGGCCGGCTGCGCGCCGTGGACGAGGTGAGCTTCACCGTCACCGAGAACAAGATCTACGGCCTCCTCGGTCGAAACGGTGCGGGCAAGACCACCCTCATGCAGCTGCTCACCGGGCAGGACTTCGCCACGAGCGGCAGCATCGAGGTCTTCGGTGCATCGCCCGTGGAGAACGCCGCGGTGCTGCAGCAGCTCTGCTTCATCAAGGAGAGCCAGCGCTACCCAGACAACTTCACGCCGCGGCACGTGTTCGCGACGGCCCCGTGGTTCTTCTCCGAGTGGAACGCGGAGTTCGCCGAGCGACTCGTCGGCGACTTCCGCCTCCCCGTGAACCGACCGATCAAGAAGCTCTCCCGAGGCCAGCTCTCCGCGGTCGGGGTGATCGTGGGGCTTGCCTCCCGCGCACCGCTCACCTTCTTCGACGAGCCATACCTCGGGCTGGATGCCGTGGCCAGACAGATCTTCTATGACCGCCTCCTCGAGGACTACGGCGAGCATCCGCGCACCGTGATCCTCTCGACCCACCTGATCGACGAGGTGAGCAACCTGCTCGAGCACGTGCTCGTGATCGACGACGGTCGCATCATCATCGATCAGGACGCCGATGAGCTTCGCGAGTCGGCCACGACCGTGAGCGGGGTCACATCCACGGTCGATGAATTCGTGCGCGGCCGTGAGATCCTGCACCGCACCGGCATCGGCGGCCTGACCTCGGTCACCGTCAGCGGTCTCAGCGCGGCCGAGCGCACGGTCGCCGCGGACCGGAGCCTCGAACTCTCCCCCGTGTCACTCCAACAACTCATCGTCCGCAGGACGGGCAGCACCGAGAAGGAATTCGAGCAGAGCGCATGACCACCATGACATCCATCCACACGGCGCCCGCGGCGCGACCGGCGTCCACCAGGATCTGGAACGCGGCGAGACTCCAGTTCACCAACGCGCGGCAGGCAATCGGCCTGCCCTGGCTGATTCTCGCAATCATCTTCCTCGCCAACCTGGCCATCTGGCTGATCCTCTACGCCTCGACCAGCGGGCAGGATCGCGCAGACGTCTCCGAGGGCCTGCAGTACAGCGGCGCCACTTCGTACATCTTCGTCTACATGCTCGTCGTCGCCATCCAGGCGATCAGCCGCACCTTCCCCTACGCGCTCGGCCTGAGCGTGACGCGCAGGGACTTCTATCTCGGCACCTCCGTCGCCTTCGTCATTTTCTCGTTCATCTACGGCGCCGGCCTGACGCTGCTCTCGTACATCGAGGAGTGGACCGGGGGCTGGGGCGTCGGCGGCAGGATGTTCACCGCGGTGTACTACGGCAGCGGACCGGTGTGGCAGCGACTGTTCGTCTTCGTCGCCATCTTCCTGTTCTTCTTCTTCGTGGGGATGGCGTCGGCGACGCTCTACGTTCGGTGGAGGGCGGCGGGCCTGCTCATCCTCGGCGGGGTATTCCTCGTCATCATCGTGGCCTTTGTCGGCCTGGCGACCTGGACCATGAGTTGGGTGCGGGTCGGCGAATGGTTTGCGACCTCCGGTCCGGTCGGCGTGGTCGCCTGGGCGCTTGTCCCCACGGTTCTCGCCGGGGTGGCGGGCTACTTCATCCTCCGCCGGGCGACCCCGAAGAACTAGAAACACGGATGCCCGGGGCCACCTGATCGAGGCGGTCCCGGGCATCCGAAGCTGGCAATAAGTCGCAAGTTGTCAAGAGCACCCCGGGAATCGTCGTAGCGTGGAAGCATGGGGCAAGGGTCTGGGCGTTCGGGTATTTTCATCGGTTTCGCTGGCTTTGTCGGATTCAGTGCAATAGCCGGTGTGCTCGTCGCCGCCATGCTCACCCCGGCAATCGCCATGACGAGCGAGGGTGCGAACGCCTCGATCGGCGTCTTCAACAGCCTGCCCGAATCGATCACCCTCGGTCGGCTCACCCAGCAGAATCAGGTCTATGCCACCCGGGCTGGCAAGCCGGTGCAGATCGCCACGATCTACGACCAGGACCGGGAGAACATCGCGTGGGACCAGGTGTCCCCGTTCCTCAAGCACGCCGCCATTGCCGGTGAGGACCGCCGCTTCTACGACCACGGCGGTGTCGACGTGAAGTCCATCGCGCGCGCGGCAACCGAGAACCTGGAGCACAAGAAGATCACGAGCGGTGCGTCGACCATCGACATGCAGCTGGTCAGGAACATCCTCGTGCAGCAGGCGCTGCAGCTGAAGAATCCGATGGCGAAGAAGAAGGCATACTCCGCGGCGATCAACGAGACCTTCGCGCGCAAACTCGCCGAGATGAAGCTCGCCATCGGGCTCGACAAGAAGTACACGAAGAAACAGATCCTCCTGGGATATCTCAACATCACCGGGTTCGGAGGCAACACCTACGGCGTGCAGGCGGCGGCCCGCAATTACTTCAGCGTCGACGCGAAGGATGTGACCCTCGCGCAGGCCGCGAGCCTCATCGCCATCGTCGAGGACCCCAATGACCTGAATCTCGGCAACCCGAAGAACTTCCCCGCAAACAAGGAGCGGCGGGACTTCATCCTCAGCAACATGCTCGACTTGAAATACATCACGCAGGACCAGTACAACAAGGCCATCGCCACCCCCATCACCACCAAACCGGAGGCGCCGAGCAACGGATGTCTCTATGCGAGCGATGCGCCGTTCGCCTGCGACTACGTGACCCGCCTCGTGCCGACCCTCGAATCCCTGGGGAGCACAGCATCGGAGCGCGAGGACAACTGGGCCCGAGGCGGATACAAGGTCTACACGAGCATCGACCTGGACCTGCAGGATGTCGCTCAGGCCGCTCTCTATAAGGATGCGCCGGCCGACGAGGCCCGTTTCGGTCTGGGAGCGGCGGCAGACGCCGTCGAACCCGGCACCGGCCGGATCCTCGTGATGGCGCAGAACAAGCACTTCGACAACTCCGGCACCGGCGGAGGCCCGACCACGACCGCGGTCAACTTCAGCACGGACCACGCGTACGGAGGCTCCTCCGGCTTCCAGACGGGCTCGACCTACAAGATCTTCACCCTCGCGGACTGGCTGCAGAAGGGTCACGGACTGTACGACTCCGTCAACGGCAGCGTGCGCACCTTTCCTTACGCGAGCTTTCCCGCAGCCTGCGAGTCACTCTCCGGCCCACCGTACCGCCCACAGAACGACTCTCCGGGTGAGGGCGGCTACATGTCTGTGCTGCAGGCAACAGAGCGGTCTGTGAACGCTGCGTTCGTCTCCATGTCCCAGAAGCTCGATCTCTGCGACATTCGTGCGGACGCGGAGGCGATGGGCGTGCACCGGGCCGACGGAGCCCCCCTCGAGGCGTTACCGTCGTCAACGCTCGGCACCAACGTGATCGCCCCGCTGACCATGGCGGCCGCAATCGCCACGGTGGGCGCGAACGGCACGTACTGCGCCCCGACGATCATCGACAAGCTCGTCACCTCCGCGGGAAAAGAGCTGCCAGGCCAGCCGAAGAAATGCACGGCGGCGCTCGAACCGAACATCGCCAGTACCCTCGCCTTCGCGCTCGCGGCCGTGATGAAATCGGGTACGGGAAGCCCGGGAAATCCGCACGACGGCGTTCCGATCGCCGGCAAGACCGGAACAACAGAGAACGCAGTGCAGAATTGGCTCATCGCGACGACGACAAAGGTCGCTCTCGCCGTGTGGGTGGGCAACTGGGATGGCGGTCACCAGAGCGTGCGCAGGATCAGCATCGCGGGTACGAACGGGTACAACACGAAGTTCAATATATTCCGCGTCACCATGGCGTCGTTCGACACGAACCCCGCCTATCGCGGAGGAGACTTCCCCGCGCCCGATCCGCAGTTCCTCACGCGCTACGTTCCGCCGCCCACAACGACGCCGTCGCCCGGCGGTGGCGCGACCACTGCACCGACTCCCCCGCCGCCGACTCCACCGGGGAATCCCGGAGGAGGTCCGGGAAAGGGTGGTGGACCGGGTAAGCCCTGATCCAGTAGGCCCCGCCTACTCCACTTCCCGCCTCAGCCGGGCAACCAGGGCCTCGAAGTCGGCCGGAGCGGACGCGAGCGTCCTGCGCGCGATGATCCTGCTGAACGCCCTGGCTCGCGAGGCGACGTTGACGATGACATACTCGACGTTGGATCCGGTGTCATCGGGAACCACGCGGTACTCGCCGCGATACCACCACCCGCCCTGCACGACGAGGAAGAAGGCCGTCGGGTCCGCGGTGTAGAGAATGCCCGAACCCTCGGCAGGCCGCATCCTCGCGTCGAGGGCGTCGAACACGACGGCGGGACGCGCTCGCAGGTGCGCGCGATAGCTGCCCACGACGACGTGCCCCTGCGGCCGCCTCCGGGGTGCTGCTGGCATTGATTCGATCCCGACCTACTTGAGCGACTTCTGCATGAGCACGGTGCCGAGCCAGCGATTGAACTTGAAGCCGACCTTGCCCATGTGGCCGATCTCGGTGAAGCCGAAGTCCCTGTGCATCGCGAGGGAGGCCTCCGCCCCCTTGTCCGCGATGACGGCGATCATCTCCTTGAGACCCGCCGCGCGCGACGCCGCGACGAGCTCCGTCATGAGCCGCTTGCCGAGCCCCTTGCCCGTTGCTGCGGGCCCGAGGTAGATCGTGCTCTCGACCGTGAAGCGGTAGGCGGCCTTCTCCCGCCACGGGTACACGTAGGCATAGCCGAGGATCTGCCCGCTCGGGCTCTCGGCAACCAGGAAGGGCATCCCGAGCTTGGTCAGGTGTGTGAACTTCGAGCGCAGGGCGGAGAGCGCCATCGGCGCCTCGTCGAAGGTGACGGTGGAGTTGGCGACGTAGTGGTTGTAGATCTCGCGCACGCTCGGCAGGTCCTGGGTGCGCGCGGCGCGGATCTCGTACTCGAAGGGCGACTCGAGCGGCGGATGATTGTGCAGAGCTTCCCTGGGGCGATGCGTCGCCTGATACTCCGATTCCAGCATTCTTCGAGCCTACTTCTGCCTCGGCTCCGGATGTGGCAGGGATGAGCCGATCATTCGGCCACGGTGTCGACGACGGGCGTCGCGCTCGTCTTCTCGCCGGTGAGCCACAGCGAGACCACCGCGGACAGCGCCGCGAGCGCCACCAGTAGCCAGCCGACGAAATGGAACGACTCGATCGTCGCGGCAAGTGTCGCACCGCCGGCGACGAGCGAGCCGAGGATGCTGACCCCGATCGAGCCGCCGAGTCGCTGGGTGATGTTGAACAGCGTGTTTCCGTCGGCCATCTGCTCCTCCGGCAGCGGTGCGAGCATCGCGACGAGCAGCGGCGTCGTCACAAAGCCGATGGCGACGGCACGGCCGGCGAGCATGACCGCCGTCGCCCAGAGCGGGGTGTCCTGCTCAAGGGAGACGAGAAAGATGCTGGAGGCCACGAGGATGACGAAACCGGAGACCACAAGCACCCTCAGCGAGATATAGGCGGAGAGCTTCTGCCCCGCCCAGGTGCCGAGCCCCATGATGATGCCCTGTGGCAGGAGGGCAAGACCGGTCTCGAACGCACTGTATCCCTGTACGGACTGGGTGAAGATGGGCATCAGGAAGACGGTGCCGAATGAGATCACCGAACACAGCACCTGCAGCAGAAGAGCCAGCGCAGAGGTCTTGTGCTCGATCATCCGCAGGTCAACTGCTGGCTCGGAGCGCCGCAGCGCCCAGAACGTATACGCGACGAGCAACACCGCACCGATGCCGAGCGGGAGATAGCTCGACGCGCTGTCCCAGCCATTTGCCGTGCCCTCGGTGGCCCCGAACAGGGCACCGGTGAGTCCGATCGCGAGGAGCCCGAAGCCGATAGGGTCGAAGCTCGTCGCCCGATTCGCCGGGGCGCCGACATCCTTCGGTACGCGCAGCATGAGCAGCAGGCCGATGATGCCGACGGGCACGTTGACCAGGAAGATCCAGCGCCAGCCTCCGGCCTCGATCAGGAAGCCGCCGAGGGTCGGGCCCAGGGCCGGGCCGAGGAACAGCACGAGTGCTGCGGAGATCGGGATCTTGCCGCCGCTGATGCCGTCTTTGCCGAGCAGGATGCTGAGCGCGAGCGGCACGAGCGGCGCCCCGACGAAGCCCTGCACCGCCCTGACCGCGATGAGGAACTCGATGTTCGGCGCGATCGCGCAGGCCGCAGAGGCCAGCACGAACAGCACCATGCTGATCGTGTAGACGCGAAGGGTTCCGAATCGCTTGGCGAGGTACGAGGTCGCGGCGAGTGCGACGCCGAGGGAGAGCAGGTATCCGCTGACCACCCACTGCACCTGGTCGAGCTGCACGGGGTGTGCGCGGGTGCTCAGCTCTGCAGCGATGTCCGGCACGGCGACGTTGACGATGCTCGAGTCGATCATGCTCAGGAGCGGGCCGACCAGCAGTCCGTAGCGCGCGACGGCCCCGATCCTCGAGACCGGCGGATTCTGCGACATGACTTCCCGTTCATCGCTCGGGATTCGCCGTGGCTCGCGAATCGCGCTGTCACAAACTACACCGCGAGCGACCAATCGACCTGATCGGCACCCTGCGCCGCAAGCGCCGCGTTGGCACGGCTGAACGGCTTCGATCCGAAGAATCCACCGGAGGCTGACAGCGGGCTCGGATGCACGGACTTGATCACGGGTGTCGAGCCGAGCAGCGGCTCGAGGTTCTGCGCGTCCCTCCCCCACAGGATCGCGACGAGCGGGCCCCCGCGAGCGACGAGGGCGCGGATGGCGAGCTCGGTGACCGCCTCCCAGCCCTTGCCCCGGTGGGAGCCCGATCTGCCCGGCGTCACGGTCAGGACCCTGTTGAGCAGCATGACCCCGTGCTCCGCCCAGGAGGTCAGGTCGCCGTGGTCGGGCGTCGGGAGCCCCAGGTCGTCTCGAAGTTCGCGGTAGATGTTCTGCAGGCTCCGCGGCACCGGGCGCACTGCCCGATCCACCGCGAAGGAGAGCCCGATAGGATGCCCGGGCGTCGGGTACGGATCCTGCCCGACGATGAGCACCCGCACCTCCGAGAGCGGATAGGTGAACGCCCGCAGCACGTTCGCCCCGGACGGGAGATAGCCGCGCCCCGCGGCCGTCTCCGCCCGGAGGAAATCACCCATCGCGGCGACCTGCGCCGCCGCGGGTTCGAGGGCCGCGGCCCAGCCGGGGTCGAGAAGCTCCGAGAGCGAGTGCACGGTCACGCCGACAAGTTAAGCAGACGAGGGCGTGCTTGCCGCTAACATCCGGTCATGACACTCCTTCGCGGCAGAGCCGGCGCGGTCACGGTCGGCCTCATCGGATTCCTGTTCTTCGTCGAGTTCGTGAGCGGAATATTGCAGGGCTTCTACGTGCCCCTCATTCCCGATCTCGTGAAGTATCTCGGCATCCACGACGCCGACTTCAACATCTTCGAGGGTGCCCAGCTGCTGCTCTCTGCGCTCGTCGTGCCCGTCCTGGCCAAGCTCGGCGACATGTACGGGCACAAGAAGATCCTGCTCGTCTCCACCGTGCTCACCGCGGGCGCGAGCTGGTGGCTGGCCTTCTCGGGCGATTTCACGAGCTTCCTCATCGCCTGGACCTTGCAGGCCTTCTACGTCGTGTGGCTGCCGCTGGAGATCGCGCTCGTCTTCGACAAGGGCCGCCGCAGCGGTCGAGCCGCCTCCGCCACCAGGAAGGCGGCGGGGCTCCTCATCGTCGGCCTGGAGGCCGGGGCGATCGCCGGAGCGCTCGGCAGCTCGGCGATCTTCGACGCCTTCGGTGGTCCAGGAGCGCTGCAGCACTCCGTCGTACCGACGCTCATGGTGCCCGCGGTCGCCGTGTCGCTCGTGTTCTTCGTGATCCTGTTCGGGGTGCCCGAGTCGGAATCACTCCCGGACCGCAGTCTCGACTGGAAGGGATTCTCGCTCCTCACGATCGGGCTGCTACTCGTGACCTCCGGGCTCACCTTCCTGAAGTTCAACGACACGCAGTGGTGGCCGTGGGCGATCATGGCGGCCGGCATCCTCGTGTTCTGGCCCTTCGTGCGCTTCGAGCTGCGGCAGAAGGATCCGGCCATCGACATCCGCGTGTTCGCCCAGCCGAACATGTGGCCGGTGCAGCTCACCGCGTTCCTCATCGGAATCAGCATTCTCGGCGCGCAGGCGCCCCTCTCCACCTACGCGGGAACGGACAAAGCGGAGCTCGGCTACGGCCTCGGCCTTTCGAGCGGCTCGATCTCGATCCTGATCGGTCTCTACCTCGTCTCGATGATCGTCGGCGCGCTGCTGTTCCCGCTGCTCTCACGCGCATTCACCCCACGGATCACGCTTATCATCGCGGCGTTCTTCGTTGCGATCGGCTACCTGCTGTTCCTCCCGCTGCACCTGGAGACCTGGCAGGTGTTCATGAATATGGTGATTGCCGGTCTCGGCAGCGGCGCCCTGGTCGGCGCCATGCCCGCAGCGGCGGCAGCGGCGGCACCGCGCGGGCAGACCGGCATCGCCTCTGCACTCACCAATACGACCAAGACGATCGGTGGCTCCTTCGCGTCGTCGGTCTTCGCGATCGTGCTCACGATCGGGGCCGTGCAGGTGGCAGGGTCGACCGCGGGCAGTCTGTTCGGCTACTACCTGGTGTGGGCCATCTGCGGCGGCGGAGCGCTGCTCGCGGCGATCCTGCTGTTCTTCGTGCCGAAGCTCGCATTCGCCGACACCGACGTCGACGTCTCGGCGGCGGCCTCCGAGGTGCCCGCCCCAGAAACCGGCTCGGCGCTCCACTAGTTTCTGGCGCGCGGAGACGTCGACGGGCGCGACGACGACGGCTCACTCGCTCGCCGAGTGACGCTACAGCCTGGGGGCAAGCGGCCCGCGCACGAGCTTGTGCGCCGCGGCCTGCGCGACCGGCTTGATGGTCACGAGGTCGAGGTTCACGTGGCCGGGGAGCTCGATCGCGTGCACGATGGTCTCCGCGATGTCCTCGGCGGAGAGCGGGTTCGGCACGTTGTCGTAGACCGCATCCGCCCTGGCCTGGTCTCCCTCGAAGCGCGTGAGCGAGAACTCCTCCGTCTTGACCATGCCGGGAGCGACCTCGAGTACGCGGATCGGCTCTCCCGCGAGTTCGAGCCGCAGCACCGCCACGAGTGCGTGCTCGGCGAACTTCGCGGCGTTGTAGCCTCCTCCGCCCTCGTAGGCGACGTGTCCGGCGATCGAGGTGACCGTGAGGATGTCCGCGTGTCCTCCGTGCGCAGCCGCCGTGCGCAGCAGCGGCAGCAGGGCACTCGTGACCCGCTTGACCGCGATGACGTTGACGTCGTACATACGGGCCCAGTCATCGACATCGCTCGTCTCCACCGACGCGAGTCCATAGGCACCACCGGCGTTGTTGACGAGCGCGTGCACCGGGCCGAGGCCGACGAGGTGATCGCGCAGAGCGTCGACCTGGCGCTGGTCGGTGAGATCGGCCGCGAAGACATCGGCACCGGTCTCCGCGGCGAGCGCCTCGAGTCGGTCCGTGCGCCTGGCGACGCCCACGACATCCCAGCCTCGCTCGCGGAACAGCCGCACTGTCGCCGCACCGATCCCGGAACTCGCCCCGGTCACTACCACTCTTCTCGCGCCCACGCGCACTCCTTCCGAACTCCTAAACCGTACCGCGGCGACAGCGGGCATTTTCGGGTTCAGCAGAGGAAACGTCTCTAGGGTGGAACGATGACGGATGCCATGAAGACCGTTCCCGCGAGCCGCAAGAGAAGGGTTGCGCTCTGGGACAACGCCCGATTCACCGCCGTGACCCTCGTCGTCGTCGGGCACGGGATCCAGAGACTCACGGGCGACTCCGATGCCGCCCTCGGTGTCTACCTCTTCATCTACGCGTTCCATATGCCGGCCTTCGCCATCATCAGCGGCTACTTCTCGAAGGCGAGCCCACCGAGCTCGCGGCAGATGAAGAAGGTGCTCACCGACATCGTGCTGCCGTACGCGATCATGGAGACGATCTGGAGCGGCGTGCAGTTGCTCGTGGAGGGATCGACGAGCTTCAATCCGACGAAGCCGCACTGGACCCTCTGGTTCCTCCTCGCCCTCGCACTGTTCCGGCTGATCCTGCCGTACCTCGTGTTGCTGCGCTGGCCCCTGCTCTGGTGCGTCATCTTCTCGGTCGGCGTCGGCTACCTGGGCAACATCGACAACACCTTCTCGCTCGCGCGGTCCATCGGCATCCTGCCGTTCTTCTTCCTCGGCTGGCAGCTGCGGCAGTGGAAGCTCGTCGACCGCTGGCGCGACCTGCGCGCCGGCGTGTGGTGGATGCGCGGGGGCGCTCTCGTGGTCTTCGCCGCCTGGGCGTTCGCGCTCTTCCCGTTCATCGGGACGTGGCGGTCGATCAGCCTCAAGGACTGGTTCTTCTACGACGACTCCTACAGCGGAATCGGACAGGATGCCTGGTGGGCCGGGTTCGTGCGCCTGGCATTCATCCTGTTGGCGGCACTGCTCAGCCTCGCGATGTTCACGCTCATCCCGCGCAGGAAGACCTGGCTCACGAGCTTCGGCCAGGCCACGATGTACGTGTACCTGCTGCACAGCTTCGTGCTCTACCCGATCCGGCAGTCCGGAATCCTCGGCGACGAGAACTCGTCGCTGATCTGGCTGGTCGGCATGATCGTCTTCAGCGTTCTCGTCTCGATCGTGCTGGCGACCCCGTTCGTGCGCCGCGTGTTCCGGCCGCTCATCGAGCCGAAACCGCAATGGCTCTTCCTTCGTCTGGACGGGCCGGACAGCCGCGATCCGCTCCCGCGCGGTGCCTCCCGCATCGACCCCACCGGATCCAGGCGCCACGGGGCCAGGTAGTGGTTACTTCTCATTGCGCCGAGATTGCCCATCGGGCCCGCAGTTCCTAAGCTCGTGAGAACGTGCGCGCATGCCTGCCGACCACGAGAGCTCGTATAGCTGAGGAGAACCACCATGAGCGACTGGAAATTCGAAACACAACAGATTCACGCGGGCGCGCAACCCGACCCCACGACAAACGCCAGGGCCACGCCGATCTACCAGACCACGGCGTATGTGTTCAACAACGCGGAGCACGCCAAGAACCTCTTCGCGCTGGCCGAGTTCGGCAACATCTACACCCGCATCCAGAACCCGACGCAGGACGTTGTCGAGCAGCGCGTCGCGGCGCTCGAGGGCGGCACGGCCGGCCTCCTGCTGGCCTCGGGGATGTCGGCGACGACGCTCGCCATCCTGAACATCGCCAACGCGGGTGACCACATCGTGTCGTCGTCGTCGGTGTACGGCGGCACATACAACCTGTTCAAGTACACGCTCGAGAAGCTCGGCATCGAGACCACCTTTGTCGAGAACCAGGATGACGCGGAGGAGTGGCGCCGCGCCGTTCGTCCGAACACCAAGCTCTTCTTCGCCGAGACGATCGGCAACCCGAAGATCAACGTGCTCGACATCGAGCTCGTCGCAGGCATCGCGCACGACAACGGCATCCCGCTCATCGTCGACAACACCATCGCCACCCCATACCTCATTCGTCCGCTCGAGCATGGCGCAGACATCATCGTGCACTCCGCCACCAAGTTCCTCGGCGGCCACGGCACGGTCATGGGCGGCATCATCGTCGACGGCGGAAAGTTCGAGTGGTCGAAGAACGTCGAGAAGTTCCCCGGCCTCACCGAGCCAGACCCGTCGTACCACGGCGCGAGCTACACGACGGTGCTCGGCGACAGCATCGCCTACATCATCAAGGCGCGCGTGCAGCTGCTGCGCGACCTCGGTGCCGCGATCGCCCCGGCGAGCGCCTGGCAGCTCATCCAGGGCATCGAGACCCTCAGCCTGCGGGTCGAGCGCCACGTGCAGAACGCCCAGCTGATCGCCGAGTGGCTCGACGCCCGCGACGACGTCGACACCGTGTACTACGCGGGTCTTCCGTCGAGCCCGTGGTACGGCGCCGCGAACAAGTACGCGCCCAGGGGTGTCGGAGCAGTGCTGTCGTTCGACCTCAAGGGTGGTGTGGATGCCGGACGCGCGCTCGTGGACAACGTGAGCCTGTTCAGCCACGTCGCCAACATCGGTGACGTGCGCAGCCTCATCATCCACCCGGCCTCCACCACGCACTCGCAGCTCACCCCCGAGCAGCAGCTCACCGCGGGCGTGACACCCGGACTCGTGCGCCTGTCTGTCGGACTCGAGAACATCGACGACATCAAGGCAGACCTCGAGGCAGGTCTCGCTGCAGCCCGCGCGGTCGCTGCCCAGTAGCGCTCACCGTCACCGCCACCGCACCTCGTGCGATCGCGGTGACGTGCTGCGCGCGGGCTTCGCCGTGTAACAAATTCGGTGGCCGCCGCGTGGTCGGCGATACTGAACTAGACATGGACTGGCAGACACCCGAGGACACGGTTCCTTCGAGCTTTATCACCGAGGCGAACGTGCGGGCGCTCGCGGGTAAGCCACCCGCCACGGGGGCCTGGCGCGAGGGCGATGACCCGGGCGAGCGCCAGTTCGTCTCGATCGGCGAGGTCACTCCGGAGCGCGGCGGTCGCATCCCCTCGGCGCGCATCGCGTACGAGACCTGGGGCGAACTCAACGCCGATGGGAGCAACGCCGTGCTCGTGCTGCACGCCCTCACAGGGGACAGCCACCTGCTCGGCAAGGCCGGCCCGGGGCATCCGACGGCCGGATGGTGGAACGGGATCATCGGCCCGGGCAAGTACATCGACACCACCGAGTGGTTCGTCGTCTGCCCAAACATGCTCGGTGGCTGCCAGGGCAGCACGGGCCCCGCGTCCCTCGCCCAGGACGGCAGGGAGTGGGGAACACGCTTCCCCTATCTCACGATCCGTGACCAGGTCACGGCACAGCTCGCCTTCTCCGAGGCGATCGGCGTGAGCAGGTGGGCTGCGGTCATCGGCGGTTCCATGGGCGGCATGCACGCGCTCGAGTGGGCGATCGGGCACCCCGACCGCCTCGAGCGGGTCGCCATCCTCGCGGCCCCCACGATCAACAGCGCAGACCAGATCGCACTCAACTCCGTGCAGATCGAAGCCATCACGATGGATCCGGGCTTCAACGACGGCGACTACTACGAGGCGAAGGATGGCGACGGCCCGTATCGCGGGCTCGCGCTGGCCAGGCGCATGGCCCTGCTCAACTACCGCTCCCCCTCCGAACTCAACGATCGCTTCCAGCGCAGCTGGCAGAGCAGCATCAGCCCGCTCGGCGCAGCGGGCAAGTTCGCGGTCGAGAGCTACCTCGACTTCCACGGCAACAAGTTCACTCGTCGATTCGATGCGAACAGCTACATGCTCCTCGTGCAGGCCATGAACTCGCACGACATCGGACGGGATCGCGGCGGGGTCACGGAGGCGCTCTCCCGGGTCACCGCGCGCAGTCTCGTGCTCGGGATCGACAGCGATCGCCTGTTCCCCGCGGAATACCAGGTGCTCATCGCGAGCCTGTTGAAGAACAACATCGATGGCGAGAGCGCCGTGATCATCCACTCCGAGTTCGGGCACGACGGCTTCCTCATCGAGCATGACCTGGTGGGTCCGGAGCTCGTGCGCCTTCTGGAGAGCTGACGCGAAACAACCGAGAGCTTGTCATAACTGGCTATGCTGATCGAGTGTATACAGAACGGTCTGGCAGCAGGGCGGACCTCCGCGACGACGTCTCGCCGATGAGCGGCCGCCCATGACGCCGCCGCACGAGGAGGGTGCCCCGCGCATCAGGGTTGCCGTGATCGACGATCACAGGCTCGTTCTCGACGGGCTCGTCGCGCATCTTGCCGCACACCACCCCGGCATCGAGGTCGTCATCAGCGAGGCGAGCTGGCCCGCACTTCTCGCGCACAGAGCGTTCCCCGTCGACGTGGTCGTGCTCGACCTGAGCCTCGACGACCACATCCCGATCGGCACCAAGATCCGCGCTCTGACCGCTGCGGGCAGTCGCACGATCGTCATGAGCAGGCACGCTGACATGTCGACGATCTACAGCGCCGTCCAGGCAGGAGCGCTCGGTTTCATCCCCAAGACCGAGACGGCGGATGCCCTGGTCGCCGCGATCCGTTCGGCAGCGGCCGGAATGCGCTACGACAATGAGCCCCTGCTGCGGGCCATGTCGGGCACGACCCCCGGGGCACTGCCGGGGCTCGGGCGCCGCGAGCAGCGCGCGCTCGTGCTCTACGCGTCCGGTCGCACCATCAGGGAGGTCTCCTCGGCGATGGGCACGACGGACGAGACCGTGAAGTCCTACATCAAGCGTGCCAGACGCAAGTATCGCGACGCAGGCATGGACCTCGGCTCGAAGATCAAGCTGCGCGACCACGGCATCCGCGTCGGCTGGGTACCTAAGGAGTAGGGGCCTTCTCTGCTAGAGGGCCACAGTTCCTGTGGCCCTCTTAGCAAGACCCCCCGGTCTGGCTGGTTCCTCTGGTGAGGTCCCCGCCCGGCGCCGTTTATTCGGGTGTAAGCGCCGATCCGGACTCCGGTGCGTGGGCACCTCATCCGGCATGGAGTGTGGCTACCGATCTACTCGGCGCGCCCCTCTTCGTTCTTCACCTGAACTGTACTCGCAGAGATCATTCTGCGCCGAACGGTGTCGCACCCCCACTTGGAGTGACAGTGTGGAAGCATGTCTAGCGTGGAACCAATCGCCAAAGAACGCGATCGTCTTCTACATCGTTCGGCTCGCGTTGCTGGGCTGGGCTCGACGATTGTTGCCCTTCTCGTCTTCAGTGTGCCCGGAGTTCTGCCCTGGACGAGCTATCTTGCCGTCCTCCCCCTGTTTGCATTGCTCATCTTTGCGCAGTACCGAATCGGCATCGGCCAGTCGATTCTGTGGGTCATTCTCGGCCTGGTCTCGGGCCTCGCCATTCTCGTGGTTGCACAGGTTCCGAACGGCTACAGCGAGACCTCGGCGCTCTCCGACGCGATGGTTCCGCTCGCCGGAGCGAGCATCGCGTCCTTTGCGATCGTGCTCCTGGGTGGAGTCTCGCGCATCCTCGTCCTCGTCCTCGGAGCGGGGCTGTCGTTCATCCTCGTGCAGTTTGCATCTCCGGCCGACGGGGCCATCGCCCCGCAGGCGGCAGCAAGTCTCGTGGGCTGGATCCTCGCGGCGTTGTTCGGCTACTGGCTCGGCACGAGCGTTCCGCGGGCCGCGCGCAGGATCTTCAGCATCGGACGAGCGCATCGCGCAGAACGGCAGGCGAGCGAGACCGAGGCGCAGCGCCGCCAGGGCGCCAGGCTGCTTCACGACACCGTGCTGGCAACCCTCACGCTGCTCGCTCACTCCGGACTCGGGGTCACCGTGGCCGCCCTCCAGCAACAGGCCAGCGACGATGCGCGGCTCCTGCGACAACTGCGCCTCGGAGCAAGCCCTGTTCCGCACTCCTCCGGTATCTACAACCTCGAGGCGGAGGAGGAGTCGATCCTCGGAACCACCCTCGAGTCCGTCAAACAGCGCTTCGGCCGCATGGGACTCGAGGTGAGCTGGCATGGTACGGGCCAGGTGCTGCTGCCCAGCAACGTGCTTGACGCCTTCCTGCTCGCCCTCGCAGAGTGCCTCGAGAACGTGCGTCGCCACGCTGGAGTCACCGACGCGCACGTCACCATCACCGACGACGAGACCACCGTGCGAGCCATGGTGACGGATGCGGGGGTCGGCTTCGATCTCAAAGACATCGACGCGGCGCGACTCGGGTTCAAGGACTCCGTCGTCGGCAGGCTCAAAGAGGTCGGCGGTAACGCGAGGCTGTTCTCCGCCAAGGGATCGGGAACGACGGTCGTGTTGGAGGTGCCGAAGTGAGCGACACCTCTCGTCCGGAGGAGAACACCCTCGGAGTCATCGTCGGCAAACGCGGACGACGCCCCGGCGGTGTTCCGAGCGGGTCGACCGCCGGTCGTGCCGTGCGGCAGGCCAGCGCCCCGGGCGCGAGTCTCGGAACGGGCTACCTCGGTATGGGGGCCGGCGTCATAGCCGGAGTGCAGGCGATCTTCGGGATCACACTCTTCATCTGGAACATCGGCGTGTACCCGAACCTGTTGCCCATCGTGGCGTCGTGGTTCATCTACACCGCGTCCCTCGTGGGCGTCGCCGTCGCCCTGGCGACGAGAGGCGAACGGATGTCCGGCGTCCTGTTCGGTGCATTCCTCGTCGCCCAGGCCTGCGTCGTGGCCCTCGACTTCACCGCCATCTGGCCGCTTCACGACGTGGGGGCTTATGCAACGGCATCCGCATCCGTCGGGTTCGGGCTCCTCATCGCGGTGACCCTGCGGCGAGCGAGTGAGATGGTGATCTCCGCGGGCCTGCTCGGAACCGCCTTTGTCGTCGCCATCCTGCTCACGACGCCGTTGACGAGCGCCACGCTGCCCTCCCAGCTCGGCGTCGTCGCTCTCGCCGTGCTCCCGCCCCTGTTCGGCGTCTATGTCGTGCGGCGCTTCCGACGACTCGTGCAGCTCGAACTGGACAGGGTCCTCGTGCAGAGCACGATCTCGGCTCCCCGGTTCGCGGTCGGCATGCTCGCCTCCGAGGAACTCGCAAGGCTTGACCTCGCGGCGGAGGAACTCCTCGACTCCGTCGCAACGGAGAAGGTGAAGCTGCCGCTCCCGCCCAAGATCGCCTCCACCGCAGCATCCCTCGCCACCGAGCTCCGGCTGCACCTCATCGAGGGCAGGCGAGAGACCTGGCTGTACCACGCGATCACCGAATCCGAGCAGCTCGGCAAGAGTGTCACCCTCAGCGACCCCGGCAGCCTCGCCGGCCTGCTCGATCCGCACCAGCGCGACGGATTGCTCGCCGCCGTGTGGCTCCTGGTGAGCAGCAACGGCAAGGTTGCCCCCACCGCGCAGCTCACTCTCGGGCCGATCGCGCCCAAACTCGATAACTCCTCCGGTGAGGGTGTGGCCGTGCCTATCGTCATCACCACCACGGGAGTCTCGCGCAATCGAGTGGAACCGACCACGTGGAATGCGATCGGAAAAGTTGGACATTTCATCGACTCGACCCAAAACTCCAGCCTGCGTGTCGAGATCGACTGCGTGGTCGCTAACCCGGCAAACCAATAGCATGCTGGATAACCCCAAGGGAGACCAGGTATCACCGTGGCGCTAACAGATGACAGAATCCGACTCGCCCTCGTCGACGATCACAAGATGCTTCTCGGGGCATTGACGGAATGGATCCGCAATGCCGCGTCCGACATCGTCATGGTCGCTGCCGTCACGACATGGCCCGAGCTGCTGACACACGAAGAGTTCCCCGTCGACGTGGTCCTGCTCGACCTCGATCTCAAAGACAACATCCCGATCTCGCTGAAGATCTCCACGCTCAACACGACCGGCGTGAAGACCGTCGTCATGAGCACATACTCCGAGCCCAACGTCGTGCGTGAGGCACTCGCGGCCGGAGCGCTCGGCTACCTCGTGAAGAGCGAGGATGCCGACATGATCGTCGAGGCGATCCGCTCGGCGACCCGTGGAGAGTCCTACATCTCCGCGGAACTCGACCTCGCGCTCAACGCGGGCACCGTCGGCGGTGCACCGAAGCTCAGCGCGCAGGAGCGCAGGGTGATGGCGCTCTATGGCGGCGGGGAGCCGGTGAAGGCCGTCGCGTACCAGCTCAGCATCTCTGAGGAGACGGCGAAGTCCTACCTCAAGCGCATCCGCGAGAAGTATCGCGTCGCGGGGATCGATGTGGGCACCAAGGTCGCACTGCGCAAGCGCGCGATCCAGGACGGCATCCTCATCTCCTCAGAGACGCCGCCCGGTTTCTGATTCGGTTCAGTGTGCCCGCACGCCACGATCGATGGGGTGCCTGCGCTCCACGAGCACGCTCGCAACGGCGAGGCCCACTCCCGGAACACACAGCGCCAGTCCGACCCAGCCGGGCGATGCGTAACCGAATCCCGCAACGATCGCCGCCCCGCCGAGGAACGCACCGAGGCTGTTACCGAGATTGAGCGAGGCGTGATTGACGGCCGCAGCGAGCGTCTGGCTGTCACCCGCGACATCCATGAGCCTCGTCTGGATCGCCGGAGAGAGCGCAGCCGAGGACGCGCCGATCATGAAGGCGAACACCAACAACCCCACGACCGAGGAAGCACTGAGCGCGAGGCCCACGAGCGACAGCGCGAACACCCCGAAGAACGAGAAGACGGAACGCATGATGTTGCGGTCCGCAGCCCATCCCCCGACGAGGTTTCCCACCGTCATTCCGACACCGACGATGATGAGCACGACGGGCACGAAGCGCAGGCCGAGACCGGTGACTTCCGTGACGAGTGGCGAGATGAAGGTGTACACGGCGAAGAAGCCACCGAATCCGACGGAGCCGATGAGCAGGGCGAGCCAGACCTGCGTGCGGCCGAACGCCTTCAACTCGCGCTTCATCGTGGCGGCCGGGTCGCCTGTCTGGAACGGAACGAGAAAGGCGATCGCGACGAAGCTGAGCGCGAAGATGGCCGCGACCGCGAGATAGGCCACGCGCCAGTTCGTGGTCTGGCCGAGCAGCGTGATGGCGGGCACCCCGACGACGTTCGCAATCGTGAGGCCCGCGAGTACCAGGGCAACGCCGCGAGCGCGTCGCCCCGGCCCCATGAGGGATGCCGCGACGAGAGAGGCGACACCGAAATAGGCGCCGTGGGGCAGGCCGGCCACGAACCTCGCCAACAGCACGAGCCCAAATCCGGGCAGCAGCGCAGAGGCCACGGTCGCCACGGTGAAGGTCGCGGCGAGAACGAGCAACAGTTGCTTGCGCGGGAAGCGCGCGGCGAGAGTCGCAATCGTCGGTGCACCGACCACGACGCCGAGCGCGTAGGCGGAGACCAGCCAGCTCGCCTGCGCGTTGGCCGCCTCGGGATGCGCGGCGGCGAGCGCCGGAAGCAGATCGTGCGCGAGATTGGGCAGCAGGCCCATCGCGACGAACTCAGTCGAGCCGATGCCGAAGCCGCCGAGCGCGAGCGCAAGCAGCGCCAGCCGTGTGCGGGCTGGACTCAGCGGTGGGGCGGATGCCCGACCTTCGCGCTCAACTCCGGTGGCGGTTGTCGCGACGCTCACTGGCCAGAGTCGCGGATGGCGCGCTCCAGGCGTTCGACCTTGCCGTCGATCTCACCGCTGTGTCCCGGGCGGATGTCGGCCTTGAGCACGAGCGAAACGCGCGACCCGAAGGCGGAGACGGCATCCGTCGCCCTGCGCACGACGTCGAAGACCTCATCCCACTCGCCCTCGATCTCGGTGAACATCGACGAGGTGCGATTGGGTAGCCCGGAGTCACGCACGACCTTCACGGCCGCGGCGACGGCGTCGTGAACCGAGTCGCCATCCTCTGGCCTCCCGCTTGGTGCGACCGAAAATGCTACGAGCATGCTGCTACTCCCTCCGAGCAATGTGCCCAACATCCTCAAGCCTGTCACGCTCGCGGGCATTCCCCGTACGCGCCTTTTCGCGACCGGACGCCCACACCGCGGTAACCGCCCAGCCGAGGAGCACGAACAGGAGCAGGTTGCGAACCGTGAGCACGAACAGCATCAGCGGCTCGAGCGCGAGCACGCCGTCGTAGAACCACGGATAGATGACCTGCGTGAGCGCGGCCAGCGCGACGCCGAGGATCGCGGGCACCCTGAACGACGCTCCCCCGGCAGCCGGCAGCACGAGTCCAAGGATGATCGGTGCGGCGAGCCAGGCCAGGTACTGCGGTGACCCCACCTTGTTGAACGCAATGAACGCGGTGACGAGGGCGAGAGAAAGCGGCGGCAGCAGGCGCGCCGTCGGAGCGTGTCCCAGCACGCGCAGAACGGCCAGCAGCACGATCGTGACGATCACGATGCCGAGGAGCGGCGTCATGAGCGCGCTCACGGTGGCAGCGCCGTCTCCGCTGACCTGGAAGGTGAGCAGGGCCGTGTCGTAGTAGACGTGCGCGTGTCGTACTCCCGCACAGGCCTGCCAGAGCCAGAGCGTGCTCACGGGGGCCTCGATCTGCAGCCCTCGGGTGGACTGCTGGGTCACGAAGCTGAGCAATTGGGACCCGCCGCCGAGAGCCACCGCGACGCAGGCGATGACGGCGGAACTGACGACGACGGCGACGAGAATGCGCCCACGCGCCTTCACGGCGATCACAAGCGCGAGAATGAGGGCCACGGGCCACACCTTGATCCAGGTCGCGACCGTGAGGATCGCAGCGGCCACTTTTGGTCTCGACGCCACGAACAGCAGGCCGACGACGGCAAACGGCACCGTCACGGTGTCGAGCCTCGAGACGGCGATCGGCCCGAGCAACACGAGGAAACCGAGCCACCACCACGCCGCGGCAACCCGTGGTGTCGGCCGCCGCCATCCGATCAGGAAGCCGAAGGCGACGGCGTCGAGCACCGTGACGAGCACCAGCCAGGTGATGGCATAGTCGGCCGGCCCGAACACGAAGGCCAGCAGCATCGGCAGGAGTGCGAGGATCGGATACACCCACGGCAGGTCGAGGCCTACCCAGTGCCCTGTCGCGAAGCCGTGCTGAATCCAGGGCAGATAGACGAGGGTGACGTCACCGAGCGGATGCCTGTCGCCGTTCAGGCTCACGAACGCCAGCCAGAGGTGGGTGACGGCGAACCCGCACCAGAGCGCCCAGCGAGTCGTGAACCAGCGTGGAACCGTTCGACGCGCAGGCCGCGACCGGTGATCGACCTCCGTCACGAAGACGCCGGATGCCCGGCCAGCAGTCCAGAGATGACCGCCGGCAGCGCCGCCGCAAGATCGAGCACCACGAACGGACCGCCCGCGCTCGCCCGCGTGGCCGCGAGTCCGTGCAGCACCGAGGCCGTGGCCGCGAGCCTGGCCGCGAGGGTGCCGTCGGAGGGCTCGCTCGCGAGCTCACGGGCGTGGGTGGCCAGCAGTGCTCCAAGCACGCCGCCGAGTGCATCGCCCGTGCCCGCGGTGGCCGTCCAGCTCGGAGCAATCGATGCCGTGAACCCCGTACCGTCCGGCGCAACGACGTGGGTCGTGTGTCCCTTGAGCAACACCGTCACGCCGAGTTCTCCTGCGGCCCGCCTCGCGGCCTCCGCGGGATCACGCGCGATCTCGGCCACCTCGGTGTCCAGCACCCTCGCGAGCTCGCGCAGGTGCGGCGTGATGACGATGCCGTCCGCCCCGTGCGTCACGCGGCCGAGCAGGTCGAGCGCACCCGCATCGAGCACGGTCGGAAGCGACTGGTCGAGCGCCTCAGCCAGACGGGAGTTGGTCTCGTCGTCGCGCTGCCCGGCATCCATTCCGGAGCCCAACAGCCATGCCTGCACTCGCCCGGGCGACGTGACGACCTCGGGTCGCCGCTGCAGCACGAGGCCAGTGGGTCTGGCGGGGCCGAGGTATCGCACCATTCCCAGGCCGGTGCGCAGTGCGGACTCGACGCCCAGCACCGCCGCCCCCGGATACTGCTCAGAACCGGTGACGACGCCGAGCACTCCCCTGGAGTACTTGTCGTCGCCGATGCCTGGAACAGCGATGCACTCGCGCGCATCGCCCGGTGTCCACTCCCGAAAGGCAGCCATGGTATTCACGATAGTTCGCGAACCGCCCGCGGCCCAGCGGATGCGGGCCCCCGTCGATCACTCGCGCCTGGTCGCATCCTGGACCTCGCCCACGAGTTCCTCGATGATGTCCTCAAGGAACAGCACGCCCCGCGTCGCCCCGGCCTCGTCGAACACCCGCGCGAGATGCACGCCGGAGCGCCGCATGGACGCGAGGGCGTCCTCGAGGTCGGTCTCGCGGTAGATCGAGATGAGCTGGCGGATGCGTTTCGGCGGCACCGGCTCGGTGAACTCGTGCGTCTCCTCGAGGTCGATCACGTCCTTGAGGTGCAGGTAACCGCTCGGCTCCCCCGCCTCGTCGAGGAGCGGATAGCGCGAGAAGCCGTGCTGCGCTACCGCGCGCTCGACCTCCGCGGGCGTCGCAGCCTCGGACAGGCTCACGACCGTGTCCATGCCGACCGCGATGTCTTTGGCCTTCTTCACCGAGAACTCGAACGCCGCACTGAGCGCGCCGATGCTGTCGTGGAGCACGCCGGCTTTCGTGGACTGGGCGACGATCGTCGCCACCTCGTCGACCGTGAACGCGCTCGTCGCCTCGTCGCGGGGTTGCACGCCGAACAGGCGCACGATGCCGTTCGTGGTCGCGTTGAGGGCGACGATGATCGGCTTGAACGCCATGGAGAGATAGACGAGCGGCGGGGCGAGGATGAGCGCGGCGCGGGTGGGCACCGAGAACGAGAGGTTCTTCGGCACCATCTCGCCGAACACCACGTGAAGGAACGACACGGCCACGAGCGCGATCACGAACGAGATCGTCGCGATGACCTCCACCGACCAGCCGGTGAGGCCGAGCGGCTGCGCCACGAGGTGATGGATCGCGGGCTCAGAGACGTTCAGGATGAGCAGCGAGCAGACCGTGATACCCAGCTGGCTCGTCGCGAGCATCATGGTCGCGTGCTCCATCGCGTGGATCGTGGTCTTCGCGGCGCGACTGCCGGCATCCGCACGAGGCTCGATCTGTGACCGCCTGGCCGAGATCACGGCGAACTCCGCGCCGACGAAGAACGCGTTGGCGAGCAGCAGGATGACGAGCCAGACGAGGCCCCACAGGTCACTCATCTCCGCCACCCTCTTCCACGTGGCTCGGGGTGAAGCGCACCCGGTCGATCCTGCGGCCATCCATCCGTTCGACCCTGAACTCGCCCGCGTCGACCTGCACGGTGTCGCCGACGACCGCGACGCGGCCGAGCTCGCTCATCAGGAAGCCCGCGACGGTCTCGTAGGGTCCGTCCTCCGGCACGGAGACCTCGGCTCGCTCGAGCAGTTCGTCCGGACGGAGCATCCCGGGGAAGGTCAGCCAGTTGCGCGAGCGCACGACGCCCGCGCGGGTCCTGTCGTGTTCGTCTGCGACCTCGCCGACGAGCTCTTCCACGAGGTCCTCAAGGGTGACGACGCCCGCGGTTCCGCCGTATTCGTCCACGACCACGGCCATCTGGTATCCGCGCCCGCGCAGCTCACCGAGCAGCAGGTCGAGCCCCATCGTCTCCGGCACCCGCAGCGCCTCGGATTGCAGGGCAGAGACCGGCACATCACCGCGGCGCTCGCGCGGCACCGCAACGGCCTGCTTGACATGGACGAAGCCCACGACGTCATCTATGCCGTCGTCGACCACGGGGAAGCGCGACAGCCCGGTGCGTTTGGCGAGGTCGATCACGAGCTGGGCAGGGTCCGTGCGCTCGACGCTCGAGACCCTGGGCCTCGGGGTCATCACGTCCGTCGCGCTGAGTTCGCTGAAGGCGAGGGTGCGAGCGAGCAGGGTCGCGGTGTCCCGGTCGAGACTCCCCTCCTTCGCGGAGCGACGCACGAGCGACGACAGCTCCTCGGCGGTGCGGGCGGAGGAGAGCTCCTCACGGGGTTCGATACCCACGGCGCGAAGGATGCCGTTGGCGGTCTCGTTGAGCAGCGCCACGAACGGCCGGAACACCCAGGTGAACCCGACCTGGAAGGGCAGCACGAGCTTGGCTGTGGCCAATGGCAGCGCGAGAGCGAAGTTCTTGGGCACGAGTTCGCCGATGATCATCGACAGCAGAGTTGCCGCGATGATCGCGAGCACCCCGCCCAGAATCGTGATCACGCCGTCGGCGAGCCCGAGCGCGCCGAGCGGGCCGCGCAGCATCGAGCCGATCGCGGGTTCCATGGTGAATCCGGTGAGCAGCGTCGTGAGCGTGATGCCGAGCTGCGCGCTCGAGAGATGCGTCGAGGTGATCTTGAGCGCGCCGATCGAGATCGCGAGCCGACGCTCACCGCGCTGCTGCCGCGCCTCCAGGTCAGCGCGATCGAGGTTGACGAGCGAGAACTCCGAGGCGACGAAGAATCCGGTTCCCACGGTCAGGAGAAGGCCGACGGCGAGCATGATCAGGTCATACACGGGGCCACCAGCACGCGCCAGGAGGGGGGTCGTCCATTATCCGATGAGTATACAGAGACCCGTTGGTTAAGGCGGGTTGAGTAGCGAGGCACGAGCTGGTCTCTCACGGACCCGACTTCGCTCCCCACCGGCACGGCCGTCCGATGCTGGCGCATCGTTCGGAACCGGCGGCGTGAGCCCGGCTCAGTCGGCGCTGGCGTCGCAGGACCGCTCCGCGCTCCTCATAGCCGCAGCGCGCTCACCAGCTGACGGGGAGGGCCTTGCCCTCCTCGTAGCCCGCGGCAGACTGGATGCCGACGAGTGCCCGCTCGGTGAACTCCTGCAGGGTCGATGCTCCCGCGTAGCTCAGCGAGCTGCGCACGCCAGAGGTGATCATGTCGAGCAGGTCCTCGAGCGACGGACGCAGCGGGTCGAGGTAGATCTTCGACGAGGAGATGCCCTCCGCGAAGAGCTCCTTGCGCGCGAGCTCATAGGCGTCGAGGCGGTCGAAGCGGTCGTGCACGGCCTTGGTGGATGCCATGCCCCAGCTCTCCTTGTAGAGGCGACCCTGCGCGTCCGTCTCGAGCGTGCCTGGCGCCTCGATGGTGCCGGCGAACCAGGATCCGATCATGACGGATGCGGCGCCGGCGGCGAGCGCGAGCGCCACGTCCCTCGGGTACCGCACCCCGCCATCCGCCCACACGTGCGCTCCGAGTTCCCGCGCGGCCTGCGCGGTCTCGAGCACGGCGGAGAACTGCGGACGCCCCACCGCGGTCATCATGCGCGTCGTGCACATGGCGCCCGGGCCGACCCCGACCTTGACGATGGTGGCTCCTGCTCCGACGAGGTCGGCGACCGCGTCTGGCGTGACGACGTTGCCCGCGACGAGCGGCACGGAGAGCCCAAGGCCGGCCACCGTCTCGACGGCGCGAACCATGCTGTCCTGGTGTCCGTGCGCGGTGTCGAGCACGAGCACGTCAACGCCGGCGGCGACGAGTGCGGTCGCCTTGCCCACGACATCTCCGTTGACCCCGAGGGCCGCGGCCACGATGAGCCTGCCGTCGCGGTCGACCGCCGGGGAGTACAGCGTCGAGCGCAGCGCACTCCGGCGACTGAGCGAGCCGACGACCTCTCCGTGGCGCAGCACGGGAGCGAACTCCATGTCTGCGGCGACCATGAGATCGAAGGCGGCCCGCGGATCCGTCACGTCGTCGGCATCGATGGACGCGAGCTGGCCGTGCAGCAGGTCGCCGAGCCGGGCATCCGGCAATGCTGTACCGAGCCGCGCGGCGAGGATCGGCCCCATGAACTCCCCGTTGCTGTCGTGCACGAGGATGCCGTGCCCGCTCACCGGCGGAATCTGCCTGAGCGCCTCCGCGACCGTGGTCTCCGGCGGGAATGAGATGGGCGTGTCGAAGGTGACCGGCTGGTTCTTGACCCAGCGGATGGCCGTGTCGAGATCCTGCAGGTGCAGATCCTGTGGGAGCACCCCGAGCCCGCCACGCCGGGCGAGGGTCGCGGCAAGGCGCGGGCCCGTGACGGAGTTCATGTTGGCGGAGACGATCGGAATCGTCGCCCCCGTGCCGTCGTTCGTCTCGAGTGACACGCTCAGCCTGCTGCCGACCGATGAGCGCCGCGGAACCAGGAACACGTCCGAGTAGGTCAGGTCGTGATGGGGCGATGCCTCGTAAAACTCCATGATTTTAAAGGTAGTGCCTGCCGTGGGGGACGGCAGGGTTCAGGCAAAGCGATTACGCTTGAACGAATGCGGCCGATGGTGGTACGTAGGCTGTGTGCGCATGACGGCGCGCAGCATCACACACAGACAGTGAACGACAAAGAAGTGGGCGGTACGCGGTGTCGAGCCAAGTGACCGGACTCGCGTCAGAGGACGGCTCCTCTGGCGAGTTTGGAGCCAACGAGTGGCTGGTAGACGAAATGTACGAAAGGTACATCGTCGATAAGAATTCGGTAGACCAGTCCTGGTGGCCAATTCTCGAGAACTACCACCCCGTGCAGGCGGGCGACGCGACACAGCAGGCTCCCGCCCCAGAGGTCCAGCAAGCAGAGGTCCAGCAAGCAGAGGCCCCGGCGGCAGAGGCCCCGGCAGCCCCGGCTCCAGCTGCAGAAGCCGCGCCCGCTCCGGCGGCACCCGCAGCTGCGGAGGCGTCCCAGCCCACGACTCCCGTGACGGAGCCGCTCCAGGGCCAGCCCGTCGCGAAGACCACCTCGAAGCAGGCTGTTCCCCAGCCCATCCCCGCCGAGGCGCCGACGACGCAGAAGCCGGAGACCCCCGCGGAGCCCGCAGAGGCCACCAACGTGGTGCAGCCGTTGCGCGGCATGTCGAAGTCTCTCGCGGCCAACATGGACGCGAGCCTTGCCGTGCCGACCGCGACAAGCGTTCGCACCATGCCGGCGAAGCTCATGATCGACAACCGCATCGTCATCAACAACCACATGAAGCGCGCCCGCGGTGGCAAGGTGTCATTCACCCACCTCATCGGCTGGGCGCTCGTGCAGGTGCTCAAGAGCTTCCCGAGCCAGAACGTCTACTACGACGAGGTGGATGGCAAGCCCTCCGTGGTCTCACCAGCACACATCAACCTCGGGCTCGCCATCGACATCCCGAAGCCGGATGGCACTCGCGCGCTCCTGGTCCCCGGCATCAAGCGCGCAGACACCATGAACTTCAGCGAGTTCGTCGCAGCATACGAGGCGCTCGTCGCCAAGGCCAGAAGCAACAAGCTCACGGCCGACGACTTCGCCGGCACCACCATCTCACTCACCAACCCCGGCGGAATCGGCACAGAGCACTCGGTGCCCCGCCTCATGCGCGGCCAGGGCTGCATCATCGGCGCCGGTGCGCTGCAGTACCCGGCGGAGTACCGCGGCTCGTCGTTCAAGACGGTCGTGGACCTCGCCATCGGGCAGACGATCACCCTCACCTCCACCTACGACCACAGGGTCATCCAGGGCGCGGGCTCCGGGGAATTCCTCAAGCTCGTGCAGGAGCGCCTCACGGGTGAGCACAACTTCTACGAAGACATCTTCGCGGCCCTGCGCATCCCCTACGACCCCATCCACTGGGGCATGGACATCAGCGTCGACCCTGCTGAGGACCTGAGCAAGGCCACTCGAGTGCACGAGCTCATCAACTCGTACCGGGTGCGTGGCCACCTCATGGCGGACACCGACCCGCTCGAGTACCGCCAGCGCATCCACCCCGACCTCGACATCTACAACCACGGGCTCACCTTCTGGGATCTCGATCGCACTTTCGTCACGGGTGGTTTCGGCGGCAAGCGCAGTTCCAAACTGCGCGACATCCTCGGGATCCTGCGCGACTCGTACTGCCGCACCACGGGCATCGAGTACATGCACATCCAGGACCCGGTGCAGCGCAAGTGGATCCAGGATCGCGTGGAGCGCCCGTACACCAAGCCGAGCCACGACGAGCAGATGCGCATCCTCGAGAAGCTCAACGAGTCCGAGGCGTTCGAGACCTTCCTGCAGACGAAGTACGTCGGCCAGAAGCGCTTCAGCCTCGAGGGCGGCGAATCCACCATCGCCCTGCTGGACGCCCTGCTGCAGGGCGCGGTGGCCGAGCAGCTCGACGAGGTGGCCATCGGCATGGCCCACCGCGGCAGGCTCAACGTGCTCACGAACATCGCGGGAAAGACCTACGGTCAGATCTTCCGCGAGTTCGAGGGCACCCAGGATCCCCGCACCATCCAGGGCTCCGGCGACGTGAAGTACCACCTCGGCACCGAGGGCACCTTCACCGGCGCCAGCGGCGAGCAGATTCCGGTCTACCTCGCCGCCAACCCCTCGCACCTCGAGGCCGTCGACGGCGTGCTCGAGGGCATCGTGCGCGCCAAACAGGACCGCAAGCCGATCGGAAGCTTCCGCGTTCTGCCCGTGATGATCCACGGCGATGCGGCGATGGCGGGCCAGGGCATCGTGTCCGAGATCCTGCAGATGTCGCAGCTGCGCGCGTACCGCACCGGCGGAACCATCCACGTCAACATCAACAACCAGGTCGGATTCACGACGCCGCCGAGCGAGGGCCGCACCTCGGTCTACTCCACGGATGTCGCCAAGACTATCCAGGCCCCGATCATCCACGTGAACGGCGACGACCCCGAGGCCGTCGTGCGTGCCGCGGAGCTCGCCTTCGCGTATCGCCAGGAGTTCCACCGCGACATCGTCATCGACCTCATCTGCTATCGCAGGCGCGGCCACAACGAGGGCGACGACCCCTCGATGACCCAGCCGCTCATGTACAACCTCATCGAGGCGAAGCGCAGCGTTCGTACCCTGTACACCGAAGCGCTCGTCGGCCGCGGTGACATCACCGAAGACGAATACAACTCGGCGCACCAGGATTTCCAGGACCGCCTCGAGCGCGCCTTCGCCGAGACCCACGCCGCGCAGACCGCGTCGATGCCGATCGTCATCCAGGACCAGAACGCGGTAGCGGATCTCGAGCGTCCGACGTCCCAGCAGGACGACAGCCATGGCGTCCCGGAGTCGACGGCGGTCAGCGAAAGTGTCATCGCCCTCGTCGGCGGTGCCCACGACAACCCACCAGCAGGGTTCACCGTGCATCCGAAACTGCAGGCGTTGTTCAAGAAGCGCGTGGAGATGAGCCGCAGCGGCTCGATCGACTGGGCCTTCGGTGAGCTCCTCGCGCTCGGTTCCCTGTTGCTCGAAGGCACGCCGGTGCGGATGGCCGGCCAAGACACGAGACGAGGCACTTTCGTGCAGCGCCACGCCATCCTGCACGACCGCGTGAACGGCCAGGAATGGCTGCCACTCGGCAACCTGAGCGAGAACCAGGGCAGGTTCTGGATCTACGACTCCCTGCTGAGCGAATACGCCGCCATGGGCTTCGAATACGGATACTCGATCGAGCGTGCGGATGCCCTCGTGCTCTGGGAGGCCCAGTTCGGTGACTTCGCCAACGGCGCCCAGATCATCGTGGACGAGTTCATTGCGAGCGCGGAGCAGAAGTGGGGCCAGCGCTCCAGCGTCGTGCTGCTGCTGCCGCACGGCTACGAGGGCCAGGGTCCTGACCATTCCTCCGCTCGCATCGAGCGGTACCTCCAGCTGTGCGCGGAGAACAACATGACGGTCGCGAGGCCGTCGACGCCCGCCTCGTACTTCCACCTGCTGCGCCGCCAGGCGTACCAGCGTCCGCGTCGCCCACTCGTGGTATTCACCCCGAAGGCGATGCTGCGACTGCGCGGTGCGACGAGCGAGATCGCGGACTTCACGAGCGGCCGATTCGAGCCGATCATCGACGACGCGACCATCACAGACAAGGCCGCAGTGAAGCGCGTCGTGCTGCACTCGGGCAAGCTGCACTACGACCTCCTCGCGGAGCGCGGCAAGCGTGAACGCACGGACATCGCGCTCGTACGTGTCGAGCAGTACTACCCGCTTCCGCTCCGTGAGCTCAGTTCGGTGCTCTCGCAGTTCCCGAACGCCGAACTCATGTGGGCGCAGGAGGAGCCGGAGAACCAGGGTGCCTGGCCGTTCATCTGCCTCGAGCTGGCTCGCCACTACAACGATCGCTCCGTGCTGGTCGCCTCGCGCCCGGCATCCGCGTCGCCCGCGACCGGATCGACCAAGCGCAGTGCTCAGGAGCAGGTCGAGCTGATCGATCGCGCGCTCACGCTCTAGCCCTGTGCGAGGACTGAGCCTGTCGGCGGAAATTGAGTCTGTCTGCGCGGACTGAGCCCGCGTGGGTTGAGCGTGTCGAAATCTCCGCGGGGTGACTCGTCGAGACGGTCTCGACACGCTCGACCTCCGAACAGCCGGCGGTGCCATGAAGCACGAATCCACCGAACTCGCGGCGCGATATTTGTAGATGTCAGCACAGGGGATGACGGTGCGCCGCAACGCGTCCGGCATCCACCTGGCTGTGTGGTCATGCCGTCGGATCCGGGTCGAATAGCGGTTGCCCGGTCTCCAGCAGCGTCTTCAGACCGTCGATGACGGTCAGCCACCCGATGCCGCCGATGCTCTTGGCGGTCTTCGGGGAGTTCTCCAGCCGGTCGTGAACGGCGGTGAGCAAGCAGACCCCGCGACCCTGTTCCTCGATCAGCCAGGTGACCCTGCTCCGTGGTTCGGCGGCCATGTCCTGATCGTAGAGCGAGCGCCAGGGCACGACCAGCTTGTGCGGCGGGTCGGCCTCTTCGATGATCTCGTCGCCCCACAGGGTGGTGCCGTCCGGCGCGTAGTACCGGAACGGCGTGCCGGTCACGCCGGTCGTCTCGACGCGGGCGCCGTGGAAGTACCGACTGGTGAATTCCGGTGTGGTGATGGCGTCCCAGATCTGCTGGGCGGTCGCCCTGATCAGGACTTGGTAGACCTGAGTTGTGGTTTCGGTGAGAGAACCCGTAGTGGTCATTTCTCCTGCTCCAACTGTTCCTTGAGTTCGGTGAGTGCGCTGACGCGTCGCTCGGTGTACTTGGTGATCCACCGGTCGTGGATCAGTCGGATCGGAACCGGATTGAGAAAGTGCAATCGTTCCCGCCCGACCTTCCGGGAGATGACGAGACCGGCATCTTCAAGCACCTTGAGGTGCTTCATCACCCCGAAGCGAGTCATCTCCACGTCGGTACCCAACTCGCCGAGCGCGCGACCGTCACGCTCGAAGAGCTGGTCCAGCAGGTGACGGCGGGTCGGGTCGGCCAGTGCCTTGAAGACCAGATCGCCGTCATCCATCCCCGAATAATAGGTGACCAATTAGTCACCTGTCAACACGTTGCATGAGCTTAACCTCATGACAGGCAACGATGCGCTACGCCGTGGCGACCCGCTCAGTGCGTGGCCTGGATCTCGCGAAGCCTCAGGAGCACCTGTTCGCGCAGGTCCTCGGGTGCGGTCTCCTTGCAGGCGCGCTGCACGGCCTGCGTGAGCACGAGTCCGACACGGTGTTCGGTCTCGCAATCGACACAGCCGGCCATGTGCTCGGCGATGTCCGCAGCATCCGCCTTGGTGAGCTCGTGGTGAAGATACTCTTCGAGCTCTGCCTTGGCCTTGTCACAACCGCAATCGGTCATTTTCGACTCCCAGACGATTTCGTGCCGCCCGAAACCGCGATCCCGCGATCTCGCGCATACCCAGCCAGCAGTTCCCGGAGCATCCGCCTTCCACGATGAAGGCGGCTCATCACGGTCCCAACCGGTGTTTTCATGATGTCGGCTATCTCCTGGTAGGAGAAGCCCTCTACGTCGGCGAAGTAGACCGCCATACGAAAGTCTTCCGGAATGGACTGCAGCGCGTCCTTGACGTCGCTGTCGGGCAGGTGGTCGATGGCCTCTGCCTCTGCCGACCGGGTGGACCTGCCCTGGGTGACCGACTCCGCCCCGCCGAGCTGCCAGTCCTCGAGTTCGTCGATCGTGCCCTGGTAGGGGTTGCGCTGGTTCTTGCGGTACCCGTTGATGAAGGTGTTGGTGAGGATGCGGTACAGCCAGGCCTTGAGGTTCGTGCCCTGCTGGAACTGTCCGAAGGCGGCGAAGGCCTTGACGAAGGTGTCCTGCACGAGATCGGACGCATCCGATGGATTGCGGGTCATCCGCATCGCCGCGGCATAGAGCTGATCCATGTAGGGGATCGCCTGTTCTTCGAACAGAGCGCGAGCCTCATCAGGTGCAGGCGTTTTATCGGTCGAGGTCGTCATCGACGCCAAGCTTACTTGGACGGGGTCGAGGGTATCAGGAGCATCACAGGACGGGGCCTCCAGCAAAAGCGCCACAGTACCCTCCTCTTCACACTCCCGGGCCGATACTCTGGTAACCGATGCTAGTTTCCAGTTATTCCAAGCCGGAGTTCGACCCGTACGAGAACGACGATCTCGTGCTCGAGGTCGAGCCGGGTCCGTGGCCTGCGCCCGGAGCCACCGGGCCGCTGAACTCGACCCTCGCGCTTCCCGGATCCAAGTCGCTGACTAACCGCGAACTGGTGCTCTCAGCCCTGGCCGAGGGGCCGTCGACGCTGCACGCTCCCCTGTTCTCGCGCGACTCCAACCTCATGGTGCAGGGGCTCAAGGAACTCGGAACCTCGATCGTTGAGACGCCAGGAGCGGGCAAGTACGGCCCGGACCTCCTCATCACCCCCGCCGAGCTCACGGGCGGCACCACCATCGATTGCGGGCTCGCGGGCACCGTGATGCGCTTTCTTCCGCCCGTCGCGGCCCTCGCACTCGGGCCCGTCGCCTTCGACGGCGACCCCAGCGCGCGCAAGCGCCCCATGCGCGCCACCATCGATTCCCTGCGCGCACTGGGCGTGGATGTCACGGACGACGGCCGCAGCCGCCTCCCGTTCAGTCTCTATGGCACCGGCTCCATCGAGGGTGGAGAGATCGAGGTGGATGCCTCGGGCTCGAGCCAGTTCGTCTCCAGCCTGCTGCTCGTCGGCGCTCGATTCACGAAGGGGCTCACCCTCCGCCACGTCGGCGACCGCGTGCCGAGCCACGCCCACATCGATATGACCATCGCCACGCTCGCCGCGCGCGGCGTCGAGGTCGACACCTCCGAGCCGAACCGCTGGGCGGTCGCGCCCGGGCCGATCGCGGGGATCGATGTCGACATCGAGCCGGACCTCTCCAACGCCGCGCCGTTCCTCGCCTCCGCTCTCGTCGCCGGCGGGTCGGTCACCATCACGGGCTGGCCCTCCGGTACCACCCAGGTCGGTGCGGAGATGGCGGAGATCCTGAGAAGCATGGGCGGCGAGGTGACGTTCACCGAGACGGGGAACGGCATCGGTGAGCTCACCGCGCGCGGCACGGGCAGTGTCCACGGCATCCGCCTCGACAACGCCAGCGAGCTCGCCCCGACGGTCGCGGCACTGGCCGCCCTCGCTGACAGTGAGACGGTGCTCACCGGCATCGCCCACCTCCGCGGGCACGAGACGGACAGGCTCGCGGCGCTCGCCACGGAGATCAATGCGCTTGGCGGAGACGTGACCGAGACGGACGACGGCCTCATCATCCGCCCCGCCGCCCTGCACGGCGGGCTCTGGCACAGCTACGAGGATCACCGCATGGCGACGGCCGGCGCGCTCATCGGGCTCGCGGTCGCGGGCGTCGAGGTCGAGAACATCGCGACAACCGCGAAGACCCTTCCCCAGTTCCCCCAGCTCTGGCAGGGCATGGTCAGCGGCATCTCGACCAGCCGCAGCACCGACCCGTTGAACCTGATCTGAGGCGAGCGCCGGTGCTGCTGAGTGGTCGGTCTCGCCGATGAGCTGGCTGGATGACTCCGACGACGACGACAAGTACGCGGACTACGAGGCGCGCGCTCGCCCGAATCCCAAGGGCAATCGGGCACGCACCAAGATTCGTCCGGAGCACAGCGATGCCGTAACCGGCCGGGTCACCACGGTCGATCGCGGGCGGTACTCCGTGCTCGTCGGCGAGGGAACCGTGGGCGAGCACGAGGCAACGGCCTCGCGAGCAAGCGAACTGCGCAAGAAGCCCATCGTCACCGGGGACCGGGTCGACCTGGTCGGCGACACGAGCGGAACGGAGGGCAGCCTCGCCCGCATCGTGCGCATCCAGCCGCGCACCACGGTGCTGCGCAGGAGTGCGGATGACACCGACGAGGTCGAGCGCATCATCGTCGCCAACGCGGACCAGATGCTCGTCGTCGTCGCCGCAGCCAACCCTGAGCCGAGGCCGCGGCTCGTGGACCGCTATCTCGTGGCGGCGTTCGACGCCGGCATCTCCCCCATCCTGTGTGTCACGAAGACGGACCTCGCGGACCCGGCGGAGTTCCTTGCGAACTTCGCCGGACTCGACATCCGCGTGGTGACGAGCGGCGAGGGCGCGATGCCCACCGAGGAGATCCGAGCGCTGCTCGAGGGACACACGACCGTGGCGGTCGGCCACTCCGGCGTGGGCAAGTCCACCCTCGTCAACGCGCTCGTACCCGATGCGAATCGCGCGACCGGGCGCGTGAACACGGTGACGGGGCGCGGCAGGCACACCTCCTCGTCGACGGTGTCCTATCGGGTGGACACCGGCTGGATCATCGACACCCCCGGTGTGCGCTCCTTCGGGCTCGGACACGTCGATCCGAACAACATCCTGAAGTCGTTCACGGATCTCGCTGCGATCGCGGAGGACTGCCCGCGCGGCTGCACGCACCTGCCGGACTCTCCGGACTGCGCGATCATCGAGCAGGTCGAGGATGGCCGGCTCGGCGAGGTGGGCAAGCAACGCCTGGACTCCTTCCAGCGATTGCTGGCCTCACTCTCCTCGTAGTCACCCCGTCGCCTGTCTCCCGCCACGGCTACCCTTGAGGCGTGACCGAATACACGCTGCACTCCGATCTGAGCTTCGCCCTCCAACTTGCAGACATGGCGGATGAGATCTCGCTCGATCGCTTTCGCGCGGGCGATCTCGTGGTCACGACGAAACCCGACATGAGTCCGGTGTCCGATGCCGACAAGGCCGTGGAGACGGCCATCCGCGCCGCGCTGGCCGACAGCCGCGCCGGTGATTCGATCCTGGGCGAGGAGTTCGGCGTCGAGCCCGCGACCGACACGGGCGCGACGCGCCAGTGGATCATTGACCCGATCGACGGCACCAAGAACTACGTGCGCGGTGTGCCCATCTGGGCCACCCTGATCTCCCTCGCCATCGACGGCGTGCCCGTGGTCGGCGTGGTCAGCGCCCCTGCTCTGGGCCGGCGTTGGTGGGCCGCAGCGGGCGGCGGCGCACACACGAGCGAGGCGGCACTCTCGCAGAACCGAACCGGGGTCTCGCGACAGGAGCGCCGCATCCACGTCTCGGAGGTCTCGGAGGTCGCGGATGCCTCGGTGAGTTGCAGTGGGATCACCCGCTGGGAGGAGGCGGGCAGGCTCGACGCCTACCTCGACCTCGCGCGCGCGGCCTGGCGCAGTCGCGACTACGGCGACATGTGGCCGTACATGATGGTTGCGGAGGGGCTCGTGGATGTCGCGGGCGAGTTCGACCTCAAGCCGTGGGACATGGCGGCGCTCATCCCCATCGTGCAGGAGGCCGGCGGCCGCTTCAGTTCGGTTGACGGGGTGGACGGACCGTGGAACGACTCGGCTCTCGCCACCAACGGGCGACTCCACGACGACGTGCTCGCCGTGCTCGGCCGCACGAAGGCCTGACGCCGCAGCCTCAGACCCCGAGCGAGACGCTGAACCCCTCGCCCATGCGCGCCCAGAGGGCGACGAGAGACTCATCCGTGGAGATGGCGAGTGTGGGCAGCAGCACCTCGGATTCGGCGGTCAGGTGCCTGCCGATGATCACGCGCAGCGCGATGGCGGCGCTCGCAGTGTCGAAGGTCGCGCCCGAGCTCACGTCGGCCAGCCGCTCAACCGCCTCGGCGATCGCCTCGAGCCCCGCGCTGAGCGCCGAGACGAGCGGTCGCTGCTGTGGACGGAGCGCGACCACGGGGTAGAGGATCTCCTCCTCGAGTCGCAGCTGCGGCAGGACCTCCGCCCTCACCCACTCGACGAGCTCGGCCACCCGCTCCGCGGATTCGCCGTCGCCGGCCAGTCGATCCAGCAGTGCGGAGGTTCGCCCTGCCAGTTCGCCGAGGAAGGTCGCGTGACGCCGGGTGATCTCGTCGAAGGCGTGCGCGTTGGGCCCGGTCGACGTGAGAACGGAGTTGTGTCGCGCCCACTCGTGAACGCCGCCGGCCGCGCGGTCGGCGACCTCGTGGTCGGCGGATGTGCCCGGCCGCCCGAGGGGCGCGGGCTCGCGAAACGGCACGGCGTGGCCCAGTGACACGTGTGCGGTCGCGTAGGACGTCGCACGTGGCTTGGACAGCCTCGGTCCGAGCAGCGTGACCATGACGTGGGACGTCTCGGTGGCGGCAATGGAGTGCGCCACCTGCTTCTCCAGGTGGATGATCGCCCCCGCGGGCATGTCGACCTTCTCGCCCTCGACCGTGAGCGTGACCCTGCCCTGCAGCGTCTGGATGAGCAGAGGAGAACTCTCCGCACGCTGCGCGAGCACCTGTCCTGCATCGAAGGAGAGGCGAAGGATGCGCACACCCTTGGTCTTGAGCACCTGCCGCCTACGGGCTCTTCCGCTGGCGACGGGAAGCGTCGCAAGCAGCGAGTCGATACCGTTGGAGACAACTGTGATCCGCCGGTGGGCGGGGGTGCGAGCGCCCGGCTCCCAATCATCGGACACGAGCATCCTCTCCGTCGGCGGATCACATTAAACGGCATGTTACTCCTTTTTATTCTCGCGGGGAAGAGCCGTGAGCAAGCACGCGGGACTGCCCGCTGAGGCCCGTACTGCACGCCGAGAGAGGTGAGTGGGCGCTAGGATTTCTTCATGACCAGCCAGGCGACCGCGTACAAGAAACCACTCTCCAAACCAGCCGCCGGAGGAGTCTTCCTGCTTCTCTGGGCCATCGCCATCGTCGCCTGGAGCCTCTCCCATCTGGCCACGAACCCGCACGTCGGTGCATTCATCGTGGATGTCGGCATCGTTGCGGCCTCGCTCGGTTTCGCCGCGCTGTTCCTCCGCACGCTCCCCGCGCTGCGCTCCGCCGCCTGGCTCGCCCTCGTCGCGGTCGTGCTCTTCCTGGTCGGCGACCTGCTGCACATCACCGGTCTCGTGTACCTGCTGCGCATCCTCGGCCCGTTCCTCGCGATGCTGACGCCGATCTTCAAGATCGGCGACACCATCCGCATCTTCAACTGACGCCCAGACGGCGGCTCGTGCGATGATCCGTCGATGCCGCGTTCCCCGCGCACGGGAGTGAGTCGGATGCGCGCGGTGCTGTTCCACGAGTTCGGCCGACTGCCGACGATCGCCGAGGTCCCCGCTCCCGCCTGTCCGCCCGCCGGCGCCATCATCCGCGTACGCGCGACCGGCCTGTGCCGCAGCGACTGGCACGGCTGGATGGGACACGACGACGGCATCCGTCTGCCCCACGTTCCCGGGCACGAGCTCGCGGGCGTGATCGAGGAGCTCGGCCCGCGGGCGAATCGGGCCGGTGCCTGGAAGGTCGGCGACCGGGTCACCGTGCCCTTCGTGTGCGCCTGTGGACGCTGCGAGCAGTGCGCGGCGGGCAACCACCAGGTCTGCGACCACCAGGAGCAGCCCGGGTTCACCCACTGGGGGTCGTTCGCCGAATTCGTGGCCATCGCGGAGGCGGACACCAACCTGATCGCCCTCCCAGACGCGCTCGATTTCGTCTCCGCCGCAGCACTCGGCTGCCGCTTCGCCACCGCCTACCGCGCCGTCATGACGCAGGGCCGCGTGCGAGAGAACGAGTGGGTGGCCGTGCACGGGTGCGGCGGCGTCGGCCTGTCCGCGATCATGATCGCCGCCGCGGCGGGCGCGCGGGTCGTCGCGGTCGACGTGTCGGCGGAGGCGCTCGCGGTCGCCGAGGAGCTGGGAGCGACCGGCGTTCTCGGCACGGCGGACGTCGTATCCGCGGTGCGCGAGCTCACCGGCGGGGGTGCCCGCCTCTCCCTCGACGCCTACGGGAGCAGGACAACGAGCGAGAACTCCATCCGGAGCCTGCGCAAACGCGGCAGGCACGTGCAGGTCGGACTCATGCTCGGCGACAACGCGAACGCGCCCGTACCGATGGACCTCGTGATCGCGAGCGAGCTCGAGATCCTCGGCAGTCACGGCATGGCCGCGCACGAGTATCCGGCCATGCTCGAGCGGATCGCGGATGGCCGCATCGACCCACGACTGCTCGTGGGCCGCACGATCGGTCTCGACGACGCACCGGAGGCGCTCGCGACGATGGACGCGAGCGCGCACCCCGGCATGACGGTTATCGAACTGCCCGCCTAGTTGTACACCCGGCCGGGCGCGGACGACTCAGGCCAGCGACGTCACCGTCACGCGCGGGTGCAGCTCACGGGTGTGGTCGAGCGCGCGGGTCTCCCCCACGAGCGTCACCGAGTTCTCCGCGACGATGTCGGAACTCGACCGGCCGAACCCGAGCACGAGTTCCCCCGGCTCGACGATGCGCGCTCCCGCGCGGGAGGTGAATGAGGCAAGATCCGCTGGCACCGTGAACTGAACGCGCGCCGCCTCCCCCGCGGCGAGGTCCACCCGTGCGAATCCGATCAGGCGCTGGACCGGGCGAACCACGGATGCGACCGGGTCGTGCAGGTACAACTGCAAGACATCCGCGCCCTGCCTCTCACTCACGTTGCGCACGTCGATGGCGACCGTCACCGATCCGTCGACGGCGATCTCCGTCTGCGCACCCGCGACGGCGGTCCACTCGAAGGTCGAATAGCCGAGTCCGTGCCCGAAGGCGAACGCCGGAGTCGGGTCGATGTTCGACACGTCGGTGGCGCGAGCGAGCGGCGGGGCCAGGTAGGTCGTCGGCTGGGAACCCGCGCTCGACGGGATGCTCACGGGCAGTCGACCGCTCGGGTTGACGCGACCGCTCAGAACGCCCGCAATCGCCTTCGTGCCCTCTTCTCCGGGGAAGAACGACTGCACGATGGCTGCCGCCTTCTCGACGGCGGAGCCGAGCGCGTATGGGCGCCCGGCCAGCATCGTCACGACGGTCGGAGTTCCTGTGGCGATGACCGCGTCGAGCAGGTCCTGTTGCGCACCGGGCAGGCTCAGCGATTCGGCGTCGCAGCCCTCGCCGCTCGTGCCGCGGCCGAAGAGACCTGCACGGTCGCCGAGCGCAAGAATCGCGACATCCGAGGTGCGCACCGCCTCGAGCGCGTCGGCGAAGCCCGTCGTCTCACCGCCGTCGACGCTCGTGGCCTTCGCGTAGCTCACGATGCTGTCGGGGAACTCTGCCCTGACCGAGTCGAGCAGCGTCGGAAGTTCGATTCCGACCGGGAAATCGGGGTGCTTGACGCCGATGTGCACGGGGAAGGAGTAGCAGCCGAGCACGGCGAGCGGCTCGTCGGCGTTCGGGCCGATCACCGCGACCCTGCGCGGGCTCTGCAGCGGAAGAACGCCCTCGTTGCGCAGGAGCACGATGGCGCGTTCCGCGAGCTCGCTCGCGATGGCGCGGTTGGCCGGTGAGTCGAGGTCAACCGAGCCGCGTACGGCCTCCGGGTCGGACACCTCCGCGCCGGCGAGTGCCGTCGGCACGGATGACCAGCCCTCGTCGAGCAAGCCGAGCTGCACCTTCTGGGTGAGCACGCGACGCAGCGCGGTGTCGACGACGGCGACGTCCAGGCGCCCCGCTGCGATCTCCTCACGCACCGGCTCCGCGAAGGTCTTGACCGTGGGCAGCTCGACGTCGATTCCCGCGGTGAGTGCCGCGGCCGCCGCCTCTCCCCATGAGCCGGCGACTCCGTGCAGCGTGTGCAGAAAGGCGATGGCGAAGTAGTCGGCCACGACCGTTCCCTCGAAGCCCCAGGTCTCCCTGAGCAGGCCCGTGAGCAGCTCACGATCGGCCGCAGCAGGCACGCCGTCCATGTCGGTGTACGCGTTCATCACCGAGCGCACACCGCTCTCCCGCACCGCCATCTCGAACGGTGGGAGCAGCACGTCTGCTCGCTCACGCGGTCCAACCGAGACCGGGGCGAGATTGCGGCCGGCCTTCGAGGCGGAGTATCCGACGAAGTGTTTCAGGGTGGCGACGATTCCGGCGGATTCGAGGCCGCGGATGTACGCGGTCGCGATGGATCCGACCAGGTACGGGTCCTCGCCGATGGTCTCTTCCACGCGGCCCCAGCGGGCATCGCGAACGACGTCCAGCACGGGAGCCAGTCCCTGGTGCACGCCGACCGAGAGCATGTCTGCGCCGATGTGCTCGGACATCCGCTGCACCAGTTCCGGATCGAAGCTCGCTCCCCACGACAGCGGGACGGGGTAGGCGGTCGCTCCCCAGGCGGCGAAGCCCGCGAGGCACTCCTCGTGCGCGAGCGCCGGGATGCCGAAGCGGTTGCTCGCGGCGATGTGGTTCTGGGTGCGCAGGAGCGAGACGGCGCCCACGGCCGGGTCGACCGGAGTCGTGCCGAACGGGCGGGTGAGCTGGCCGAGTCCGCTCGGCAACAGCGCCTCGAGGTCGACGGTGTCGTTCATGTCGTGCTGGTGCGGCGCGACATCCTCACCCGCGTTGGATGCTCCGACCCATACTCCGTAGAGCTGCGCGAGCTTCTCCTCGAGCGTCATAGCGGAGACGAGCGATTCCACCCGCTCCTGGATGGTGAGAGTCGAGTCTCTCCAGGGAGTTTCCTTCGACGAAGGGGATGAGGCGTTCACTGCCGTCCTTTCACTACATCCGCGATCGGACGTTCGAAGTCTAGGAGCGAACCGGATATGTGGTCAAGCCAAACATATTCGCGCGCGGTGCGACAAGGCGCACGGAAACCCGTCAGCGCGCGGTGGTGGCCAAGGGTGGAGATGGGGGGAATTGAACCCCCGTCCACTGCTGTGGTCGTGTGCCTTCTACGGGTGTAGCCAGTGAAAGCGTTCTACTCGGCTCCGGAATTTGCCACTGGCATCCAATCCGACGAGCCCAGCCCTGGTTCGAGTCCCTCGCAGCCCTCGGGCGTAACTACGAAGCAATCTCTCTAGATAACGCCAGCACCCGGGTAGAGAGCATTCCCGGACTGACGGACTTCATTTAGTGCTTTTGCTTAGGCAGCAAGAGCGAAGTCAGTGCGCTTTGAATTGGCACTTATTGTTTGCAGACATCGTTTACGAGATAAGCCTGCCTCCTCGACCCGCTTCTCACAGTTGCTCAGGCAATGTCGAAACCGATCATCCCCATGCGCCCTCATGAAAGGGAGGTCACCACCGCACGCTGTTGAGTTGTCACCGCTGCAGTCCATCGGACGCAGCCCTACAGCTTAGAACATCCTGGCGCCGCTTTCTATGCCTCACTGATCCGAGCGCGCCCGCAGCACTCCCGGGTTCTCAGAGTTCGCTTGGAATTCTTAGCGATTTCTTAGACCGTTCGGGAAAAACTCCCCCGAGGCGATGATGATCGCCGATTGGGGAGGAATACACCGTGCGCAGTGCCGTCAGGCGAGCAAAAAACCTGGTTCGGCTCTTAAGACGTGCGTTCGCGGCCGAGCTGCGAGCCATCTCTCAAAGAGGCCCGGTTCGCGCCCGAACCGTTCTGTATGAATCGTTCGAGGGGAATGGTGCGCTGGACAACCCCGAGGCGATCTTTCGCGAGCTCCTCCGAAGTGCCGATATGGCGGACCTCACCCACACCTGGGTGTTGAACAGCCGCCACCAGCACGAGGAGATACAGGCCGAGTTCGCCGACGACCCACGAGTGCGCTTCGTGAAACACAGGTCGTACGGGTACTTTCGCGCGCTCGCAACCAGCAACTACCTAGTCAACAACGCGACGTTTCCGCCCGAGTTCAGCAAGCGGCCCGATCAGGTCTATCTCAACACCTGGCACGGCACTCCGCTCAAGCGCATGGGCTATGACATGCCGAACGGGGCGATGGGTTCGGCCAACACGCTGAGAAACTTCGTTTCGGCCGACTTCCTGCTCTCCCAGAACCCCTATATGACCCAGCAAATGTATGAGAACTCGTACAGGCTTCGGGGAATCTACGCGGGGAAGATCATCGAGGCCGGATATCCCCGTGTCGACCACCAGTTTCTGGATGAGCGCGCCGTCACGGCGGGACGTCGACGACTCGAGACCGCGGGCCTCGACCTTCGCGGCAGGCGAATCGTCTTGTATGCGCCGACCTGGAAGGGTGGCTCGTTCTCGTCTCCGGAAGACGATGCCAGGGAACTCTTCGAGACCGTACAAGGACTGCAGGCGCGCCTGGGCCGGGACGAGTACGTCGTGCTGCTCAAGACGCACCAAGTGGTGCACCGGTTCGCGGCGACGAATCCGGCGCTCGCCCGAGTGCTGGTTCCCAACGACATCCCCACGAACACCGTCCTCGGCCTGAGCGACATCCTCATCACCGACTACTCGTCGATCTTCTTCGACTTCCTGGCATCCGATCGCCCCATCGTCTTCTACACGCCGCACGCGAGCGCGTACTCCGACACACGCGGCACCTACCTGGCGGCGCAGGAGCTTCCCGGCGCCAGCTGCGCCACCCTGGACGAGCTCGCGGCCGCGGTGACAACCGCCGGCAGTGATCAGACGCCGCAATCGGCACGCGACGCCAACTATCGCGACTGGAAGGAGCGATTCGTCGCCCAGGAAGATGGACGGGCTGCCGAGCGAGTGGTCGATATCGTCTTCCGGGGAAACGCCACGAGCGGTACCGTGCTGTCGATCTCCGACGACTCGCGCATCCCGATGCTGCTGCATCTCGGCGGCATGCGGTCCAACGGGATCACCTCTGCCGCACTCAACCTGCTGGGCGGCATCGACCACGAACGCTACGACGTTTCCGTGGTCATCACCCGCCCGCGTGGCGCACAACAGAAGGCGAACCAGGCCAGGATCGATCCCCGGGTCCGTCAGTTCCACCGCGTGGCGGGGATGAACGGCAGCAAGCTCCTTCACCTTCGGCGCAAGTGGGCCGACCTGCACCGCGAGCCCTACCTCGGCACGGTCAGCGAGCCACAGCACGAATTCTGGGATGACGAGTGGCGACGGTGCTTCGGCCAGAGTCGCTTCGACTCCGTCATCGATTTCAGCGGATACAGCCCGTTCTGGGCGAGGCTGCTGCTCCATTCGCCCGAGGCACACAGGGCCATCTGGCTGCACAATGACATGCTCGCCGAGACCGACCGGGTCATCCGCGGGCGACGACGGATGCGCGTGGGACTTCGCGCGGTCTTCGCCCTGTACGGCGCGTTCGACTCGCTCGTGTCGGTCTCCCCCAGCCTCAACCTCGTGAACCGCGCCTCGCTGATGTCCCTGTGCGGACTGCGCGCCAAGCAGTTCGTGGCGGCGCGCAACCTCGTCGACGGCGATCGGGTGGTCGAAGGCATGAGGCAGGATGTTCGCGAGCTCGCCCAGCACCCGGTCGACCCGGACACCGGCGACATCCTCGCGCCCGAATGGGCGGAATCCCTCGCCACCGACGACGAACTCGTGTGGTTCGTCACCGTCGGCAGGTTCTCGCCGGAGAAGAACCAGGAGCGCCTCCTGCGCGCGTTCCGCGCGGTGCACCTCGACAACCCGAACGCGAGACTTCTCCTGGTGGGCTACGGACCCCTCCGCGCCGAACTGGAAGCGCTGAAAGTCGAACTCGGGCTCGACGGGGTCGCCCATCTCGTGGGACCGTACGCGAACCCGTTCGCCATCGTCGCCGCGTGCGACTGTTTCGTTCTCTCCAGCAACTACGAAGGCCAGCCGATGGTGATCCTCGAAGCGGCGATCATGGGCCTGCCGATCGTGTCTGTCGACTTCGATTCTGTGCGCGACGCACTCCCGGGCGACGACATCCACATCGTGGCGCAGGACGATGCGTCACTGGCGCAGGGCATGCGCGACTTCCTCGCGGGCAGGGTCCAGCCGTGCTCACTCGACGCGCAGCGCTACAACGAGGCCGCGACCCGGGAATTCTACGACGCGACCGTAGCGTCCGTGCTCGTGCGAGATGTACCCGCCCGCTAGATTGAAGGGAATAGAAGGTTCGTTCTCCCCGAACAATGCGGAGCTGCGCATGCGAGTCGGTACACCCGCGGAACGGCCGCGCCTGCTCCTCATCGAAGACGACCCACAGCTCGGGCCGCTGGTCGCGCAGGTGCTCTCCGAGAGCTACACCGTCACACTCGAGACAGACGGCAGCAGAGGCGTGACCGCAGGGCTGAGCGGAGACTTCGACATCATGGTGATCGACCGCCGGCTGCCGTCTCTTGACGGCCTCGCGGTCGTCGAGACGCTCCGCCGTAAGAGAGTCACCACGCCGATGCTGATCCTCACGGCGCTCGGCACGGTGGCGGACAAGGTGAGCGGCCTTGATTCCGGAGCGAACGACTACCTCGTCAAACCCTTCGAATTCGACGAGCTCCTGGCTCGCCTGCGCGCGCTCAGGCGTACCTTCACGGGCGAGGGCGCGATGATGCGGGTCGGCGCCTGGGAGTTCTACCCCGAGAGCCGCACCATCTACTCGCCGTACGACGGCCGCGTTCTCCTCACCACCCGCGAGACCGCGCTCCTGCGGATGCTCGCAGAGAGCCCCAGACAGACCTTCACCCGGCAGCAGATCCTCCGCTCGGCATTCAGTCAGGGCGACCAGCCCGGCACGGTGGACACCTACGTGCACTATCTCAGGCGCAAGACGGACATCGACCTCATCCTCACCGTCCGCGGCCAGGGCTATCGCCTGGGGAACCCGTGAACAAGCGTCGCAGAGGAGCACGTGTCGTGGACAGCGACACGCACGCGTTGCGACGCGCGTCGCGCAGGGTAGGCATCCAGATCGCCGTCGCCTGTGCGGTTGTCGTCGTGGCCGTCGTCACGCCGATGTACCTGTTCATCGTCACCCAGGTCAAACCGGGAGAACTCTTCGAACTCATCCCCGACCCGGACAACCTCGACGTAAGCGCGGGATACGTACTGCGCGGCACCGTTATCACCGGCGGCATTCTCATCGTGCTGGCAGGCCTTCTCAGTTGGTTCGTGACGCGGCGGGCCGTGAAACCTCTCGGGACAGCACTGCGCATGCAGCGCACCTTTGTGGCGGATGCCAGCCACGAGCTGCGCACGCCCCTCACCGTGCTCGATGCGCGTCTCCAGGTGCTCCAGCGCGGACTCACGCCCGACGACCCCTCTGCAGCAATCGTCGCGCAGCTCCGGAATGACGCGAAGTCCCTGGTCGACATGGTCAACGACCTGTTGCTCGCAGCGGAAACGGGCGACGGACACGAGCATCACGCATCCCCGACACCGCTCGGTCCGACCATCGCGGTGGTCGTCAAGTCGATGCAGCTCATTGCAGACGACACCTCCGTCAGGATCATCGTCAACGACCCGGCACCCCTCTGGACCCTCATGCCGGAGACGAGCATGCACCGCTGCCTCGTCGCACTGCTCGACAACGCGCTTCAATTTGCGCCGAAGGGTTCAGAGGTCGTCGTCGGAGTGAGCGCGACGCGATCCACGATCATGGTGACGGTGCGGGATCACGGGCCCGGAATCCAGGGAATCTCCCCCGACCGGATCTTCGACCGCTTCGCACACGCCAGGGATGCCGGAGACGAGGCCGTTGCCACCAGAACCGGTTTCGGAATCGGTCTGTCGCTCGTTCGCGACATGGCCACTCGCAACGGTGGTTCTGTCACCGTCGTGCGAAGTTCTGCGGACGGAACCGAGATCGGCCTATCGCTACCCCGAGCACACATTCACTAGGTCGGTGAGGGCGTCAGCTGTCCGCGAGGTCGATCGCTTCGGCATCGACCTCGCCCAACAGCTGCACCGCGAACCAGGACACGACAGTGAGCGCCCCGAGTACGACCACCCCGATACCGGAAGCCCAGGCCCAGTCCATCAGACACCCCCTCGCGTGCAGCACCTCGTGTTCATGCACGTCTTCGGGAACAACTCTTGCCCACGCGTTCCAAGAATTTTCCAAGGGTGTACCGCGCGGATGGACGCGGAGCGGATCGCGCTCTAGACGGTTCCTTTGCGACGCAGTCTCGCGGATCCCGACGCGGTGCGCAGCCACGGCAGGAGGAAGCCCAGCCAGAGCGCGAGGACGAACGCGCTTGCCGCGAGCGTGTAGACCATAGACGCCAGGACATCCGTCGGGTAGTGCACGCCGAGATAGAGGCGCGACCAGGCCACGACGACGACGGCAACCGAGACGGCGGACATCGCGATGATTCGCCGCACACGGTGGTCCCGCGCCAGGAAGATGATGGCGATACCCAGTGCGGCGGCGAAGCAGGTGTGGCCGCTCGGGAAGCTGAACGAGTGCTCGTTGGCCAGCGGGTTGGCGAAGGTGCTCGAATCCGGTCGTGCGCGGCGCACGAGCTGCTTGATGACCTCGCTGCCGAGGTAGGAGATGCCCACCATCACCCAGAAGGTCACGACCCGAGGGATGCTGCGCGTGACGGCCAGCACGGCGACCCCGCCCAGCAGGGTGATGATGGACGCAATCGGCGGGCTGAACAGCCACGCGATGCCCAGGGCGACGGCAGAGAGAGCGACCGTGTGGTGCGCACTCAGCCACTGCAACACCGTGAGTTCGTGCGAGGCCCACCCGCTCGAGTGCGCCACGATCAACCCCACGACGATGACGAGCACGACGACGATGACGCTTACGACGATGACCGCGCGCGTACGACGCAACGGGCGAAGCGGGCCTTCATCGACAGAGCTGTTGCCCGGAATCGAACCGATCACGCGTCACCCATTACCTCTCCGCGGGCGCACAGCCCGGACATCGAGAGTTTCTCGCGCCGTGCCCAAGACAACTCTAAGGAGCGATGGGGCACGGCAACTGGAGCTCAGCTGAGTGCCGCGGGCCTGCGTTGGACCGGCGCGATCCAGTTCACCACGACGACGGCCGTGATGGATCCGGCGGCCATGATCGCCGCGAGCACGACGATCTGGAACCGGCCGGCCTCGAGCGGAGACACGCCGCCGAAGATCGCGCCGACGAACGCGCCGGGGAGCGTCACGAGCCCCGTCGTCTTGGTCTGGTCTGTCGTGGGGATCAGTGCGGAATAGACCGCGCGCCGCGCGAGGTCGAAAGTCGACTGTCGGGGAGTCGCGCCCAGGGCGAGCCAGCCCTCGACCTCATCCCAGTGGTCCCCCACCCCCTCAGTGAAACGGCGCCCGGCAAGCGTTGCAATCGTCATGGTGTTCCCGATGACGATGCCTCCGATCGCGAGCGCATACCGCGGCGAAAAGGCAATGGCTCCCGTCCAGAAGGTGATCCCGAGCGTCACGAGGATGCCGAGCGCCATGGCGGAGAACATCATGACCGCGTGCGGCCACGACCATCCGATCCGATGTGTCGCGGTGGATGCGGCGACCGAGTACATGACAAGGAGCGCGGCTGTGACCCAGAGCGGGCTCGAGATCACGCCGGCCAGCACGAAGCTGATGATGGCCAACTGCGCGGTGCCCCGCAGGATCGCCAGGGCGGGCGCCCAGCGGTGGGGAACGCGGTACGCGAAGAGCACGCCGGTGGCGACCAGGATGAGGATCGCGACGCCGGTCAGACTCGGCAGGATATCTGCGGCCCAGGCCATGGAGTGAGCTTAGCCGCGCGAGACGACCATCATGATCGTCGAGTGCGCCACCACGCTTCTGGCCAGGGGCGACGCGGTGCTCGAGGTGGTTCCGGCCCACACATCGGTGATGCCGTAGCGCGCCTGCGCCCCGAGGGAGGTCGCCGACAGCTCCGCGGAGATGTCGACGGGGTGGGCGGTCTCGTTTGTCATCGTGATCGCGACGGAACCGTCCGCGAGGCCTTTCGCGAGCACCAGCCGGCCCGCAGGCGCGGACAGGATGCGCGCCTGGCGGCCGAGCGGATCCTGGTCGATCGCAACCGCACGGGCGTTCCCCAGGATGCCCAGTGTCGCCGCGTCGGCCCGGCCGAGATCATTGCCGGCCAGGAGCGGGGCCGCCATCTCGCACCAGAGGCTGAACTGGGTGCGATACTCGGCCGCAGTCATCCCGTCGTTCCCGACCTCGAGCATGTCTGGGTCGTTCCAGTGGCCCGGGCCTGCGCTCGAGGCGAGCGCCGCGTTCGCGTTCGCAATGCCGATCATCGATGCCCAGTTGTCCTGGATGTCGTGCGTCGTGCGCCACAGGTTTGCGACCGAGGTGCGCCATGCGACGACCGGCGTCTCGGGCTTGTCATGGATGCTGAACACGATCGGGCGCCCGGAGGCATCCAGCGCCTGCCGCATCGTCGTGAACGCCGACTGTCTGGTGACACCATCGTGATTCGCATTGCACCAGTCGTACTTGAGATAGTCGACACCCCACGACGCAAAGGTCTTCGCGTCGAGTGCCTCGTGTCCGAGGCTCCCCAGGTGACCCGGATAGTCGTTGTAGAGCTCGCCGCAGGTCAGGCGGCCCGGGGTCGCGTAGATGCCGAAGGAGAGGCCCCTGGCGTGTATGTAGTCCCCGAGCGCCTTCATCCCGTCGGGGAACCGGGTCGGGTCTGCCCTGAGGCGCCCCCGTGCATCCCGGGTCGCGGCCTGCCAGCAGTCGTCGACGTTGACGTAGCGGTATCCGATCTCTCGCAGTCCGTCGCGGACGAGGGCGTCCGCAGCTGCCTCGACATCGGCAGCCGTCACCGTGCAGCCGAAGTGGTTCCAGCTGTTCCAGCCCAAGGGGGGCGTTGCAGCGAGGCCGTTGGCAACCAGCGTCGCGGGTGAAGCAGCTACCGATGGCGCGGGCGAGCGGCCAGGAACGCATGCGGTGAGCCCGACTAGCAGCACGAACGCGGTCACGATGGGCGCCGCGCACCTGCCCCATCGCCGCGGTCTCGAGACGGTCACCTGGTCTCCACGCCCTCACGCTACAACGCGATGGGCAGTTACCGCTTCAGCTCGATGATGACGTCGCTGTGCTCCGGATATCGGCGCACGGTCGTGTAGCCCAGGCGGGAGAGCGTGGCGAGGTCGTAGCTGTCCGCCCTGTGGCCCGGCCAGCGCAGCTCGATCAGCCAGGCGGTGCGGATGCCGTCGAGCCTCGAGGAGACGGCGGCGAGCGGGTAGGCCGTGTCATCCCAGCCATCGGTGACCCACGACGGCGACTTGAGTGCGACATCCTTCAGTCCCGCGAACTCGGCCGGATACATGCGCAGGGCGAGCCGAGGACGCCGGGACGGCCGCGTCGTCTCATCGAACAGGATGGCGTCGCCGGGCGCGGCGTTGGCGTGGACGAACGCGGCATCGGCCGCCCAGTCGCTGTTGTTCTCCGCGTAGGGCGTGCGCTGCGCGAGATAGCTCGAGGCGGCGGTCACGGCAACGATCACGAGCACCGCCGCTGCGATCCACCAGCGATGCACGCGCGCCAGCAGCCATCCGATGAGCAGTGCCGCAGACGGCGTGACAAAGGAGAGATAGCGCGAGGAATAGACGGCGTGCACTGCGTTGACGCCGATGAGAATGGCGGCCGGCACCAGGAGCCACACCAGGGAGAGCACCACGAGGCTCGGTTTGAGGGCCACGGAGGCTGCGCCGGTGCCGAGCCTGCGACGCGAGCGCAGCCATCCGATGCCTGCCGCGACGGCAGCCACAGCGATCAGTGCCCAGGCGATCACGGCGAGCGTGTCATTCCCGAACCACGGGCTCACGATGGTGCTCGTGAACGTGGCCGCATTCCGATGAGCGAGAAAGCCGATCTGCCCGCTCTCGAAGATCCCATAGACGATCACGGGTGCGGTCAGGACGAGTCCCACGCTCGCCGCCTTCAGCCAGCCCCGCCACAGCGATCGCTGCCGCAGAACGGCCACCATCACCGCGTGCGGCACGAGAATCAGGAGGCTGAACAGGAACACGTATCCGCACACCGAGACGCCGACTGCGTAGAGGATCCACATCCACCTGCGCGTGCGCTCGGAGGACAGCAGAGTGACCAGCAGGATCGACAGCCACGTGACGCAGGCGGCACTCAAAGCGTAGCCTCTCGCCTCCGCGCCCATGTAGGTCAAGCGAGGCAGCATGAGGCAGATGAGACCGGCGAGGATGCCCGTGCGCCGGCCGGCCAGTCGGGTGCCGAGCACGACGACACCCGCCACCGCGAGTCCGGCGGCGAAGGCGCTCGGCAGCCGAACCGAGAACGGCGATGCGCCGAACAGCGCCACCCAGAAGTGGAGCAGGAAGTAGTAGGTGCCGTGCACGGCATCCACGTGGCCGAGCATCCGGAACAGCGACGGCAGCGGTCGTTCCGCCGAGAGCACGCTCGCTGCCTCGTCGCCCCAGAGCGACGGTATCCAGGAGCCGATGGCGACGATGACGGTCGTGATCAGGCCCAGGCTGACGGCGGGCAGCGCGGAAGAACCCAGAAGACGTGCGCCGCGTGAGACCCGCACGCTCGGAGGCCTGATATCGAGCGAGACCATATCAGGGCGCCTTCGACGAGCTGTGCTGCACGGACAGCACGCCAACGAGAACGGCGATGGCGATGAGCCCGACGACGGTCACCGGGCCGGTTCCCACATCGAGCCCGCCACGCGCGGGACTCACGGCGGTCCAGTCTGCGAACGACGCTCCCAGCGGGCGGGTGAGAACATAGGCGGCCCAGAAACACAGGACCGCACCGGCCCGCCACCACCGATACACAACGGCGGGAATGGCGATCAGCACGGCGCAGAGCACGCCGGATGCCAGATACCCGAGTCCGAGCGTCCTCGCGAGCATGTCACCGACGGCGGTGCCGAGGGCGAAGGTGACGACGACGGTCGCCCAGTAGAACAGCTCCCGCCTCGGCGTCGTGATGCTGTGGATCGACAGGGTGTGCTCGGTGCGCCACCAGAGCGAGAAGACGGCCGCCAGGGCGACGGCAAAGGCGACGCTCGACACCGCGTACGGGACGCCGAGGACGATGTGGGCGACATCCGCGATCATCGTTCCGAAGATGCTCACCATCGTCACCAGCAGCCAATAGCGCCAGGGGACATACCGAGGTGCCCGGAACTGCACGACGAGACAGGCGAGGAAGACGACAGCGGCGACCAGAACGACGATCACGGGATCGAACGCTTTGACCAGGAAGTCAGACGCGGCCTCGCCCGTGCCCGTGGTGAGCACCTTGACCACCCAGAACAGCACGCCGACTTCCGGGACCTTCGAGAGCACACGCACAGTTGGGAGCGCGGTGGTGCTGGTCATGTGCCCAGTGTTGCAACCGAACCCTGACTACAGACCGGTTTCGGCGGCGGGCATCCTGAAGATCCACTCAGCCAGTGGAACGATGTCAGTCGCCGAGGTTGCGGCGCGCGGACATGGCCCGCTGGGCCTCGCGGTTGTCCTGTCGCTCGCGCAGGGCCTGGCGCTTGTCGTACTCCCGCTTACCCTTGGCGACCGCGATCTCGACCTTGGCCCGCCCGTCGCTGAAGTAGATCGAGAGCGGAACGATCGTGTAGCCGCCCTCCTTGGTCTTGTTCTGGATCTTCAGGATCTGCGCCTTGTGCAGCAGCAGTTTGCGCTTGCGACGCGGCGGATGATTGGTCCAGGTGCCCTGGTTGTACTCGGGAATGTGCACGGCATCCAGCCAGGCCTCGCCGAACTCGATGAAGGCGTAGCCGTCGACAAGGGACGCGCGGCCCTCGCGCAGCGACTTCACCTCGGTGCCCGTGAGAACCAGTCCGGCCTCATAGGTGTCTTCGATGGTGTAGTCATGGCGGGCCTTGCGGTTGGTGGCGACGACCTTCTGGCCACGTTCCCTCGGCACGATTGACTCCTTGACAGTTGCCTGCACAGTGCAGGCGGCCCATCAGTCTAATCCAGCCGCTTCCTCAGTGGCGGATCAGACCTTGAGGTAGCGACTGATCGCGACGCCAGCGGAGCCTGCGGCAAGCACGGCGCCGACCACGAGCAGGATCGGCACGACGATGAACGCCTCCGTCATGCCGATGAACGGCGTCGCCGATGGCGTGGCGTTGAGATAGCCCTGCACGAAGATCTTGACCACCGCGACGATCGCACCGCTGGCAAGAACCGAGCCGATGAGGGCAGAGATCACCCCTTCGAGAATGAACGGCGTCTGGATGAAGCGGTTCGATGCGCCGACGAGCCGCATGATTCCGAGCTCCCGCCGCCTCGAGAACGCGGACAGGCGGATGGTCGTGGCAATGAGCAACACGGCCGCGACGAGCATGAGGGCCGCGATGCTCACCGCGGCGACGCTCGCAATGTTGAGCGCGGAGAAGATCGGGTCGAGGTATTTGCGCTGGTCCTTCACCTGCTCGACGCCGGGCATCCCGGAGATGTTCTCGACGAGCACGTCGGACTGGCTCGGGTCCTTCATGTTGACCCAGAAGGTCTCCGGCAGGAACTCGGGCGTGACGAAGTCGGAACCCGTGGTGCTGCCGAACTGCTTCTTGTACTGGTCGTACACCTGCTGGTGGTTCTGGAACTCGACGTTCTTGATGAGCGGGGCGAGCGTCGACGACTTGAGCCGGTCTGACACCGCCTTCTTCTGCGCCGCCGTCGCCTCGACGAGCTTGCAGCTGCCGTCGGTCGAGAGGTCGGTGCAGAGGTAGATCGCCACCTGGGCGCGGTCGTACCAGTATCCCTTCATCTGACCGATCTGCATCTGGAGCAGGATCGCGGCACCGACGAAGGTCAGCGAGATGAAGGTCACGAGCACGACGGAGACCACCATCGAGAAGTTGCGTTTGAGGCCGTGACCGACCTCGGACATGATCAAGCCGAATCTCATTACTCGAACCTCCGCGGTGCGCTCGGCTCCTCGGCCGGGGGTTCGACGCCGCGCTCCTGGATCGGCACGGCCTGGGTGTCGTAGCCGCCGTGGCGCTCGTCGCGCACCACCTGGCCCGCGACGAGCTCGATCACGCGGCGCCGCATCTGGTCGACGATGCCGGCGTCGTGGGTGGCCATGATCACGGTCGTTCCGCTCGCGCTGATCCGCTCGAGCAGGGTCATGATGCCCGAGCTCGTGGAGGGGTCGAGGTTTCCCGTGGGCTCGTCGGCGAGCAGGATGGCCGGACGGTTGACGATCGCGCGGGCGATGGCCACGCGCTGCTGTTCACCACCGGAGAGCTCGTGGGGAAAACGCGCGGTCTTGCCCGCGAGGCCGACCATCTTGAGCACGTCCGGCACGGCCTCCTGGATGAAACCACGGGACTTGCCGATCACCTGCAGGGTGAATGCGACGTTCTCGAACACGGTCTTCTGCGGCAGCAGGCGGAAATCCTGGAAGACCACGCCGAGATTGCGGCGGAAGTACGGAACCTTGCGGCTGGAGAGGGTGCCCACGTTCTGGCCGAGCACGTGGATCTGGCCGCGGGTGGGGTTCTCTTCCTTGAGCACGAGGCGCAGGAAGCTGGACTTACCGCTGCCGGATGCTCCCACGAGAAAGACGAATTCGCCCCGAAGGATCTCCAGCGTGACGGCGTTCAGAGCCGGACGTGTATTACCCTTGTAGAGCTTCGTAACCTGATCAAAGCGAATCATGACTGTTTGAGCCTAGGCAGCATCCACGGTTCTGCCGTGACGGCGGGCGGCGCGCCGCGCACGTAACATGGCCGACATGGAGACAACGACCGCCGCGCAACCCGCAGACAGCCACGATCTCATCCGCGTGCAGGGCGCGCGGGTCAACAACCTCAAAGACGTCAGCGTCGAGATCCCGAAGCGAAGGCTCACGGTGTTCACCGGGGTCTCCGGCTCTGGCAAGAGCTCGCTCGTCTTCGGCACGATCGCCGCGGAATCCCAGCGCATGATCAACGAGACCTACAGCGCCTTCGTGCAGGGTTTCATGCCGACGCTCACCCGTCCCGACGTCGACCTGCTCGACGGGCTCACCACGGCCATCATCGTCGACCAGGAGCGGATGGGCGCCAACCCCCGCTCGACGGTCGGCACCGCGACGGACGCCTACGCGATGCTGCGGATCGTGTTCAGCCGCCTCGGCCAGCCATACATCGGATCGCCCCAGGCGTTCTCCTTCAACGTCGCCTCGATCAGCGGGGCCGGCGCCGTGACGTTCGAGCGCGACGGCAAAACCACGAAGGAACGGCGAGAGTTCAGCATCACCGGCGGCATGTGCCCGCGCTGCGAGGGGATGGGCTCTGTCACCGACTTCGACCTGACCGCCCTGTATGACGACAGCAAGTCGCTGGGCGAAGGCGCACTCACCATACCCGGGTACAGCATGGATGGCTGGTACGGGCGCATCTTCGCCGGGAGCGGCTTCTTCGACATGGACGCGCCGATCCGCGACTTCACAAGGAAGCAGCTGGATGACCTGCTCTACAAGGCGCCGACCAAGATCAAGGTCGAGGGCATCAATCTCACCTACGAGGGACTGATCCCCAAGCTCCAGAAGACGATGCTGGCCAAGGACAAGGAGGCGATGCAGCCGCACATCCGCGCCTTCGTGGAACGCGCGGTCACCTTCACCACCTGCCCGGAGTGCGACGGCACCAGGCTCAACGAGGGCGCACGCTCGTCGGAGATTCGCGGCATCAGCATCGCGGATGCCTGCGCCATGCAGATCAGCGACCTCGCCGAGTGGGTGCGCGGCCTCGACGAACCGACGCTCGCGCCGCTGCTTGAATCCCTCGGCGACACCCTCGACTCCTTCGTCGAGATCGGGCTCGGCTACCTCAGCCTGAATCGCCCGACCGGCACGATCTCGGGCGGCGAGGCACAGCGCACCAAGATGATCCGCCACCTCGGCTCCTCCCTCACCGACATCACCTATGTCTTCGACGAACCCACGGTCGGTCTGCACCCGCACGACATCCAACGCATGAACGAACTCCTGCTGCGCCTGCGCGACAAGGGCAACACCGTGCTCGTGGTCGAGCACAAGCCCGAGGCGATCGCCATCGCCGACCACGTGATCGACCTGGGTCCCGGCGCGGGCAGCGCTGGCGGCGAGGTCATGTTCGAAGGAACCGTCGACGGCTTGCGCGCGAGCGACACCCTCACCGGGCGTCACCTCGACGATCGCGCGCGCGTCAAGCCCTCCGTGCGAGAGCACGCCGGCGTGCTGGAGGTGCGCGGAGCGAGTACCAACAATCTCAAGGACGTGGATGTCGACATCCCGCTCGGCGTGCTCGTGGTCGTGACCGGCGTGGCCGGCTCCGGTAAGAGTTCACTGATCGGCGGCTCGGTGTCGAAGCTCGAGGGCGTGGTCACAGTCGACCAGGGCGCGATCAAGGGCTCGAGGCGCAGCAACCCGGCCACGTATACGGGGCTGCTCGAACCCATCCGCAAGGCCTTCGCCAAGGCCAATGGCGTCAAGCCCGCACTTTTCAGCGCCAACTCCGAGGGAGCGTGCCCGGCCTGCAACGGCGCGGGCGTCATCTACACCGACCTCGCGATGATGGCCGGGGTGAGCACGGTGTGCGAGCTGTGCGAGGGCAAACGATTTCAGGCGTCCGTGCTCGACTACCGCCTCGGCGGCCGCGACATCAGCGAGGTGCTCGCTATGCCGGTGGCCGAGGCCGTGAAGTTCTTCGGGGCGGGCGAGGCCAGGATCCCCGCGGCGCACGCCATCCTCGAACGCCTCGCGGATGTCGGACTCGGCTACCTGAGTCTCGGCCAGCCGCTCACGACCCTCTCCGGTGGCGAGCGACAGCGGCTCAAGCTGGCCACGCGCATGGCGGAGAAAGGCAGCGTCTACGTGCTCGACGAGCCGACGACGGGCCTGCACCTGGCCGACGTGGAGAACCTGCTCGCCCTGCTCGACCGACTCGTCGAGTCCGGGAAGTCGGTCATCGTCATCGAACACCACCAGGCGGTGATGGCGCACGCGGACTGGATCATCGATCTCGGCCCCGGCGCGGGTCACGCGGGCGGCAGCATCGTGTTCGAGGGAACGCCGGCCGACATCGTCGCGGCGGGTTCGACCCTCACCGGAAAACACCTCGCGGCGTACGTCGGCGGCTGAGACTGCTCAGCCGTGGTCTTGCTTGCGCCAGCGGATACCGGCGTTGATGAAGCCGTCGAGGTCGCCGTCGAACACGTGTGACGGGGTGTTGACCTCGTACTCCGTGCGCAGATCCTTGACCATCTGGTAGGGCGCGAGCACGTAGCTGCGCATCTGGTCGCCCCAGCTCGCGGTGATGACGCCGGCCAGTTCCTTCTTGGTGGCGGCCTCCTGCTCCTTCTGGGCGACGAGCAGCCGGGACTGCAGCACGCGCATCGCGGCCGCACGGTTCTGGATCTGGCTCTTCTCGTTCTGCATCGAGACGACGATTCCGGTGGGGATGTGCGTGATCCGCACCGCGGAATCCGTCGTGTTGACCGACTGGCCGCCCGGGCCGCTCGATCGGAACACGTCCACGCGGATGTCGTTCTCCGAGACGTCGATGTGGTCGGTGTCTTCCATGAGCGGAATGACCTCGACCGCGGCGAAGGAGGTCTGGCGCTTGCCCGCCGAGTTGAAGGGGCTCATCCGCACCAGCCGGTGGGTTCCCGCCTCGACGCTGAGGGTACCGAACGCGTAGGGCGCATCCACCTCGATCGTCGTGGACTTGATACCGGCCTCTTCCGCGTAGCTCGTGTCGAGCACCTTGGCAGAGTAGTCGTGCTGCTCCGCCCAGCGCAGGTACATGCGCTGCAACATCTCGGCGAAGTCGGCGGCATCCACTCCTCCGGCACCCGCGCGGATCGTGATGACGGCGGCGCGGGAATCCCACTCGCCGTTCAGCAGGGTCTGCACCTCGAGGTCGCCCAGAAGCTTCTGGATGCTCGCGAGCTCGGTGCGCACCTCGGCCGCCGCGGCCTCATCCGCTTCTTCGTTGGCCAGCTCGACCATGACCTCGAGGTCGTCGAGCCTCGACTGGATGCTCGTGATCTTCGCGAGTTCTGCCTGCCGGTGGCTGAGGTCGCTCGTGATGCGCTGCGCCTTCTCGGTGTCGTCCCACAGGTCGGGCACGCCGGCCTGCTCGCTCAGCGAAACGATCTCGGTCTCGAGCCGTTCGACCCCGACGACCGCGCGGATGTCCGCAAAGGTGGAGCGAAGGTCGGCGATCTCTGCAGAAAAATCAAGCTCGTCCATGTCGCAGCAAGCCTACCGGAGTGCGCGCCGGAGCCATCAGCTGGTCGAGTAGCGCGCGAGGAACGAGCTCGTGTATCGAGACCCCCAACGGGTTATCTCGACCGGCCCTATCTCGTTCCCCACCTCCGATAACATCGAACAAGTGACCAGTCAGCAGGAGCAGCCGTTCAGCTTCCGCTCGATCGCACTCCCCGCGCTGCTGCCCACGCTGCTGTTCTCGATCGGTGAGGGCGCGATCATGCCCATCATCCCGATCGTGGCGAACAACCTCGGCGCGAGCCTCGCTCTCGCCGGCCTCATCGCCTCGATGATCATGGTCGGCGAACTCTTCGGCGACGTACCGAGCGGATGGATCGTGAGCCGCATCGGCGAGCGCAACGCGATGATCTACGCCTCGCTTCTCGCGATCATCGGCCTCATCACGGCGACGTTCTCGCCGAATCCCTGGATTCTCGGCGTCGGCATCCTGCTCGTCGGGCTCTCGACCGCGGTGTTCGCGCTGGCCAGGCACGCGTTCATGACGAGCTTCGTTCCGCAGGCGTTTCGCGCGCGGGCGCTCTCGACGCTCGGCGGAACGTTCCGGTTCGGGTACTTCGCCGGTCCGTTCATCGCGGCCGCGGTCATCCACCTCACCGGGCACACCCAGTCGGTGTTCTGGGTGCAGGTGGTCGGATGTCTCGGGGCTGCGATCACGCTCATGATCCTGCCCGACCCTGCCGCGACCCTCGCGGCAAACAGGGCGAGCACCGGACTGCGCGAGGGCCAGGAACTCATCACAGACGAATCCGTCGGACTCCTGCGCACGATCTTCAACAGCCGTGGCGTGCTGCTGCGGGTGGGCACTGGCGCCGCGCTGATCGGGGCGGTGCGCTCGAGCCGCCAGGTGATCCTGCCGCTGTGGGCAGTGAGCATCGGCATCTCGGACGCGAACACGGCGCTGATCATCGGAATCGCCGGCGCGATCGACTTCGGTCTGTTCTACGCGAGCGGGCAGATCATGGACCGCTTCGGCCGCCTGTGGAGCGCTCTCCCCTCGATGATCGGACTCGGGATCGGCCACCTTGTGCTCGCAACGACGCACGACCTCCCCAGCAACGTGGAGTGGTTCATCATCGTGGCGATGTTCCTTTCTGCGGCGAACGGGATCGGCAGCGGGATCCTGATGACCCTCGGCGCGGACCTCGCAGACAAGCGGAACCCCGCGCCCTTCCTCGGGGCCTGGCGCTTCACGGGAGACTTCGGCAGCGCGGTCGCTCCGCTCGCCGTCGCGGGCATCACCGGAGTGATCTCGATCGCCGTCGCGAGCGGCGTGATGGGTGTGCTCGGTCTGATCGGCGCAGGAGTGCTGTGGCGATATCTGCCGCGGTATGTGCCCCGCAGGCCTCGCGGCCAATAGCATCGTCCTGTGATTCCTGCCGCGAACCTCCTCGCCTTCTCCGTCGCCGCGTTCCTGCTCATCATCCTGCCCGGCCCCAGCGTGCTTTTCGTGATCGGTCGTTCCCTCGCGCTCGGGCGCATCGGCGGGTTGCTCAGCGTGGTCGGCAACGCGGTGGGAATCTTCACGATCGCCGTCGCCGTGGCTTTCGGCGTCGGCGCGATCATCGAGAAATCGATCGTGGCCTTCACCGTGGTCAAGATCGCCGGGGGCGCATATATGATCTACCTCGGCGTCCAGGCGATTCGCCATCGCAACCGGGTGGCCGAGCACACCATGGCCGGTGTGACGCACCGCGGGCACCCGCGAACGCTCGTCGAGGGCTTTCTCGTGGGAGTGTCGAATCCCAAGGCGGTCGTGTTCATGATCGCGATCCTGCCGCAGTTCGTCGACCACAGGGCGGGCAACCTGCCGCTGCAACTCATCATCCTGGGACTCGTGTTCATCACGATCGGCCTCGTGAGCGACGGGGTCTGGGCGCTCAGCGCCGGTGCCGCCCGCGACTGGTTCGCTCGCTCCCCAAAGCGCATCGCAAAACTCAGCGGAACCGGCGGCGTGATGATGATCGGCATCGGCGTCGCGGCCCTCTTCGTGCCCCACGGCAGCGACTAGGTCTTTCGCCGAGCGTGCCCATCCACGCCGGGCGTGCCCGTTTGATCGCGCGCAGGCGGGCGCGCTCGGCGCAGAGAGGCACGGTCGGCGGAATTCTATGGTGCGTCAGGCTCAGTCGGGCGGATGCTCGTTCGCGAGCGCCAGCGCGCGTGGCTCAGGTACTCCCAACATCAGCAGAACGGTAATGGATGCGGCGCGGGCGCCGAGCCCTCCGGCCGATGACTCATTGCCGGCGATGGAGAACACCGTGGCAAAGGCGAGCTGACCGAGAATGGCGGCGGGCAGGTGCCGTGCGAAGACGCCGCGGTCCTGGCCGCGCTGCACGAGCATGGCGAGCGCCGTGTCGACCGGGCCGAGCAGGGCGTGGATCTCGTCGCCATATTCGCCGCGACGCAACGCCACGAGCACGCGGTAGCGGTGCGCGAGCGGCCACAAGCGGGCGACGAAGTCGACCCAGGCGGCATCTGCCGCCGCATCGGCTGAGTCCACCTCTGCCAGCACCGCGGTGATCTCCTCTGCGGCTTGCTGCGTGAGGCTTCGCACGAGATCGCCGCGGGACGGAAAGTGGCCGTAGACGGTGCGCCGAACCACGCCCGCGGCGGAGGCGATGTCGCCCATGCCCGCTTCCGGATTCTCCCCCAGGACCTCACGCGCGACATCGAGGATCTTGTCTCGCGTCTTGGCCAGGGCATGCGAGCGCGTGGTATCGATCTGCACGGACTCATTGTTGCACAGCGGTGTGCAATGAGCTAGATTGCACACCGCTGTGCATTGCACACCACCGTGCAAAGAACTACTGTGCAGCAGACCACTGCACTGAGAATCAGAGTTCGGGAGAACCCAGCAATGATCACTTCGACAACAACGCCCCTCATCCGCCCCTTCACCGTGGCCATCCCCGACTCAGAGATCGCAGATCTGAAGCACCGACTGGCCAGGACACGCTGGCCGAACCCGGAAACCGTTTCGGACTGGTCGCAGGGCGTGCGCCTCGAGAATGCGCGATCGCTCATCGACTACTGGGGACGAGAGTATGACTGGCGCCGATTCGAGAACGAGCTGGGCCGCTTCCCGCAGTTCCTGACCGAGATCGACGGGCTGGATATCCACTTCATCCACGTCAGGTCGAAGAATCCGAAGGCGCTGCCGCTCATCCTGACGCACGGATGGCCCGGGTCGATCGTCGAATTCCTGAAGCTGATCGGGCCGCTGACCGACCCGGTGGCGTTCGGGGGCAGGGTCGAGGACTCGTTTGACGTCGTCATCCCATCGCTGCCCGGGTTCGGGTTCTCGGGCAAGCCGACAGAAACCGGATGGTCGGTCATGCGTATCGCGGCCGCGTGGGCGGAGCTCATGAAGCGGCTCGGCTACACGAACTGGGTCGCGCAGGGTGGCGACTGGGGTGCCGTTGTCACCTCGGCCCTCGGAGTCCTTCGACCCGAAGGACTCCTCGGCATCCACCTCAACAGCCAGTACGCCTTTCCCGCGCAGATCCCGGGCTCATTGTCGCCGGAGGAACAGTACGCCGTGGACACTCTCGCCGTGTACACCGGCGATATGGGCGGAGCCAATCACCTCCAGGGCACGAAGCCGGAGACCATCGGATTCGCGCTGGCGGATTCGCCGGCGGGCCAGGCTGCCTGGATCTACGACAAGTTCCAGTCGAAGACCGACAACACCGGGCTCGCCGAGGACGCCCTCGGCAGGGACGCGATCCTGGACGCGATATCGCTCTACTGGTTCACGAACTCCGCCGCCTCGTCGGCCCGCATCTACTGGGAGAACAGGGGAAGCAGCATGGCCGGCCCGAAACTTACGCTTCCGGTTGCGGTGACCGTGTTCCCCCGCGACATCCCGCGCCTGCCGCGAAGCTGGATCGAAGACACCTACACCAACCTCATCCACTACGGTGAGGCCGCCAGGGGCGGCCACTTCGCGGCCTTCGAACAGCCTGAGATCCTGGTGGACGAGATCCGTGCCGGGCTCAGGAGCCTGCGTTCCTAGCCCGAAGACACGATGCGTCGAGTTTCTTCGCGGGTATCGCCCATGTTGCTCCGTTACGGTCGAAAGGGATTAACAGCACCAGGACCACTGCCGAGGAGCACACAATGCTTTACGTTGACATCCCGACATCATCTGATCTAGTGGCGCTGAGCGAGCGACGCGATGCCCAGTGCGTCTCGCTCTACTTGCCGACTTCGCCGATCCGTGGCGAAGCAGAAGCCTCCCGGATCGAACTGAAAAATCTGACCCGCGAGGCGATCACTGTTCTGCGTGAGCAGGGCGGCAGCGCGGAGCAGATCGAGGCGATCGAAGAGCATTTGAACGCGCTGATCGACGACGGTGAGTTTTGGCGCTACCAGGCCCGCAGTCTCGCGGTCTTCGTTACGCCAGACCACATCCGTCACTACCGCCTCGCCAGCGAGCTCGACCGTCAGGTTCACGTGTCCGATCGATTTCAGCTCGCCCAATTGCTGCGTGCGGTCACGTTCCCGAACGCGGGCTACGTGCTGCTGCTCACCGAGGGTGAGGCGCGGGTCGTTGAGGTTTCCGCCGACGTTCCTGCGACCACGCTGACGATTCCGGGGCTACCCGAGAGCAGCGAGCCGTTCAAGACTCAGCCGATCGCCGACCGTCTTCCGCGAGCGCGAGCTCAGGGAACGCTGGGCGACGCGAGCGCGCAACGACAGTTCGCTCGACGCGTGAACTCTCTGGTACGGGATCACCTGCGGGGCAGCGGCCTCCCGCTGGTAGTGGCGGCGAGCGAACCGATGCTCGCTATCTACCGCGCGATGAACACCTACCCGCGGCTGGCGGACGCAGTGATCTCATCGAGCGCTGCGATGAGCGACTCGGAGCTCGCGCGGGAGGCTCGGTCGGTCTTCGACGAGGTCTATGCGAGGGAGCTGGCGGCGTGGCGTGATCTCTTCGAGGACCGGGACAGCGCTGGGCGCGCCACAACGGATATCGCGAGCGCGGCCCGCGCCGCGAGTTTCGGCGCGGTGCACTCGATCATGATCGACATCACGCGCACGATGCCCGGCACGATCGCCGACGACGGCACCGTGACCCTTGCCGACTCGGCGACCGCGGAGAACTACGACGCGCTGGGTGAGATAGCCGCGCGCGTGCTCAAGTCCGACGGGGAGGTACTCGCCGTTCGCTCGGAGGACATCCCCGCGGCGAGGCGCTGGCCGCGATACTACGCTACGCCGTGTAACCGTACCAGGCTCGCCTCACTCGCGGCGCAGCGGCAGTCCGCATGTAGCTGGGTCAGCTGCGATCGGTGAAGCTGAGCGGGGCAGCGACATCCGCCGACTGCAGCAGGAGTATCCGTCAGGCCGGTCTCTTCACATCGCAGTTGCGGCCTAACAAGACGCCTACGGATCACGCCTCAGGCCGACTCGCGCACGATGAGATCCGTCGGAAGGATGATCGTCGCAGGGCGCTCCCCCTCGATCACACCCAACAACAAGCGAACCATCTCCTCGCTGATGCGGTCGAATGGCTGCCGCATCGTGGTCAGCCTCGGCACCGTCGTCTGAGCAATGGAGGCGTCATCGAAGCCGACGACGGCGACATCCTCTGGCACGCGCCGCCCCGCCGTCTTGAGCACATCCAGCGCGCCCGCTGCCATCGCATCATTCGCCGCGAACACCGCATCGAGATCGGGAGCCTGTTCGAGAAGCTGACGCATCGCTTCCCGGCCACTTGCCCTGCTGTAGTCGCCAAAGGCCACATAACGTTCATCGAGATCTGCTCCGCGATGAGCGCGGTACGCCTCTAGCCTGCGAATACCGCCCGAAGTGTCCTGCGGTCCGGTAATCGTCGCGATGCGGTCACGCCCCGACGCGGTCAGATAATCGAGCAAGTCGATCGCACCGTCGTAATCGTTAGCGGCGACGTAGCCCATCTTGCGCTCGAATCCCAGTGGCACGCCACAAGCGATAGCGGGCACCTTCGCTGCGACGAGCTCAGCCATGATGCCACGCCTGGTGCTGTGCGACGAGACCAGAAGAACCCCGTCGACGTGACCGGCGGTAATGAAATCCTGCGCGCGCCGCTGCTCGTCTTCGGTCCCAGCCATGATGAGTACCAGCGAGATATCCTTCCGCGCCAGTGCCTCGGATGCGCCTCTCATCAGCACAGCGAAATTTGGATCCTCAAACAGAAGTTCATGTGGTTCGGTGAGCAGGAACGCAACCGAGTTCGCACGGCTCGTTGCCAGGCTCCGAGCGTGCGGGTTGACCCGGTACCCGGTCTTTTTGATCGCACTGGCCACCGCGGCGGCCGCATCCGGGCTCACCCAGTGGCCGCCGTTCAGCACGCGCGACACCGTTCCGCGCGAGACGCCAGCTTCGGCGGCGACGTCGTAGACAGTCGGGCGGCGGCGGGCGGGCGAAGGTGTCACGATATGAGCCTAGCGGCGGCACGAGCCGGGGCCGGGAGCGCTTCGACCCGACTCACAGACTCCACCTTCGCCCTCACGCCTTGACCGCGCCCGCTGCCAGATCCACCCTCCAGTAGCGCTGTAGAACCAGAAACAGTATCACCAGGGGAACTATCGACAACAGCGCACCGGTAATCACCAGGGTGTACATGGCTGGCGCGCTTGCGCCCTGGTTGAGCAGGCCGTTCAGCCCGACTGTGATCGGGAACAGGTGATCGTTGCCGAGCATGATGTAGGGAAGCATGAAGTTGTTCCAGACGGCCACGAACTGGAACAGGAAGATCGTCACCAAGCCGGGAAGCAGCATTGGAACGGCGATGCGATGAAAGATGAACATCTCCCCCGCGCCTTCGGTGCGGGCGGCCTCGACGACGTCAGTCGGCACCGCCGCAGCCGAATAGATGCGAGCAAGATAAATGCCGTACGGACTGATGATCTGAGGAAGCAGCACCGACCAATAGGTGTTGGTGAGGTCGAATTGGGCGAGCAGAAAGTACTGCGGGATTGCCAGAATCACGCCGGGTACCAACACACCCATCAACAGGATTTTGAAGACCATACCCTTGCCGGGAAAGGTGAACTTTGCAAGGACATACCCTGACAGCGCGGACACCCAGGTGGAGATGATCGCACCGACACCCGCGTAGAGTGCGGTGTTCACCATCCAGATCCAGAACAATCCATCGCGGTACTGAGTCAGCTGCACGATGTTCTGCCACAAGTGGCCGCTGGGCGCGAGTGTCAGCGTGGAGAAGAGTTCGGACCCGTCCTTGGTCGAGGCCATGATGACCCAGAGCACCGGGAACAGACAGTAAACGGCACCGAGTAACAGTATCCCGGTGGACACCACGCTCGGTGTGCCTTTGGTACCCGGTCCCGTGCGCTTGCCAGCACGAGGAGAAGTGGCTGTGGCTGCGCTCATGAGACGTCCTCCTGGCCGAACGCCCGACTCTGGACGACACGCAAAAAGATGAACGAGATGATGAATGTTCCGGCCGCGATCAGCACGCTGGTGGCCGCTGCTGAATAAATGTCGTTGCGGGTGAACGCATCTCGATAGACCAACATCAGCGGTGACCAACTCGTCGAAAGGCTATTGGTCAGCGGTCGTAGCGTGGTCGGTTCCGCAAACACCTGCAAGGTGGCGATCATCGAGAACAGCGCGGTCATCACGAGGGCGGGCGCGATTATCGGAATCTTGATGCGCCAGGCAATCTGTATCTCGTTACACCCGTCGATCGTCGCCGCCTCGTAGATTTCGCTCGGCACGGCCTTGAGAGACGTGAACATCACGATCATGTTGAAACCGACGCCGCCCCACACCGCGATGTTCGCGATGGCAAAGATCACGCCGTTGGGCGAGAGGATGTCGGGTAGCTGCACACCCAATCCACCGGCGATGTTGAAGAATGGGCTCACCGAGGGCAGGTAAAGAAAGCCCCACAGCAACGAGCTGATGACCGAGGGCACTGCGTACGGCAGGAAAATCGCGATGCGTGAGAACCGGCCGGCGCGAGTGCGGTGCGAATCAAGCATCAGTGCGAAAAGCAACGCCAAGATCAACATCGTCGGGATGACGATAAGTCCATAGAGCAACACCCGACCCACGCTGCCCGCCAGCTCGGGGTCGGTCAGAGAGCTGACATAGTTGCCGAGTCCCGCAAATATAGTTTTGTGCGACCCGGGGCCGAGGCCCAACCCTGTGACCATCTCCTTCTGCAGGCTGAGCACGAAGGTATAGACGATAGGCGCAGCCATAAACAGCACGAACAGTACGATTCCCGGGGCAAGCATCGCGTAAGGCGTGAAGACTCGGGAACGCAGCCGCAAACGGCGCGACGTCGGAGCGGGCGAGGGACGCTTCTTGGTGTGCGCTGTTTGCCGAAGTACGACTGGGGTCGGTGCTGTCACCGAATTCTCCTTGCTGAGTGAGAAGGTCTGAAAGCCGACCTTGCGGATCGGCGGGGAGAGCGTATGCCCTCCCCGCCGTCGACACTATTTGACGGTGAATCCGCTCTTCTTCAGATCGTCGACCGTAGTCTTCTGCATCTGTTCGACAGCCTGCACGAATGCCGCCTGGCTCTTGGCCTGCGCCGCTTTTGCGAAGTCGTCGTTATACGCACTGAATGCGACATTGACGTTGGGGCCATAGGTGAACGGCTTCACGGTCGCGGCCACCTCAGCCGCCACCTTGTAGAAGTCGGGCTGGTTGCTGAAGAACTCCGGCGCGGTGCTCAGCGCGCTGGCAGCCGCATCGGTGTCTGCCGGATAGATGCCGGTCTGGGTGACCAGCGCCTTGACTGCCTCCTGGTTGGTGTTCAGCCACGTAGCGAACTGCACCGCTTCCTTGACGTGCTTGGACTGCGAGGTCACGCCGGTAGACGAGCCGCCCCAGTTTCCCGTGGCAGGGCTCGATGCATCCCACTGAGGCATGGGGGCCACCGCCCACTTGCCCGCAGTGTCCTTGGCATTGCCGCTGAGCACTCCGGGCGCCCAGACCGCGCTGAGCCAACCCACCTGCGTTCCGTCGTTCAAAGCGGTGTTCCAGGCGGGGGTGTACATCGGCTGGTTGTCGATAACGCCGTCCTGAACAAGCTTGCCCCAGTACGAGGCAACCTTCTTCGTTGCGGCGGAGTCGATATTCACGCTCCATGCCTTACCGTCAACTCCCCACCATGACGCACCGGCCTGTTGGGCCAGGCCCGTGAACCACCCCGCATCGTTTGACGAGAACGTTCCGAGATACTTCTTCGGATCGGCCTGGTGAATGGCGGCGGCATCCTCGGCATACTCCTGCCACGTGGTCGGTACCGAGAGACCGAGGTTCTTGAACACGTCTTCCCGGTAGAAGAACATCATCGGCCCGGTGTCTTGCGGAATCGCATAAAGCGCGTCTCCACCGAGAGTGACGGAGTCCCACACCCCGGAGGAGAAGTGATCCTTGAGGTTGCCGGCGTCGGTCTTCGAGAGGTCAGTCAGCGCACCGGCCGACACCAAAGTCGGAAGCTTTTGATATTCGACCTGCATGAGATCCGGCGCACCACTGCCCGCCTTGATAGCGGTCAGCAGCTTTGTCACGGCGGGGTCGCCCCCATCTTGCTTGTTCACCGTGACGTGAATATTCGGATGCGATTTATTCCAGATCGCCACCACCTTGTCGAGATTTGGCGCCCAGGCCCAGTAAGTGAGATTCACCTTCTGGCTCGAGTTGTCATTCGAAGTGTCGGATGTTCCTGCGGAGCATCCGGTCATCAGCAGTGCCGCTGCGGCAGCAACCGCAACAGCGGTCACGCGTAGTGATCTGTGCATTCGTCCTCCTTGTCGAAAGCTTTCGTACGGTGCATTGGGACATGCGTGTTCTCTGCTCGATACCATCATCCGCCACGAGTAAAGGTAGCTTCGGACTGTGAGCGCTCCTAGTAACCCACAAACCTAGTTCCATGTCAACAGTTGAAAACAAGTCGTGACAGGATGTTTATGCTGTGCTAAAACTGGGAGCGTACACAGTCAAAAGGAGATTGTTCGGAATGCCACCTAGCCGCCCCGCTTTCACGACCGACGCCGGTGTTCCGAGTCCATCTACACGCACGCCCGGGTTCGCGCAGCCGGCCGGGAGCGAGCACCCCGCGGCGTCCATACGACGCAACACAGGGACGCCGCTTCGCTATGGAGGGGACTACAACCCGGATCAGTGGCCGCGCGAGACCTGGCCGCAGGACATCGCTTTAATGAAGCAGGCTGGCGTCAACATGGTCAGCCTCGGCATCTTCTCCTGGGTCAAAGTAGAGCCGCGCGAGGGCGAGTACGAGTTCGGCTGGCTTGACGAGGTAATGGATCTGCTCGCCGAAGCAGGTATCGATGTCGATCTGGCCACCCCTACGGCAGCCCCGCCCGCGTGGTTCTGGAAGAAGTACCCAGAAGCACGCCCGGTCACCCGCGATGGCGTGATCCTCGGCGGTGGCTCACGCGGCATGGTCAGCCCCAGCTCTCCGGAATATCGACGGGCATCCGTCGCCATCGCCGAACAGCTGGCGCGACGTTACGCACGACATCCAGCGCTGGCAATGTGGCACGTGCACAACGAGTATGGTGCCCCAGTCGGCGAATCATATGACGACTATTCGGTGGTTGCCTTCAGGCGCTGGCTTCAGGAGCGATACGCCACCATCGACGCTCTCAACGCCGCGTGGGGCACGGCATTTTGGGGACAGAGCTACGGCGAATGGGACGAGATCGACGCACCACGCCGCTCGGCGACGGTCTCGAATCAAGCGCAGCAGCTGGACTTTCACCGCTTCACCTCCGACGCCCTGCTCGAATGCTTCATAGCCGAGCGCGACGCTATCCGCACGTACTCCCCCGACGTGCCGATAACTACTAATTTCATGGCAACCAATTGCCTCACCCCCGACTATTGGCGCTGGTCGCGCGAGGTGGATATCGTCTCGAACGACCACTATCTCGTGGCCGAACGCAGCGACAACCACATCCTGCTGTCGATGGATGCAGACCTCACCCGATCCCTGGCCGGCGGTCGCCCATGGGTACTGATGGAGCATTCGACCGGCGCGGTCAACTGGCAGCCTCGCAACATCGCTAAGCGAGCGGGCGAACTCACGCAAAACAGCATGGCCCACGTGGCCCGTGGAGCCGACGCCGTCATGTTCTTCCAGTTTCGCGCGTCCAGGGTAGGAGCAGAGAAGTTCCATTCGGCGATGCTGCCGCACGCCGGCACCGATACCCGCATCTGGAAAGAGGTGTGCACCCTTGGCGAGCAACTGAATGTGCTGGGCGAGCTCGCGGGCACGAGGGTATCGGCGAGGGTTGCACTGCTCTGGGACACCGAATCGTTCTGGGCACAGGACCTTGACTGGCGCCCGAGCATCGAGTTGAACCACCGCGAACGCATCGAAGCGTTTTACACCGCCCTGTGGAACCGCGGTGTCACGGTCAACTTTGCACATCCCGGCCACGATTTGAGCAGTTATGACGCAGTCATCGCACCGAGCCTGTATCTGGTTACGCCGCTAGCGGCGCAGAACCTGAGTGCATACGTCGCTGGCGGCGGCAGCCTGCTTGTGTCGTACTTTTCCGGCATAGTCGACGAAAACGACGCCGTCTATCCTGGCGCCGCACCCGGTGCGCTTCGCGATGCCCTGGGCATCGATATCCACGAGTTCCTGCCGTTCCATGAGGGCGAAACCGCGGTGCTCGACTCCGGAGCGGTAGGTTCCGTTTGGGCTGACGACATACACCTGACGACCGCCCGTGCTGTGACCCAGTTCAGCGACGGCCCGGCAGCAGGCAAGCCCGCGATCACTGTCAACGACTTTGGGGACGGACGTGCGTGGTACGTATCGACCAAGCTCGATGGTGCCGATCTCGAATCGCTTGTCATCGAGGTATTGGATGGCGCAGGCGTCGCAACGCATGAGCCGCCGATCGGGGTCGAGACAGTACAGCGTTCAAGCGATCAAGCGGACTTTCTTTTCGTCATCAACCATGGCGACGCACCGGTCTCGATAGCCGCCGAGGGACACGAGCTGCTGACCGACACGGCAACCGGTGGTTCGGTGACCGTCCCCCCTGGCGAAGTTCGGGTGGTACGTCACATCCGCTGATTCTGGGGGAAGGCGCGCCCCACCAACCGTGCCGACACGTCAAGGAGGACGTTTATGCACTTCACGAACCCGCACCACGCCAACCGCCCTGGACACCGCCTCTCGATCGCCGGGATCGCCGCCCTACTCATGACGCCCGCGCTCTCGATCGGGTTGATCGCCCCCAGTGCCGTCGCAAACCCGGCTGGCGGCAGCCCCTCGGGATCCGTCTCCGCGACGGTAGCCAACGCGAGCTTCGAGTCTGGATTGACAGGCTGGACGAGCGTCGGGCAACAGGGTGCCGCGAAGATCGAAACCGCCGGGTACTTATCAGACCATCGACTCACGCAATGGCTTGCCGAATCCGCGACGGTCACGACCTCGCAGACGATCACGGGGCTGAGCGAAGGCTGGTGGACGATGCGAGCACACGTACTCTCCGGTGGGGCTGTCGACTCTTCATCGATCCGTCTCGTCGGGTGTGGTGTCGACGGGTCAACGACAGTTCCGTCGACCGAGACTGACAACGCCTGGCTGGAGCTGGCGGTGAGCGCCTATGTCTCAAACGGAAGCTGCACGCTGCAGTTGAAAACCTCGGGTGCGGCTGGCTCGTGGGCGAGCATGGATGACGTATCGCTGAGCCGCGGAACAGTGGACCGCAGCATCCGCGGTGCCGATCTCTCGAGCGTGCCGAAAAATGAGGCGATGGGGGCCGTCTACAAAGACAACAGCGGCCATCGAGTCGACCCGGTGAAGGCATTTGCGGATGCCGGAGCAAATCTCGTGCGCATCAAGGCGTGGGTGAACCCGCCCGATGGCTACAACGACACCGCGCATGTCGTCGCGCTGGCGAAGCGCGCACAGGCAGCCGGAATGCAGGTGCTCGTGGACTTCCACTATTCGGACACCTGGGCAGACCCCGGCAAGCAGACGATCCCAGCGGCCTGGAAAGACATGTCGGCCGCGCAGATGACCACGGCGCTATACGACTACACGGAGGGCGTCATGCGCGCACTCAAGCGTTCCCGAATCACCCCCTACGCAGCGCAGATCGGCAACGAAATCAACTCCGGGATGCTCTGGCCGCTCGGCCAGACATGGGATGTCGACCCCAACGACGGTGTGACCGGTGCCCAATGGGACAACCTCGCGGCGTTCCTGACAGCGGGTCACGATGCGGTAAAAGCGGTCAGTCCGACGACGAAGACCATCCTGCATCTGACCAACATCAATAACGGCATCGGCAGTCTCACCTGGTGGCTCGATGCGATCACCGAGCACCACGTGCCCTACGACCTGATCGGGCTCAGCTACTACGGCTATTGGCACGGCACGCTGGCGGACCTGCAGTCCGCGGTGACCACACTTTCGGCGAAATACGACAAAGACGTTCTTGTCGTCGAAACCGCCTACCCGTTCACGCTGGAGGACAACCCTAATCCCGCCTGGGAAAACACCATCGACCAGCCCTCGGAACTCGTGACCGGCTACCCTGCCACCCCCGAGGGGCAGGCCGCGAACTTCCGCGCGGTGCAGGATGTCGTGGCCTCGGCGCCGGGAGGCCGCGGTCTCGGAGCCGTGTACTGGGAGCCCGCCTGGACCGACATCGCGGGCAATGGATGGGATCCAGCCGACCCGACCTCCGGGAACGCCTGGGAGAACCAGGCGATGTTCGATTACAACGACGAGGAGCTATCCGCAATGAATGATTTCTCCCCCGATACGACGGCGAGTGCTGCGCTCTCCGCAAAGCCCATCTCTCTGCGAGCACCACGAGGGGCGACCTCCGCGTGGGCTCCAGTGGAAATAACCAATACGGGCACGGCCACTTTCACCGGTCGCGTGGAACTCTATGCCGTGAATGAGTTCCAGCTTTCACGCGATCGTGGCGTTGTCACTATCGCGGCCGGCGCAACCGTGACCGTGGGAACGGTATCTCATCACGGCTCACGCCCGGCACACGGAACACTCGTCATTCGCGCGGAATCCATCGGACCACGAATACCACGCGTCGCACCGCTACGCGCCTCGATAAAGGTGCCGCTCGCGTCAGCATCGAGTGACCCACAACACAGACCTGGACGGTGACAATCAGTCAATAGAAGACGGAGCGGGCGAGGGCGGTGACGTCGAGGCGGAAGCCGTCGGGCACGAAGAGGGAAACGACAGGCGGACGCCAGTAGGCGGAGAGCTCGACGGTGGCACTGCGGCCGTCGACGGTCTCGGCGCGGTCGATGTGCAGGGATTCGAAGTCGCGGTGCGGGGCCGAGGCGAGGTAGTCGGAGACGGCGTCAGCGACATCCGCTGACGTCAGGGTTGGACGGAACCCGGCGGGTGTCTGCGTGACGGCGTCGAGCTGGAAGGCCTCTGCGCCGACGAGAGCGGCGCCATCGGCCACGGTGAACAGCCGCTTGCGCTCGATGTAGAGGGAAGTCGCGGCGACCACGAGCAGAATGAGCACGAGCGAGAGGAATCCGTAGAAGATCGTGAGCGGAAGGATCGAGCCCTCGTCGTCTCGCATCCCGGCTCGGAATCGGCGGGTCACGAACCGCTCCAGAAGCGGGACACCTGCTCGGTGGCAGTCGCCTTGAGCGGGACGGCCAGTGGCACGCTGACATCGACAACCGAGGGCACGAGCGGTAGTCGAACCGACACCGCGACGTTCACCGTGACCGTGCCGAGTCTCGTGAGGCACGCGTTTGGGTTCGGCTCGCAGGTGATCGACACCGTTGCGTCGTGCGCGTCGAGACCGTAGTCCCTGAGAGCGAACTGGATGGCCCGCTCGGCCTGTTGCTCGGCCTCGTCTACCGTGTGCGCCTGCACGAACACCCTCACGGCCTGCCGCGCCGCGCCTTCGACGGCGAGCGATCCGGCCTGCAGCGCCGAGACCACGAGCACGAGATACACGAGCAGCAGCAGCAGGATCAGCCCTGCGGTGATGAATTCGAGCGGAGCGTTGCCGTCGTCGTCAGCCCAGAGTCTCGACCGAAGCATGGCCCGTCACCTCCAGCCCTCCGTCGATTCCGACCAGGCCGACGAGTGGCAGCGGCGCGTGCACGGTGACCTCTGCTGCCGGATGCCCGAGATAGTCCCGATAGCTCGCCGTCACGTCCTCTGCGTACGCCGCTCCGATCGCGGTGGTGATGAGGTCGCGCGTGCGCGCCACGCCGTCCGGCAGGCCGCTGTCGGCGAGGGCCGCGTACCGCGCGCCCTCTGCCGCGGCGTCGAGAACGGTGTTGCGGATGTGCAGCGCGAGGCCGAGCTGGATCACCGAGAGGGTGAGCACGGTCAGCAGGCCGCCGACCATGACGAACTCGGCGACGGCAGAGCCGTCGTCGTCGCGCAGGTGTCGCAGCACAGTTCGGTGATTCGCGGGGCTCAGAAGTTGAGCACGCGGGAGATTGCCTGCTGGAACACGTTGCTGAGCGCAGGCCCGGCGATCGCCCAGATGATGATCACGAGGCCTGCGGTCATGAGCGTGATGAGCACCCATCCGGGAACGTCACCGCGCTCGTCACGCCCGAGGCGCTCGGTTATTCGTGCGGCGAGGGTGTGCAGTCTGGCCATGATGGTTCCTTATCTGTTGATGCGGTCTGCGGCTCAGAAGCCGAGTTGGAGCACGAAGATCCCGGGGAAGATAGCGAATGCGATAGTCGTGGGCAGGATGAGGAAGACGAGCGGGATGAGCATCGCGACCTCTTTCTTGCCCGCGAGTTCGAGCAGCTCGCGTTTGGCGTCGTCGCGGCCGTCCTGGGCCTGGGCGCGCAGCACCTCGGACAGCGGTGTGCCTCGTTCGAGCGCGCCGGTGATCTGTTCGACGCAGCGCGACAGCGCGGGCAGCCGGATGCCGCTGTCGAGTGCGCGAAGGGATTCGGCGAGCGGGATCCCGGTGTTGACGTCCGCCACCACCCTCGCCAGCTCACCCGCGAGCGCACCCTGGCTGATCTGCGAGACGCGGCGCAGGGCATCCAGGATTCCCTCTCCGGCCGAGAGGCTCAGGGTGAGGAACTCGAGCACGGTCGGCAGTTCGTTCGCGATCCTGTGCAGCCGAGCGCGGGCGGCCCTCTGCAGCAGGTGATCGCGCAGCACGACGCCGGCCGCGCCACCGATGACGACGATGACGATGCCCAGCACTGGCGCGATGGCGTGGCTCCGGGCAATCGCAAAGACGGCGGCGAGTCCGAACACGATACCGCCGAGCCCCCAGAGCAGTTGGCGTGACCGGAACGCCTCAACGCTCAAGGGTGACCCGGACTGGCGCAGCCGTAGTTCGATCGTTGCCGCCCCACCCAGGACGCGTCCGAGCAGCGCCCGGCCACGGAGCAGAAACGGCGAGAGGAGCATGCCGATGACGGGGAGCGGATCGGTCGCACCGCGCGAGAGCATCTCGCGCGCCTGCGGTGAGACGTCGGCGAGGTAGGGGGCGATGCGGGTGACCAGGCGGGGGCGCCCGAGTCGCGGCACGAGGCTCGCGAGCGACCAGAGCCCCACTCCCAGCGCGAGGCCGCAGACCGCGGCCCAGGCGGCAAGCGACGTCACTGGAACCACCTGCGCTCTTCCGGCATCCGCCCGAGACTCAGCATGAGGCGGTAGGCGACGACGCTCACGACGAGGCCACCGACGATGAGCACGACCCCGCCCGCCGTGTTGTACGCGGCGGCGGCTTCCGGCCTGGTTGCGAGGAGCAGGAGGATCACCCACGGGGCCGCGACCCCGAGCTTCGCGGCGTTCTTCACCCAGGACTGCCGCGCCTCGACCTCGGAGCGGATGGCCGCATCCTGCCTCAGGTACGCCGCAAGATTGCGGAGCACGGTCGTCAGCTCGCTGCCTCCGACCTCGCGCGACATCCGCAGAGTCTCGAGGATGCGGTCAGCGACCGGATCGGCGAGTGTGGCCTTCAGCTCGTCGAGGCAGAGCGCGAAGTTGCCGGTGCGACGATAGTCTCGCTCGAACCCCACGAAAGCGCCCCTCGTGAACGCGGGTCCGGTGTGCGCGAGAGCAGCAACGCTGTCGGGCAGGGCGAGACCGGAGCGCACAGCGGAGACCAGATGGTCGACGACATCCGGCCAGATCACGCGCGTGGCACGCCGGCGCGACCGCGCGCGCCAGTTCACGACGGTGAGCGGGAGAACCGCGGCGACGAGTGCGGCCGCAGCGGCAAGCGCCGCGACGGGCACGAGCGCGAAGGCAACCGCTCCGCCGAGCAGGGCGACGAGAAGGGAGACGGCGACGAAGGCCGCGAGCGATGCCGAAGGCATTCCGGCCTGGGCGAGACGTTCCCGCAGCAGGGCCGAGATTCCGCCGCGACGAGCCTCCCGCTTCGCGCGCGCGGGCCAGAGGAAGGGCGAGGCCACGAGGAGCAGGCCCAGTCCGCAGGAGCAACCGAGCAGGATCGTCATGCGGCACTTCCTGACAGCGTCGCGTCCTCCGGCCGTACCGCACGTTCGGGGAGCGTGGCATCGCCTGACAACACGGCAGCGGGGTCGAAGCCTGCCGCCCTGAACTTCTCGGCTTTCATCGGGTAGCCTCCCGTCGGCACGAGCGTGCCGCGCTGCATCGCGAAAATCGTGGTCGTGTCGATAGCGGATTCGATGACGCTGCCACTCGTCGCGAGTACCTCTGTGATGCGTCTCGAGCCGTTTCGGTCGAGCTCGCAGTGCACGACGATGTCGATGCTCGATGCCACGGTGGGGATCACGAAGGAGGAGTCGATGTTGCGGCCCGCGAGCAGCGGCAGCGTCGAGAGCTTGGTGAGAGCATCCCGAGCGCTGTTGGCGTGGATGGAACACATGCCGGGCAGGCCCGAATTAAGCGCGATGAGGAGGTCGAGCGACTCGGCCTCGCGCACCTCGCCGACCACGAGGCGGTCGGGGCGCATCCGCAGTGCCTCCTTGATCAGTCGCCGCAGGGTGATCTCGCCCGTGCCCTCGAGGCTCGGCTGCCGACACTGCATCGCGACCGTGTCTCGAGCGCTCAGGTCGAGTTCGAAGGTCTCCTCCACTGTGACGATGCGCTCGCTCGGCCGCGCGGAGGCGAGCAGCGCGTTCAGCAGGGTGGTCTTGCCACTCTGGGTCGCGCCGGAAACCAGGATGTTCTGCCCCGCCAGGACTGACATCCGCAGGAACTCTGCCGCCTGCTGGGTGATCGAGCCGAGCGCGACGAGCGTCTGCAGCTCGCCGATGCGCTTCGTGAACTTGCGGATGTTGACGGCCCAATGCTTGCGCGTGATGTCGGGAATGACGACGTGCAGCCTGCTGCCGTCGGGCAGGGACGCGTCGACGAAGGGCGAGCTGAGGTCGACGCGGCGGCCGGATGACTGCAGCATCCGTTCGACCAGGTCACGCACCTGGCTGCCGTCGAGTTCGACGCTCGTGAGCTGCGGGATGCCGCCACGGGCCACGAAGACCCGGCTCGGCCCGTTGATCCAGATCTCCTCAACCTCCGGGTCGTCGAGGAACGGCTGCAACGGGCCGAAGCCGGTGAGGGTGGCGACGATCTGCCGCGTCGTGAGCGCCTCGTCGGCCAGCAGCGGGAGCGAGCCTCCCAGGGCACGTTCGCTGTAGCGCTGAACCTCGTCGTGGACGTAGCGCTGGGCGAGTGCGTGGTCGCCGCCGAGATCGATGCCGTCGCGGCGCACGCGCTCGCGCACCTGCTCGGTGATGATCGATACGGCCTTCGACATCCGAACATCATGGAGCAGACCGCGAAGACCGCGTTGAGGTTATCCACAGGGGCCCACATGACGCCCCGAACCTCAGGAGTTCAGGTACGCCAGGGTCGCGAGCACGCGGCGGTTGCCGCTGTCGTCGGGCGAGAGGCCGAGCTTGGCGAAGATGTTGCCGATGTGCTTGCTCACCGCGGTCTCCGTGACGGTGATCGACTGCGCGATCTCGTGATTGCCGAGGCCCTGCGCCACGAGCGCCAGAACCTCGTGCTCGCGCGGGGTGAGCGTGCGGATCGGATCATCCGCCCGGCGACGGGTGAACAGCTGGGCGATCACCTCCGGATCCATCACGGTAGCCCCGCCGATCACGCGGCGCAGCGCATCCACGAACTGCCCGATGTTGCCTACGCGCTCCTTGAGCAGATAGCCCACGCCCTCGGAGCCCCCGGCGAGCAGGCGGCTCGCGTACTCGTCCTCGACGTAGGCCGAGAGCACGAGCACGGGGAAACCGGGGGTGCGGGACCGCAGCTCGAGCGCCGCCTTCAGGCCCTCGTTACTGAAGGTCGGCGGCATCCGCACGTCGAGAACGGCGCCGTCGGCCTCCACCGTCTCGGACGCCGCGAGCAGGTCTTCCGCAGTGCCGACGGCGGCGACCACCTCGAAGCCCTCGTTGCGCAGCAGCAGCGTGAGCCCCTCGCGCAACAGCGCGTCGTCTTCGGCGATCAGAATCCGCATGGCAACTCCACCCTCACTGTTGTCGGCCCGCCGGCCGGGCTGTCCACGGTCAGCGTTCCCTCGAACGCCGCCGCGCGCCGCGCAATTCCTGCGAGCCCTGTGCCCGCGCCGTCGGCCGTTGCGCCTCCCCTGCCGTCGTCGGTCACCTCGAGCACGAGAACGTCCTGGTCAAACTCGCGCGTCGTGTGCAGGGTCACGCTCGCATGACTCGCCTGGGAGTGCTTCGCCACGTTCGAGAGTGCCTCGGCCATGACGAAATAGGCCGCAGCCTCCACCGCCGCGGGCGCACGCCGCAGCCCCGAGACCTCGAGCACGGTCGGGATGACCGAACGACTCGCCAGGGTGGATGCCGCACCGGCGAGCCCGAGTTCGTCCAGCACCGGCGGGTACACGTCATGCACCGCATTCCGCAGCTCCGCGAGCGCTCCGGACGCGGCATCCTGCGCGCGTTCGATGAACGGCAACGCGGATGCCGGGTCGGTCTCGAACGCCCGGTGCGCCAATCCGAGCATCATCACCACGCCGAGCAGCCGATTCTGCGCGCCGTCGTGCAGCTCGCGCTCGATGCGGCGAAGCTCCGCTGAGTGCGCCGCGAGGGCCGCGGCGCGACTGGTCGAGAGTGCGCTGATGCGAGTCCTGAGTTCTGCATAGTGCCTGGGCTCGAGGATGCCGATGGTGCTGCTCGCGATGCGGCGCGCGAACCACGGAACGAGAAACCACGCGAGCACCAGATAGAACACGCCGAGGAGCGTGCCGAGAAAGGCCAGCGGCCAGCTCGTCACCGCGAAATTGACGTTGAACGGGCTCGACGCGGCGAACAGCCACCAGTAGGCCGGCGTCAGAAGAAGGATGAGGCCGTCGATCACCAGCCAGCACCCCAGGAAGGAAACAAGCAGCACGATGGTCAGGTGCACGAGCAGCCACCCCAGCTGGCGCCTCGTGGTGGGCGAGGCGACGATCTTCCGCACGTCATCGCTCGTGTGCGAACCCGCAAGGTCGTCACGGCGCGCGCACGCCGGAATGGCCACGATCCGTGTGCCTCGCTCGCTCGCGAGATAGGCCACCCTGTCGAGCACTCTCGCGGTGAACGGCACCACGACGCGGCCGGCACCGAATGGCAGGAACGGCAGCGTCAGCACGACAAGAACGAGTACGGCAAGGGATACAGGCACCCAGCACGCCTCGACCGCGAGATAGACCAGCAGGCGCGGCAGCGACCGCCATCGCGATGCCCAGGAAGTTCTCACGGGTTCCATACTGTCGGAGCGAGGGCGCATTGTCGGTATAGCCAGCTACACCATGAAGACGCCGCCTGGCTGGATCGCCCGCGCGGCGCGACATCCGTAGTTTCGGTTTCATGCCATTCAATAAGCGTGAAATGACCAGGGATGCCGAGCCGACGTTCGCGGGAGCGCCCGGCGATCGCCAGCCCGCGGTGCAGCTCGAGAACGTCACCAAGGTCTACGGATCCGGGTCACAGCAGGTCGCCGCCCTGCGCGGGGTCACCCTCACCGTTCCCGCGCGCTCGTTCACCGCGGTGATGGGCCCGTCCGGCTCGGGCAAGAGCACGTTCCTGAACTCCGCGGCCGGGCTGGACAAGCCCACCTCGGGGCGCGTCATCCTCGGAGACACCGAGATCTCGAAGCTCAGGCCGCGCCGGCTCACGACCTTCCGTCGAGACCACGTCGGATTCGTCTTCCAGTCCTATAACCTGTTGCCCCACCTCTCGGTCGCGCAGAACATCACGCTGCCACTGCTGCTGGCGAGACGGCGGGTGGACCAGGCCTGGTTCGCCCACATCGTGCAGGCCGTCGGCCTCACGAACCTCACCGACAGGAGCCCGCAGCAGCTCTCGGGCGGGCAACAGCAGCGCGCGGCGATCGCCCGCGCGCTCATCGCGAAACCCGACGTGGTCTTCGCGGATGAGCCAACGGGAGCGCTCGACTCCCGCACCAGCCACCAGGTGCTCGACCTGCTGCGGAACACGGCATCCGAACTCCAGCAGACCGTGGTGATGGTCACCCACGATCCCGTTGCGGCATCGTATGCCGACAAAGTGTTGTTCCTCGCCGACGGCCAGCTGGCCGGGTCGGTCGACTCCCCCGACGCGCAGACCATTGCGGACCGGATGACGACCCTGGGGCAGTGGTGACCATGTGGCACGTGACACTCAGTTCGATTCGCTATCACCGTCGCGGCCTCACGAGCGTCTTTCTCGCGATCCTGCTGGCCTCCACCCTGCTCACCGCGCTCGGGGTTCTCCTCGAGTCCGGCCGCAACGGAGGCATCGCTCCGGTGCGCTACGCGGGCGCCGATGTCATCGTCGGTGCTTCGCAGGAACTTCCCGCATACCGCACCCCCGGCTCGTCGTCGACCAAACCGCCCGTGCCGTTCAGTGAGCGCGCCGGACTACCGGATGCGACCGTCGCCACGGTCGCGGCCATCCCGGGCGTCGACCGCGCCATCGCCGATGTCACGATCCCGCTCACCACGAGCGCACAGCGTGAGGTCGACGCGCACGGCTGGTCCAGCGCAGCGCTTGCTCCATACGAGCTGACCAGCGGGCGTGCCCCGCGCGGTGCAGACGAGGTCGTGCTGGACGACTCGTTCGGACTGAAGCCCGGAAGCGGCATCCAGCTCGCCTACGGCGGAGTCGCCCAGAACTACAGGGTGTCAGGCAACTACGCGGTGTCAGGCACGAGCCACGACGCGGCGCAGGGCGAGAAGCCTGGCGATGCGACGCCTGCGGTCTTCTTCAGCGACGCTCATGCTGAGCAGCTGTGGCCGCACCACGGCACGGTGGCCACGATTGGGGTGATCGCGAAACCCGGAACGGATGCGGGCAGCCTCGCGTCCACGATCGCGGAGAAGGTTCCCGGCGTCACGACCTACACCGGAATGGCCCGCGGTGAACTCGAGTCCTTCGACTCCTTCGGCGCTCGTGCCCGGATCACCGAACTCAGCGGCTCCTTCATGGGTGTCTCGCTCATGATCGCGCTGGTGGTGGTTGCGAGCACCCTGTCCCTGTCGACCGCCGGGCGTCGCCGCGAATTTGCCATGCTTCGGGCGATCGGCACGCACGGCCTGCAGATCCACGCGATCGTCGCCCGCGAGGTGCTCGTCGTCGCGGGTGCCGCGGCGCTCCTCGGAACGGTTCCAGGATTCCTGCTCGCCGGTTTTCTGAAGGATCAGTTTGTGCAGGCGCACGTCATCCCCGCTGACTTCGCGCTGTCATACAGCCCCATTCCCGCGCTCACCGCGGCGGCGATCAGCCTAGCCACGGCCCTCGGTGCCGCTGCGATCGCCGCGCGGCGTTCCGCGAAAATAGCTCCGGTTGACGCCCTGCGCGAATCCGCAACAGAAGAAAGAGGTCTGGGCAAGGGCAGGGCGGTCACCGGCGTCCTGCTCCTCGCGCTGGGTCTCGCCGCGTCGGCACTGCCGCTGGTCTTCTCCGGACTGCTGGGTCTCACAGCCGCAGCGGCCGCATCCCTGCTGAACATCGTTGCTGTGGCGCTGCTCGGCCCCTGGATCGTGGGGCTGGCCCTGCGCATTGTGGGCCCGTTCCTGCGCATTGGCCGCTCGGGTGCCGCGATGCTGGCCCGGGCGAGCGCGCGGGCAAACACGCGCCGACTGGCCTCCGCCATCGTTCCGCTCGCGCTTGCCATCACCTTCGCGTCCGTGCAACTCTTCCTGCCGACGACCATCTCTGCAGAGGCGTCGCAGCAGACGGTGAAGGGGGTCAGCTCGGATTACCTGGTCACCTCTGCCGCGGGAATTTCACCCGAGCTGGCGGGCAAGGTCGCCACGGTGCCCGGCGTGACCGCCGTGAACCCGGTGGTGCGGTCGACGGCGCTCGTCGACACCCCGCTGGTCGAGGAGGTGTCGTCATACTCCCTCCAGGGGATCGACCCTGCCGCTCTCGAGTACACCCTCGACCTCGGCGTGAAGAGTGGATCCCTGACCCGGCTGTCGGAGCCGAACACGGTCGCGGTGAGTTCCGACACCGCGGCCGTGACGGGCGCGGTGGTGGGCCAGCCGCTGGCCGTGGGGCAGCCGCTCAAGCTTCACCTCGGCGATGGCACAGCCATGACCGCCACGGTCGTCGCCGTCTACTCGCGCGGGCTCGGCTTCGGCGACCTGACGATGGCGGCGAGTACCGTGCGACCGCACACGACCACCGCGCTCGATGACTACCTTCTCGTGTCCACCACGAGCGCAGCTCACACGAGCGCAGCGAGCGCCCTTCGATCGCTTGGACTGGTCGTGCAGCCGCGGGATGCCATCACCGCTGCGGGAGGCGACGCGCGGGATTCGCAGTCATGGATCAATATCGTCGCCCTCGCGGTGATCTTCGGATACATCGCCTTGTCGGTCATCAACACGCTGGTGATGGCCACGGCGGAGCGCAGACGCGAGTTCACCCTGCTGAGGCTGATCGGTGCGTCGAACCGCCAGGTACAGCGGATGACCTTCATCGAATCCGTGCTGATCGGCGGGATCGCGGCCGTCGCGGGAACTCTCGCCGCGATACCACCGCTGTTCGGAATCGCGGTCGGCGTCTCCGGCCAGCCGATCCCCACCATCCAGCCGGTCGTGTATCTGGTGATCATCGCGGCGACCGTATTGCTGGGGCTCGTCTCGATCGCGATTCCCACCAGATCCGCGCTGGCTGCTCGCTACAATTGACCAGCCGCGGGAGTGGTGAAATTGGTATACACGCAGGATTTAGGTTCCTGTGCCGCAAGGCGTGAGGGTTCGAGTCCCTTCTCCCGCACGGAATCAATTGGGGGAAAACCCCACAGCATCAACTATGACCAACCAACTAGCCTGTCACTAACAGACGACTGGAGAACAACCACGTGGTGCACTCGGCCCTCATCCCCTGGCTCGACCCGAACACGCTCATCGCGGGCTTTGGAGCGTTCGCGCTCGTCGGCGTCGCCTTCATCGTGTTCGCGGAGACCGGCCTGCTCGTCGGGTTCCTCCTTCCGGGCGACACCCTGCTCGTCATCACCGGGCTTCTCGCGTTCCCGGGCGACAAGCAGCTCATCCAGATCGACATCTGGTGGGTCGCGTTAGCCATCGGGTTCGCGGCGTTCCTCGGGGGAGAAGTCGGGTATCTCATCGGACACAAAGCGGGTCCACGCGTCTTCGAACGCAAGGAGACCGGCCTGTTCAGCATCGAGAACGTGCGGCGCACCAACCGCTTCTTCGAGCGCTTCGGTGGCCTTGCCGTGATCCTCGCCCGCTTCGTGCCGATCGTGCGTACCTTCGCGCCCGTCGCGGCGGGCGTCGGCCACATGAACTACCGCAGGTACTCGTTCTACAACCTGATCGGGGCGGTGATCTGGGCGGCGGGCCTCACCGTCGGCGGCTACCTGCTCGGGTATATCCCGCCGGTCGCGGACTTCGTCAGCAACTACATCGACGTCATCCTCGTCGGCGCGGTCGTGATCACCCTGATTCCCACCGTCTACCACTACGTGCAGTCCACGAGGAAGGCGCGCAAGGCCAACCGCGAGGGCGTGACACCGCTCAGCCCGGAGGAGCTCATGCTGCGCAAGGGTGCCTTCGACCAGAACCCCGACACCTGAGCTCTGCGTTCCGGGTCTGAGTCCTGAGTTCAGACGGGATTCAGCCCGCTGACGGCCTCGTGCCCTCGCGCAGGCGATCGAGAGAGCGCTGTCCCGCGCGGCGCACGTCTTTGTCCGGGTCTTTCAGCATCGGTGTGAGCAGGTCCAGGTGCTCCACGGCGCCGACCTCCGCAAGCGCCCTGGTGGCCGCGGACCGCACTCGCGGCACCTCATCCGTCAGCAACGCCGACAGGGCCGCCGGGTCGCCGATCACGCGGGTCGCGCAGACCTTCGCGCACATCTCGCGCACCCGCCAGGCCTGGTTGCCGAGTCCGGCGATGATGGCGGATGTCGCGGCCTCCGCCGCTTCACCCTCGCCCCACACGTACCCGAGGGCGCGAGCACCCCACAGCTCCGGCCAGTACAGGGCCGGGGCGCCGTCGAGCACGCCCTGCGCGTGACGCCCGCCGAGGTAGAGCAGGATGTCTGCACCCTCGTTGCGAGCCCGCAGCAGGCCGACCGCCATGGCCGTCACGCGTTCCTCGCCGTAGCGCTTCACGGCGAGCGCGATGCGCGCCTCGAGCGAATCATCGAGGGGAATGGGGCTGATCTCATCACTAGTCATGGCGCTCTCAACGCTACCCGTCATCCGACGCCCCTCTCACGCCCTTGCACGCGCCCGTATCGTTGGCTGTTTCCGCCCCAAGAATCGCCGGGAAGGGCGGAAATCGCCAACGATTCGCCGCAGCGACGCTAGAGGAGGTGCACTCGCACGATCGGCATGATCTGCGCGAAGGCCCGAGAGCGATGGCTGATCGCGTTCTTCTCGTCCGCGGTGAGTTCCGCCGAGGTCACCGTGAGGCCGTCCGGAACGAAGATCGGGTCGTAACCGAAGCCGCCGACGCCGGAGGCCTGTCGCGCGATCGCGCCCGGCCACACGCCCAGTTCGGCGTGTTCGAACGGCTCGGCCCCGGTATCCGCTCCGACGCCCGCGGGAACGACGAGCGCCGCGGCACACATGAAGCTCGCCGCCCGGTTCGGGTTGTCGCCGAGGTTTGCCAGCAGCAGTCGATAATTGTCGGTGTCGTCCCGCGTGCCCGCGTACCGCGCGGAGTAGATGCCGGGAGCGCCGCCGAGCGCGTCGACGCAGATGCCGGAGTCGTCGGCGAGCGCGGCAAGGCCGGTGAATTCGGATGCCGCCCGCGCCTTGATCAGCGCGTTCGCCTCGAAGGTGTCGCCGTCTTCGATCGGCTCGGGGCCGTCGTAGCCCACGAGCTCGATCCCGTCGAGCTGCGAACCGAGGATGCGCCGCAGCTCGTCGACCTTGTGCGCGTTGTGGGTGGCGAGAACGAGTTTCACGATGCGAGGGAGGCGCGTTGCAGCGCGGTCAGCGTCTCGGTTCCGCCGAGAGCGAGGTCGAGCAGCGAGTTCAGCTCGTCGCGGTCGAACGGGGCGCCCTCCGCGGTTCCCTGCACCTCGACGAAGAGGCCGCGACCGGTGACGACCACGTTCATGTCGGTCTCGGCCCGCACGTCCTCGGTGTATGCGAGGTCGAGCATGGGGGTGCCGTCGACGATGCCGACGCTCACCGCGGAGACGCTGTCGATCAGCGGCGTGGACCTTTGGGCGATGAACTTCTTCTCGCGCGCCCACTCGATCGCGTCGACGAGAGCGACGTAGGCGCCGGTGATCGCCGCGGTGCGGGTGCCGCCGTCCGCCTGCAGAACGTCGCAGTCGATGACGATGGTGTTCTCACCGAGCGCCTTCGTGTCGATGATCGCGCGCAGCGAGCGGCCCACCAGGCGGGAGATCTCGTGGGTGCGACCGCCGACCCTCCCCTTCACCGACTCCCGGTCCATGCGGCTGTTGGTCGAGCGCGGCAGCATCGAATACTCCGCCGTGACCCAGCCCTTGCCCTTGCCCGCAAGCCAGCGCGGCACGCCATTGGTGAAGGATGCCGTGCACAGCACCTTCGTGTTCCCGAAGGAGATGAGCGCGGAGCCCTCGGCCTGTTTGCTCCAGCCGCGCTCGATGGTGATCTCGCGCAGTTGGTCGGTGCTGCGGCCGTCGATACGTGTCTCGCTCATGGAGTGGTGTCCTGTTCTGCTGGCTGTGGCGGGAGGTGGATGGTGCCGGTCTCGACGAGCTCCACCGTCGAGACCTCGGGGCCGAGGAACCGCCGCGCGAGAGTGAGGAACTCGCTCTGGCTGCCGCCGGTGGCCTCGAAATCGTAGCGGGGGGCATCCGTCGCCTGGCGCTGCAGGCCGTGCTTCACGAGCTTGCGGTAGACGTCGTACGCGGTCTCCTCGGCGCTCGAGACGAGCGTGACGTCGCGGCCCATCACGTACTGGATCGCGCCGGAGAGCAGCGGATAATGGGTGCAGCCGAGCACGAGCGTGTCGATCTGCGCGTCCTTGAGTGGCTTCAGGTAGGCCTCCGCCACCTCGAACAGCTCGGAGCCCGAGGTAACCCCGGCCTCGACGAACTCGACGAAGCGCGGGCAGGCCTGGGTGAAGATCTCGAGATCGGTGGCGGCGGCGAAGGCGTCTTCGTAGGCGCGCGACTTGATCGTGCCCTCGGTGCCGATCACGCCGACGCGGTGGTTGCGGGTTCTGCGCACGGCCGAGCGCACCGCGGGCTGGATGACCTCGACCACCGGAATGCCGTAGCCCTCCGTGAAGCGCTCGCGGGCATCCCGCAGCATGGCGGCGGATGCGGTGTTGCACGCGATCACGAGCAGCTTCACGCCCTGCGCCACGAGATCGTCCATGACCGAGAGGGCGTAGCCGCGCACCTCCGCGAGAGGCTTCGGACCATACGGCGAATGTGCGGTGTCTCCGACGTAAAGAATCGACTCTGCGGGAAGTTGGTCGATGATGGCGCGTGCCACGGTGAGCCCGCCCACCCCGGAGTCGAAGATGCCGATGGGCGCGTCAGTCACGAGGCCCAAGTTTAGCGGCAGCAGTCTGGACGGCTCGCTAGGCTCGACACGTGAGCAGCGCACTCCTGACCGACCGCTATGAACTGACCATGCTGGATGCGGCCATCCGCGCAGGCACCCACGAACGCGAGTGCGTCTTCGAGGTCTTCGCCCGCAGGCTGCCCGCGGGCAGGCGTTACGGCATCGTCGCGGGAACCGGTCGACTGCTCGACCTCATCACCGATTTCCGGTTCGGGGATGCCGAACTCGACTGGCTGCGCGAGAACGACGTCGTCGACGCGGTCACCATCGACTGGCTCGCCGACTATCGCTTCCATGGCTCGATCTTCGGTTACCAGGAGGGCGAAACGTATTTCCCGAACTCCCCCATCCTCGTCGTCGAGGGCACCTTCGCCGAGGCCGTGATTCTCGAGACCCTCGTGCTCAGCGTGCTCAACTACGACACAGCCGTGGCGAGCGCCGCGGCCAGGATGGTCTCCGCCGCGAGCGGGCGCCCTCTGGCCGAGATGGGCTCGCGTCGGGCGAGCGAGCGGGCCGCCGTCGGAGCCGCTCGGGCCGCCTATATCGCGGGGTTCGTCGCAACGAGCAACCTTGAGGCCGGACGCAGCTGGGGCGTGCCGACCATGGGCACGGCCGCGCACTCCTTCACCCTGCTGCACGACAGCGAAGAGGAGGCATTCCGCGCTCAGGTGGCCACGCTCGGCTCGAACACGACCCTTCTCGTCGACACCTACGATGTCGCGGCGGCCGTCGAGAACGCCGTGAAGGTGGCGGGCACGTCCCTCGGTGCCGTGCGCATCGACAGCGGCGACCTGCCCGAGCTGGTTGCAGCCGTTCGCAAGCAGCTCGACGCCCTGGGTGCCGTCACGACCAAGATCACCGTGACCAACGACCTCGACGAATACACGATCGCGGCGCTGCGCGCGGCACCGGTCGATTCGTACGGGGTCGGCACCTCCGTGGTCAGCGGCTCCGGGCATCCGGCGGCTGGCCTCGTCTACAAGCTCGTGGCGAGAACGGATGCCGATGGCGCGTGGCATTCTGTGGCCAAGAGATCGCCGGAGAAGATCTCGATCGGCGGCCGCAAGCATCCGGTGCGCGTACTGGACGACGCCGGACTCGCGACGGAGGAGCTCATCCACGTCGACAAACCCGAGGTGGCCGACACCCATCATCGCGCCCTGCTCGTTCCGCTCATGACCGACGGAGTGGCGGATGAGCGCTACCGTGGCACCGCGGGAACCGCACTCGCCCGCGAGCACCGTGCTGCCGCGATCGCCGAACTCCCCCGCGAGGCGTTGCGGCTCGGTCGTGGCGAGCCGGTCATCCCGACCCACTACACCTAGCGGCGGCTGCCCCGCCGCCCTCGCTGGCGGAATCACCGCGCGTTGCGGCAATGTGCGGGTGTCAGCGCCGCGCACCCGCGCTTTGCCGCAATCCGATCCCGGCCATCCGCTGCGCAGAAGCGGCAGCGCTACTTCTTCATGCTGTCGTAGATCTCCTTGCAGGTCGGGCACACCGGAAACTTCTGCGGATCGCGACCGGGGGTCCACACCTTGCCGCACAGCGCGATGACCGGCTTGCCGCTCAGCGCAGACTCGAGGATCTTCTCCTTCTTCACATAGTGGGAGAAGCGCTCGTGGTCGCCGTCTTCGATCTGCTCCCTGGTGAGGAGTTCCTCGAGCTCACGGTCGAGGGTGTCCGTTCCGCCGCCGCCCTGTTGTGTATCGCCACTCATACAACGATGTTAGTTCCGAAGCATGAACGCGAGCAGTTCCGGTGCACGCCGAGCGAAGATTCTGCCGCCCCAGTTCAGCCCGACGAAGAAACCGGCGAGGCCGATCGCGAGACCCAGGGCGAGGGCGCCGAGGTGCCACCAGATGCCGAAAATGAATCCGAGCCAGGCGAGCGCGACCACGGGCAGCGAGATCAGGATGATCGCGAAGAAGGAGAGCGACTGGGCCAGCGCGGCGACCGTTCCGCTCGACTGCGGCTGCATGAACGGCCCGTCGCCCGGCCGCACCGCGGGATACGGGAACAGGGCGGATGTGACGCTCGAGAGCCCGAGACCGATGAACAGCACGCAGAAGCCCAGGCCGAGAAGCGACGGGAGCACCGTCCAGTCGCCGAAGAGCGCCGCGCAGATCGGCGACCCGATCAGGATGAGTGGAATGCCCAGGACGAGCGCAGGAACCGTGCGCCCGAAGCGATCCGCCCAGCCGGAGGTGTTGGATGCCACGTGCAGCCAGATCGCATTGTGGTCGTACGCGACGTCGTTGTGGATCGACCAGGTGAGAAACAGGCACATGACCGGCACAGGGATGAGCGCGAGGTTCTGCCACCACACGCCCGCCGTGTAGAGCGGCAGGATGAGCAGCACGGGCACGATCGGCACCATGACGAGCGAGATGCGGTACCGGGGATCGCGGAACCAGTAGTGGAGACTGCGCGCGGCGATCACGCCTGCCGGAGTGTCTGGCATCCGACTGAACCAGCCGAGCCCGGACTCGTGGTGCGCCTGCGGCTCGCGCTCGGGGGTCACGAGCATCGTGGCGACGAGCGCGCGCCAGGCGAACCACAGGATAACCGCACAGGCGATCCCGATGGCCGCCTTGGCCAGCGCGGTGCCCTCGTTTCCGAGCGCGGCGTCCGCTGGGGCGGCCCACGCGGCACCCAGCGGCGTCCACCCGACGACGCGGGCGATGTTCGCGAGCACGGCCTCGCCATCCTTCGCCCAGTCGAGCGAGGTGAGGTACACCACGATCGGTGCAAGCAACACGATCACGACGATGGTGACGAAGCCCGTCGCCTCTCGTGCTCGACGACTCGACAGCGCGAATGCCGCGATGGATGTCGTGACCCTGGCCCCCAGCACACAGCTGGCGACGATGACCACGGCCCCGACAACCGCGAGCAGCTCCGGAAGCGGGCCCCGCGACCACGTGGTCGCCTGCGCTATCGCGATCACGATGATCACGAGCGAGGGCACCCCGATCAGTGCGGCGAGCGCGAGTCCGCCGGCGAGCCTGGATGCGGGGATGCCGAGGGTTTCGAATCTCCTCGGGTCGAGCGTGTCATCCACGCCGAACGCGAGGGGCACGAGCAGGAAGCCGAGCATGAGAACGGAACCGATGATCGTCGCGATCGACCCCGCGATTCCCGCCTCGGCGAAGCGCAGGGCGACGAGTGCGCTCACGGCGAGGATCGCCGCGCCGAGACCGTAGAGAAGCGCCAGGACGATGCCGACGACCTGCATAGGGCTGCGCCGCAGGGTGTTGCCGAGCAGCCTCAGCTTCAGTCGGAGAAAGTGTGCAGCCACTCCATGCCCTCCGCGCTCCTGCGACCACCGGCGAGTTCGACGAAGCGCTCCTCGAGTGATCTCGTGCCGCGCACCTGCCTCATCGTTCCGGAGTCGAGCACCTTGCCGTCGACGATGATCGCCACGGAGTCGCAGATCCTCTGGATGAGATCCATGCTGTGGCTGGACAGCACGACCGTGCCGCCCGCATCCGTATATCTCTGCAGGATCTCGATCACGTTCGCGGCGGAGACCGGGTCGACGGACTCGAACGGCTCGTCGAGCACGAGAAGCCGCGGAGAGTGGATCATCGCGGCCGCGATGGCGATCTTCTTGGTCATGCCGGCCGAATAATCCGCAACCAGCCGATCGAGTGCCTCCTCGAGCCCGAAGGCGACGGCGAGGTCGGCCGAGCGCGCCTTCACCGTCGCGCTGGAGAGGCCGCGCAGCACGCCAGCGTAATAGAGGAGCTGGTTGCCGGTGAGCCGGTCGAACAGCCTGAGCCGATCGGGAAGCACGCCCATGTTGCGCTTGGCCTTGGCCGGATCCGTCCAGACGTTCGCGCCGTGCACCTCAACGGTGCCCGAGTCCGGCCGCAACAGGCCCGTGACCATCGACAGCGTCGTGGTCTTGCCCGCGCCGTTCGGGCCGACGATGCCGAATACCGTGCCTGCCTGCACGGAGAGCGACACGTCATCGACCGCAAAGGTCTGGCCGAAATGCTTGCTGAGCCCCGCGATCTTGAGAACCGTCTCCCGCGGACCTCGTCGGGACGCATCCTTCGTCGCCTGCTCGATCCTTTCGGGATTCTCGGCCGCGGACGCGTCGACCGCTGGCGCGGTGGCCGCCGGTTTCGTGTTTGTGGTCTTCGCGGCAGGCTTCCTCGCGGCAGGCTTCTTGGTCGCGGGCTGCGCGGCGGTGGTCTTCACTGCGGCAGCGGCGGGCGACTGTGCACGAGAAGACTCGGATGCTGCGGGCTTGGCGGCACCGGCCTTAGTCGAGGTGCTGCGAGTCGAGGCACTGCGCGTTGAGGTGCTGCGCGACGAGGTGCTCCGGGGCGATGACTTCGTCGCGGCCGACTTCGCCGCGGGTTTCTTCGCCGCCGCCGGCTTCCTGGCCGCAGGCTTCCTTGCTGCGGGCTTCTTCACTGCAGGTTCGGCTGCAGAATTCTGGGCGGGAGTGTCCGCGTCGACTCCTGGAACGATGGGCTCTCGGTCGTCGGTTTCTGGATCCACCCGCCAACCGTATCAACGCCGCCTGAGCCACAGTCCACAAGACTCGGTTCCATTACGAATTGACTACAAGACGGGCGAAAACGAGCCAAACGACGGCCCCCTCGGTACAGTTGGTGAAGCACGACGAGGTGTCGACAGTACAGCTGTGCGGTAAATCCTTTGTGAAATCTTGGCCTTGGTGAAATCAAGGCTTGTGCAATTAGCTGGCCTCATGTGGGCCGATCTCCTCAGGATGTTCGGGAAATTCATAGGAAATTCCTGAAATATAGAGAACTGCCGCACAGGACAACCAGGCAACCAAGGAGATCGACCGATCATGAGCACGCAGATTGTCATTTTGGCAGCGGGCATGGGAAGCCGTCTTGGGCGTTCACTTCCGAAGCCGCTCACCGAGCTAGGCGACGGCCGCAGCATCATGCAGCAGCAGTTCGACAACATCCACGCCGCATTCGGCCCGAAGGCCGACATCACCATCGTCGTCGGCTACAAGCTCGAGCACATCGTCGAGGCGTTCCCGAGCGCATCCTTCGTCTACAACGAGCAGTACGACCAGACGAACACGTCCAAGAGTCTCATGCGCGCACTGCGGGCATCCAAGGATGGCGGTGTGCTGTGGATGAACGGCGACGTCGTCTTCGATCCAGAGGCCCTGCGGCGCGCGGCCACGCTCATCGAGCAGGAGCAGTCCTTCGTCTCGGTCAACACCTCGAAGGTCTCCGATGAGGAGGTCAAGTACACGGTGGGCGCCGAGGGCTACATCACCGAACTCTCCAAGACCGTCAAGGGCGGGCTCGGCGAGGCCGTCGGAATCAACTACGTCTCGGCCCGCGACAAGGCCGCCCTGCTTCGCCAACTCGTTCGCGTCGGCGACCAGGACTACTTCGAGCGCGGAATTGAGCTGGCGATCGAGCAGGACAAGCTACGATTTGAGCCGGTAGACATCTCCGACCTCTACGCCGTAGAGATCGACTTTGCCGAAGACCTGGAGCGCGCAAACCTCTTCGTCTGACGTGGAGCGCACGGGGGTGCGCGACTCGTGAGGATTCGGTACGCGTGAGTGCAGCTCTCGACGCTCGCCCGAGTAAATCGGCGTTGGCACGTTATCGGCACTCGCTCTGGCTGCTGACAACCCGCGACCTGAAGGTGCGTTACTCCACCTCGGCGCTCGGCTACTTCTGGTCGATCCTCGACCCCCTCGTCATGGCGGCGATCTACTGGTTCGTCTTCACGCAGATCTTCCCGCGCGGGATCGGCCACCAGCCGTACATCGTGTTCCTCCTGACCGCGCTACTGCCCTGGATGTGGTTCAACGGGAGCGTCTCGGATGCCACCAGGGCATTCCTGCGCGAGTCCAAACTCATCCGGTCCACCAAGATCCCTCGCACCATCTGGGTCGGTCGCATCGTGCTCTCGAAGGGCATCGAGTTCGTCGTCAGCCTTCCCGTCATCGCCATCTTCGTCATCCTCTCCGAGTTCACTGACACCCCGGCGGTCGTGCACGGCGAGATCCTGCTGCTGCCCGTGGCCATCATCATGCAGGCGATCCTCACGCTCGGCATCGGCTTCATCGTCGCGCCACTGGTCGTATTCTTCAGGGACATGGAGCGGGCGGTGAAGCTCGCGCTGCGCTTTCTGTTCTACGCGTCGCCGATCATCTACAGCCTCACCAACCTGCCCCACGGCCTGCACATCATCTCCGCGTTCAATCCCCTGTCGGGAATCTTTGCGCTGTATCGCTCCGCGTTCTTTCCTCTGGAGATCCAGGGCCACTGGTTCGATGTGATCGTGAGTGCCATCATGTGCCTTGTGATCTTCGGCATCGGCCTGCTCGTGTTCAGGCGCACGATTCGCGCCGTATTGAAGGAAATCTAGGTGGCCGAGACGACATCCGCAGCCCAGGCGCTGGCCGTGATCGAGGTGAAGAATGCCGGCATCCGTTTTCGCCGCAACCGCCTGTCGCGTCGCAACTTCAAGGACCTCTTTGCCGGTCGCACGCGCCGAACCCGCTCGAGCGAGTTCTGGGCGCTGCGAGACGTCAGCTTCAGTGTCGCGGCGGGCGAAGCGATCGGTGTCGTCGGTCGGAACGGCCAGGGCAAGTCGACGCTGCTGAAACTCGTCGCCGAGGTGATGTTCCCCGACGAGGGTTCCGTGCAGGTGAACTCGGGGGTCGCTCCCCTGATCGAGATCACGGGCGGGTTCGTGGACGACCTCTCGGTGCGCGACAACGTCTACCTCACCGCCGGCCTGCACGGCATGAAGCGCCACGAGATTGATGCGCGCTTCGACGAGATCATCGACTTCGCCGAGATCGGCAACTTTCTCGACACCCCTTACAAGCACCTCTCGAGCGGGATGCGGGTGCGCATCGCCTTTGCCGTGATCTCGAGACTCGAGGAACCCATCCTGCTCGTGGATGAGGTGCTCGCCGTGGGCGACAAGGCATTCCGGGAGAAGTGCTACCGCCGCATCGAGGAGATGCTGGCGGGTGGCCGCACCATGTTCTTCGTCTCGCACAACGAGAAAGACCTCAAGCGCTTCTGCACGCGGGGGCTCTACCTCGACAAGGGTGCGCTCGTGCTCGACGCCTCGATCGAAGAGGTGCTCGCGCGCTATAACGCCGACTACGGGGTCTGACCGCGCTGGCGTCTCGGGGCTACGGCCTGTGCCTGGCGAGGATCGTGGGTCCGAGGACGGGAACGGGGCTGCGCCTGCCTGCCAGCAGCCAGACGACGCCCTCCACCAGCAACAGGAAGAACTGGGCGATGAACGCCGCCAGGATGAACGGGGCGAAGATCGCTCCCGCGTACACGACCACGATCATCGTGACCGTATCCCGCCCCCAGGCCACCGTCGTCACCGCGGGCAGCAGAACGAACAACAGAACCCACGGCGATGACCCGAGGGGCGTTGTCCACAGCCCCGCGACGGCACCGATCACGGCGTAGACAGCGGCGATCGCGAGTACCGCATGGGCGATCATGGCGGAGGCCTGCCAACGACGGAACTCCACATACTTCTGCACGCTCACGAACGACCGCATGATCAGCATCCGCAGTATCGAAATGCCGCTGTCGAGCAGGGCGACACCGAACAGCCGGTCGGCCTCCCGCCGACGGCGGATGCGCGTGGCCGGGTCGCCGCGACGCGCCTCGTCGCTGAGGTGATCGTGCAGCAGTGCCGCGGCGCTTTGCCGCCCGTAGCTGGCGACGAGCCCCCACAGGAACGGCGGCACCGACGCGAGGTCGGTCTGGTTGTCGCCGACCGCGGGGAGGTCGGGGTCATGCGCGGGGACCTCGACGCGCTGCGACTCAGGCCGACCGGCCTCGAGAAAGCTGATGGGCCGAAGCAACTGAAAGTGCCGGGGTGATCGCTGCACCAGATAGATCCGGTCGAGCGGCGCGCCCTGTTCGTCGTAGAAAGGCATACTACGGAGTCTGGCCCCGCGGAACGACCCAGCGCGCATCCTGGCCGGTTATTTCGGCGATGGTGTCGAAGTCGCCGTCATAGTGCAACAGGGTCAGCCCGTGCCGTTCGGCAACGGCGGCGATGAGGAGGTCGGCCATCCCCACCTCGCGCAGCCGCGACTGGGATGCGAGCACGGCCTGCACCTCCAAGGCTCGCGACCACTCCGCATCGTTGACCGGTAGATATTCGAACGCACCTCGTCGCAGTTCACCGATTGCGACATACTCGCTCGGACTGCGGGCAGTGTAAAGAGCTTCAAAGTCCAACACCGCGCAGGTGGCCACGCGGCCGAGATCAATGAGCGAACCGATAACCGCCCCAACCTCCTGCTCACGCGTGCGCGACATCGCGCTGCTATCAATAATGTGCGTCGCTACTGCCCCCATGCGCGGCGCCGCTCATCCTTGTCTGCCATCAGCTCAAGGTGCCCATCGCGCAGCAACGCGATGTACTTGCGCCGCGCATCGAGTGCGATGACCTCTTTGAGCGCCAGCGCAACGGTTTCTTTGATCGTCGAAACCTGCAGGAGCTCCTGTGCCACACGGAGGTCTTCATCATCGATCTCTACGAGACGTTTCGTCATGACTGCCCCTCCCTCACGTCGTATATCCTCAATCAGCTTCATTGTATATATCCCTTTCCCGAGACTCAACGGCAAAGTAGCGGTTGATGGGCTTGGGAGGGGCACCGCAGACGGTCTTTGTGGACGAAGAACTCGCGCCACGCCTGGGTGAGGAGTGGTGTTCTACTCCCCCACAGCCAACCGCTGATTCCGGCCATCCACAGGGTCGGCGCGGTCGTCGGATGCCCACCCTAGCGTGCAGACATGCTCAGACTGGTTCCCGACATCCCGCCACCGTCCGCCTACCTGGTTCCGTTCCACCTCGATCGCGACTGCGCTCCGGTCTATCGCCTGAGTAACGACGGAACGGAGGAGCTGCGCGGCATCTCGCTGACGCTCCTCGGCTCCGGGGTGCTGCTCGCGGGCATCCCGAGCAGGCTGCAACCCGGCGACTTCATCGAGTTCACCCTGCGCGGCGACGACCTCGCGCGCAGCAGCGTGGTGATCGTGCGGTGGTTCCGTCCGTGGGGCGGCGAATACCTCTGGCGCGTGAGCTTCTAGCCGCGTACACCAGCGCAGGCGCTAGCGTTCGCGCTTGCTCCGCTCGCGGATAAGGTCTGCGGCGGTGAGCCTGTGAGCGCGCGGGGGAATCTCGTCGAGACCGAGCCCGCGCACAAGCTCGGCCGGGTCGACATCCAGCACGCCTGAGATCCGGATGATCGTGGTCAGGCTCGGGTTCGACTGCCCGCGCTCGATCTTGCCCAGGTTCGTCACGTGCATCTCGGCCAGGTCCGCGATGTCTTCCTGACTCAGCCCCAGCTCCTGCCGGTATACCCGCACCCGCTCGCCCAGAATCCGGGCGGCTTCGGAGTGTGTGTCGGCCATCACTCATGACTACGCGCCCGCAGCACCACTATCCAGAGCCATCGTCACTCATGCTTTAATGCCTCAAGAGTTCATGCCTTACTAGCGGCATGCCTTGAGGCCCCCATCGGGGCAGACGACGGGGTGCTGACGCATGACCACAATCCACGAACTGCTCGACGAGTACGCCCACATTGCACCCGATCAGCGCACAAAGGGCTTCTATTTCGAGCGGCTCATCCGCGAGTTCCTTGCCACCGACCCCGTCTACGCGGCCCAGTACGACGAGGTGTGGCTCTGGCAGGAGTGGCCAGGCCGCGGGGGCAAGGTCGACACCGGCATCGACCTGGTTGCTCGCGAGCGGTACAGCGGCGAGCTCTGCGCCATCCAGTGCAAGTTCTTCGCACCGGAGCACTACCTGAGCAAAGAGGACATCGACTCGTTCTTTACGGCGAGCGGCAAGCATCCGTTCACCTCGCGCGTGATCGTCTCGACGACCAACAAGTGGTCGAAGCACGCCACGGATGCCCTCCTCGACCAGCAGATTCCCACGACCAGGATCGGCATCAACGAGCTCGAAGACTCGGGCATCGACTGGTCGAAGTACCGCTTCACCGACCCGAGCACGCTCGAGCCCGCCGAGCCGAAGAAACTGCGCACGCACCAGATCGAGGCGCTCGGTGACGTCATGCGCGGCTTCGACGAGCACGACCGCGGCAAGCTCATCATGGCCTGCGGCACCGGCAAGACCTTCACGAGCCTGCGGATCGCCGAGCGTCAAGTCCAGCCGGGCGGCTCCGTGCTCTTCCTCGTTCCGTCGATCGCGCTGCTCTCACAGAGCCTGCGCGAGTGGGCGGCAGAGTCCGATCGTCCGATGCGCGCCTTTGCGATCTGTTCAGACAACAAGGTCGGCCGCAACTCAGAGGATTTCACCCTCACCGACCTCGCCTTTCCCGCGACGACGAACGCCCCGAGCCTCATCGCTGAGGTGCAGAAGGGCAGCAACAGCGAGGGGCTGACGGTCTTCTTCTCGACCTACCAGTCGATCGACGTCATTAGCGCGGCGCAGGATGCCGGCCTGGCCGAGTTCGACCTCGTGATCTGCGACGAAGCCCACCGCACGACCGGCGTGTTTGGTAAAGACGAGTCCCACTTCGTGCGCGTGCACGACAACACGAAGATCCGCGCCCGCAAGCGCCTTTACATGACGGCGACGCCGAAGATCTTCGGCGAATCGGTGAAGTCCAAGGCGAAGGATGCCGCGGTCGAGCTCGCGAGTATGGACGACACCGCGGTGTTCGGCCCCGAGTTCCACCGCCTCGGGTTCGGCGCCGCGGTCGAGCGCGATCTGCTCACCGACTACCGGGTGCTCGTGCTCGCCGTGAGCCAGGATGCCGTCTCCGCCGAGTTCCAGCAGCAGTTCGCCGACGACAACAACGAGCTGACCCTCGATGACGCCGCACGCATCGCCGGCATCTACAAGGCGTTCTCCAAATCCGGCGTTGAGGGGCTCGCCGAGGACGACCGCGCACCCATGCGTCGCGCGGTGGCGTTCTCGCGCTCGATCAAGGACTCGCAGCGCGTCACGGCGATGCTCAATGACAACGCCTCACTGCCCGAGTCGCTCCAGCGCGGCGACAACCCGCTCGTCATGCAGGCGGAGCACGTCGACGGAACCATGAACGTGATGCAGCGCACCGCGCTGCTCGACTGGCTCAAGGACGATGCGCCGGGCAACACCACGCGCATCCTGAACAATGCCCGCTGCCTGAGCGAGGGCGTCGACGTTCCGAGCCTCGATGCCGTCATCTTTCTCAACTCGCGCGACAGCCAGGTGGACGTCGTGCAGAGCGTCGGCCGAGTGATGCGCAAGCTCGCGGGCAAGCACTACGGCTACATCATCCTGCCGATCGCGGTGCCCGCGGGCGTCGAGGCGGATGTCGCCCTCGACGACCACAAGAAATACAAGGTCGTGTGGGAGGTGCTTCGCGCACTCCGCGCTCACGACGAGCGCTTCGAGGCGAAGATCAACCAGTTCGAGCTGAACCGGGCGACGAAAGACGACCAGGTTCAGGTCATCGGCATGAGGTCGTTCGAGCCGAGCGACGGTGTGACGGATGCCGACGGCACGGTCACCCAGGTTGCACTCGACTTCACGCCGCTCGGCGAGGAGTGGCGCACCGCCGTCTACGCGAAGATCGTGCAGCGGGTCGGCGAGCGCGAGTACTGGGAGAACTGGGCGTCGAGCGTCGCAGACGTGGCGGCGGCGCAGACCCTGCGCATCCAGGGCCTGCTCGAGTCGAACCCCGCGGTGCGCGGCGAGTTCGACCGCTTCGTGAAGGGACTGCAGGACAATCTCAACAGCAGCGTCACCGAGCACGATGCTCTCGAGATGCTCTCGCAGCACCTCATCACCGAGCCTGTGCTCGACGCGCTCTTCGACGGCTTCAGCTTCACGAAGCACAACCCGGTCGCCAAGGCGATGCAGGGGATGCTCGACGCCCTGCACGGTGCGAATCTCGACACCGAGCTGGCCGGGCTCGACGGTTTCTACGAGAGCGTGCGGATGCGGGTGCGCGGCATCAAGGACGCCTCGGGCAAGCAGGACTTTCTGAAGCTGCTCTACCAGCGCTTCTTCTCTGTCGCGATGAAGAAGGCCAGCGAGCGACTCGGCATCGTCTACACGCCGACCGAGATCGTGAACTTCATCCTGCGCAGCGTGGACGACATCCTGCGCGAGCAGTTCGACAGCTCCCTGGGAGCTGCGGGCGTGCACGTGCTCGACCCCTTCGTGGGCACGGGAACGTTCATCGCGCAGCTCATCCACTCTGATCTGATCTCGGATGCGCAGCTGCCGCACAAGTTCCGCGAGGAGCTGCACGCCAACGAGATCAACCTGCTCGCCTACTACGTCGCCGCCGTCAACATCGAGGAGGCATATCACTCGCGCATGGGCGGCAACTACGTGCCGTTCGACGGCGTGCTGCTCACGGACACGTTCCAGAACTTCGAGGCGGATGACACCATCGATGAGGAAGGCGTGTTCGTCGAGAATAACGCGGGCGTGATCAAGCAGAAATCGCTGACGATCACGGTCATCGTCGGAAACCCGCCGTATTCCGTGGGGCAGTCGTCGGGCAACGACGACAACCAGAACTTGAGCTATCCAACACTGGATGCCCGGATCAAGAACACTTACGCGGCCCAGTCAAGCGCGCAGAACAAAAACAACCTCTACGACTCGTATATTCGGGCGATCCGCTGGGCTTCGGATCGCATCGGTGACAGGGGCGTGGTCGGCTTCGTCACCAACGGCGGCTTCCTCGACGGGAACACCGCCGATGGAGTGCGCAAGGTGCTGGCCGAGGAGTTCAGCGAGCTGTACATGTTCAATCTGCGCGGGAACGCGCGCACCGCCGGCGAGCAGCGCCGCAAAGAGCGCGACAGTGTCTTCGGCCAGGGAACGCGAACGACGATCGTCATCGCCCTGCTCGTCAAGAACCCGGATGCCACTGAGGCCGGCGCGCTTCACTACCGCGATGTGGGCGACTACCTCACGCGCGAGCAGAAGCTGACAGCGGTCAAGAAGTTCGGAACCGTGGATGAGGTGCCGTGGGACAACCTCGTGCCGAATGAGGACGGCGACTGGATCAACCAGCGCAACGACGAGTTCGAGGCGTTCACGCTACTGAGCGACAAACGAACGAGTACGGCGGGCGCTGCCCGAGTTCTCACGACTTATTCACTTGGGCTGCAGTCAGGGCGCGACGCCTGGGTATTCAACTCGTCGCGCGAGACTATTCTCCAGTCGGCGAGGCGTACAGCAGCGACATTCAATGAGTCCCTGGGTAATCCGTTCTCAGATGTCACGAAGGACGCTTCACGTATCAGCTGGACTTCGTCGTTGATATCCAAACTGCCGACGGGCTCCCCGCTGTCTATTAGCGACGATCGCGTGGTCGACGCCATGTATCGACCCTTCTTCCGTCAGAAGTTGTACTTGGATAAGGCGCTCATTCATCGGCCGGGTCAGATGGCGCAACTCTTTCCCGACGTCAATCTGGGAATTTTTGCCAACGGCGTTCACTCGCAATCCGTAGCTGCCTTTCTAATGGTGGATGTCATACCGTCCTTGGACATGTACGGCAAGGGAGGCCAGTTCTTCCCGCGCTACTCGTACGAGAAGCACGTCGCGGACGATAACCAGCTCATGGGTCTCGATGGCGACAACACGGACGAGTACACGCGCGTCGACAACGTGACCGACGGCATCCTCGCGGACTATCGGGCGACGTACGGCGCTGAGGTCACGAAGGATGACATCTTCTTCTATGTGTATGGGCTGCTGCACTCCCCCGAGTACCGGGAGCGGTTCGCGTCCGATCTCAAGAAGATGCTGCCGCGCATCCCGAAGGTGAAGGACTTCTGGGCGTTCGCGAAGGCCGGGCGGGAGCTGTCGGAGCTACATCTGGGGTACGAGCAGATTGAGCCCTGGGCGTTGGAGGAGGTTGTGGACGGGGAGGTTTCGATACGGCCGCGGGCGGCCTACTCAACCCACAGTGAGGGCGACGAACTGTTCCACGTCGTGAAGATGCACTACGGCGGCAAGCGGCCGAAGCTCGACAAGTCTCGGGTGGTCGTGAACGAGCACCTGGAGCTGCGCGGCATCCCGGACGAAGCGCACGAATACATGCTCGGCTCGCGCAGCGCGCTCGACTGGATTCTCGAGCGATACCAGATCAAGAAGGACAAGCCGAGTGGCATCGTCAACGACCCGAACGACTGGGGCAAGGAGCACGGCGACCCGCGCTACATCGTCGACCTGGTCAAGCGCATCACCCGCGTAAGCGTCGAGACGGTGCGCATCGTGAAGTCCCTGCCGCCCCTCGACATCCTCGACACTGCATCACCGATGACAACCGCGTCGACGAAGCCCGGCGGGAGCGGTGTGCACTTCAGCTGATCCCCTCGCTACTCGAGCGACTGCCGGGAACCAGCCGCTAACACGGCCCTACAACGAAAGGTGCAGGCGCAGCGCGTCATCGAGCTGCGCCATGAGTTCGGCAGAGAGCGTCGCTATCTGATGCACAAGTCGATCCGTGCTGATCGAACGAACCTGCTCCGCTCGCGCTTTCGAGTGCGCGGGGAGGCCGGTCAGCTCCCGCGGAAGCAAGGTCTGAAATGGATACACGGTACGGACGTTTGTCGTGACGGGAACCACGGTGACAACACCACGGCCACGCCGGTTCGCTGAGTCGTTCGCTGCATTGCTGCTGACGACGACCACCGGCCGTACTTTGCCTTGCTCCGAGCCAACGGCGGGATCGAGTGAGGCGAGATGCACTTGGCCCCGGGCAATCCTCACTCGGCTAGTCCATCTGCCGCGACCGCATCCCAGAGCGCGTCTTCGCCGGACTGTTCCCACTCGTCCCACGCAGCCGCATACGAGTCGGTCATGGTCGACTGACGCAGGAGGCTGACCGCTGCGCGCAGAGCTGACGATCTCGAGGCGTATGCGCCTGATTTCACCTGCTCGTCAACGAAGGCCACGGTGTCCTGCGGGAGGCTCACGCTGAGTTTCATAACCCTATGCTACCCTAGTCATACCTTAGTAGCACCTTACCATTCTTGGTACTACCAACTTGCACGATCGTGCATAAACTACTCACAAGCTCCTCTCCGCAACCTTGATCATGCAAAAAGCGCATGACCGTGCACATTTTGCTAGATTAATCGACCACAGCGCGCTAGCCTCGGTGGATCAGCACGATCGTGCACCTTGGAGGCGCAGTGAACTCAAGCAAACCCGCTGATCTGGGCCGGACGATTGCCCTGCGCAGGAAGCAGCTGGGCGTCACCCAGGAAGAACTTGCGGCACTTGCCGGCGTCTCCGTGCGCTTCCTCTCCTCGCTGGAGCGCGGCAAACCCACCGTGCGCCTCGATACGCTCCTCGCGGTTCTCGACACGCTCGGGCTCGAACTGCGCACCGTCGTGCGAGGCACGGCATGACGACCGAGCGCGCGGATGTCTTCAAGGCCGGACGCCACGCAGCGACCCTGGCCCGCACCACCGGGGGCGTTGAGTTCAGCTACCTGCCCGACTACCTCGGTTCAGCCGTTGCCACCGCCATCGCATCGACACTCCCGCTCACCGACCAGCCGCGAGTGACTGCGGCTGGCGCCGTACCGCCGTACTTCGCCGGTCTCCTCCCGGAGGGGCGCCGCCTGACCAACCTCCGTCAGACCATCAAGACTTCCGCCGATGACGAACTCTCGCTGCTCGTGGCCGTTGGTGCCGATCCGATCGGCGATGTGCAGGTGGTGGCAGCCGGTGACCAACCCGGCGATGTCGAAGCTATCGCTACTGTCGAGAAGAATTTCAGCGACATCCGCTTCTCCGATCTTCTGCGAGACGCCGGAATCATTGACCCCATCGGGATCGCGGGGGTGCAGGACAAGGTGTCGGCGCGGGTGCTGTCGCTACCGGTACGCAGGGCCCACGAACGCTTTATTCTCAAGCTCGACCCACCCGGGTATCCGCACGTTGTCGAGAACGAGGCATTCTTCATCGCGCTGTCCGCACGCGCGGGAATTCCCACGGTCGACGCAGCTGTCGTGCGCGATGTCGAGGGGCGGCCAGGCCTGCTCGTCACTCGATTCGACCGGGTCGTTCACAACGGCGCGCCCACGCGACTCGCTGTGGAGGATGCCTGCCAGGCTCAGGATCTTTGGCCAGCCGACAAATACAACACCACGGCGGAGAGAACCGCGCAGGCGCTCATCCGCCTGTGTGCAGCAGAAACCATTGCGGCGCGCGATGTGTTCCGCCAACTCGTGTTCGCGTGGCTCACCGGAAACGGCGACGTTCACGCCAAGAACCTCTCCGCGCTCACCCACCCCGATGGGGAGACGCGCATCGCACCGGGGTACGACCTGCCCTCGACGGTTCTCTACGGTGACAAGACTCTCGCCCTGTCCATAGAAGGCAAGCGCAGTGGCTTGTCGCGTCGGTTGTTCCTGCAGTTCGCTGCGAAGTTGGGCATGCGTGAGAAAGCGGCTGGTGACATCCTCGACCGGCTGCTCGATTCGACAAGCAACCTCGACGATGCGCTGTCGGATGCTGCCATTCCCTTCGACAACGCGATCCTGCAGCGCGCGAGGCGCGAGCTGACGTTGCGCAGAAAGCAATTGCTGTAACCCGTTCCGGTCACGTCGACCAGCCTTAGGATTGACTTCCCGACCGAGAGGGGCTCCGTGGAGGAGATCGACCCACAGCAGACGGCGCAGCACCCGATGGCGGTGCGCGGCTTCGACCGACTGCTCACGACGCAGCGGCCGGTCGTGCTGGCTCATGTGCGCAGCATCCGTCGACGCAACCCGGATGCGACACCGGAGCAGGTCATCCGCATCCTGGAGCGTCGCTACCTCGCCGCGGTCACGGCGGGCGGTGCAGGCGTCGGGGCGAGCGCGGTCATTCCTGGAGTGGGCACCGGAATCGGATTAGCGCTTACCGGCGTCGAGACGGCCGGGTTCCTCGAGGCCAGCGCGCTCTTCGCACAGTCCGTCACCGAGATCCACGGCATCGCCGTGACCGACCCCGACCGCGCACGCACGATCGTGATGGCGATGATGCTCGGCACCTCGGGCAGCGATCTCGTGAAGAATCTCGCGGCGCAAGTGACGGGTGAGGGCGTCACTCGAACGAAGTTCTGGGGCAGCGTGATCGGGCGGAACGTGCCGCAGGCATTCATGGGGCAGATCGCGGACGGCGTGAAGCGATCGTTCATTCGGCGCTTCGCCCGCAACACCACGACCGGGGCCATCGGACGGGTCATGCCGTTCGGCATCGGTGCGGTCATCGGCGGCACAGGGAACCACCTGCTCGGGCGCAAGGTCGTCGCGAGCTCACGGGAAGCGTTCGGGCCGGCCCCGCTCACCTTCCCGCTGAATCTCGAGGCGGGAGTGCGGGTACTGCGAGTGCGCGACGACGGAGCGCAAGTGGGTCGTATCGCGAAGATTCGGGGTCGACTCACTCGTCGGTGAGGTCTCGATACGTTCGTGCCTCGTTACTCGACCGGTGGAGATGCCAGTCGACGGGGGCTGAGCCGGGCGATCAGTCGTCTTCGTCGTCTTCGTCGAAAGGGTCGGACTCCCGGCTCCGGCGATCCTGCGCGTGTACGAGCGCGTGCCGCTCCCACTCGGTGATGAGCGCCTCGACCGCCGCATGGAACCGCTGCGTCGTCACTCCGGGCGTGGTGTCGCCAAAGTGCCGCTCCACCCAGAACTCGAGGTTCTTGCGCGCCCCCTCGTCGTGCTGCACCCGGTCCACGAGCGCGAGCACGTTCGACGCATCCCGGCTGTGCAGCCACTCCGCCGAGCCGAGGTAGCCGTTCTCATCGATGTCTGCCGTCGCGGCCACGGGGCGAGTGACGAGCAGTGGTTTGCCCACCGCGAGGCGGTCGTAGACCATGGCGGAGACATCCGTGATCGCCACATCTGCCGCGGCAAGCTGCCAGCCCAGGGTCGGGCCATTGTCGTACACATGCTGGGCAGAGGCATCCCGGGCATTCGCGGCCGCAATCGCCGCGATGATCGCCGCGTTCGCACGCTTGTACTCGGTGTCGAGAACGCCGGTTCGCGGATGCGGACGATAGATGAGCCGGTGCCGCGGGCTCGCGAGCACGGCACCAGCCAGCGCCTCGCCGTGGGACACGATCGAACTGTAGGCTGCGGCATCCCGATCGCCCTCCCAGGTGGGCGCGTAGAGCACGACCGTGCGGTCGTCGGGGGTGTACGGCAGTGCGCCCGCGAAGTGATCGGCCTGGGGGCGTCCGATCATCATGGTGCGGTGCTCGACATCGAAGTCCCAGAGCTTGCGCGAGAGCCGGTCGCGCGCGGCCTGCCCCGCCACGAGGCTGTAGTCGTAGGCCTTGAACTGGTTCGTGGTCATGTACATCTTGTCGCTCTCACCGTGGTTGATGAAAACGTGCCACATGCGCCCATAGCGCATCATCTGGAAGTTCTTCGAGTTCTGGTTCACGTAGAACACGATCCTGAGATCCTGCTCGGCGATGAAGCCCTCGAGGTCGGCGATCGTGCGGCGGTAGACCACCGGAATCGGTGACTCCTCCAGGAGCGTGAGGGCCGCCGTGGGCGAACGTGAGATGATCGCCACCGGATGCTCCTGCGCGAGCTCGGCGAGCGGCGCGTACCACTGGCGGATCTGGTACATGTTGACCTTCGCATCCGCGAAGTACACGGCGATCTGGATGCTGCCGGCGGCCGGGCGAGGAAGTTCGAGCCTACGCAGCGCGAGTTCCCGGCGCGCGGCCCGGGAGTGCATCAACTTTCGGACGACCTTCACGGCGGTTCGAAGGTCTTTGCTTAAGCTCACTCGTCGATTAAACCAGCCATTCCTATGAACCAGCTTCATCTCTCCCAAGGAAGGAACAGTGCGCGCTGCTAGGCTCAAACCGATCAGTTCAGCACGCACGGCGGGGACTCTGCCGCCGAAGTCGGAGGGTGCACACGAGTCGTGGCCGGCTTCACATTCGCCAGGGGAAACGCGAAGAAGCTCCTGTCCGCTCCCTTGTATGCCCTCGGCGGCATAGCCAGTCTCGTTGTGCCACGCCGCCGCGGCAGCTGGGTGTTCGCGTGCGGCTCGGGTCTCGGTGAAGGGTCGCTCGCTCTCGCGCTCCACGCAGCACACGAAGACCCCGCGCTCTCAATCACCTGGCTCGCTCGCGACGCAGACGAGTTGCGCCGTGCGCACGCACTCGGGCTGCCGAGCGTACTGCGCTCGAGCTGGGCAGGGTTCGGGCGCACCCTGCGCGCCGAGCTCGTCGCGGTGACGCACGGCCTCGGGGATGCCAACCGGTTCGGCACGCGCGGCGCGTTCATCGTGCAGCTGTGGCACGGCATCCCGCTCAAACGCATCCAGCTCGACTCTCCCGTCACCTTCGGTGGCCCCGCGGTGCTGCGGCGCGTGCTGCGAGGCCTCTACCGGCGGAACGCGGCGTCGATTCGGATGCTGCCCGCGGCATCCGAGTACTCCGCGGCTAGGCTGCGCACCGCCTTCGGCCTCCCCGAGAACCGCGTGATCGTCACGGGCGACCCGCGTGACGACGTGCTGCTGGCCGGGTCGGAGGAATCGCGCCGCGCGGCCGCCCGCGAGTTGCTCGCGCGCACCCTCGGGGAACTCGGGGACTCCCGCCTGCTGCTGTACGCACCGACCTGGCGAGATGGCGAGGCCGACCCGGGCGTCCCGAGCGCGGTGGAATGGCAGGCGCTGGCCAGGTATCTCGAGGCCACGGACTCGCTGCTCGTGCTTCGTCCGCATCCGCACAGCGTCGGCGCCTACGACGGCGGACCGGCCGCCTCCCCCAGGATTCGGATGCTTACCGCGGCCGCGCAGAACGACGTCACCCCCGCGCTCCCCGCGATCGACCTCCTCATCACCGACTACTCCTCGATCGCCTACGACTTCGCGCTCACCGGGCGGCCCATCGCGTATCTGGCGCCGGACGTGGAGCGCTACGTGGCGACGCGCGGACTCTACGAGCCCTACGAGAAGTTCAGCGGCGGCACCGCCGTGGCGTCGTGGGCAGCGCTTCTGAAGCTGCTCGCCCGGCTCGACGACGACCCGCAGACCCGGCGTCGTTTCGAGCTCCACAGCGAGCGCCTCGCGCTGGAGTGTCACAGCTTCCGGGACGGCGCGAGTACTGCCAGAGTGTATTCAGAAATACTCGCGCGACTGAGAGAGCCGTACATGACCGCAACGCCAGTCGGCGCCCCGATCACCGCGGATGCCCTGGTGCTGCACGCGGGTGAGAATCCGACGCTCGAGATCGAGGGAACCGGTGCGGGTCCCGCCTCGTTCGCGGTTGTCGGCGCGCGCATCCGGCTCACGGCATCCGTGGTTCAGAACGGGGGCCGCTGGACCGCGACGGTGCCGCTGCGGAAGTCCCGCTGGGGCAATGCCGCCGCGGCCCCGCCCTCGGGCACCTACCGCTTCGAGCCACCGCTCGACCTCTCCGGTGCCCTGCCCAAGGCGGCCCTCGTACCCGGCCAGTTCAGGATCGCCTTCGACGCCGCGGACGGCACGGTCGCGATCGCCTTCTCCGCTCCCCTCACCGACGAGGAGCATGGCAGGGAACAGCAGGCGAGGCTCGAGGCGACCTACCGGGGCACGGACTACGAGCCGCTCAACGCGGTGCTCTTCGAGAGCTTCTACGGACAGAACGCGTCGTGCAACCCGCTCGCGCTCGACCGGGCGCTCGCGATCGCGCGGCCGGACATCCCGCGGTACTGGGGTGTACGCGACGCCTCGGTGACGGTGCCCCCGGGGTCGATCGCGCTTATCGAGGGCAGCGAGGAGTGGTGGCGCATTCGTGGCTCGGCACGGCTCATCGTCATCAACGACTGGCTGCGCAACCGCTACCGCAAGCGCCGCTACCAGTCGGTGCTGCAGACCTGGCACGGCACGATGCTCAAGCGGCTCGCTCTCACCCGCCGCGGACTGCGACCGAGAGCCGCTCTGGCGACGCTGCGCGAACGCGCGCGCTGGAGCATCCTGCTGTCGCAGAACTCCTATGCGAGTCGCATCTTCCGCCGCGCCTATCTCTTTCGCGGGCCGATCTGGGAAGAGGGATATCCGCGGGACGACGTGCTCCTGACCGGTGATGCCGCGGTCGTGCGCGCGAAGCTCGGGATACCGGATGGCACGAAGGTGCTGCTCTACGCCCCCACCTGGCGCGACGACCGCCCCGGCCACGTCGACCACCTCGACGTGTCGACGTTCACCCGGAAGCTGGGCGAGGAGTATGTCACGCTCATCCGCGGCCATTCCCGCAGCCTGCAGCCCGGAACCGACGTGCACGCGGGCGGCGTGATCGACGTGACGAGCTACCCCGACGTGTCGGAGCTGTTCCTCGTCGCGGACGCGCTCATCACCGACTACTCCTCGGTCATGTTCGACTTCAGCGTCACCGGCAAGCCGATCTTTTTCTTCACACCCGACCTCGATCGCTATCGCGAGGTGCTGCGCGGGTTCTACTTCGATTTCATCCCCGTGGCTCCCGGCCCCGTCGCGCGCAGTGCCGACGACCTGGTCGCGCTTGTGCGCAGCGCGGATGCCCGTGGGGGCGAATACGCGGAGCGGTACGCCGCGTGGCGGGAGCGCTTCAACCCCCGCGACGACGGTCACGCGGCCGAGCGGGTCATCGCGCGCGTACTGCGCGAAGGCCTGCTGCGCTGAGGCGGGTCGCTCAGATTCCGGTGCGGGAGGTGTCGGTGATCTCGCGCGCGCCCCGCAGGAGCGCGACGATGAATCCGGTGCCCCAGCTCAGGTGCATCGTGGGCAGCACGAGCAGGAACAGCCAGCGGTTCTTCCACGCCGCCACCTCATCCTGAACGAGGCTCACCCAGAGGATCAGCAGCAGGTAGGCGATCGGAGCCAGGTAGACGACACTGAGGACGAGGCCCAGCCAGCCGTGTAGCACGCCCGTGAGCTGGAGCACCGCGACCACGAGGCTGACCACGACCGCGAGAACGAGCAGCGGCGGTGCGAAGAAGCGCCACGGATTGCGCCCACCGTAGCGACGCACGAGTTCGCCGCGCCACACGCCGGTGGCGAAGAACTGCCTGGCGAGCTTACGCCAGTTCTCGCGCGGCCAGTAGCTGACCTCGAGGCTCGGGTCGAACCAGACCAGGTGCCCTGCGGCGCGGATGCGCAGGTTGAGTTCCCAGTCCTCTCCACGGCGGATCGACTCGTCGAAGAGACCGACCTGTTCGAGGACCTCCCTGCGAAATACCCCGAGATACGCGGATTCCGCCGGGCCCTCCGTGGCTCCGCCGTGATAACGCGCTCCTCCGAGCCCGAACTTGCTGTTGTAGGCGCGGGCGACGGCGGATTGGAACGGGGTCTTGCCTCTGGCGAGCATCACGCCGCCGACGTTGGCGGCTCCGGTGCGATCGAGGGTCTCGACGGCGGCGCGGGTGTATCCGGGCTCGAGTTCCGAGTGCGCGTCCACCCGCACGATGATCGGGTTGGTGCTGGCTGCGATCGCGAGGTTGAGGCCGACCGGGATGTCCACATCCGGATTCCGCACGGTGCGGATGCGGGCGTCTGCCTTGGCGAGGCGCTCCACCAGCTCGTCGGTGCCATCCGTTGACGGCCCGAGGGCAAGCACGATCTCTTTGTCGCCCTCATAGTCCTGGGCAAGAACCGTTCGCACGGCGTTCTCGACGTAGGAGGCCTCGTTGAGCACGGGCATGACGTAGGAGATTCCCGGCAGGGCCTTTCCTGTGGCGGTCATGTAATCCAATGCAGTGAGGTGGGTGGATGACGAGCCTACCAGCAGCGAAACGACGGCACGGAAACCCCTGGTGCGGGGTTTCCGTGCCGTCGTCTGCGCGGTTCACGCCTACTTCAGGGCGCCAAGCGTGACATTGACCGTGTAGGTCTTGCCGTTCCGCACGTAGTTCAACTGGGTCTTCGCGCCCGCGGCGAGCACTCGCACCTGCGCGGTGAGGTCGGTCTTGCCGCCGATCGGGACGCCGTTGAAGCTCGTGACGATGTCGCCCTTCTGCAGGCCGGCGGTCGCCGCAGCTCCGCCGCTCGTGACATCCACGATGCTCGCGCCGACGACGGAACTGTTGGCGGTCGACGGATCATCCGCGACATCCGAAACGGATGCCCCGAGCAGGCCGTGCGTTGCCTTGCCGCCCGCGATGAGCTCGTTCGCGATGCGCTTGGCGAAGTTGGACGGAATCGCGAAGCCGACGCCGATGCTGCCCGAGGCCGAGGACCCGGAGGATCCTGACCCGGCGCTCGCGATGGCGACGTTGATGCCGATGACCTTGCCGTCGGTGTCGAGCAGCGCACCGCCCGAGTTGCCAGGGTTGATCGCCGCATCGGTCTGCACGACAGCGAGGGCAATCGAGCTCTGCGCCGTGCTCTGCTGCTGGCCGTTGTTCGGCGTTCCGAACTGCCAGAAGTCGAACGGGCCGTTGCCGTTGTTGTCGTTGTTGTCGTTATTGTTATCGCCGTTGTTGTCTGGCACGGCAGAGGACGCGATCGTGATGCTGCGGTTCAGCGCGCTCACGATGCCGTTGGTGACCGTGTTCGACAGGGCGAGCGGTGCGCCGATCGCGATCGCGGTGTCACCGACGTTCAATTTGCTCGAGTCGGCGAACTGCAGCGGCTGGAAGTCGTTCACGCCATCGACCTTGACGACAGCGAGGTCGGAGATCGGGTCGGTACCGATGACCTTGGCGTTGTAGAGGTGCCCGTCCGAGGTCTCCACCTTGACCTTGGCATGTGCGACCTCACCGTCGAGCGTGACGACGTGGGTGTTTGTGAGGATGTAGCCGTCCTTGCTCAGGATGACACCGGATCCGGTGCCCGCCGAGTTCGTGCCCGTGACGCTGATGGTGACGACCGAGGGGGTGGCCTGAGCGGCGACCTTGGTGATGAGGGTCGCGTTGTCACGGTCGTTGACCGTGATGTTCGCCGGGTTGACCGCGGTGCTCGTGGTGGCCTGAACGCCCTGGTTGCCGTTCGTCGCGAGCGCGTAGACGCCCGCTCCGGCGACACCACCGACGAGAGCGCCGACCGCGAGCGCGGCCACGAGGCCGACTGTCCTGGAGCGGCGCCGCGAGGCTGCGGGTGCGGGAGCTGCCCAACTGCGTGCCGGGCCGGATCCGGTGGGCGGTCCGGCGGGGCTCGTTGGGGCTGCTGCCTCGGCCATTGCCGGCGGAAGTTCTGCGGTTGGCTGTTCTGAAGTGGATTGGGCCGCGGTTGGCTGTTCTGAAGTGGACTGGGTCTGCGCGGGCTGCGCTGCGGCCTCTGCCCGCACTACGCCCCCTGTGGCCTCTGCCTGTGCACCCTCTGCGGCGATGGGTGCTGCCTGCTCTGGGGCATCTGGGCTCGGCGTGGTCTGCTCGGGAGCCTGACCCTGAGTTTCCGCTGCAGTCGCGGGAGAAGTCTCGGCGGGGATTCCCGCTTGGGCTGCGTCTTCTGCTGGTGTGGAGCCCTCGTTCGGGTCCTGTGGAATGTCGGTCATGTGGTGCTGCTCCTTCCAAGCGCTGCTAGCATCCATCGCCAACCTGAACATTCTATTTGCGCGTGCTGTGAGCGTCCCGACGGAAGACTTAGAGCCTCCCTCGCCCCGGCATCAGCATCCCGGGCCGCGTGGAGGCACGCTGCAATCGCGCTCGACGAGCACCGTTTTCGCGTCGCCCGCGATGGCGTGCAATCGGTTCGCCGGTACTGCGAGGGTTCCGACCACCGGCACCCAGATTGCGCCCGCATATCGGTACTCGGCGGTGAAGTAAACGGTGAGGTCGATGTCGTAGCCGCCCGGCTGCGTGTAGACGTGGCTGGTCGGGGTTGGGTCGAACTCGCGGATGCCCAGGGCCGCCCAAGTGGAACCGCGCGTGCTGAGACTCGCAGCCTGGCCGTCGCCGTAGCTCCAGCGATACCCAACCGGGGTGAAACGCACGGATGCCTGTTGGCCGAGCAGCTCGCCGCTCAGCACCTGAGACTGCGCCGTGGCGTAGAAGTTGGTGTCGAGGCCGACGATCATCCACCCGTTCGGCTCCATGTGGTCGACACCGGGCGCCGGTTTGAAGTTCACGAGGTCGGAGATGTTCACCGGAAGCGTGACCGTGTAGTAGTCGCGCGGCTCCCTGGTGTTCGGCGGTCGCGGCGGAGGAGGCGGCGGTGCGTCGGCTGCCTTGCCCGTGCCCTTGCCCGCGCTGGACCCGCTTCCGCTGCCAGGCGTGCCCTTCGACGCCGAGACGTCTACGCCGCCGTTGTTGATTTGGGCGGTTGCTTCGGGGCAGCCCGTTGTCTGCGATTCCAGGAAAGAGCACGGATCCAAACTGTGAGCTTCGGATCCGACGGGGCTCATGAGAGCGCTGCCGAGCAGCAAGACAGTCAACGCAGTCGAGATGCTCAACACGACTTGTCTCCCCATGGCCGCTTAAGGGACAAAAGGAGCCCAGTATTCGCACCAGCACTCCCGTCAAAAGTGGCCTCATAGAGGACTCGGTTCGGCCGATCATTCCTCACAAGCGATTTACCCTCATGATCGATGACGTCGACTCCAGAGACGTCCTCGCACACGTACACCACCACGGCATCGGCGTCATTTTGTTGCAACTTCACCTGATCGAATGTGGTCCCGCCTGAACTGTGAATTCCGTCTTTCTCAACGCTGGCAAAGCCGCGGAGATCTGCCTTCAGCTGTTCCCCCGTCTCAACGGTTGTCAACCGATCTGCATTGACCCCGCCGTCCATAAATATCTGGTCGGCAATCTTCAGATACGCGGCATAGGCCTTCGTGGCGGCGGCGAGGGCGTCCGCGTCGGAGGCGAAGAGCGGCTTCACGGTCGAGGTGGTGTGCGGCGTGACGACGGGGCTTGGCTGTGCGCATCCGGTCAGCAGTAGTGCGCACGCGGCGACCGCGAGCATCCCGGTCACGGCGCGTGCGCGCTGTCGAGGGAAAATTCGCATAGCAAAGACGGTAGGGCAATCCTGCCGAGGCTGCAGGGATTTTCCACAGGTCCCGCGTGGCGGTTCCGGCGGCCCTCGCGTTGCGGCAAATCGTGGGTGTGGGAGTTTCGCACCCACATTTTGCCGCAATGCGCGGGGGCGACGCGGGCCAGTGGCAGCGCGGAAGTCAGGGGCAGGCACGACAGGTCTCGATACGTCCACGGGCAACTTAGTCGACCAACGACACGGCGACCTGCTCGAGCAAGGGCGCAGAACCTACTCGGCCAGCGGGACGGGGCCAGCAGGACGGCGACCTACTCGACATTGAGGATAGTGGTGGTGGTTCCGGGGCCGGTCTGACCTGCTACTCGACAGACTCGCTCTTGGTGATGTCATTCGCTGGATTTGTCGGC
>NZ_JBELOA010000007.1:0-143811 GCF_040227205.1 Parafrigoribacterium humi | reverse complement strand
CCCGGAACTCCCTCGGAAACGCTCTCGGCATGGCAAACATCCTTCCAGAGACGAGCTACTCGCCCCAGATCAGGAGTCACCTAAACCTGCAGCAGTCCCGATTGTTTATCTAGTGGTCTCTGCGCACTAGTTTTGGACGTTTGCGAGCCCATTCAATTGGTCGTCGCTCAATTAGCTCAAACACTACCCGCGCAATGACAAACGCAATACTCAACACAGCCAGGTAAGTCACGATGAAAAGCGGTGCGGCCGACACCTTGGAAAGGTCCGGCCCCAGTGCTTTAACGATCGCTCTGCACAACCATGAGGCGGGCAAAAGGAGTAGAAAATGGCAGAAGTATATGCCGTAGGAGTACTTGCCAATCTTCGCAAGCGCCTTCCAGTGGCCCAGGCGAACTGCGAGATAGGAGACCGCGATCGCGGCTAGCACTACGCCCAGCGTGGTTGCTTGACTCACGAAAGCAGCGTTGAGGCCCGCGATCACGGCAAATCCGAGAACGAGAGATAGCAAGCTCGACTCGAGCAACAGTTCTCGTTGGTGCCTGGAACTTGCCACCCCGGCACAAGAACATCCCCGCGACGAACCAGACCGGCGCAGTCATGTAGCTCTGCACGATTTGAGCAACCCCTATGTTGCTGCTGCTGAACCCGAGAATCGGAAACAGCACAGCTTGGAGAATCTCGAGGGTCAGAACTCCAATAAGCACCGCGGAAAAACGCAACCTTCTTATAAAGGTATAGAGCGCGTAGTTGAACATCTCAGCTTGAATAGACCATCCGCCGGGTATGAAGACGTTCCACGTAGCTGGCACAAGGAATCCAAGAAACAGGAGCTGCAAGACGACAATTCCGATGTGTGGCCACGAGTCGAGCCGCACCGCTTGCCCATAGAAGGGCTCACCCATATAGGCAGGCCCGGCATGGACGACAGCGGCAACGATCGCAACCAAACTCCAGAACAACCAGGCTGGGTATATGCGCGCGAATCGACGAACCCAATATTTCCTGACGTTGAAGTCGTCGGCGTATAGCAGATTCAGCAGGTATCCCGAGATGACAAAGAATAGGCCAACACCAGCAGCACCAAATTCGAACATCCCGAGCAACGCCACTATGCGGTGCGACACGGGAGCGAACACGTAATATGAAAAATCTTGCTCAAGATGGACAAGAAGTACGAGCAAAATCGCGAGCCCTCTCGCTACGTCGATCATTCGGCTCAGAAATGTGCTGCGGTCTACGTCGTCGCGGCTTGTACCTCGATCAAAGGCGGATGGTGCTTTGCCCATTGTGATCCGGCCTCGTGATAACTTGAGATCTCGTCGTGAGGCCATCGGCTCAACAGTCATCTGACTGTGGCAAGTGCCATCTGTGGGCAACTCAAGGTGCGCTCCGTCGGCTGTATTTGATTGTTCCCCGGCAGGGTTTAAGGCTTCATCTTCACTCACACTGCATCCGTTCGATTTTCGACAAAATCTTAGCGTTTGTGCAGGGCAATGGGCATCACGGCGGTTTTGCTCCGCCAGGGAATCGATTAATGCGTCGGACCGCCGCTCTTGAGAACTTCTTTACAAAAGTGTGACACCACGAACTGTATTGCAGAGGTCCAATTCCCATCGCGTACCTTCGGCTGGCCGCTGCTCAGCTTTACTCTGGTTGAATAGCCGAGTGCACGTTCCTACCCATGCCCCCGGTCCACGGCACAGGCAGGAGGCTCGTCGGCTGGTCACTCAGTGGTGGCTGTGGGCGATTGTGTTTGTTGTTCTCGTGGTGGGCGTCGGCGGGGCGTGGGTCGGAGTACGGGGGTTGCAGGCAAAATCAGAGCTCGAATCAGCGCAGGCGCTCGTCAGCCAGTTGAAGACGCAGGCGTTGAATCAAGAGATCCCCGGTGCCACCAAGACGTTCAAGAAGCTCCGCGCGCATTCGGAGAAGGCACGCGGACTGACCAGCGACCCGATCTGGCGCGTTGCCGAGTTCGTTCCGATACTCGGGCGCAATCTCACGGTGGTTCGAGAACTCGCCGATGTGACCAATGACGTGGTCGTCCACGCAGTTGGTCCTCTCATCCAGGTGGCTTCGGCCGTGACGCCGGCAGCTCTTGCGCCTAAGGACGGGGCGATCAATCTCAAGCCGATTCAGAGTGCCGTCGCGCCGGTGAATACCGCGAACAAGGCAATACAGTCTGCGGTCACGGCGGTCGACAACATCGATGCCGCGGGAACAATCAGCCAGCTTTCCGCAGCCAAAGGAAAGTTGAGCACGCTGCTGGGTTCTGTCGCACCACTGATGCAGACGCTGCACACCGTGCTGCCACTCCTTCCCCCCGCGATGGGCTCGGACGGGCCGCGTACCTATGTGGTGATGTTCCAGAACAATGCAGAGGCCAGGGCGCTCGGCGGCACAGCGCTTTCCTTTGCATCAATCACGGTAGACAAGGGCAAGATCTCGCCACCGGTGACAGTGCCGGCGGGCCTGCAAAATTTCCCGATGTACGACTCCTCGGTCATTCCCGTGCCCGACGGGGTTCCCGGAGTGTACCTCGACACGTTTGGAACGTTTATTGCAAACGCAACCGTGCGCCCGAGTTTCGTCTCGGCGGCAGAAATCACGAGCACCATGTGGAAAGACAAGTTCGGTGCAGTACCGGATGGCATCATCTCGATCGATCCCGTCGCACTGAGCTACTTCCTGCGGGCAACGGGGCCGATCCCCTTGAGCAGCGGTGACGTTCTCACCGACAAGACCGTGGTGCCGCTGCTGCTCAACGAGGTCTACCAGCGCTATAACTCAGGCAACATTGGCAAGGACAATGCGGCACAGGATGCCATTTATCGCGAAGCGGTTTCAGCGACCTTCGCACACCTCTCCGGCGGCAAGTTCGACGCCAAGGCGCTTATCGCGGCGATGGTGCAGGGGTGGTCGGAACAGCGCCTGTTGTTCTGGAGTTCGCACAAAGATGAGCAGATGCAGTTCGTCAAGCTGGGACTCAATGGAGAACTTCCCAAGAGCGACAAGACCACCGATCGGGTCGGGGTGTACTTTCAGGACGCCGTCGGATCCAAAATGGATTACTACCTGAGTCAAAATGTGCACCTGAGCCAGGCGGTTTGTCGCGCCGATGGCCGCGCCAACTATCGAGTCAGCATCAACCTGACCAACAACATCCCTGCCAATGCTGCCAAATCGATATCGCCGTCGATCCTCGGCAACTGGAAGCACGAGAAATTGAAGCCGGGGGAGCAGCGAATGGACGTCATCCTTTATGCCCCGCCGGGTTCGACGATCACCGGGGCCACCGTCGATGGCGCGGCCGTCGACCTCAAGAAGCTGCACGACACCGACTATCCGGTGGGAAAGCGGCAGGTCATGTTCCTGCCCGGTGCGACGGCAAACGTGACCTACGACATCATTGCCGCCAAGCCGGGAAAGAAGAAACTGGCGGCGGACGTGACTCCCATGGTGCACCCGACCGCGATCGACACGATCCCGCTCGACTGTGCCACAGTGGCGAAGTGAGACTCGCTCGGCGGCCGTGTGCGGCCACACCTCAATAGGACTTCTCGGATGTTCGTAGCCATCACCAATACCCCGCGCCCTTACGCCTGGGGGTCGTCCACCGCGATCGCCGAGCTGCTCGGCCACTCCGCCTCGGGCGGGCCAGAGGCGGAGTTGTGGCTCGGCGCGCATCCGGCGTCCCCGAGCGTGATCGTCGACCCCCCGCTCGCGGGCGGGGCGCGGAATCTCCCGGAGTGGATCGACGCGGACCCCGAGCGCACGCTGGGGGAGTACGCGGCGGGTGGGCGGCTGCCGTTCCTGTTGAAGATTCTCGCGGCCGAGCATCCGCTCTCCCTTCAGGCGCACCCGACGCCGGAGCAGGCCGCCGCCGGCTTTGCGCGCGAAAATGCGCTGGGCATCCCGCTCGATGCGCCGCACCGTAATTACAAGGACGCCTCGGCGAAGCCGGAACTCATCTATGCGCTGAGCGAGACCTTCGACGCGCTGTGCGGGTTCCGCCCGGTCGACGAGGTGCGCACCCTGCTGCTCGACCTGCTCGACCTCGACGCCCGGGCCGAAGAGCCGCAGCCACAGCCGCTCGAGGATCTGCTGCAGCAACTGTCGACGGATGACGCGCTGCCCGCGGTCTTCGAATGGCTCATCTCCGGCAGCACCGGCGTGCCCACGCTGATCTCTCTCGTCACGAGGCTCGCGCTGCACTCATCGGATCCGTCGCTGCAGACGGCGGCCCAGTTCGCGCAGGAGTATCCGGATGACCCGGCGATCGTCACCTCGCTGCTGCTGAACCGCGTGACCCTGAGGCGAGGCGAGGCACTGTACCTGCCCGCGGGCAACATCCACGCCTATCTCCGCGGCCTCGGCGTCGAGCTCATGGCCGCCTCGGACAACGTACTGCGCGGCGGCCTCACGCCCAAGCACGTTGACGTGCCCGAGCTGCTCAGCGTGCTCGACTTCACGCCGGGGCCTGCGCCATACCTGCGGGCGAGTGGGGTCGAGAGTCCTGTCGTTGGGCCCGCTGGTTCTGTTGGGGCCGCTGGTGCTGTTGATTCTGCTGGCTCCGTCGGGACTTTCGGTGTCGAGGTGTTCAGGCCGGATGTGCCCGACTTCGTGCTCGTGCGAGTCGCGGATGCCGGACCGGGCGCTCAGTACCCGCTCACGGGACCGGGGATCGCCATCTGCACCGCCGGGGAGGTCCGAATCGACGGAGCCGCGTCATCCGTCGCCGTCGGTCGCGGCGAGTCGGTGTATGTCACGCCCGACGAGAGCCTGCTGCGCTTCAGCGGTGACGGCGAACTGTTTCTCGCGACGACGGGGAAGTAGCAGGACGCACGCTCGGGCTCGATCGTCGCCATTGTGATCGCATCTTCTCGTCGTCGTCCATCGGCGGTCGAGCTAGCAGTTGTGGGAGGAGTGCTGGTCCTCGTCGCGCGAGTTCGCGTCGTGCGCTTTTCTGGCAATCGATCAGATCGCCGTATGTGCTGATCGGCCTGGTCGCGGCTGTTGCGCTCGCGGAGGGTATCGGGCTCACGATCGTGCAACCCTCCCGAGCTCATTTCATCAGCTACTTCGAGTACAAGCTTTTCAACGGGCTCATCCTGGATTTCGCGGTTGTGCTCGTTCTCACGGCGAGCCTGTGGATCGCGGAGATCGCCTCTCGCCGTGTCGTCGCAGAGCGGAGAACGATCGTCGTGACTCCCATTGCGCTCAAGAGCGTTGCGCTCATCGTGCTGTCTGGTTTTCCGACCGGTGGCAAGTTGGCCCTGGCAGGACAGGCTTTCGCGGGCGATGCTTTCCGATCGAATCTGGACGCGGCTGCGGATAATCCTGCGCCCGGGGTCGATCGCGTGATTGCGGCACCCGCGCTCATCAAGACCAGGCCGTGCGTGAGCCCGTTCTATCTCGCTGCGGCGCCCGGCGATTTTGGTCGCGGTGAGTCGAGCCACTGGGCGATGTCAGGCGATGCAACTGAACCGAGCAACGACTTCTCCTCTCCTGGCGCTGCTCCTCCACAGCTCGTGCGAAGAGGAACCTGTTCACAGATTAGTGAGTAAATATTGAGACATATGTTCGAATGTGCGAGAATTCTGGTATGGAAAGCTTCTCATCGCGACTTCTGGAGACGGCTGCCGCTGTCTCCAGGATCGCGGCGAGTGCCGAGGACTTCGATGGGCTCTCCGACGAGCGGCTCATCGAGCTTCAGCGGGCGATCGCGGCGTGTGATCGTGGTTTGGACGCCTATCGGTCGCACGTCGCCAGGCAACTCGCCCGTCGATCGACGCGAGAGCTCGGGCATGCAGGCCTCGCCTCACGTCACGGATTCGCATCGCCCGAGGCGATGATCGAGACGATGGCACAGGTCTCGGGCAGGCAAGCGGCGCGTCTGGTCACACTCGGCCGTTTGATGGACGAGACGGACGTCGCACGGCGTCTTCTCGACGAAGGAGGAGCTGCGGCCGACCGCGCATCGGCGAGGGTTGTGTGGGAGGCGCCCATCGTCGAAGCGCTTGAAAGTGGGGAGCTGTCGGTCGAGTGTGCGGACGCGTTGCGGCGCGGCCTGGGTTCTCCCACTGAACGGGTCAGCGCAGACATGCTCCGCGGGCTGGCGGAACGGGTGCTCACCGCCCACGGCGGGGTGAGTGCGGACAGGCTGTACAAGGCGGCTCGGATCGAGCGAGATCTCGCCGATCTCGACGGCGTCAAGGCTCGGCAGCAGCAGCTGTATGAACGGGGAGGGCTGCGCGTCTACCCGCGGCCAGACGGGATGTGGCGAATGACCGCCGATCTCGACCCGGAGGCCGCTGCAGAACTCACCAGCGTGCTCGATCCCCTGACCAGCTCCCGCCGTGGCGGGCCTCGGTTCATCGATCCGGAGGGTGTGGCTCGTGCCCGGCGCATTGTCGACGACCCGCGCACAACGGAGCGTATCGCGCTGGATGGACTCCTGGAGTTGCTCCGCCTCGGAGTCAACGCCGACCATGGCACACTCCACGGCGCGATCAGGCCGGTGGTGAAGATAGTCGTCACGCAGGAGAGTCTCGACGCGGGTTCCGGTCTCGCCATCATCGAGAACACGGGTGAGATCATTCCCATCGAAACCGCGGAGCGTGCACTGTGCTCCGGCGATTCGATCGACGTGACCGTCGCTCCCGACGGAACCCCACTCGACCTTGGTCGCGGCGCACGACTCTTCAGTCGACGGCAACGAGATGCCCTCGCCGTGAGGGACGGCGGATGCATGTGGACCGACTGCACCAAACCGCCAGCCTGGACGGAAGCCCACCATGTAAATCACTGGAAACGGGATCACGGCAAGACAGACCTGCGCGACGGTGTACTGCTGTGCAGATACCATCACCTGGAACTGCACAACAACCACTGGGAGATCCAGAGACACGGAAGTGAGTTCTGGCTGATTCCGCCGCCGACGATCGATACCGCCCGAACGCCGACACTGCTCCAGAGCAAGAGCGTGCTCACGCAAGACCTTCGGCGAAGGAATGCAGGCTGATGTGCGTGCAGCAACCCGGACCTGGACTTGGTTCTACCGTGCGCGGCGGGGAGAACGGCAGGACTACCGTATTGGAGTGGGTAGCCCGAACAACTACCCTGAAACCATGACCTGGCTAGTGACCGGCGGCGCCGGCTATATCGGTGCACACGTGGTTCGAGCGCTGCAGGAGGCCGGGATGCACCCCGTGGTGCTCGACGACCTCTCGAGCGGCCACGAGGACTTCGTGCCGAGCGACGTGCCGTTCGTCAAGGGCTCGATTCTCAACGGCGGTCTTCTCCTGGAGTCGATCGATCGCCACAAGGTCACCGGCGTGATCCACGTCGCGGGCTTCAAGTACGCGGGGGTGAGCGTGCAGCGACCCCTGCACACCTACGAACAGAACGTCACGGGCACGGCCGTGCTCCTCGCCGCGATGCAGGAGGGCAACGTCAACCAGATCGTGTTCTCCTCCAGCGCCGCCGTCTACGGCACACCGGACACCGATCTCGTCACCGAGGACACGGCCAAGAACCCGCAGTCTCCCTACGGGGAGTCGAAGCTCATCGGCGAATGGCTGCTGCGCGACCAGGGTGTCGCCGTCGGCCTGCGCCACACCTCCCTGCGCTACTTCAACGTCGTCGGCTCGGGCGACCCCGCCGTCTACGACACGAGCCCGCACAATCTCTTCCCGCTCGTGTTCGACGCTCTCGTCGAGGGCCGCACGCCGCGCATCAACGGTAGCGACTATCCGACGCCGGACGGCACCAACGTGCGCGACTACATCCACGTCGCGGATCTCGCGGTCTCGCATGTCGCCGCGGCGAAGCGCCTCGAGGCGGGTGAGCCGCTGGCACCCGCATACAACCTGGGCAGCGGTGACGGTGTCTCTGTCGCCGAGATCATGAGAGCTGTCTCCGAGGTCACGGGCATCCCGTTCACGCCGGAGATCGGCGCCAGGCGCGCCGGAGACCCCGCACGAATCGTCGCGTCGGGTGAACGTGCTGCGCGGGACCTCGACTGGCGGATGCGCCACAGCCTGCGCGAGATGGTCTCGAGCGCCTGGGAGGCCCGCACCCTCGCTGTCGACAGGGACTGACCCCGCGCGGAGGCAGAACGGCATCGGCGGCCGACGGAATCCGAGCGCCTCGGCAACGATCCGGTACAGAGACCGATCTGTCGGCGCGTCGCCAACCCTCGATGCCGAGTTGAGCGTTTACGATTTGCGACTTGACTCAGGGGTAACTACACCGATGTAATTATCACTAACGCGTTGCGCAAGTCGTACGTTTCGCGGAGGGGAGACTGTGCTATGGCGCTCAACATTGAGGGGCCAGAGGCTTACGGGGTGCGGGCCGCCCGGGCACGGGTAGACAGGTTACGAGCGGAGCAGGGAACAGAGTCGTCTACTGCCGTGCGAGCCGGTGTCCCGGACGACTGGTTCGTCGATCCGGTTCGCAGGGGTGTTCCCGGAGTCCGTCGCGTCGATGAAGACGACGACCCGCTCGCCTGGCAGTCGGATGCGCTCTGCGCCCAGACCGACCCGGAGGCGTTCTTTCCTGAGAAGGGCGGCTCCACCCGCGACGCGAAGAAGATCTGTGCGTCGTGCGAGGTACGTGCGCAGTGCCTCGAGTACGCGCTCAAGAACGACGAACGCTTCGGAATCTGGGGCGGTCTGTCTGAGCGCGAGCGTCGCAAGCTGCGCAAGCGCGCGTAACACCCGATCCTGCACAGCTCGTCGGGTCCGGACACGCGAGACTCCGGTCTCGTACGGCAGCGTGTCACGGGAAGGCTGACAGGCCAGCGAGCATAGTCTCGTAGGAATGCACCAGAGAGTCACCGCGATCATCGTCGCCCGCACGGGGGCGGCGTATCTGGAGCGAACGCTGGCGGCGCTCGCGAAACAGACCAGACGGCCCGACACCGTGATCGCCGTCGACGCCGCGTCCACGGACGGCAGCTCGGAACTTCTCGCCGCACACGGGCCCACCCAGTTCGTCACGACCGGGGCGAAGTCCACGTTCGGCGACGCGATTGCGCGCGCCATGCACGTCGCGGCCGACGAACCATCCGACCAGGATCTGCTCTGGCTGCTCGCCTACGACAACGCGCCGGAGCCCGACGCGCTCGAGCACCTGCTCGCCGCGCTCGAGGTCGCGCCGTCCGTCGCCATCGCCGGCCCGAAGCTCATGCGGTGGGACCAGCCGGATGTCATCGCGGACTTCGGCGAGTCGATCACGCGCTTCGGGGCATCCGTCTCTCTCGTCGACGGCGAACTCGACCAGGCACAACACGACGTGCAGAACGACGTGCTCGGTGTCGCGATGAACGGGATGCTCGTGCGCCGCTCGGTCTGGACGGCCCTCGGCGGTTTCGACCCCGGCCTGCCGAGCGTCGACGCGGGTCTCGACTTGTCGATCCGCGCCAGGCTCGCGGGCTACCGGGTCATCCTCGTGCCCGACGCGAAGGTGGCCAGCGTGGGCGGGCCGGAGCTCTACGGCAGGCGCTCCGTCTCCGATCGGCGCAGGGCCCGCATCGCGCGGGCGGCCCAGCTGCACCGTCGCCTCGTCTACTCCAAGCGTGCCGTGCTCCTGCTGCACTGGCTGAGTCTCGTGCCGCTCGCCTTCTTCCGTGCGCTCGGCCAGTTGCTGGCCAAACGGCCGGGAGCCGTCGGCGGGGAGTTCCGCGCGGCGTTCGCGGTGGCGTTCGGAGCGAGCAGGGTCGGGGCCGCGAGGCGCCAGCTCATGCGCACGCGCTCGCTCGGCTGGGGAGCCATCGCACCGTTGCGACTGCCGGGGCACGAGGTGCGCGAGCGGCGCGCCCAGGCGAGGGAAGCTGCCGCCGGGGACCAGAACCGCGTGGTCGAACGCGAGTCCAGGATCGGCTTCATCGCCGGTGGCGGGCTCTGGATCGTCGCCGCGGCGTGCATCCTCGGTGTCGCCGCGTACGGGTCACTGCTCGGCGGTGTCGCCGTCGCGGGAGGGAGCCTGCTGCCCCTTCCACTGCATCCGGCTGAGCTCTGGCAGAGCGTTGGATATGGCTGGCGCGACGTCGGCCTCGGCTTCCTCGGGGCATCCGACCCCTTCGTCTATGTGCTCGCGGTGCTCGGGTCGCTCACCTTCTGGGCACCGTCATTCAGCATCGTGCTCGTGTACGTGCTCGCCCTGCCGATCGCGGCCATCGGTGCCTGGTACTGCGCGAGGCGCATCACGCGGCGTCGCTGGCTTCCCGCCGTTGCCGCTGTGCTCTGGATGCTCGCGCCGCCCCTCCTGGGCTCCCTCACCACCGGACACCTCGGCGCCGTTCTCGCCCACCTGCTTCTGCCCTGGCTCGTTCTCTGCGCGCTGAACGCTGCCCGATCCTGGGCGGCCGCAGCGGGAGCCGGCCTGCTGTTCGCCGCCGTGAGCGCCTCAGCGCCGTCGCTCGCGCCCGCGCTCCTCGTGGCCTGGATCGCCTGGCTCGTCGCGAGACCGAAGAGCATTCATCGCCTCATCGGCATCCCGATCCCCGCGGCGGCCCTGTTCGTTCCGCTCGTCATCCAGCAGCTCAGCAGGGGCAATTTCTTCGGCCTGTTCGCTGACCCCGGGGTGCCTGCGGGCGGAGGCTCTCTCTCGAGCTGGCACCTCGCGCTCGCCGCACCCGTGGATGGCCTGGATGGATGGCAGCACGTCTTCGACTCCGCCACGTTCGGCGGCTTAAGCGCGACGGTGCTCGTGGCCGTGCTGCTCGCGCCGCTGGGAGTGCTCGCCCTGCTCGCGCTCTTCGTTCCGGGCTCCCGGCGGGCGATCCCGGCGATGCTCATCGCCCTGCTCGGCTACCTGACCGCGGTTGCCACCGTGCACATCGCGGTCGCGCAGCTCGGGTCGATGGCCGTGCCCGTGTGGTCGGGCGCGGCTCTGAGCCTGTTCTGGCTCGGGCTGGTCGGTGCCGCGATGGTGGCACTCGACGCGCTCGGGGTGCTCGCACCGCCGTCCGCGATCCTCGCGAGTCTCACCGTGGGTGCACTCGCGGTTCCCCTGCTGAGCGCCGCGTACCTCGGCATCCTGCAGGTGCACTCGACGAGCGACAGGCTGCTTCCGGCCTACGTCACGGTCGAGGCCGCTGCGCACCCGACGGTGGGGACACTGGTCATCACGCAGCACGCGACCGACGGCATCGCGGTCGACATCCAGAGGGGGCGCGGGACCACCCTCGACGAGGTGTCCACCCTCGCGTCCACGGCCGCCTCCCTCGGGCAGAAGGGCGCACAGGTGTCCAGGCTCGCGGGCAACCTGGCCTCGCGCAGCGGCTATGACGCCTCAGACGATCTCGCCGACCTCGACGTGAGCTTCGTGCTGCTCACGGCACCGAAGGGCGATGACGCGGTGCACGAGCGCATCTCGCAGGCGCTCGACGGCAACAAACTGCTCGTCCCCGTCGGCGCCACGGACAACGGCCAGCTGTGGCGCACCACGGGCGACATCGGCGCGGCCGCCGTGCACCCGGGCAACACCGACACCCCACTCGGCCTCGGCATCCTGATCGGCCAGGGCGTGATCTTCGGTGCGACCCTGCTGCTCGGCATTCCCACGGCCCGGCGTCGCAAGGCCCAGAGGGCCGGAGACCCGCTGACAGAGCCGGCGAACACCTTCGATGAGGATGACGATGCCTGATCTCGAGAATCCGGAACCAGAGGCGGCCGGCGAGCCCGTGACCCCGGCCCGCGAGCCCGTCGCACCAGGCCAGCGCGCGCGCGGAGCCGTGCTCGTCGGCGCGCGCATCGTCGCGGGAACCATCGGCATCGTGGTGGCCGTCGTGACCGTCGCGGCCGCGGGCTTTCTCCCGCTCCCGTCCGTCTCCGCCGAGCCCGTCTCGACGACCGTCGTTCCCGTACCGACGGACCAGCAGCGCGTGTGCGCGGGCCCCATCCTCCGCCTCGGCAGCGACACGGGGGAGGAAGCGACAACGGCATCCTCGATCGGCACCCCGACCGTGGTGTACGCGGCCAGCGCCGGCTCGATCGACGCGTCACCGCTGCAGAGCACGGACAGCACCACGGGGGTGACCCCGGTCGAGCTCGTGCTGCCGCCGACGAAGTCCGATCCGAAGTCCGTGCCGCTGATGGCCGGGAGCCAGACCCAGTCCGTCGATCACGGTGACATCACCGGGTTCGCCGCTGCGGAGTGTCGCGAGGCGAGCGGGGACACCTGGCTCGTGGGCGGATCGACCACCACAGGGCGCACGACACTGCTCACCCTGAGCAATCCCGGCGAGGTCATCGCTACGGTGAATCTCAGCATCTACACGGAGAGTGGCGCGGTCACCGCGGCGGGTACGGACGGCATCGTCGTCCCGCCGGGGGGCCAGCGCATCCTGTCTCTCGCCGGCTTCGCCCCGGGCGCGACCTCGCCCGTCGTCCACGTGCGGAGCACCGGCAGCCAGGTGGTCGCCGGGCTGCAGCAGACCGTTGTGCGCACCCTCGAACCCGGCGGGGTGGATGTCGTCGGCGCGGTCGCGTCCCCGGCCAGGGAGATGGTGATCCCCGGCCTCGTGCTCTCGAACCCCGACACGATCGCGGCGCACGCGAGCAGCCCAGGATACGAGGACCTTGCATCCGTGCTGCGGTTCTTCGTGCCAGGGCGCACGGATGCCAAGGCGCAGATCACCATTACCCCGGAGAGCAGCACGGAGAAGCCGATCTCGGTCGAAGCGAGCCTCGACGCGGGCAAGGTCACCGAGACCCCGCTGGGCGACTTCCCCGACGGCTCGTACACGGTGACCGTGCGCTCGGACATCCCGGTCATCGCCGCGGCCAGGGCATCCGTGTACTCCGGCAACGACAGCGCGGCGAAGGTTGACTTCGCCTGGTTCGTGCCCGCTCCGGCCTTCCACGAGAAGGCCCTCGTCACGGTGGGGAGCGGACCGACGCCCACGATTCACCTCGCGAACCTCAGCGATCACGCGGCGACAGTCAAGGTCACGTCGAGCCGGGTGGGCACGGACCCGACCGTCGGCAAATCGATCACGACGACGGTGGCCATTCCGGGCGGCGGCTCGGTCGCGCTTCCGGCCACGAGCGAGGACATGTACTCGATCAGTGGCTTCGATCAGCTCGCGATCTCGGTGAGCTACGTCGGTGCGGGTGAGCTCGCGTCGTACACCGCGAGCCCGGCCGGTCCAGCGTCACGGCCGATCGAGGTGTATCGCCACTAGCGAGGGCCGCCGCGCTGGGCGGCTAGAAGTGCCTGAAGCGCTCGGGCGCCAGGTCCCACGGGTCCTTGCCGAGCAACTCCGCGACCGCGCGGAACACGCACCCCTCGATCATCATTCGCCTGTGCAGTTCGTCGTGCCGATGCATGCGCGCGAGCCGCTCGATCGGCAGGCGATACAGGATGATCCTGCGCTGCGGCACGATCACGAGCCAGCGGTCCACCCGGCCGGTGTCATCGAGCCCCGCGGGCAGCCCGGCGACCTCGAAGCTCACGGCGGCCAGCTCATCCGGCCACATGTCCTTGAGGTATTCCGCCGTCGAGGCGACCGTCAGATCGAACACGTCTGCCCGGGTCTGCAGCAGCGGAAGCTGTGGTCCGGTCACCGCAGAACGCAGGCCCCTGCCGTGCCGGTCACGGGAGCCCGCGCGTGAGGAGACTCCGCCGGAGCGGGCACCGCGAGTCGGACGAGGCATCCGGCAATTCTACGCGGCGGCCCCGTGCGCTGCCGTGCCGATACGGCTCCGGCGAGGCAGCGCGGATGCGCCCGCGGTGAGTCTAGGGTGGAAGCAAATGGAGCCCAGACCGTGTAGCAAAGTCGCCTGCAGCAACGAGGCGGTATCGACGCTCACCTACGTCTACGCCGATTCGATGGCGGTGCTTGGTCCGCTCAGCCAGAAATCCGAGCCGCACAGCTACGACCTGTGCGCCAAGCACGCGGAGCGGATGTCGGTGCCCCAGGGGTGGCAGGTTGTACGACACGTCATGCTGGGCGAGGTAGATTTTGGTGCATGACTGACGCTTCGCCAATCGACCTCACACCGTTCATCAAGGCCTATGACGTTCGCGGGCTCGTGGGCTCGCAACTGACGGCCGAGGTGGTGACGGCATTGGCCGCGGCCTTCGTCGACGAGGTCGCGCTCGCGGGAAAGGATGTCGTGGTCGGCCACGACATGCGGGACTCGTCCCCGGTGTTCGCGGCGGCGTTTGCCGCGGGGGCTCAGGCGCGCGGGGCGAACGTCATCTCCATCGGACTGTGCTCGACCGACGAGAGCTATTTCGCCTCGGGACACCTGGCCGCAGCCGCCGCCATGTTCACGGCGAGCCACAACCCCGCCACCTACAACGGCATCAAGTTCAGCCGGGCGGGCGCGCGCGGCATCAGCTTCGACACCGGGCTGCGCGGCATCCGCGACAGGGCTCAACAGTTCCTCGCCGATGGCGTGCCAGAGGCGTCGGCGCAGGGAAGCTACCGCCAGACGGATGTGCTGGCCGACTATGCAGCCTACCTGCGCGGTCTCGTCGACCTCTCCGGCATCCGCCCGATCACGATCGTCGTGGACGCGGGCAACGGCATGGGCGGGCTTACCGTGCCCGCCGTACTCGGACAGGCCGCGGGGCTGCCAGCACTCCCGATCGAGATCGTTCCGCTGTATTTCGACCTCGACGGCAGCTTCCCGAACCACGAAGCCAACCCGCTGGAGCCCAAGAACCTCGTCGACCTGCAGAAGGCGGTCCTCGAGCACGGCGCGGACCTCGGACTCGCCTTCGACGGCGACGCGGACCGCTGCTTCGCCGTCGACGAGAAGGGGGACGCGGTCAATCCCTCCGCCGTCGCCGCGATCGTCGCGCTGCGCGAGATCACCCGGGTGCGCGCGCTGCAGCCCGAGGGGGAGATCATCGTGCTGCACAACCTCATCACCTCGCGCGTCGTGCCCGAGACCATCGAGGCCGCGGGCGCCGTCGCCGTGCGCACGAGGGTCGGTCACTCGCTCATCAAAGACCAGATGGCCGAGACCGGGGCGATCTTCGGCGGCGAGCACTCCGCGCACTACTACTTCCGCGATTTCTGGGGTGCGGACAACGGCATGCTCGCCGCGATGCACCTGCTCGCCGAGTTCGGCTCGCAGCCGGAGCCGCTCTCGGTGCTCTCGAAGAAGTACACGCCGTACGCGCTCAGCGGCGAGATCAACTCGGCCGTCACGGATGTCCCTGCCGCATACAGCCGCATCGTCGACGCCTACACGGGCGAGGCAGACTTCGACGAGCTGGACGGACTGACCGTCACGAGCATCACCTCCTCCGAGGAGCCGTGGTGGTGGTTCAACGTGCGGCCGTCCAACACCGAGCCGCTGCTGCGTCTCAACGTGGAGGCCTCGACCGCCGCGGAGATGGAACGCGTGCGCGACCGGGTGCTGGCGCTCATCCGCCAGTAGGGTGAGCGGTCGCAACTCTGCGAGAATGGGGCAATGACGACCGAGACGACCACGCTTCCGTTCAAAGTACGCGACCTGTCACTCGCCGAAGCCGGACGGCACCAGTTCCGCCTCGCAGAAAACGAGATGCCTGGTCTCATGGCCCTGCGCGAGGAGTTCGGGGCGAGCAAGCCGCTCGCGGGCGCGCGCATCGCCGGCTCGCTGCACATGACCGTGCAGACCGGCGTGCTCATCGAGACCCTCGTCGCTCTCGGCGCGCAGGTGCGCTGGGCCAGCTGCAACATCTTCTCCACCCAGGACGAGGCGGCGGCTGCCGTCGCGGTCGGCCCGAACGGAACGGTCGACGCCCCGGCCGGCGTTCCGGTCTTCGCCTGGAAGGGCGAGAGCCTCGAGGAGTACTGGTGGTGCACCTCGCAGATCTTCGACTGGTCGGCAGAGGGCTTTGACGGCCCCAACCTGATCCTCGACGACGGCGGCGACGCCACCATGCTCGTGCACAAGGGCCGCGAGTTCGAGGCTGCTGGCGCCGTTCCCGAGCACCGGGCGTCGGACAGCCACGAATGGACCGTCGTGCTCGAGACGCTTCGCACCTCGCTCGCGGTGTCACCCGATCGCTGGACGAGAATCGCGGCGGAGATCAAGGGTGTGACCGAAGAGACCACCACCGGCGTGCACCGTCTCTACGAGCTGGCCAAGTCCGGCGAGCTGCAGTTCGCCGCGATCAATGTCAACGACTCGGTGACCAAGTCGAAGTTCGACAACAGGTACGGCATCCGGCACTCGCTGCCCGACGGACTCAACCGCGCGACCGACGTGCTCATCGGCGGCAAGGTCGTCTTCGTCTGCGGCTACGGGGATGTCGGCAAGGGTGCGGCGGAGGCGCTCAAGGGCCAGGGTGCCCGGGTGATCGTGAGCGAGATCGACCCGATCAACGCGCTGCAGGCGGCGATGGACGGCTTCCAGGTGACCACGCTCGACTCCGTGATCGGCGAGGTCGACATCGTCATCACCACCACGGGCAACAAGGACGTCGTCACGCTCGACCATCTGCTCGGGCTCAAGCACCTCGCGATCGTTGCGAACGTCGGCCATTTCGACGACGAGATCGACATGGCCTCCCTCGAGGCGCTGCCGGGCGTTACCAAGGTCGAGATCAAGCCGCAGGTGCACGAGTGGCGCCTGCCGAACGGGCGCAGCATCCTCGTGCTGTCCGAGGGACGCCTGATGAATCTCGGCAACGCGACCGGACACCCGTCATTCGTCATGAGCAACTCGTTCACCAATCAGGTGCTCGCGCAGATCGAGCTGTGGGCGCACGGCGAGGACTACCCCGTGGCGGTTCACGTGCTGCCGAAGCGTCTCGATGAGAAGGTCGCCAGGCTGCACCTCGATGCGCTCGGCGTGAAGCTCACGACGCTCACGCCCGAGCAGGCGGCCTACATCGGCGTGACCGTCGACGGGCCGTACAAGGTGGACCACTACCGCTATTGACGCCCGCTCCGCGTCAGTCAGACAGGCCGGTCAGCGCTCGGGAAAGCGGTGCGGGAGCCCGCGCAGCACGGGGGCGAGCGTCGCGAGGCGCTGCTGCTGGAGTTGGAGTGCTCGGAATTCCCTGTCGCGTCGCACCGCGGTGACCGCCGCGAGGAACAGCTCAGCGTCCTCGCGCGGCACGGGCGAGACATAGCGGGATGCCTCGGCCGCGAGTTCCTGCGCGTGACGGATGCGCGTGGCCGCGGTAAACCCGCCCGCCTGCCTCAGGAACTGGGCGATCCTGCGCGCGAGGCCGTCGGGCATCCGGGCGACGTCTGCCGTTCGCGCCCACTCCGACAGCACGAGCGGCACCCCGAAGATCGGTGGGGTCAGCTTCGAGACCCGCTCGTGCTGGCTGTAGGTGCCCGCGAGCAGGTCGCCGATCCGCTTCGACTTGTCGTTGAACAGGGCGACCAGGGCCGCGATCCCGCCCACGGTCATGACGAGCTCGAGCACGCCGAGCAGTGCACGGATGAACGCGTGCCTGAAGCCGATCGATCCGCCGTCGTCGCGCACGATCCGCGCGCCGACGGCGAGCTTGCCGAGAGACTTGCCCCGTGTGAGGGTCTCGACGGCGGTCGGCACCACGACGATGCAGAATGCGAGCGTGGCGATCGAGATGGCGGCGGAGAGCGCGTCATCCATCACCGAGCTGAAGACGGTGAAAGCGCTGAACATCAGGATCAGGAAGAGTGCAGCATGGGCGAGCAGGTCGATCATCGTGCCCGCCGCCCGCAGGATGAAGTTCGTGGGGTGCAGCTCGAGCCCGACGGCTTCACCCGTCATCAGCTCGCGGTCGTCGGCAACGGTCTCGAACTCCGCGCGAGCGCCCGCTTCGGGTGCTCCTGAGCCGACCATGTCTAGTATCTAAGCAGATGGATCTTGACGCCTATTCCGCCGCCCACCGCGATGAGTGGGACGAGCTTGCCCGCCTCAGCGCGAAGCGGCGCTTCAGCGGCGCCGACGCCGATGCACTGATCGACCACTTCCAGTCGGGCGCGAGTGAGCTCTCGGCGATCAAGACGACCTCCGGACAGAGCGCACAGGGTGACAGGCTCTCGCTGTGGCTGTTCCGTGCGCGACTGCGGTTCACGGGGGCGAGTGCGAACGTGATGAGCCAGCTGCCGCGGTTCTTCGGCGCGCAGCTTCCCGCGGCCCTGTTCCGCATCCGCTGGCTGTGCCTCATCGTGACTGCCGCATCCCTCGCCGTCGCAGCGCTGTACTTTCTCTGGGCGCTGAACACCCCGGGCGTGCTCGCCCATCTCGGCACGGCGGCACAGCAACAGCAATATGCCGACCACGACTTCGTGAGCTACTACTCTGAGCATCCCGCCCCGTCGTTCTTCGGCAGGGTGTGGACGAACAACGCCTGGATCGCGGCTGGATGCATCGCGTTCGGCATCACCGGCGTCTACGCGCCCTATCTGCTCTTTCAGAACGCGCAGAGCCTCGGGATGTCCGGGGCGCTCATGGCGCACAACGGCCAGATCGACACCTTCTTCCTGTACATCGCCCCGCACGGGCAGCTCGAGCTGTACTCGATCTTCACGGCCGGTGCCGCGGGGCTCGCTATCTTCTGGTCGTGGATCTCACCGGGGGCACGCACGAGGGCCGGGGCGCTCGCGGAGGAGGGGAGGGCACTCATCACGGTCGCGATCGGCCTCATCTGCTCCCTGCTCGTGTCCGGGCTGATCGAGGGTTTCGTCACCGGCCAGGCCTGGCCGTGGCCGGTCAAGATCGGCATCGGGACTGTCGCGGTCTCGGCGTTTCTGTTCTACCAGTGGGTCGTGGGTCGATGGGCGGTCAGGGCAGGGGAGACCGGCGACCTCGACGAGTTCGACGCGGGGGCGAAGCAACTCATCGCCGCGTAGAGGTTTATTTTGAGTTGTTCACGATAAGGCCTAGGCTGGGGTGATGCAGGAGCAACTCGAGCACGAACTCCACGGTGCGGGCCTCCGCGTCACCGGGGGGCGTCTGGCGCTGCTCGAGATCCTGCACTCGCGTCCGCACAGCGACGCGGAGACGCTGTTCCGGTCTCTCCGGGAGACCCTGCCCGGCACGTCGATCCAGTCGGTGCACAATGTGCTCAGCGACCTGACCGAGGCGGGCATCATCCGTCGCATCGAACCGGCTGGTTCCCCCGCGCGCTACGAACGCAGGACCGGTGACAACCATCATCATGTCGTCTGCACCTCCTGCGGAGACATCGCGGATGTCGACTGTGTCGTCGGCCACGCACCCTGCCTGAGCCCGTCGGACAGCTCCGGCTTCACGATCGAGCAGGCGGAGGTCACCTTCTGGGGACTCTGTCCGGCCTGCCGACTCTCGGAATCTCGCACGTCATCCTCACCACTCACACCACGCACAAAGGAGAAGAAGTGACCGAACCAACCACGACCCAGAGCGGCGCACCGGTCGCAAGCGACGCACACTCGCTCACCACGGGACCGGATGGCGTCACCGCCCTCCACGACCGCTACCTGGTCGAGAAGCTGGCCTCGTTCAATCGCGAGCGTGTTCCGGAGCGCAACCCGCACGCCAAGGGCGGTGGAGCCTTCGGCGAGTTCGAGGTGACCGAGGACGTGTCGAAGTACACGCGCGCCGCCGTGTTCCAGCCGGGAACGAAGAGCGAGATCCTGCTGCGCTTCTCTTCGGTTGCCGGCGAGCAGGGCTCCCCGGACACCTGGCGCGACGTGCGCGGCTACGCGCTGCGCTTCTACACGAGCGAGGGCAATTACGACATCGTCGGAAACAACACCCCAGTCTTCTTCATCCGTGACGGCATCAAGTTCCCCGACTTCATCCACTCGCAGAAGCGCCTCGTCGGCTCTGCCCTGCGCGACGCCGACATGCAGTGGGACTTCTGGACCCTCTCACCGGAGACCGCTCACCAGGTGACCTACGTGATGGGTGACCGCGGCCTGCCGCGCTCCTGGCGCCACATGAACGGCTACGGTTCTCACACCTACCAGTGGATCAACGCCGCGGGGGAGCGTTTCTGGGTGCAGTACCACTTCAAGTCCCGCCAGGGCGTCGAGCTCATGGAGGCCGCCGAGGCCCAGTCGCTCGCAGGTTCCGATGCCGACTACTACCGCCGTGACCTCTACGAGGCGATCGAGCGGGGCGAGAACCCGGTGTGGGATGTCTACGTGCAGATCATGCAGTACGACGACGCGAAGACCTACCGCTTCAACCCCTTCGACATCACCAAGGTCTGGCCGCATGCGGACTACCCGCTGATCAAGGTCGGGCACTACACGCTGAACCGTAACCCGAAGAACTTCTTCGCGGAGATCGAGCAGGCCGCGTTCGCGCCGTCGAACCTCGTCCCAGGCATCGACATCAGCCCGGACAAGATGCTGATGGCACGCATGTTCTCCTACCCTGACGCGCAGCGCGCCCGCATCGGCACCAACTACAACCAGCTGCCGGTGAACCAGCCGCACGCATCGAAGGTCACGACCTACATGCACGAGGGCAACATGCAGTACCACTACAACGAGGAGCCGGCACGGGTCTACACCCCGAACTCCTACGGTGGGCCCGCCGCGGACCCCTCGCTCACGGTCGACAGCGGCTGGGAGACGGATGGCGCACTCGTGCGCGCCGCGCAGACCCTGCGCTCAGAGGACGACGACTTCGGCCAGGCGGGCACGCTCTACCGCGATGTCTTCTCCGAGGAGTCGAAGGCTCGCTTCCTGCAGACCCTCACCGGGCAGTACTCGGGTCTGACCGTGGACCGCATCAAGGAGCGCTTCCTCTGGTACTGGACCCAGGTGGATGCCGGGCTCGGCGACAAGCTCCGCGCCGAGATCGCGAAGCCCGTCCAGACCCCCAACGAGGCAGCCGACCCGGTCGGCGTCGGCGACTGAGCGCGCCACCCGCCCTATCCGGCAGCCTCCCCCTCCGCCGGTGGGCTTCGCCCAAATGAAGGAGTGGAGCGCTCTCACAGGCGCGCTTACCCCGAGAACACGGGGAGCTCCATCCGGCGTTCCTTCATTTGGGCGATCCGGCGGGCGAGCTGGCTGGCATGGGGCGATCTGGCTGGGCCAGCGCGCTGCGTCGGCTACAGGCGGCCGGCGGCCTTGAGGGCGATGTAGCGGTCGGCCACCGCGGGAGGCAGGTCCTGCGGGGTGCCCGTGACGACGTCAGCACCGAGCTGACGGATGGCGGCGGCCACGCGCGCGGTGTCGAGCATGGCGCGCTCGGCGGATGCTGCGCGGTAGACGCTCTCCCGGTCGCCGCGGTCACGGCTGGCCTCGAGCACCGTCGGGTCGGTCACCGACGACACGAGCACCGTGTGCCGCTGGGTGAGCTGGGGCAGCACGGCGAGCAGCTCGCGTGATGCACCCGGCGCATCCGCCGAGGTCATGAGCACGACGAGCGCGCGCTGGCTCGTCACGGAGCGCACGAGCCCGGGCACGGCCGACCAGTCCATCTCGATCAGCTCAGGCTCGACCGGCGCCATCGTGCCCACCATGCGGGAGAGCAGCTCTGGCCCGTTCGCGCCCTGCACTCGACCCCGGATCCGTCTGTCGTAGATCACGAGGTCGACGCGGTCACCCGCCTTCGACGCGAGAGCCGCGAGCAGCAGCGACGCCTCGAACGCGGTGTCGAGACGGGGCTCGTTGTCGATGCGCGCGGCGGAGGTGCGCCCGCTGTCGATGACGATGACGACCCGGCGATCCCGCTCCGGCCGCCAGGTGCGCACCACGAGATCCTGTCGCCTCGCCGTCGCCCGCCAGTCGATCGAGCGCACGTCATCTCCGCGCACATATTCGCGCAGCGAGTCGAACTCTGTGCCCTGTCCACGGATCTGCACGCTCGTGCGCCCGTCGAGCTCGCGCAGCCTCGCGAGGCGCGACGGCAGGTGCTTGCGTGAGTTGAACGGCGGCAGCACCCGGATGGCGGCGGGTGCCTGGATCGTCGCCTGCCTGGCCAGAAGACCCAGCGGTCCGTACGAGCGCACCGTGACCTGCGCGACCCTGCGCTCTCCGCGACGGAACGGCGTGAGTGTGACGGTGAAGGCGCGTCTCTCGCCCGGGGGAAGTGACATCCTCGCGCGGGTCGGGCTGGCCCCGGCGGAGGGCTGCCAGCCGTCGCGCACGAGCCCGGCGACCCTACGACTGCCGGTGTTCGCGATGTAGAGCGTCGCCCGCACCGTCTCGCCCAGCCGCACCCGCTCGGGCAGGTCACGCGACAGGGCCAGTTTCCTGGGCGAGCCAGCCAGAAACACGTCGATGACGCCGAGGATGACAGAGCCCAGCACCCAGAGCCAGAGCACCACGGGATCGCCGAGCACGACGAGCGGCACCGTGCCGAGGGCGAGGAGGAGGACGAAGCGACCGGACAGCGCCATCAGGAGGCCTGCGCCGTCGCCATCAGATCGGCACCTGCACCTGCTGCAGGATCGACCGCAGGATCGTGTCGGCCGAGACACCCTCGAGCTCGGCCTCCGGACGCAACTGGATGCGGTGCCTCCACACCGGCAGAACCATCTCCTGCACGTGGTCGGGAGTGATCGCGTCGAAGCCCGTGAGCCAGGCCCACGCCTTCGTCGCGGACAGCAGGGCGGTCGCGCCTCGGGGACTCACGCCCAGCTTGACCGAGGGGCTCTGTCTCGTCGCGCGGGCCAGGTCGACGACGTAGGCCAGCACATCCGGGCTCGCGGCGACGCGCCCGACCTCCGCCTGGGCCGCCGCCAGTCTCGCGGCGTCGAGCACGGGGCTCACCCCGGCCGCGGCGAGATCGCGGGGGTTGAATCCGGCGGCGCTTCGGGTCAGCACCTCGATCTCGCTGGCCCGATCCGGGATGTCGAGCACGAGTTTGAGCAGGAAGCGGTCGAGCTGGGCCTCGGGCAGCTGGTAGGTGCCCTCGTACTCGATCGGGTTCTGAGTGGCCGCGACCATGAACGGCGCGGGCAGCGGGCGGCTCTCGCCGTCGACGCTCACCTGGCGCTCCTCCATGGCCTCCAGGAGGGCAGACTGGGTCTTTGGTGGCGTGCGGTTGATCTCGTCCGCGAGCAGGAGGTTCGTGAAGACGGGCCCTGCGCGGAACTCGAAGTCGCCCGAGCGCGCGTCGTAGACGAGCGAACCCGTGACGTCCCCCGGCATGAGGTCGGGCGTGAACTGCACCCGCTTGGTCTCGAGCTGCAGTGCCCGGCTGAGCGTGCGCACGAGCAGCGTCTTGGCCACGCCGGGAACGCCCTCGAGCAGCACGTGCCCGCCAGCGAGCAGCGCGACGATGAGCCCCGTCACCGCACCGTCCTGGCCGACGACGGCCTTGCCGACCTCCTCGCGCACCCGTGCGAACGAGTCGCGCACGGTCTCTCCAGCACCCATTGTTGCCTGGTCGGTCATGACTTCATTCTCCCTGCTGTGGTGCCGGTGTCGAATCCCGGCACGGTGCCGGATGGTCGTTCTGTGGTGGTCATGTCGTCACCGCCGTGGCGACGGCCGCTTCGAGTTCGAGAAGTTCGTCCGAGAGCCGGACGAGTTCCCGATCCCCGGCGGGCACGGCGTCGAGCAGCACCCGCGAGAGTCTCGCGCGGTCCCGCCCCGTGACCGCGGCGACGGCGTCGATCACCTCGGTGACGGATGCTGAGCGCGGTATCCCGCACATCCGCGACACCCGGTCGATCGTGCCGATCCGCAGCGCGTCGAGGGCGTGCAGCCTCGAGGCGTTCTTCTGGTAGAGCCTCGCCCTGCCCTCCATGGTCTCGCTCGCTCGCACCGTCACGGGCAGGTTCTCGATGACGAGCGGCCCGAGCCTGCGCCCGCGCCAGAATGCCGCGGCGATCGCGAGAAGGATGAGCAGGATGGCCAGCGACGAGACCCACGGCGGCGTGAGCTCCGCGATGGTCGGCAACCCGGTCACGGCGATGTCGTCGGCCGAGGGCAGGTACCAGACGAGTGTCGGAGTGGAGCCGAGCAGGTTCAGTGCGAGCGCCGCATTGCCCCTCTGTGCGACGGTCTCGTTGGCGAGCACCTGGGATGCGCCGAGCACCGTGATCGACCCGGAATCGCTCGTGACCTGCACCAGCGAGTGGATGCCCTTGCCACTCGAGAAGCATGCGGTCGCTCCGGTCGTGGCATTGTCGACGATGCGGTAACTGTTGCCGCCACCGGAGATCGTGCCTGCCCGGGTCGCGGCCCGCAGCGCGCATCCGGCGTCCAGCACACCCTTCTTCGCCGCACCGGCCTGGGCAACGGCGGGGGCGAGCGTGTGCAACTGGGAGAAGCTCGGTGTCACCGCGACGACGTTGGGGCTCCGGGAGGCCAGTTCCGTCAGTTGGCTCTCGCTGAGGTAGTTGTTCGGATCGTAGATCACGAGCGTCGAATCCGCGCCGCGGAGCGTGTCGCGGGTCGTGGCGTAGCTCGTGGTCGGCACGACCTTCACGCCGTGCTGCTTCAGTACCTGTGCCACGGCCATGCTTCCGGCCGGGGCCGCGTTGGTGGGGGAGAGCGGATCGCCGGGCGGCCCTGCTGCGCCGCGCACGACCATCGCGATGACGGCCACGACGACGAGGAAGACGGCGGCGATGATCCAGAACAGGGAGCGCTTCGTCGCCGCGCGCACGGTCGGGGTGGAGACGATCGTGGTCCGGCTCACGCTCTCGCACCCGCCAGGGCTGCCAGCTCGGGGTGTGCGGAGCGAAGCGTCTGCTCGAGCGCGACGATGTCGCGATAGGCCCGCTCCGAGCCAGGGCGGCCGAGGTAGCGCACGTCGTCAAAGGCTCTCGCGGACGCGGCGAGGTCCGTCGCGAGCGCGGGGAAGGCTCCGCCGGCGCGCATCGCGAAGTCGCGCGCGGTGGTGCCGGGGCTCGTGGTCACGATCGTGCGCTCGGCCAGTCCGCGCGCGAGTGCCCTGAACAGTTCCTCGATCGCGAGGGTCCAGTCTCCGGCAGCCGCAGCCGCGCTCGCTGATGCGCGCATCGCTGCAGCATCCCGTTCGTCTTCGGCACCGAAGAGAGCACCGTGCGCTGTGCTTCGGCGGTTGAACCGCGGGGCGCCGAAGATCAGGAACGCCGCGACCACGGCCACCGCGATCACGACGACGATGAGGATGACGGGCCAGCCCGCGCCGCCGTCGCCGAACCGGAGCGAGGTGAGCCAGTTCCATACCGCGGAGGACAGCCGGTCGAACCAGCTGGGTTGTGCGGCCTGGTACGCGGGTTTCGACAGTTCTTCGATGATCCAGCGCCTGGCCTCCCCGGCATCCGGGTCCACCGGAACATCGGTTGAGAGCGGGAGAAGCCCCACGATCGCGGCGATCATCCCCGGGGCGACTCGTTCGGCGTGGTGAACCGGGACTGCGGCGTGACCGGGGCGGCCTCGCGCGCATACGGGTCGGCGAGCCCGGATGCCCCGGATTGGCGGGCCTCGACAAAACGCGAGAGCTCGAGATCGAGCCCTTCCTTGCGCATCCGCAGGTCGATGTAGAGCAGCGCGATCGTCGCGGACTGCACTATCGCTCCGATCGCGCCCACCACCACCGAGACGACCATGAGCACGACGTACAGGCCGATGATGCTCGTGATTCTCGATGCGACGCTCTGGCCGTTCGGATCGGCCAGTGAGGACAGCATCCCGCCGATGAACGAGATCGGCGTCGTGATCACCTGGCTGGCGACACTGATCATGACCGCTACCAGCAGTTCGATGCCGAAGGTCTTCCAGAAGGAGCGATGCGTGAGAGCCCACGACCGCGCCATCGCCCCACGGATGCTCGTGCGCTCCGCCATGAGCACACTCGGCACGAGCGACAGCTTGGTGTAGACCCACACCCAGAGCACGATGGCACCGAGCCCGAGGAACAGCCCGAGAAGCACTCCCGCCAGCACGCCGCCGATGCCGCCGATCGCGAAGCCGATCCCGACGACGATGAGCGCCAGCACGCCGAATCCGACCAGGACGGCAAGGGAGACCAAGGCGGTCCAGCCGATAAGTGCCCAGATTCGCCCGTGGGCCATCCGAAGCAGCTGGCGCAGCCGCGGCTTCTCGCCGAGGCTTGCGCGCATCACGTCGAGAACGATGACGCCCTGCACGAGGGCGGATGCCGCGAGCGACAGCAGCAGGGGAATGATCGTCGACAGGATGATCGTGCCGATGCTGCCCGCAATCAGCTCCTGCTGCGCTTCTCCCGTCGCGTTGTCGACGCGGGAGAGGGTGAGGTAGGTGACCAGCCCGACGACACCGACCGAGACCACGGTGACAACACCCTGCACGAGCAGGGCGGTACCGAGAGTTGGCCGGGGATTGTGGCGCAGGGTCTTGAACGCTGCAGCGAGGATCGCCCCGAGGTCCAGCGGTCTCAGCGGGATAAGCCCGGGCTTCGGCGGCGGCGTCCACCCGGGAGTCGTCGAATCACCAGACGCCGTGGGGCCACCGGGCGGAGTGACGGCGCCGTCGACGGGCGGCACCGCAGGGGCGCCTCCAGCACTCTCACCTGGCCCGGTCGGCCTGACCGGGGGCTGCCACTGGTGGCTCTCGTTCACGGGCGTTTCCCCTCGAGGTTGAGCATCGCGCAACCGCGCGCACGCGATTATCGTTTCACACTCGACTACTCTTGTGCCAAAAGCATCACTAACCCGGCCATGTCGGGTGCCGAACGAAGACGGGACGATGACCGCGCGCATCCTGGTAGTCGACGATGACACCGCTCTCGCTGAGATGATCGGTATCGTTCTGCGAACCGAAGGGTTTGAGCCCTCATTCTGCGCGGACGGTGACTCCGCCATCGAGGCATTCCACGCGGCGAAACCCGACCTCGTGCTGCTCGATCTCATGCTGCCCGGCAAGGACGGCATCGAGGTGTGCGCAGAGATCCGCGGCGAGTCCGGTGTGCCGATCATCATGCTCACGGCGAAGTCGGACACGACGGATGTGGTGCGCGGCCTCGAGAGCGGAGCGGACGACTACGTCGTCAAGCCCTTCAATCCCAAGGAACTGGTCGCCCGCATCCGCACCAGGCTTCGCCCGACCCCGGCCGGAACGGTGGAGGAACTGCGCGTCGGCGACCTGACGCTGGATGTCTCCGGTCACGAGGTCAGGCGCGGCACCGCCAAGATCAACCTCACCCCGCTCGAGTTCGAACTGCTGCTCGCGCTCGCCGTCAAGCCGCAGCAGGTGTTCACGCGCGAGATGCTTCTGGAGCAGGTCTGGGGCTATCACTACAAGGCAGACACCCGGCTGGTGAACGTGCATGTGCAGCGGCTGCGCGCGAAGGTCGAGCAGGATCCGGACAACCCGCGCATCGTGATGACCGTTCGGGGCGTCGGCTATCGTGCAGGTTCCAGCTCTTAGCCGCCAGACCGCGATCGGCGGCCCGAACTGGCGGGTGTATCGCCGACGCATCGTGCGGTTCTGGCGCAGTTCGCTCCAGTTCCGTACCGTCGCGATCACGGTCGTGCTCTCTGGCCTCGCCGTCATCGTCATCGGTTCGTACATGTCGATCAGCATCGGTGACAACCTCTACAAGACCAGGCTCGCCCAGGTGCAGACCGAGGCGAACAACGCCACCTCGATCGCGCAGCAGTCCTTCGACAACGCGCAGGCGACGGGTGACCAGGCCGTGGAGCTCGACGGCGTGGGGCTGTCTGTGAAGTCGAGCATCCTGAGCACCGTGCGAAGCCCGGGAAGCACCTCATTCGGCCTGCTGCGCATCCCCGGCCAGCAGACCGATCGCATCATGACCACGATCACGAGCCCGAGCTTCCCCTCTGACCTCGTGAGCCAGCAGATCCGGGATGCCGTGGCGAACGGCGACGGCAAGCGCGTGTACACGCAGTCGGTCACCCTCAAGGACGGCGAGCCCGGCCTCGTCGCCGGCGCACTCATCGACGTGCCATCCGCCGGCCTCTACGAGCTCTTTCTCGTGTACGACCTCGCGGACGCGCAGGTGACCCTCAACTTCGTGCAGGGCACGCTCGCGATCGGCAGCCTCGCACTCGTGCTCCTCATCGGCGGCGTCACCTACGTGGTCGTTCGTCTCGTCGTCGGCCCGATCCGGATCGCGGCGGAGACGAGCGAGAAGCTCGCGGCCGGCCAACTCGAGCAGCGCATCCCGGAGCACGGACAGGACGTCATCGCGACCCTCGCGAGGTCGTTCAACGGCATGGCGGACAGCCTGCAGCACCAGATCGGCAAGCTCGCGGAACTCTCGCGCGTGCAGCAGAGGTTCGTCTCGGATGTCTCGCACGAGCTGAGGACGCCGCTCACGACGATCCGGCTGGCCGGCGACGTTCTCTACGACCAGCGCGACGACTTCGCCCCGGCGACAGCGCGGACGGCCGAGCTGTTGCACACCCAGGTGATGCGCTTCGAGGTGCTGCTCGCCGACCTGCTGGAGATCAGCCGCTACGATGCCGGTGCCGTGGAGCTCGAACTCGAGCCCACCAATCTCGTGCGCCTCGTCGAGGACGCCGTCGACTCCATGAAGAGCGTCGCCCAGGAGCGTGGCTCGGAGCTGCGGGTGCTCGCGCCCGGTGGATATTTCGAGGCCGAGGTCGATGCGCGTCGCATCCGTCGCATCCTGCGCAATCTGCTCGGCAACGCCATCGAGCACGGCGAGGGCGGCCCGATCGTCGTCATCGTCGACAGCAACGAGAGTGCGATCGCGATCGCGGTGCGCGACTACGGCATCGGGATGCGCCCGGGCGAGGTCGAGCGGGTCTTTGACCGGTTCTGGCGCGCGGATCCCTCGCGCAAGCGCACGATCGGCGGCACGGGGCTTGGGCTCGCGATCGCGCTGGAAGACGCGGTGCTGCACGACGGCGACCTCGAGGTGTGGTCGGAGTTCGGGGTGGGGAGCTGCTTCAGGGTGACCCTGCCTCGAGAGCGTGGGGTGCCCATCCAGTCCTCCCCGATCGAACTGCCGCCCGACGACTCGATCCCCCTGCGGGAGGCCGACGATGAGTGAGCGCATCGTGAGACCCGGGATGCCACGCCGGATCGCGTTGGCTGGCCTGCTCTGCAGCATCGCCGTCGCGCTCTCAGGCTGTGTCGGCATCCCGTCGTCCGGCCCGGTCAACCCGGGGATCAGTATCAGCGCGGGAGGGGTCGACGACGGCGCCGTCCTCATCCCGGAGGGCCCGGCCCCCGGCGCGAAGCCCGCGCAGATCCTGCAGGGGTTCATCGCGGCCTTCGCCGGTTCGCAGAACAACTACGCGGTCGCCCGAGAGTTCCTCGGCGGCGACTTCAAGACGGAGTGGGATCCACGCAGCAGCGTGCTCGTGCGCACCGGCGGCACCCGCACGGACTCCATCGGTACCAACCAGATGAGCTACACCATCACCACGGTTGCGGATGTCGATTCCTCCGGTTCGTACACGCGCTCGCCCCAGTCCGAATCGCAGGTGTTGACCTACCAGTTCGCCAAGGAGAAGGGGCAGTGGCGCATCACGGAGGCTCCGCAGGGCATCGTGCTCCCGGAGAGCACCTTCGGCTCGGTATTCAGCGAGCAGACGCTCTACTTCCTTGACCCGACGGGGCAGCGGCTGGTTCCCGATCGGCGCTGGTTCCCCACCGGTGCCCAGCCCGTGCGCATCGTCTCCGCGCTGCTCACCGGGCCGCCCGCCTCACTGCGCGGCGCCGTGTATTCGGCCTTCCCCGATGGCACGAAGCTCTCGTCGCCGCTGGTTCCCGTGCAAGACGGCATAGCGAAGATCGACCTCACCGCCGAGGCGCTCAGTTCCAAGGCGAATGAACGACAGCTCATGAAGCTGCAACTGCTGTCGAGCCTCAGCAACGTGCCGAACATCACCGGTATCGCCATCTCGGTCGGAGACTCCCCGCTCTCGCTTCCGTCGCCGAACGGCGCGACCCCGCAGATCGAGCCCCAGGTCGACCCGCGACCGCTCGTGTTGCAGAAGGAGTCGTTCGGCTTCGCCGAGAACGGCAAGATCACCTCGATTCCGTCGCTCAGCCAGAAGATCGTTGCGCTTAAGCCCTCCGCGGTCACCCTGGGGTCCAACGGGACCACGGCGGCCGTGCTCTCCGACGCCGGGGTCTCGCTCGTGACGACCGGCACGAACGCGGTCACGCTCGACGACCGGGGCGGGCTCATCGCACCGTCGCTCGACGAGGACGGCTACCTCTGGACCGTCCCGGCGGCCAGCCCGAACGCGATCGAGATCTTCAATGCCGCGGGCAAGATGCACACCCTGAATCCCGCGCTGCCCGTGGGCTCCAAGATCGTCTCGCTCGCGGTCTCGCGCGACGGGGCCAGAGTCGCGATGTACCTGTCGACGGATGCCGGGCCCCGGCTCGTCGTCTCGGGGATCGTCCGCAGCACCGACCAGGACCAGCTGCCGGTGTCGCTCGTTGCCGAGCCCGTTCTCGACGTGACGGCGGACTCCGGTTCCGCGATCGGCGCAACCTGGGCAGACGGGCTCTCGGTGGCGACGCTCAGCGTGGCCAACGGACAACCCAGCGTTGTGCTCTACCAGCTCGGCGGTCCGCGCGTCTCTCTCGGTCATCCGGATGGCGCTCGCGAGATCGTCGGGGGCAATGGGGGCAGCTCCGGCCTGCGCGTTCTCGGGCCGGACGGCACCATCCAGGCCCTGCGCGGAAGCGGATGGATCGGCTCCGGAGTGCAGGTCTCCCTCATCGCGACCCAGCGTTAGGCGCCTCTCCTCACCAGCTGAGGTTTCGCGGGAGAGCTCCACCGTGACTGCCGCTCGCCCGTCGCTCATCGGCGCCGTGCGAGATCCTGTGCGCATGAGATCGCTCGGAATGAAGTCGCCGTTCTGGCGGGCGGTCATGTTCGCTGCTCGTGACGCCCTGCTCGACGCCAGTGCCGTGCTGCTGCCGATCGACTGTGCGGGTTGTGGCGCCGCCGACCGTGCCCTCTGCGCGACCTGTCGCAGCGGGCTCATCGCCCGCATCGAGACCCGCGTGCTCGGAGACGGCACTCGCGTCGTCACCGCACTGGCCTACGACGGGGTCGTGCGCGAGAGCATCCTCGCCTTTAAACATCGCGGTAGAACGGATGTCGCCCGCGCGCTCGCCGTGCCCCTCGCCGCCGCGGTGGAGGCCGCCGTGGCCACCACGGACCGCGACGGCATCGAACTCGCGGCCGTGCCATCCACCCGTGCGGCCTTTCGGCGCCGAGGGTATGCCCCCGTCGCCGTGCTGCTCGGCGCGGCCGGACTGGGTCGTGCATCCGGGCATGGAGTGCTCTCCTTCGCTCGAGACCACGCGCAGCAGAAGCTTCTCGATCGCGGCGCCAGGCAGCGAAACCTGGTCGGAGCCATGCTGGCCGCACCCTCCCTTCACGGTCGAGTCTTCATCCTCGTCGACGACGTCGTCACGACGGGAGCGACGCTCGAGGAGGCCGCGAGGGCGATCCGAGCTGCAGGCGGAGAGGTGCTCTGCGCCGTCGCGTTGGCCGATACGAAGGAACTCGCTGGCGGTTCCGAGAGTTCGCGGCACAAACTCGTGACTTCCCCAGACGACGGGACTACGGTGAGCAAAAGAGGTGCACAGGTCAGCCCTGGTTCCGCTGGGGGTGACGCGCCACGGTAGCTGGGAGGACGCCATGGACATTTCCATCAACGGTCGCAACCTGGGGATCACGGATCGATTCCGCGACTACGCCACCGAAAAAGCGGACAAGATAGCCCACCTCGCAGACAAGGCGCAGGCCTTTGAAGTCAAGGTCTCGCGCCACGCAGAGAAGAACGGCTCAAACGGTGACGACCGCGTCGAACTGACCGTGATCGGGCCGGGACCGCTCGTGCGCGCGGAGTCCACCGGATCAGACAAGTACGTGGCATTCGATCTGGCCCTCGACAAGCTCGTCGAGCGCGTGCGTCGCATGAAGGATCGGCAGAAGGTGCATCGCGGCAAGCGCCGCCCGACCTCGCTCAGGGAGGCGAGCGCCGACGGATTCAGCGTCGTCGACATCCGCCCGGCCACGGCCGAGACGATGGAGAAGGTGCGTACCGGATCCATCGCGGTGATCGATGGCGAGGCCGCGGAACCCGAGGAAGACGACTGGAGTCCTGTCGTCATCCGCAAGAAGGTGTTCGCGGCCACGCCGATGACCGTGGATGACGCGCTCTACCACATGGAGCTCGTCGGCCACGATTTCTACCTGTTCATCGATGCGGAGACCGACCGCCCGAGCGTCGTCTACCGCCGCAAGGGCTGGGACTACGGCGTCATCGGGCTCGACGTCGAGGTCGACGAAGCACCCGGGGTTGCACGCGCGCGCAAGCGGTGACGTGACTCGGGCCGGGCGCATCCGCGTGGCGGGTGCGCCCGGTGCTTCGCCGACTCCGAGAGAGGGCTGGCCCCAGCATTCAGCCGACTAGGCTTGCTAGCATTACGGACTGCTAACGGTCGTGCTCGTGTGGCGTGCCGATTCGGCGATTCGTGCGGGGTCTCCCGTGCCCGGCACGAGGCAGCGCGAGCAGCGGTGCAACCTTGACACAGAGCAAACTTAGACACAGCGCAAACTTAGACACAGTGCAAATTGGAGTAATCGGTGGCCAACGTTCTCGAACGAGTGCTTCGCGTCGGCGAAGGGCGAACCCTGCGCAGGCTGCAGCGCTACGCGGCGGCAGTGAATCATCTCGAAGAAGACTTCAAGGAGCTCAGTGACGAGCAGTTGAAGAGCGAGACCACGGAACTGCGCGAGCGTTATGCCAACGGAGAGTCGCTGGATGACTTGCTTCCTGAGGCGTTCGCCGCTGTACGCGAAGCATCCGTTCGCACCCTGGGCCTGCGGCACTTCGACGTGCAGCTCATGGGCGGCGCGGCACTGCACCTCGGCAACATCGCGGAGATGAAGACCGGTGAGGGCAAGACCCTCGTGGCGACCCTCGCGGCCTACCTCAACGCGATCCCGTCGCGCGGCGTGCACATCATCACCGTCAACGACTATCTCGCGAGCTACCAGTCAGAGCTCATGGGCCGCATCTTCCGTGCCCTCGGGATGTCCGTCGGCTGTATCGTCTCCGGCCAGGACCCGGCAGAGCGCCGCGAGCAGTACGCCGCAGACATCACCTACGGAACGAACAACGAGTTCGGCTTCGACTACCTGCGCGACAACATGGCCTGGCAGGCGAGCGACATGGTGCAGCGCGGCCACAACTACGCGATCGTCGACGAGGTCGACTCGATCCTCATCGACGAGGCCCGCACCCCGCTCATCATCTCCGGCCCGTCCTCAGGTGAGGCCAACCGCTGGTTCAACGAGTTCGCGGCCCTCGCGAAGCGCCTCACGCCGGAGGTCGACTTCGAGGTCGACGAGAAGAAGCGCACCGTCGGTGTGCTCGAGCCCGGCATCGAGAAGGTCGAGGACTACCTCGGCATCGACAACCTCTATGAGTCGGCCAACACCCCTCTCATCTCCTTCCTCAACAACGCCATCAAGGCGACCGCGCTGTTCAAGAAAGACAAGGACTACGTCGTGATGAACGGCGAGGTTCTCATCGTCGATGAGCACACCGGCCGCATCCTCATGGGCCGCCGCTACAACGAGGGCATCCACCAGGCGATCGAGGCGAAGGAGGGGGTGGCGGTCAAGGCCGAGAACCAGACCCTCGCCACGGTCACCCTGCAAAACTACTTCCGCCTCTACAAGAAGCTCTCTGGGATGACCGGAACGGCCGAGACCGAGGCCTCGGAGTTCATGAGCACCTATAAGCTCGGTGTCGTTCCGATCCCCACGAACAAGCCGATGCGTCGCATGGACAAACCGGATCTCGTCTACAAGAACGAGGAGGCCAAGTTCAACCAGGTGGTCGAAGACATCGTGCGTCGCCACGAGAAGGGCCAGCCGGTGCTGGTCGGCACGACGAGCGTCGAGAAGAGCGAATACCTCTCCAAGCTGCTCGCCAAGCGCGGTGTCAAGCACGAGGTGCTGAACGCGAAGAACCACGCTCGCGAGGCCGCAATCGTGGCCCAAGCCGGCCGTCTCGGATCCGTCACGGTCGCCACCAACATGGCCGGTCGTGGAACGGACGTCATGCTCGGCGGCAACGCGGAGTTCCTCGCCGTTGCGGAGCTCAACGCGAAGGGACTCAGCCCGGTCGAGACTCCTGAGGAATACGAGGCCGAGTGGGATCCGGTGTTCGAGCGAGTCAAGGCGACGGTCGCAGAAGAGGCCGCCAAGGTCGTTGAGGTCGGTGGCCTCTACGTGCTCGGCACGGAGCGCCACGAGTCCCGGCGCATCGACAACCAGCTGCGCGGTCGTTCGGGTCGTCAGGGTGACCCCGGCGAGAGTCGGTTCTACCTCTCGCTCGCGGACGACCTCATGCGCCTGTTCAACTCGGCCGCGGCCGAGTCGCTCATGGGCCGAGGCAACGTCCCCGAGGATCTCGCAATCGAGTCGCGTGTCGTGAGCCGCGCCATCCGCAGCGCACAATCCCAGGTCGAGGCGCGCAACGCGGAGATCCGCAAGAACGTGCTCAAGTACGACGACGTGCTCAACCGCCAGCGCGAGGCGATCTACGGAGATCGTCGCCACATCCTCGAGGGCGACGACCTGCAGGATCGCACAGCTAAGTTCCTCGAAGACGTCATCACCGAGGTCATCGACCTGCACAGCGCGGAGGGCCACTCCGACGACTGGGACCTCGAAGGCCTGTGGAACGAGCTCAAGACCCTCTACCCGGTGTCGATCACGATCGACGAGCTCTACACCGAGGCCGGATCGCCCCACAACATCACGCGGGACTTCCTCTTCGATGAGGTGCTGTCGGATGCCAAGCTGCAGTACGAGCGCCGCACCGAGCAACTGGGCGAGCCCGCGATGCGCGAGCTCGAGCGTCGCGTCGTGCTGTCGGTCATCGACCGTCGCTGGCGCGATCATCTCTATGAGATGGACTACCTGAAAGATGGCATCGGCCTGCGGGCGATGGCCCAGCGCGACCCGCTGGTCGAGTACCAGCGCGAGGGTTTTGCGCTGTACCAGTCGATGATGGGCCAGATTCGCGAGGAGTCCGTCGGCTTCCTGTTCAACCTCGAGGTCGAAGTGACCGGCGGCGGTGCCACCGCTGCCGTGCCGACGGTGGCGGCGAAGGGCCTGGACGGTGCCTCGGAGCAGCGCCTCAGCTACTCCGCGCCCACGGTCGACGGCGAGGTCGAGGTGCGCAACCAGCGTGGCCAGCTTGATGCGGCATCCACCGCGAAGGCGCGTCGTGACCAGGCTGCCGCGGCCGCAGGGGCCAACCAGGCGCAGAACCCCGGCCAGCAGCAGGCCGCACCGCCGCAGCGCGGTGCGTTCGGCCAGCCGACCGGTGGTAACGCTCCCGCCCCGATGAACCGCGCGGAGCGTCGTGCCCAGGAGCGTCGCGGGCGCTGAGCGTCGCGGGCGCTGATCTGCGCCTTCAGAGTACGTTGACGGCGGTGGCCCGCCAGCGCCGGTCCATGCCCTCGAGGCGGAGAGCGACGGCGCGCGAACGTGCGCGGCTGTGCACCATGACGACGGCCTCGATGACACCCTCCGACGGTTCCGTCAGCACGGTCGCCCCGATCGTGAAGTGTGGCCGGGAGACCGTGCGCTGGCCCCTGGCCTGACGCGCACGCGTGGAGAGCACGACGCGCTTGAGCAGGTGGCGGTACACCTCGTCGCTCACCCAGCGGGAGATCTGTTCCAGGTCGCGCGCACCCGCGAGGATCTCGATGACGCAGCGCGTGAGGTTCTCCAGGAGTGGGGCGGGGTTGGGCAGTTCCGAGCGCTCGGCGCGTTGGTGCCCGAAGAAGTCGTCCGAATCGAACCGGGTCTTGATGATCTTGCTGGGTAGCGACTGCTCAGGGGAGGAGGAGGTGCTGCTCGCGGCGCTGCTCATCTGGTGGCTCCGAACTGTGGCGGGGGTCTGGAGGGTCTACCCCCAAAGGGGTGTCGTGCCTGCGAAAGAAACTAAAGCAGCAAACAGAGGGTTCTGTCCACGCCCCAACGGTGGGGCTGTGGATAACCTCGCCGCGGGGTCAGTGAGGATCGATACCGTCGCTTCATGCGCTGGGACAACCTCTTCGACGACCTCGAAAGCCAGCTCGAACACGAGTTGACCGCCGATGATATCGACGTGCGCGCAGAAGAGGAGCGGTTGCGGCTCGCGCGGATGTCGCTGCGCGAGCGTCTCGTGTCCATTCACGAACACTCGTCGGATGCCACCGCGTCCGCCGGAATTCGCGTGCGGCTGGCGAACGGCGGCGTTGTCACCGTTCGCCCCCTCGCCTTCGGAAGGGACTGGTTCTCCGCGGCGCTCGTCGACGGCGCCTCGCGACACTCGCAGTGCATTGTGCCCCTCGCCGCCGTCGCAGGTCTGCTCCTGGATCGCGAGCAGGTTCGCACGAGCCTCGTCGCGTCTCCCGACCGGGAACGCTCGCTCTCGGTCCGGCTCGGACTGGCATTCGCGCTGCGGGATCTCTGCCGGCGTAGAACCGCCGTGGAACTCCACCTTCTCGGCGAAACGGTGCAAGGCACAATCGATCGCGTGGGCCGCGACCACCTGGATCTCGCTGTGCACGAGCCCGGGTCACCGAGGCGAGAGGCGGAGGTGAGCCACTACCGGGTGGTGCCGTTCAGCCAGGTGCTTCTGGTGCGGCTGTAACGGCTCGAAGTGTCAGGGCCGCCCGCGGTGTCGGTGGGGTTCGAAATGTCAGTGTCGACCATGATTTCAGTGCCGCCCGTGGCATCAGTGCGCCCGTGGCATCAGTGCTGCCCGTGGTGCTGGGGCGCGGCGAAGAACTCCGGCAGGTCGGTGAACTGGGACTGGTTCCACAGGCTGAGCCGCCTCGACTCCTCGTACTTGGCCTCGATGTACGACTCGAGCACGCTGCGCTCGACGCGCCAGTGGCCGCTGCCGCCCACCTTGATCGCCGGCAGTTCGCCGGTGCGAACGAGAGCGTACGCCTGGCTTGCGGACACGTTGAGGATGTCCGCCGCATCGGCGAGCGTGAGGAAGCGGCCAATGGTTCCCGCGGAATCGTTCTCGTTCATCCCTCGATTATGAGCGAGCAGGCACCCGCCGAACGGGGCTGTGGATAACTTTCTCGCCGATCGCCGCAACTCGTGACTATGGAACGAGCACCCTCACGCAAGAATGGGAGACCCCGGATGAGAACCAGCAGCACCGCTGCACCGAAAGAGCGCAAACCCAGGTCATTCTGGTTCGATCCGCGCTTCGGAATCGGCATAGCGCTCGTCGCGGTCTCGGTTCTCGGAGTACTCGGCATTGTCGCCTCGGCCGACCGCAGCGTGCAGGTGTTCGCGGCGCGCGCCTCCCTGTCGCCAGGCGACCGCATCGTCGCGGCAGACCTCGTCGCCACGAACGTGAGGCTCGGGGATGTCGACGCAAAATACCTCAGGCCATCGCAGCTTCCCTCCGACGGACTCGTCGTCACGCGAACGGTGTCTGCGGGCGAGCTCGTGCCCTCCTCCGCTGTCGGAACTGCCTCGAGCAGCAGGCTGGCCTCCGTCGTGGTCTCTGTGCAGGGGTCGCTCCCGAAGGCGGTCATCGCCGGTGCCGACGTCGACCTGTGGTCGGCGAGCAAGACCGAGGATCACGACTTCGGCCCGCCCGCCGTTCTCGCGTCCTCGGCCACGGTCGTGAGAGTCATCGCGCCAGACGGCATCGTCGCCGGGGCGAGCGGGGGAGCGGTCGAGGTGCTCGTCGACCGGTCGAAACTGGCGAGCGTGCTTGAGGCGATCGCCAACGACGACGCGGTGTCGATCGTGCCCGTCGGTCTGCCCGTGAAGGGCTGACCGTGTCTCGGATCGCACTGGCCATGACGCTCGACACGGAAGACAGGTTTGCGCGCGAGCTGACCGATCACGGCCACGCCATCGTCGCCCGGTGCAGCAGCGCAGACGAGCTGTCGTCCATCCTCGGCCTCGCAGGCGCGGAGTGCGCATTCGTGTGCGCGTCCCCGCGGTATCTCAATGAGAGGCTCCTCGCCGAGACAGATGCCGCGGGCGTGAGGCTCATCGCGATGATCGGGGCGGATGCCGAGCGCCGACACGCGGCATCCCTTGGACTTCACGAGACGGTGGACGCCGAGGCGGCCTGGCCCGAGATTGAGCACGCTCTCCTGAGCAGCCCGGTGACGGACCTCGCGAAGGCCCGCGAGCGACCGGCCGAGCGCGGTAAGGTCATCGCCGTCTGGGGGCCCGCGGGATCTCCCGGACGCACCACGCTGGCCATCAACATCGCGGCGGAGATCGCGGCAGCCGGGTTCACGGTCGCGCTCGCCGATGTTGATACCCACAGTGGTTCGATCGCGCCCGCCCTCGGACTGCTGGATGAGGCCCCGGGGTTCGCGGCGGCCTGCCGTCTCGCCGGTGCCGAGAGCCTCACCCAGCAGGAGTTGGAGCGAATCGGCCAGCGCTATCTCTCCGCGCGCGGAAGCTTCTGGGTGCTCACCGGCATCGGCCGTGCGAACCGGTGGCCCGAGCTGTCATCCGACCGCGTCGTCGGGGCGGTGCGCCAGTGCAGGGACTGGGTCGAGTACACCGTGCTCGACACGGGGTTCAGCCTGGAGAGTGACGAGGAGATCTCGAGCGACCTGTTCGCTCCGAGGCGCAATGCCGCGACGATCGCGGCCCTCCGTGAGGCCGACCAGGTCGTCGCGGTCGGTGCAGCGGATCCGGTCGGGCTGTCCCGATTCCTTCGCGCGCATGTGGACCTGCTCGAGACGATCGAGACGGATGTCGTCACGGCCGTCATGAACCGGGTTCGCGCGAGTGCCATTGGACTCAATCCCGCCGCACAGGTGGCCCAGACCCTGCAGCGCTTCGGTGGCATCTCCGCGCCGGTTCTCGTGCCGCACGACCAACTCGCGCTCGACGCGGCCGTGCTCGGCGGGAAGACACTCGCGGATGTTGCGGCCAGGTCGCCCGCACGCACGGCGATCGCTGAGCTGGTCGGCACTCGGCTGCTGCCGCCGAGGCAGGAAGCGGCGAAAGCGCGATCGCGGCGGGCCAGACGGTCGTCGCGCGCGTCGCGGTGGGGCGCGGACGGAACCGTCGCCTCGCCGTAAGCTTGCAGAATGTCTACGCTCAGTGACCTGGTCCTCGCACAGGGCCGCTCGGACGAGGCGGATGTCGAGTGGCTGCACCTGTTGGTGGGGGACTGGCAACTCCTCGCGGACCTCGCCTTCGCCGACATCGTGCTGTGGGTCCCCACCGATGCAGACAGCTTCGTCGCCGTCGCCCACGCTCGTCCATCGAGCTCGGCCACCCTGTTCTACCGGGACTTCGTGGGACAGGAGATCAAGCCGGAGTGGCGCGGGCAGGTCACCGAGGCGTTCGACACGGGCACGATCGTGGATTCAGCCGCACCGGACTGGTACGAGGAGACCCCGACGCGGGTGCGGGCCGTGCCGGTGCTGCGCAGGCTGCACGCGAGTGAGGCCGAGACCACCGAGTTCCCGATCGCCGTCATCACGAGACACACCAACCTGAGCGAGGCGCGCACGCCGAGTCGGCAGGAGCTCACCTTCAACGAGTGCGCGAACGACCTGTTCGCGATGATCTCCTCCGCGGACTTTCCCGACCTGGGATCTCCGACGGGGCCCCGCCGTGGCGCGCCACGCGCATCCGACGGCCTCATCCGCCTCGACGTGGATGGCACGGTCACCTTCGCGAGCCCGAACGGCCTCTCCGCATTCAACCGCATGGGATTCGCTGGCGAGCTCGAGGGTGAGTCGCTGGCGGAGGTGACGACCGAGCTGCTCAAGGGCAAGGTGAGCGTCGACGAATCGCTGCCGCTCGTGGTCACCGGTCGCGCACCGTGGCGTACCGACATCGAGGCACGCGGCGTGACGGTGTCGCTGCGCGCGATCCCGCTGCGCGATCATGGCGAGCGGATCGGCGCGATCGTGCTGTGTCGGGATGTCACCGAGCTGCGGCACCAGGAGCGCGAACTCATCACCAAGGATGCGACGATCCGCGAGATTCACCACCGAGTGAAGAACAACCTCCAGACGGTGGCATCTCTGCTGCGGATCCAGGCGAGGCGGTCGCACTCCGATGAGGCGCGCGAGTCGCTGAACCAGGCTATGCGGCGAGTGGCCGCCATCGCCGTGGTGCACGACACCCTGAGCGAGGGGCTCACCCAGATCGTCGACTTCGACGTCGTGTTCGATCGCGTGCTCAAGCTCATCGCCGAGGTCGCCTCCACACACAACACGAAGGTGCATCCGAAGTTCTCGGGGAGCTTCGGCGCGCTCCCCAGTGAGTATGCGACTCCGCTGTCGCTCGCGCTCACCGAGCTCGTCACTAATGCGGTGGAGCACGGACTCTCCGGGCGCGAGGGCAACGTGGAGATCACGGCGCTGCGCACGGACGAGACGCTCAGCGTCCGGGTGCGCGACAACGGCAGTGGGCTGCCGGAGGGCAAGGTCGGGTCGGGACTGGGCACTCAGATCGTGCGCACGCTCATCCAGGGGGAGTTGGGCGGCACGATCGACTGGCACACCATGATGGGCAGCGGAACAGAGGTGACGATCGAGATTCCGCTGGCCTGGCTGACGAAGGACTAGCCCGCTGGCCGTCGGGGATTGAGCCGAAGGATCCGCCCATGGAGGCCCACCACGCCCCCGCCTTCGGCTCAACCTTCGAGGGCTAAGTCAGACGGATATGTCGGGAATCTGGCGGGCGTAAAAACTCAGGAAGCGCGGCGCGCGCGAGCGGCGCGGCGCTTGAGTGCGCGGCGCTCGTCTTCGCTCAGTCCACCCCACACGCCAGAGTCCTGGCCGGTCTCGAGGGCATACTGGAGGCACTGCTCCGTGACGGTGCAGCGAGCACAGACCGACTTCGCCTTCTCGATCTGGTCGACCGCCGGGCCGGTGTTCCCCACGGGGAAGAACAGTTCGGGGTCAGCAGTGAGACATGCGGCCTTGTCGCGCCAGTCCATGTATTGGTGCTCCTTCGTGGGTGCGCAGCTGTTTTCCGCGCAGAGATAAACCTGTGAAAACCCGGAGGCTTCGATGGGAGTAGAGGATTCTTGAGGGATTGGCCCACGACCGTGGGGGCGCTAATCAACCTCAATTAGAATCTCATATCGGTTGTAGCAAATCAATACTTTTATGTCGGAAGTCACTGTGAGTGAAGAACAATCTCCCGCGCAGCAGGGCGGGTCAGACGAGGTCGAACGACACCGCAGGCCGCCGCTCCTGGTGCTTCTGGTCGTGATCCTGCTGCTCGAGTGCGCGCTGATGGTGGGCGCCGTGGTCTTCCTGGTGATCGAGCTCCTCGTGGCCCGTCCGGACTCCTACCCGAGTGCGATCGCCATCCTGGTTCTCGCGGCGATCGCGGCGGCGTGGCTTGCCATTACCGCACGCGGAACCCTTCGCGGCAGGCAGTGGACGCGCGGCGCGACCGTCGTCTGGCAACTGCTGCAGATCGCGGTGGCGGCGGGCAGCTTCCAGGGTCTGTTCGCGAGAGCGGATGTCGGCTGGCTACTCCTGGTGCCGGCGCTCGCCGCCCTCGTGCTGCTGTTCACACCCTCGGTCGTCGCCGCGACCACGCACTCCGCTCGCTGACGCGGCGGTCGCACTCCGCCCGGCGACCGAGCGCGACTGCGAGTGCAACCCGCCGAAGCGCGGCAACTCCGTGCGTAACTCAGGCAGAATCGCCCGACCGCCGTTCCGCACCCCCGTATCGCGGGACTGGTGAGCCACGTCGCGCGATTCTGCAGGAGTTATGAAGGCCCGGTTCCTAGACGCGGTACCACGACCGGGCGCGCTATCACGACCGGGCGCGGGGTCAGCTCCGGGGAGTTCGATCTGGTGTGTGCCGTAACTCAGGCAGACCGGGCGCGGTCGCGACCGGTGCCACGGAATTTCGGGGCGGTCGATCGGAGTGCCGCCCGTTCTGCAGGAGTTATGAGAACGGGATGTGGCGATGGGGAGCGACGGATGCCGACGGAAGGCTCAGTCGAGGCCGAGCTTCTTGCGCAGGGATGCGACGTGCCCGGTTGCCTTGACGTTGTAGAGCGGCAGTTCGATCCTGCCGTCTTCGCCGACGACGAAGGTCGACCGCAGGGTGCCGGTGATGAGCTTGCCGTAGAGCGACTTCTCGCCGTAGGCACCGTAGGCGTTGTGCACCGCGAGTTCAGGGTCGCCGAGCAGGGGGAAGTTGAGGCCCTGCTCGTCTCGGAACTTCTGCAGGGCATCCGCCTTGTCTTTGGAGATGCCGAGCACCTGATAGCCGGATGACTTCAGCGAGTTGATGTTGTCGCGGAAGTCGCAGGCCTCGGTTGTGCACCCCGGAGTGGACGCCGCGGGGTAGAAATACACGATCACTTTGCGCCCGGCGTAGTCGGAGAGCGAGACCGGATGACTGTCCTGGTCTGGGAGGGTGAACGCCGGTGCGATGTCGCCGACCTCGAGTCGGATTGCGGTGTCTGCCATGGTTCTCCTCGCGGTCGTGAAGGCGTTTCTCTCATGCTAATCTTGTTCGTCGGCGCCCCGTTGAACAGGGAAGCTGCGCACCTCTAGCTCAATTGGCAGAGCAACTGACTCTTAATCAGTGGGTTCCGGGTTCAAGTCCCGGGGGGTGCACCGATGCGCAACGCTTGAAAACTGTTCGCCGGTGTGCTGACGCGCGAGGTTGGCGCGAACGACCGTAGTCGCCCGCCGTGCACTGACGACGCGAAGGTCTGTCAATATTACTCACCGCCGGGAACGTTTCGGGCGCGAATAACAGTGTCCAGATCGAGGTGGTTGATGTACGCTGCGATGCGCCAGCCCACGGCCGCCCGGTGGAGCAAGAAGCTTGAACGGAGCGTCAGAGGTTCGGCGGCGGTGTCGGCGAAACGGATGGCCCAGGCCGTCCGCACCAGGGTGTGCTGCTCATCGATCGGTTGCTCGGATAGTTCGATGAGGTCGGTCCCCTCGGCACCAATCGAAGAAAACATGCGGGCGCGCATCGGCAACGAAGCCGTGAACTGCGCGCGAGTGACGGTGCCGGCAGAGACGGGATCAAGGTTGAGGAAGGGGTCGCAGAACAGGTCCGCAGAGGCGGCGGGGTCCCCGTCGCCCGCGGCAGCATAGACTGCGAAGAACTCCCGTACGTCCGTGCGGACCTCCTTGAAATTGCGCCAAACATTTGCGTCCACGCGGCCGGCTCCTCATCGTCTGCGCGCCCGGCGAAGGGGCCCGTGCGCTAATATAAGAGGATAGACAGTAACTGTCTAGACAGTCAAATAGGAGAGCCACATGCCCGGTCCAGCGGTGGTAACGGCCGGCGTCATCATGCGCCTCGCGCGAGACGTGCGCACCGCGCTCGATCAGAGATTCGCGGCTTACGATCTGACATCGCAGCAGGCCGCCGTGCTCATCCACGTCTACGCCGGCGAGGTCAGTCCGCGCCGGATCGGCGAGTTGCTGGGGACGGACACGGCCGGGATGAGCCGACTGCTGGACCGACTCGAGTCCAAGGGGTTGATTCGACGCGCGGCGGACCCCGGTGATCGTCGGGCGATTGTGGTGTCGCTGACAGATCGAGGGGCGTCGCTCATCCCACAGTTGCCGCCGTTGTTCGAGGTGGTTGGATCGGAACTCGCCTCTGGCCTCACGGAGGATGAGGTCGAGGCAACGCTGCGAGTCCTCCAGTCGATGCTGCACAACCTGCACGGAGAGGGGGCGTGAGGCCGAGACCTCGTGGAGGCGGTCAGACCGTGAGGTTCGTCCACACCTGCCGGGGGGCGAGTATGTCAATCTCAACAGGCTCCAGCCCTGCGACGATCCGCGTGCTCGCCTTCCCGAAGGTGGGCGGAATCTGAGGCAGCAGCGCCGCGCTTTTCGCGGTCAGCGATATCTCGACCGATCGCCGCGAACGCCTGGTCGAGGCGCGTGCTGCTGTCTCGCACCGCCTGTGCGAGCAGGGTGCCGGCCGTCAAAGCGGACGGCAGTGAGCTGCGGTCGTCCGGTACCATTGACGATCCAGATAACTGTTGCAACAGTTATTGTCGTAGTCAATACTAATCGATGCAGGCGCCAACTCATCCATCCGCACATGAAGGAGCAGCCCATGTTCTGCGCATCAGTCGTCTACTCAGCCGGGGCGGAGAGATTCGACATCGACTACTTCGCTGGCGCCCATGCGCCGCGCTTCGCCGCGATGCTCGGCGACAACTGCGTCAAGTGGGAAGTGCACCGTGCACTCGCGACTCCCGGTGCCCCGCCCCCGCCCTTCGCTGCTGCCGCCTACTTCTGGGTGCTGTCGGCGGAGAGATTCGGCGCCGACCTGGCGACACATGGCTCAGAGATCTACGCCGATATCCCGAATTTTGCATCCGAGCAGCCCGTCCGCGGCTGGTCGGAGGTGATCGGCGCGTCCGCGTGAGAGCGGGACCGACCCAGCCTGCCACGCGAGGAATGTCCGTGCGCCCGGTCCCTCGGGAGTCGCCGATGAACTCCGCCGTCGGACGATGGACGTCAGCTCAGTTCGCGGGAGGCGTGCGTGGCTTGCTCGCGGGCTTCCTCGCCGCGGGCTTGGTCGACGCCGTCGACGCAATCGGGGCGGTCGGCGGGGTCGGCGAGGATGCCTGCGGGGCAGCGGCCTTCGGCGCAGCAGCGGTTGCAGGAGCCGACGTCGTCGACGTCGTGGGAGCTGATGCCGGTGCTGCTGCCGTCGGCGCTGGGGTTGGGGCCGCAGATGGCGCGACAGGCGCGGCGGGTCGCGGCGGCTCGTGCGCCGCGACGTAGAGCTGTGCTGCGTGCGTTCCCACGAGCAGGAAGCGCACGAGCAGGAAGATCAGTCCGACCAGGACGACGAGCAGTATGAGGCCGACGAAGCCAGAAATGATCGTGCCGATGATGGTGGCCACGCTGTGGCCCCAGCCGTATCCGAAACCCATCACTCAGTCCTCCAATTCGTTTGCGTCTTCTGCGTTCTTGATGACGGTCCCGGCGGCGATGGCCACCGTGAGACCCCAACTGATCCACATGAGCGCCAATCGCCAATCGCGTGGCCCCTTGCGCGTGGCCTGAACCGTACTCAGGCCACCGAAAATCGCGCTGAGCATTGTGCCGCTGAAGATGAACTTGCGCATGGCGTCCTCGCTCTCCGTAGATTTAAACCGTACAGTCTGTCCCTGTATGCGGCCACCTAAGCCGTCGATGTCCGTGGCTGCGACGCAATGAGAAAGGATTCGGTGCGCTCAGCAATTCTCGGTGCCGCCCTGCTCGTGATCGGGATGCTGTCCGTTGCCATCGGTGTGCTTCCCGTTGCCGAAGCTGTCGCCGTCGGAGCTCGGGTCTGGCCGATCCTGCTGTTCGTTGTGGCGATCACCGTGGTGACGGAGCTCGCTGCCGAGGCCGGTCTATTCGGCCTGATTGCCGCACGCACGGCATCCTGGGGGCGTGGCAGGGCATGGCTGTTGTGGCTACTCGTGCTTGCCCTGTCGGTACTGAGCACGATCTTTCTCTCGCTCGACACGACGGCGGTACTGCTCACCCCCGTGGTCATCCTGCTGGCCAGGCATGTCGGCCTCTCCCCGTTGCCCTTTGCGCTCACGACCGTGTGGATCGCAAACACTGCTTCGCTCCTGTTGCCGGTGTCGAACCTGACGAACCTCCTGGCCGCACACGAGCTGGCAGGGATGACTCCGCTGGGGTTCGCCTCGTTGATGGCAGCACCTGCGGTGGTCTCGATCGTGGTCCCCGCCGGCCTGCTGTTCGTGATTCATCGAAAGGAACTGCTGCGGCGGTACGAGCCGGCACGGCCGAGCATCGCGGATGACCGGGTCCTTCTGGTCGCGAGCGGCGTCGTTCTCCTCGTGCTGATCCCGCTTCTCGTCTCGGGGCTTCCGGTCTGGATCCCCGCGCTCGTGGCGGCCGTGGTCCTCGCTGGATTCTTCGCGGCCCGACGCGCGAGCGCGTTGCGCTTCGGGCTCGTGCCGTGGCGCCTCATGCTCTTGGCCTCTGGCCTGTTTCTCGTGGTGGAGACCGCTCATTCTGTGGGCCTCGGCGCGGTGCTCTCTGCCGTGTCGGGGCAGGGCGCGGGCCCGCTCGATCTTCTGCGGCTCTCCGCGAGTGGCGCGGCAAGCGCGAATCTCGTCAACAATCTCCCCGCGTATCTTGCGCTTGAGCCGGTCGCGGGCAATCCGCTGCGGATCGCCGCGCTGCTGATCGGTGTCAATGCCGGCCCACTGATCACCCCGTGGGCGTCGCTCGCGACCCTGCTCTGGCACGAGCGGCTGAAGGCGCTCGACGTCGGCCTTTCCTGGCGCAGGTATGTTCTTTTGGGGCTGATCGCCGCCCCGCTCACGGTCGCTGCGGCGACTCTGGGGTTGGCGCTAGTGCCTCCGCTCGGCTGACCTTCGAGGAGCCCGGTCGGCTTGGTTCCCGCCGCCCCCCCCGGCTTTGCTGGCAAATCGCTGCGAAACTGACCGATCGGACAGTTTCTGACCGATCGGTCAGGTACCGTGGAGGTCGTGTCCACAATCGACGATCTACGAGCAATTGCCCTGAGCGAGTTCGCGAGCTCCGGGTATACGGGCACTTCTCTACACCGGGTCGCGGACCTCGCCGGCGTCTCAAAATCGAGCGTGCTGTACCACTTCGCCTCGAAGGAAGCGCTGCTCGAGGCGGCCATCGGGCCCGCGGTCGAGCGGATGGGGGCGATCCTCGAAGCCATGGCCTCGCAGGCCCTCAGCGCCGAGATGCGCGAGACCTTCATTTCCGACTTCGTCGACTTCCTGCTCGCGCACCGGCTCGAGGTGCACATGTTCATCAACCAGGGCAAGTCGCTCGAGGACGTGCCTGTCGTGCAGCGCGCCAACGAGCTCGTGGTGCGCCTGGCCACATACTTCACCTCCACCCTCACCTCGACAGAAGACCGCATGCGCTTCGGCATCGCACTCGGCGGCGCCGCGTACATGCTCGTCACGCAGTCGTCGTTCGAGCTGGATGCGCCTCCGGAAGACGAGACCAGGGCGGCACTCATCACCATCGTGACGGAGCTTCTGGCACCCGTCACTGTTCGTTCAACCCAGAAACAGCAGCAGGAGTAACCGTGGCCACCCTTCTCTACCGGCTCGGCCGGTTCTCCTACCGTCGTGCCTGGACGGTCATCGGCGTGTGGGTCGTGCTCTTCATCGCGATCCTCGGTGGTGGCGTCGCCCTCGGCGGCCAGACGCAGGAGTCCTTCGCGATTCCGGGCACGGAGTCGCAGAACGCCCTCGATCGACTCGACGCCGTGTTCCCGTCTGTCGCGGGGGCCAGCGCGCAGGCCGTCTACGAGGTTCCGGCAGGGGCATCCGTCGAGGACGCACCGTACAAGGCCGCCATCGAGAAGATGGCCACGACGATCGAGAAGATCCCCGGGGTCGACACCGTCGTCTCGCCGTTCAACCAGTACGCGGGCAAGGCGATCACGCCGAACCACGAGATGGCGAGAACGCAGGTGCAGTTCACCGGTGACTCGTCGCACGTGAGCAAGGCGACACTCGAGAAGCTCACGGCCACGGCATCCATTGCGAGGGATGCGGGCATGACGGTCGACTTTGGCGGCCAGGTCTTCCAGGACAACACCTTCGGCATCACCATCACCGAGGTCTTCGGCGTGATCTTCGCAGGCGTCGTGCTGCTCATCACCTTCGGGTCGCTCGTCTCCGCCGGGATGCCGCTGCTGAGCGCGCTTGTCGGCGTCGGTGTCGTGATCGGCGGCATCAGTGTCGTCTCGGCATTCACCTCGGTCTCGAGCACTGCGCCGATGCTCGCCCTCATGATCGGGCTCGCGGTCGGCATCGACTACGCCCTGTTCATCCTGTCGCGGCACCGGACCCAGCTGGCCAGGGGAGAGGACCCGGAGGAGTCCGCCGCGACCGCGGTGGGAACGGCCGGAAGCGCGGTCGTCTTTGCCGGTGTCACGGTCATCATCGCCCTGCTCGGACTGCTCGTCGTGGGCATCCCGTTCCTCAGCGTGATGGGTGTGGGCGCGGCGTTCGCGGTGCTCGTGGCGATCGGTGTGGCCACCACCCTGCTGCCCGCGCTGCTCGGACTCGCGAAGGGCAGGCTCGCGCCGAAGCCCGGATCGCGCGCCGCGCGCAGGGCCACCGCGCACGACGAGGGCGGAAAGCCGACCATGGGCCTGCGCTGGGTGAAGGGCGTCATGCGGCACCCGATTATCGCGACGATCGCCGTGATCGGTGTGCTCGGCACGCTCGCGATTCCCGCGCTCAGCATGGACCTGAACCTCCCAGACGGCGGTTCAGAGCCCGTCGGCTCGACCCAGAGACAGGCCTACGACCAGATCAGCAAGGGGTTCGGTCCCGGCTACAACGGCCCGCTCGTCGTGGCCGTCGACATCACCCAGACCACGGACATCCAGGGTGACCTCGCCGCGATCGGCAAGCGGCTGAACGCGCTCGACGACGTGAGCTACGTCAGCCAGGGGCTCCCGGATGCAGGCCTCGACACCGCGATCATCCAGGTGATCCCGAGCTCCGCGCCGGATGCCCTGGAGACCAAGGCGCTCGTGCAGAACATCCGCGACCTGGCCCCGGCCATCCAGAAGCAGTTCGATACCCCGATCTCCGTCACGGGAGCGACAGCGGTGGGCATCGACATCTCCAACCGGCTGACCGCCGCGCTCATCCCCTTCGGACTCATCGTGGTCGGCCTCTCGGTGCTGCTGCTCATGATGGTGTTCCGCTCGGTGCTCGTGCCGCTCAAGGCGGCCGTCGGCTTCCTGCTCTCCGTCGTCGCCTCCTTCGGCGTGGTCGTCGCGATCTTCCAGTGGGGTTGGCTGGCCGATGTCGTGGGTGTCGCGAACCCCGGCCCCATCCTGAGCTTCATGCCGATCATCCTCATGGCAGTGCTCTTCGGTCTCGCCATGGACTACGAGGTGTTCCTCGTCTCGGGGATGCGCGAGGAGTTCGTGAAGACCGGCAGGGCGAGGCACTCGGTCTCCCGCGGCTTCGCCAACGGCGCGCGGGTGGTCACGGCCGCCGCGCTCATCATGTTCTTCGTCTTCTTCGCCTTCGTTCCCGAGGGCTCGGGCACGATCAAGCCGATCGCGCTCGGCCTCGCCACGGGTATCGCCTTCGACGCCTTCCTCGTGCGCATGACGCTCGTCCCCGCGATCATGACCCTGCTCGGCAGGGCGGCCTGGTGGATGCCCGCATGGCTTGGCCGACTGCTGCCCAACATGGACATCGAGGGCGAGAAGCTGCGCGAGCACCAGGATGCCGTGCTCTGGACGGCGGGCCAGCGTGGCTCCGCGATCAGCGCTGACTCGCTCGTCGTCGGCAGCGCCGAGCATCCGATCGGACCGCTCAGTTTCAGTGTCCCCGCCGGTGCCCTCGTGCTTGCGCGCGGCGGGCTTGCCGAGCGGAGGATGCTGGCCGCGACCCTGGGCGGGCGTCTCGAGCCGGTGTCCGGGCACGCGCAGCTGGGCGGACATCCGCTGCCCTCCGAATCTGCGAACGTCGCCCGGCTCGTCGCGATGGCCGAGGTCGGTGGCTTCGAGCGCACCGACAACCGGGTCACCCTCGGCGAGCTGCTGACCGAGCGGCTCGAACTCACCCAGCCGTGGTACCGGTCCTGGCTCGTGCGTCGCAGGGTGCTGAAGCTCATCGACGGGCTCACGGCGGCCAGCCGTTCGCCCTTCTCCGAGCACTCGCAGCCGCAGCAGCTTCCCCAGTTCGAGCGTGCCCTCGCGCTCTCACTCGTCGCGCTCGCCGAGCGTACCCCCGTGGTCATGCTCGACCAGATCGACCCGTTCGTGACGGCCGACGACGAGAGCGCCTTCGTCACGACGATCTGCGCGCTCGCCGACGCCGGCACGACGATCGTCATCGGAACTCCGGAGCCGCTGCGGTCGGATGCGGCCGAATGCTCCGGCACCCGCGCGGTCGTCGACCTCGACCTCGATTCACCCAGCGCAGACCACGTCACAACTACTTCACACGATCAGGAGTCGCTCCGATGAGCCAGTCCATCGCAACATCTCGTCTCCGTCGCCGCTGGCTGCGCTGGTCCGCACTGGCCGCCGTCGTGCTCGTTCCGCTCGCGTTCGCGGGCCTCTTCGTCGGTGCGCTGTCCAATTCCGGCAGCGCGCTCGACCGCATCCCCGCGGCCATCGTCAACCAGGACACCCTCGTCTACACGACGGCACCGGACGGCACCAAGAGCCCGGTCTTCGCCGGACGCCAGCTCGTCACGGAACTCACCGGGGGAAGCGCGGGCTTCGACTGGAGCATCACCAACGAGAAGGCGGCCAAGAAGGCGCTCGCCAACGGTTCGGTGTACGCGATCCTCACCGTGCCCAAGAACTTCTCCAGTTCCATCCTGTCGCTCAGCTCGAGCTCTCCGCAGCAGGCGAAGCTCGCGATCAAGACGGATGACGCGCACAGCTACCTCACCGGCGCGCTCGCCCAGACGGTCGGCGACAGCATGGCGAACACCTTCGGCAAGGCGGTGACGGCGCAGTACATCTCGGGCCTCTACTCGAGCATGGGCGAGATCGGCGGCGCGTTCTCGAGCGCGGCAGATGGTGCTGCGCAGCTCTCGAGCGGAGTGGGCGCGTACACCTCGGGCGTCGATTCGCTCGCGAGCGGACTCGGCACCCTGAGTTCCGGTGCGTCGAAACTCACCCAGCTCAGCGGGGGAGTGGCGAGCTACACGGATGGCGTGAGCCAGCTCGCGCAGGCCCTCGCCCAGGCAAACGCGGGCCTCCAGGCCGACCCGAGCAACCCGGTCGCGCTCGCAACGGTGAATGCGCTCAGCGCGAAGCTCTCGGAGGCGGCCGCGGGTGGCGCGACGCTCGCCCAGCAGGCGGCATCCGGGATCAGCGGTATCCAGGGTGGCATCGCCAGGAGTGCCTCTGGCGCCCAGCAGCTCGCCGCGGGTTCTGCCGGGCTCAACGACGGCGTGAAATCGCTCGCCTCAGGGCTGCAGAGCGGCGCGAGCCAGATCCCCAGCTCCGATGCGGATACGGCAGCGTCCTCCGCGAAGGTCGCCTCGAACCCGGTGGCCGTCACGGTCAGCCACGACAACCGCATCGCCGACATCGGCCAGGTCATCGCGACCTTCTTCGTGCCCCTCGGCCTCTGGATCGGCGCGCTCGCGGTGTTCCTCGTGCTGCGTCCCGTGACCAGGCGGGCGCTGTCCTCCACGGCCGCGAACGGCCGGCTCGTGTTCGCCTCCCTCGCGAAGGCCGGCGCGATCACCGCGGCGCAGGCGCTGTTGTTGGTCGGTCTGTTGCATCTCGCGCTCGGCGTCTCCTGGAGCTCCCTGCCCGCGACCCTCGGATTCTCGGTGCTCATGGCGCTCGCATTCACCGCGTTCCACTACCTGCTCACGATCGGCCTCGGCAAGGCGGGTCTCGTGGTGTCGCTGTTCGTGCTTGCCGTGCAGGTCACCTCCACCGGCGGCTTGTATCCGATTCAGCTTCTCGCGACTCCGTTCCAGTGGATCAGCCCGCTGCTGCCGCTCACCTATGGTGTGCAGGGGATGCAGGGCATCATCGCGGGAGGCGACATCGGTTCGGTCGTTGCCGCGGCGCTCACCCTGCTCGGCTTCGGGATCGGCAGCGTGCTCGTGGCGCTGGTCGCCATCCGTCGCACGAGGCGCACGCAGGGTCTCCTGCTCGCCGCACCGAGGTTCGTGCAGGCCCAGGCATAACGCAGGAGATTCAGGGACACGTCGTCTGAAACGGCTGGACGCGGATCATGGCGTGTTGCAGAATCTCCTGCATTAGCTACCGGATGGCCGCGATGGGTCCTAGATGTCCACTAGCTTTACCGTCAGCTCAAGGTCGTCTGGAAGCTCGAAGTTGATACCGAGGGTGACTTCGACCTCGCCGACCGCGAGAAGGAGAACGGTCAGCTCGCCGTGCTGAACATATAACGCCGGAACTGATCGACCAGCGACCCTCAGCGATCGGGCTTGTTTGGGCAGTGATTGGACTGCGGCGACGAATCGATCATGATCCGCAGGATCCACGGATGGACGCAGAGACGGGGCGTGATTTGCCAAGAACTCAAGCGAAGCAACATCGAGCGTGTCCAGGCCAGCTGGGTTGTCGACCTTCCAAGGCTCTAGCCAAGTTGTGACTTCCGCGGCGTGAGGCCCCTCATTGGAGCCGTACACGAGGCTAGCCCTAATATCTCGATCGTCCCGACCCTGCCAGGTGAAGCCCGAGAAGGTCAGCCCGCTATGCGGGCTGACCAACTCGAACAATGGTCCTGCGAAGTTGGCGATCCTCTCTTGATCATCATGTAACTGCCTGGTGCTCATTCGTGAGGCAGCACCAAACATCTTCGCGGTTCCCACGTTTACTCCTCGGTGTGAGACTTCATTGAGCGATAATCGAATCGCTTGGGTCGCCGACGACGCAGTCAGCAATCACCGTCGTGAGAGTACCTCCGGCGACAGCGCTTACGAGATTGCCGGCGACCGCATACAGATTGGTCTGAGCATACGCCTGCCAGTAGTACGCAGTCGCGACTCCTGAGAATGGAATGGAGTGCAAATCATAAGGTGAATGCACCGCCACATTCCAAGTGCGATAGATCGGCAGACCCGCTTCAAGCGTCGTCGTAGTTAATGACGCGGCACTTGAGAGACCAAAATCGACCGACCACCGGACGCCCTCGCATTACGCAGCACATCGCGTCCCACCTAACTAAGTACTACTAGATCCAGTCGCGCCTCTTGAAACCGAGGTAGAGCAGGCCGGAGACGGCGACGATGAGCACCACCGACATCCACAGGCCCCAGACCGTGCCGAAGCCGGCGAAGGCGAGGTTCTGGCCGAAGAATCCGGTGATCGCGGTGGGCACGGCGATGATCGCGGCCCAGCTCGTGACCTTCTTCATGATCATGTTCATCCGGTTGCCCTGGATGCTGATGTTGGTCTCCAGGATCGTCGTCACGAGATCCCGAAGCGACTCCGTCCATTCTGTGGCGCGCAGCACGTGGTCGTACACGTCCTGGAAGTAGGGCATCATCGCCGGGTCGATGGACTGCAGATCGCGGCGCAGGACGGTGTTGACGACCTCCCGCATGGGCAGCACGACACGGCGCAGCAGCACGAGCGACTTGCGCAGCTGGAACGACCGCTTCTGCACCTCCTTGTCTCGCGGCACGTCGTCGAAGAGGGCGTCTTCCAGCGACTCGATCTCGGCATCCAGGGACTGGACGGCGTCGAAGTGCCCGTCGACGATCACGTCGAGCAGGCCCCAGAGCAGGAAGCCGATGCCGCGATCCGCGAGGTCGGTGTCGTTGTCCCAGCGGGCGACCACGGAGCGGATGTCGAAGTCCGGTTCGTGCACGGTGACGAGCGCGTGCGGCGTGATGAACGCCTTCACCTCGCTCGTGCGCAGCTCGCCCGTGACGGTGTCGAGCGTCACCGCGTAGGCCGCGAGAAAGAGGTGGGTGTCGTAGCGGTCGAGTTTGGGCCGTTGGAAGTCGTGCAGGGCGTCTTCGACGGCGAGGCGGTGCAGGCCGAGCTCCTCCTCGATCGACGAGAGCTCGTCCTCGGTGGGCGACACGAAGTCGGCCCAGACCGTGCAGCCCTCCTCGCCCGTGTGATCGGAGATGTCCGCCACCGGAAAGTCCTTCGCGACGATTGTGCCTGCGCGATAGAGCCGCGTGGTTGCCATGTTCGCCATGGTAGCCGGGACGGGGCTGGTAACGTGGAGGCGGCTTCGCACCGCCTTGGCGCGGTACCAGCGAAACACGGCACCGTCGCGATCCAGGTGCCGGCGAGACGACAGTGAGCAAGCGGGATGACCGGTAAACCACACGCAGGCGCCAGTACCTATTCCTTCGTCGTCGTCGCCAACCGGCTGCCGGTCGACCGCGTGATCGATCCCGCGGGCAACGCGGAATGGCAGCATTCTCCCGGCGGGCTCGTGACCGCGCTCGAGCCGGTCATGCGCTCCAAGGGCGGCGCCTGGGTCGGCTGGGGCGGTCAGCCCGACCTCGACTTCGATCCATTCGACAGCGAGGGCATCCGGGTGATCCCGGTCGTGCTCAGTCAGGACGAGGTGGAGAAGTACTACGAGGGCTTCTCCAACGACACCCTGTGGCCGCTGTACCACGACGTGATCGCACCACCGACCTACCAGCGGGACTGGTGGGAGGCCTACCTCAGGGTCAACCGGCGGTTCGCGGAGGCCACGGCGGCAATCAGCGCGCGGGATGCCGTGGTGTGGGTGCAGGACTATCAGCTGCAGCTGGTGCCGAAGTTGTTGCGCGAACTGCGGCCGGATCTCACGATCGGCTTCTTCAACCACATCCCGTTCCCGCCGTACGGCATCTACTCCCAGCTCCCGTGGCGCACGCCGATTATCGAGGGTCTGCTCGGAGCCGACGTGATCGGCTTCCAGCGCACGGCAGACGCCAACAATTTCTCGCTCGCGGTCAGGCGGCTCAAGGGGTTCGCGACCAAGGGGCCGCTCATCGACGTTCCGCTCGTCGATCCGTCGCCGGGGGTCAGGGCCAACGGTCCGGTGCACAGCGCTGGTCCCCACCGCAGCGTCACAGCGAAGGCGTTCCCGATCTCGATCGACTCGCAGAGCTTCGAGACGCTTGCGCGGGATCCGAAGATCCAGGCGCGTGCGAAACAGATCCGCGAGGATCTCGGTAACCCGACGACGATCATGCTCGGCGTCGACCGACTGGACTACACCAAGGGCATCACCCACAGGCTGCAGGCCTATGGCGAACTGCTCGCTGAGGGCAAGCTCGACGTCGAGAACGTCACGCTCGTGCAGGTGGCCAACCCGAGCCGCGAACGGGTCAAGGCATACATGGCGCTCCGCGACGACATCGAGCTCACGGTTGGGCGCATCAACGGCGATTTCGCCACGATCAGCCACACCGCGATCAGCTATCACCACCACGGGTACCCGCGGGAGGAGATGGTCGCGCTGTACCTCGCGGCAGACGTCATGCTCGTCACGGCGTTGCGCGACGGGATGAACCTCGTGGCCAAGGAGTACGTGGCGTGCCGCTTCGACGAGGACGGCGTGCTCATCCTGAGCGAGTTCGCGGGAGCATCCGACGAACTGACCAGGGCGCTGCGCATCAACCCGCACGACATCGACGGACTCAAGGACACCGTCCTGCGCGCGGTCGAGATGCCCAAGAGAGACAGGCGAGCCAGGATGCGTGCCATGCGCAGGAAGGTCATGGTGAACGACGTCGCGAAGTGGTCGTCGGCGTTCCTGCACGAGCTCATCGAGAACCAGCACAGCCCATCCGAGTCATGACCAGTTCACGGGCATCGGACACGTCAGGGCTGCTCGAGGAATCGCTACGGGAACTGGCTGGCACCGGGCGCCTGCTCGTCGCGCTCGACTTCGATGGCACCCTCGCGCCCGAGGTCGATGAGCCCGAGAAGGCTCGGGCTCTGCCCGAGGCCCGCGCGGCGATGCTGAGACTCGTCGCAGCGCCGGACACGAGGGTCGCCCTCGTCTCCGGCCGCGCCCTGGCGAGTCTCGAGAGGGTCTCCGAGAACCCCGACCGGGTTCTGCTGATCGGCTCGCACGGCATCGAAGTGAAGCTCGACACGCCTGACGCCAGACTGTCACTCGATGACGCTGAGCACGCGCGAGTGGCGGAGCTCGGCGCGCTGCTCCGCAACGTCGCTGCGGGCTTCGATGAGGTGTGGGTCGAGTCGAAACCTGCGGGGTTCGCGCTGCACACGAGGCTCGCGACGGATGCCGATGGCCGGGCGGCGCAGCTCCTCGCCCTGCAGCGCACCGAGGCGGAGCTCCCGCCGCTCACCGTGCGCCACGGAAAGAACGTGCTCGAGTTCTCGGTCCGCAGCACCACCAAGGGGGAGGCGATCGAGCTGCTGCGCGAACACACGCGGGCGACGGCGACCTTCTTTGCGGGGGACGACGTGACCGACGAGGACGCCTTTGCCGCGCTCCGCGACGGCGACTTCGGGCTGAAGGTCGGCCACGGTGACACCTCGGCGGAATTCCGGGTGGAGTCGCCGCAGGACGTCGCGCCGGTGCTCGACGAGCTCGCGCGGTTGCGGGAGGCGAGCTCTCGGCCGTAGCCGGGCATCCGCTTCTCAGTCGCCGGAAGGCTCAGCTACTCGGCCGTGGGGTACTCGTCGCATGGCGCCCGCGGCCTTGGCGAGCTCGCGGGTCGCGGTGCCTCGGGCCGCCGCACCCCACCGCGGCAAGGTCATACACTCGATACATGCCAGATCACGACGTGAAACCCCGAAGCCGCACCGTCACTGACGGAATCGAAGCCATGACCTCTCGCGGAATGCTGCGTGCGGTCGGCATGGGAGACGCTGACTGGGACAAGCCGCAGATCGGGATCGCGAGCTCGTGGAACGAGATCACCCCGTGCAACCTGTCCCTCGACCGCCTCGCGCAAGCGTCGAAGGAGGGTGTGCACTCCGGCGGAGGCTACCCCCTGCAGTTCGGCACGATCTCGGTCTCCGACGGAATCTCCATGGGGCACGAGGGCATGCACTTCTCGCTCGTGTCGCGCGAGGTCATCGCCGACTCCGTCGAGACCGTGATGATGGCCGAGCGCCTCGACGGCTCCGTGCTGCTGGCCGGGTGTGACAAGTCGCTCCCCGGAATGCTGATGTCGGCCGCTCGGCTCGACCTGGCATCCGTCTTCCTCTACGCCGGCTCGATCGCGCCGGGCTGGGTCAAGCTCAGCGACGGCACGGAGAAGGAGATCACGATCATCGACTCCTTCGAGGCCGTCGGCGCGGTGCAGGCCGGGCGGATGTCCGAAGAAGACGCAAAGATCATCGAGTGTGCCTTCGCCCCGGGCGAGGGTGCCTGCGGCGGAATGTACACCGCGAACACCATGGCGAGCGTTGCCGAGGCGCTCGGGATGAGTCTCCCCGGCTCCGCGTCCCCGGCTGCGGCAGACCGTCGTCGCGACTACTACGCGCACCGCAGTGGCGAGGCCGTTGTCAACCTGCTGCGCCAGGGCATCACGACCAGGGACATCCTCACCCGCGAGGCGTTCGAGAACGCGATCGCCGTGGTCATGGCCTTCGGCGGTTCCACCAACTCCGTCCTGCACCTGCTCGCGATCGCCAACGAGGCGGAGGTCGAACTCAGCCTGCACGACTTCAACCGCATCGGTGACAAGGTGCCGCACATCGGCGATCTCAAGCCCTTCGGGCAGTTCGTCATGCACGACGTCGACAAGCACGGCGGCGTTCCCGTCGTCATGCGCGCGCTGCTCGAGGCCGGACTCATGCACGGCGACGCGCTCACCGTCACAGGCAAGACCCTCGCCGAGAACCTCGAGGAGCTCAAGCCCCGCGACCTCGACGGCACGGTTCTGCGCAAGCTCGACAATCCCATCCACAAGACCGGAGGCCTGACCATTCTGCACGGATCGTTCGCGCCGGAGGGCGCCGTCGTGAAGACGGCTGGATTCGACACCGACGTGTTCGAGGGCCCCGCACGGGTCTTCGAGCGCGAGCGTGAGGCGCTCGATGCGCTCGCCGCGGGCACGATCAACAAGGGCGAGGTTCTCGTCATCCGCTACGAGGGCCCGAAGGGCGGGCCGGGCATGCGCGAGATGCTCGCCATCACGGCGGCCATCAAGGGTGCAGGCCTCGGCAAGGATGTACTACTCTTGACAGACGGCAGGTTCTCAGGCGGCACAACCGGACTGTGTATCGGCCACATAGCACCCGAAGCGGTGGACGCAGGTCCAATCGCCTTCGTGCGCGATGGTGATCTAATACGGGTCGATATCGCAGCTCGCTCGCTCGATCTACTGGTCGAGCCTTCAGAGCTGGCAGCTCGCCAGGATGGCTGGGCTCCACTTCCTCCGCGCTATACCCGTGGCGTTCTCGCAAAATATTCGAAGCTCGTGCACTCCGCAGCCGTGGGCGCGATCACTGGGTAGTTTGCGCTCACTATTCGCGTCTCATAATTCAAGGATCTGACAGATGTCCACGGAATCCATTCCCGTGCCCCACGCTTCACCAACGACGAGTAAGAGCAAGGCGCAGGCTCCCGAAGTACTGACCGGCTCCGGCGCGATTCTGCGCTCGCTCGAGCACCTCGGCATCAAGGATGTGTTCGGTCTGCCCGGCGGTGCCATCATGCCGTTCTATGACGAGCTCATGTCGTCGACCACCATCCGCCACATCCTGGTTCGTCATGAGCAGGGTGCCGGCCACGCTGCTGAGGGCTATGCGTCCTCGAGCGGCAGGATCGGCGTCTGCATTGCCACCTCCGGCCCCGGCGCGACCAACCTCGTCACGGCCATCGCGGATGCGCACATGGACTCCGTGCCGCTGCTCGCGATCACCGGTCAGGTGTTCTCCACATCGATGGGCACGGACGCGTTCCAGGAGGTCGATATCGTCGGCATCACGATGCCGGTGACCAAACACTCCTTCCTCGTCACGCGCCCGGAAGACGTGCCTGCAACCATCGCGGCGGCGTACCTCATCGCGACAACGGGTCGCCCTGGACCGGTGCTCGTGGACGTGACCAAGGACGCACAGCAGAACAGCGCACCCTTCATCTGGCCGCCCAAGGTCGACCTGCCCGGATACCACCCCGTGACCAAGGCCCATGGCAAGCAGATCCAGGCCGCGGCGCACCTGCTGGCCGAGGCGAAGCGACCCGTGTTCTACGTCGGCGGCGGCGTCATCCGCTCCGGAGCATCCGCAGAGTTGCTCGCACTCGCCGAAGCGACGGGAGCCCCGGTCGTCACGACGCTCATGGCGCGCGGCGCTTTTCCAGACTCGCATAAGCAGCACCTGGGTATGCCCGGTATGCACGGCACTGTCCCAGCGGTGCTCGCCATCCAGGAGTCCGATCTGCTGATCTCGCTCGGCGCTCGCTTCGATGACCGCGTGACGGGCAAGGCGAGTGAGTTCGCCCCCGGCGCGAAAGTGGTTCACGTCGACATCGACCCCGCGGAGATCTCCAAGATCCGCGTCGCCGATGTTCCCATCGTCGGCGATGCCAAAGATGTCATCGCCGATCTGACGCTCGCCTATGCGGAGGCGATCAAGAAGCACAAGCCGGACATCACCGAGTGGTGGACGAGGCTCGAATACCTCCTGAACGAGTTCCCGCTCGGCTTCGAGGAGCCGGAGGACGGGCTGTTGTCTCCGCAGGGGGTCATCCAGCGCATCGGCGAACTCACGGGACCGGAGGGCGTCTACGCGGCCGGCGTCGGCCAGCACCAGATGTGGGCCGCGCAGTTCATCAAGTACGAGCGGCCAAACGCCTTCCTCAACTCCGGCGGAGCGGGAACCATGGGTTACGGCGTGCCGGCCGCCATGGGCGCGAAGGTGGCCCAGCCCGACCGCACAGTGTGGGCGATCGACGGTGACGGATGCTTCCAGATGACCAATCAGGAGCTTGCGACCTGCGCCATCAACAAGATCCCGATCAAGGTCGCGATCATCAACAACTCCTCGCTCGGCATGGTCCGCCAGTGGCAGACGCTGTTCTACGACGGCAGGCATGCCTTCACCGACCTCAACACGGGTGCTGACACGGTCATGATCCCCGACTTCGTGAAGCTGGCCGAGGCGTACGGCTGCCTCGCGATCCGTGTCACCAAGAAGGAAGAGGTGGATGCCGCGATCATGCTGGCGAACGAGACCAACGATCGCCCCGTGGTCATCGACTTCATCGTGAGCCGCGACGCCATGGTGTGGCCGATGGTGCCGCAGGGTGTCGGCAACTCCTCGGTGCAGTACGCCCGAGATAATGCGCCCAAGTGGGAGGAGGAGTAGACGATGAGCCACGTACTGTCACTTCTCGTCGAAGACAAGCCAGGGCTCCTCACGCGCGTTGCCGGGCTGTTCGCCCGTCGCGGGTTCAACATCGAGTCCCTCGCCGTGGGCAAGAGCGAGATCCACGGACTCTCGCGCATCACGGTCGTCGTGGATGTCGAGGAGCTGCCGCTCGAGCAGGTCACCAAGCAGCTCAACAAGCTCGTCAACGTGATCAAGGTGGTCGAGCTGGACCAGGCCCAGACCGTGCAGCGCGAGCACATGCTGATCAAGGTGCGCGCCGACAACACGACTCGCAGCCAGATCCTCGAGGCCACCAACCTGTTCCGCGCCAGGATCGTCGACGTGACCGCGGATGCCCTGGTGATCGAGGTCACCGGTGACACCGCCAAGACGCAGGCCCTGCTGCGAGTGATCGAGCCGTACGGCATCAAGGAGATCGCGCAGTCCGGACTTCTCGCGATCGGTCGCGGTTCCAAGTCCATCACCGAACGGATCTTCAAGAACTAGTCCAATCGCTGGTCGAGTAGGTCGCTCAGCGACCGTAGCGAGACCCGCACACAACCAGAACAGCAGGTCTCGATACACTCGCTTCGCGAGCTACTCGACCGGCGGTAATCAACAAACAAGGAGCAAGAACGTGACCGAAATCTTTTACGACAAAGATGCCGATCTGTCCATCGTCCAGAGCAAGAAGGTCGCCGTCATCGGTTACGGTTCGCAGGGTCACGCGCACGCGCAGAACCTGCGCGACTCGGGTGTCGAGGTCGTCGTCGCGCTGAAGGCGGACTCGAAGTCGAAGCCGAAGGCGGAGGAGGCCGGATTCACGGTCCTCTCCGTCGCTGACGCGTCCGAGTGGGCAGACCTCATCGTCATCCTCGCGCCAGACCAGTACCAGCGTCACATCTACCGCGACGACATCCAGCCGCACCTCGCTGCGGGCAAGGCCATTCTCTTCGGCCACGGCTTCAACATCCGTTACGGCTACATCGAGGCACCGGAGGGTGTCGACGTCATCATGGTCGCCCCCAAGGGTCCGGGCCACACCGTGCGTCGCGAGTACGAGGCCGGCCGTGGCGTTCCCGTGATCGTTGCCGTCGAGAAGGACGCCTCCGGTCATGCCTGGGATCTCGCCTGGTCCTACGCGAAGGGCATCGGCGGCCTGCGTGCAGGCGGCATCAAGACCACCTTCACCGAGGAGACCGAGACCGACCTGTTCGGCGAGCAGAGCGTGCTCTGCGGCGGTGTCTCGCAGCTCATCCAGTACGGCTTCGAGACCCTGACTGAGGCCGGTTACCAGCCGCAGATCGCCTACTTCGAGGTGCTGCACGAGCTCAAGCTCATCGTCGACCTGATCAACGAGGGCGGCATCGCCAAGCAGCGCTGGAGCGTGTCGGACACGGCCGAGTACGGCGACTACGTCTCCGGCCCGCGCGTCATCGACCCGCACGTCAAGGAGAACATGAAGTCGGTGCTGAACGACATCCAGGACGGCACCTTCGCCAAGCGCTTCATCGCGGACCAGGACGCCGGTGCTCCGGAGTTCCTCGCACTGCGCAAGAAGGGCGAGCAGCACCCGATCGAGGAGACCGGTCGCGAGCTGCGCAAGCTCTTCGCCTGGAAGCAGCAGGACGCCGACTACGTCGACGGCGAGGTCGCTCGCTAAACGGCACGTCAGCCGCCGCGGCAGCACTCGCGGCTTCGGGAACTCAGGAAAGGTGGGGCTTCGGCCCCACCTTTCCGTCGTTTCAGGCCCGTCGCCTACGGTTCGTAACTCCTGCAGAATGCTGCGTGCGGCATCCGCTGCCCCGGAGCTGCGCGGGCTGCTCGCGCCTGCGCCGCCTTCTGCAGGAGTTACGAATAGCGGGTCGCCGGCCGAGGCCGCGATAGGGTTTTGAGATGGTGGACGAGAACGACGAGGCACTGAGCTGGGGCGGCGAGGCCGACTCGACCCACGTCGATTCGGCTGAACCGGATGTCCCGGCCGACGACGAGGCCACCCTCGCTCCAGGCATCAGTTCGACCATGCTCGTGGTCTACGGAATCTTCGGCGGCATTTACCTGCTCTACACGGTCGGCTGGCTCATCATCGCCATCCGTGGCAACCAGGAGACCGGGGTGCCGCTCAACGACATCATGCAACACATCAGTACTTTGCTGGCCATCCTTGCGGCCCCGGCCTGGTTCATTGCGACACTCGCCCTCACCGCGGGGCGCAGGAACTGGGTGCGCATCGTCTCGTTCCTCATCGGTATGCTCCTGCTCATCCCCTGGGGCTTCGTGATCGGGGTGAGCGCATGAGCGCCGTGTCGTCAGTGCGCGCCTCGAAGACGCGCGCCGCCTGGCCGGTGTGGGCGGTCGCGATCTTCTTCGCGATTCTCTACAGCTACGCCTTCTGGGCGGGGATCGGCAACGCCATCGGTGTTCCGCAGAGCGTGTGGGCGAGCTACCACCTCGGCATCTCGGTCACTGGCTGGATCCTGCTCGTGTTCGGCGTCATCCTCTCGCCCGCCGTTTTCGTGGTGGGCCTGCTGCTCGGCCGGGGGCGCGGCATTCTCGCGCGCGCGCTCATCTTCGCCGCGGGTCTCTGCGTCGTGAGCGCGGTGCTCGGATCGCTTCTCATCGCGCCGATTCTCGTCAACTTCATCGCCTGAGGCGCGCGCGGCCAACGGCTCCGCACACCCCCGGCGGCGTAACGCACTCCGGGCACCCAGTAAAGTGTGAGTGTCCGCGCCCCAATGACCGTGGCGCTCGCGTAGTGCTGTATGCCCAGTCCGCCTGCCCAGTCAAAGGAACCCTTTCGTGTCAAAACCGATCGTGTTGATCGCAGAAGTTCTCTCGCCCGCCACAGTCGATGCCCTCGGTCCCGACTTCGATGTCCGCTCCGTCGACGGCACCGACCGCCCCGCACTGCTGGCCGCCCTTGCGGACGCGGATGCCATCCTCGTGCGCTCCGCGACCAAGGTGGACGCAGAGGCGATCGCGGCGGCGAAGTCCCTGAAGGTCATCGCGCGGGCCGGTGTCGGGCTCGACAACGTGGACATCAAGGCGGCGACGAACGCCGGAGTCATGGTCGTGAACGCGCCGACCTCTAACATCATCTCTGCTGCTGAGCTCACCATCGGTCACATCCTGAGCCTCGCCAGGCACATCCCCGCAGGTCACGATTCGCTCGCCCACGATCAGTGGAAGCGCTCGAAGTACACGGGCGTCGAGATCTACGAGAAGACCATCGGCATCATCGGCCTCGGCCGGATCGGCGCGCTCATCACGGCTCGCATGCAGGCCTTCGGAACGAACGTGATCGCCTACGACCCCTACGTCACGAGCGCGCGCGCCCAGCAGCTCGGCGTCACCCTGGTGAGCCTCGAGGAACTGCTCTCCACGAGCGACTTCGTCACGATCCACATGCCGAAGACACCCGAGACCACCGGGATGATCGGCGACGCCCAGCTCGCGCTCATGAAGCCGTCCGCGTTCATCGTCAACGTCGCCCGCGGCGGGCTCATCGACGAAGACGCTCTGCATCGCGCGCTCAGCGAGCACAAGATTGCCGGCGCCGGACTCGACGTGTTCGTCAGCGAGCCCCCCACCGGGTCCCCGCTGCTCAGCCTCGACAACGTCGTGGTCACCCCTCACCTCGGCGCATCGACAGACGAGGCGCAGGAGAAGGCGGGTGTCTCCGTCGCGAAGTCGGTTCGACTCGCGCTCTCCGGCGAGCTCGTGCCGGATGCCGTCAACGTCGCCGGGGGAGTCATCGACCCGACGGTGCGGCCCGGCATCCCGCTCATGGAGAAGCTCGGGCAGGTCTTCAGCGGCCTCGCCCACACCTCGCCGCTCACGACCGTCGATGTCGAGGTGCGCGGCGAGATCGTCGAGTTCGACGTGAGCGTCCTGAAGCTCGCGGCTCTCAAGGGAATCTTCACCAACATCGTGAGCGAGTCGGTGTCGTACGTGAACGCGCCGCTTCTCGCGGAGCAGCGCGGCATCCAGGTGCGACTCGTGACGGATGCCGTGAGCGACGAGTACCGCAACCTTCTCACCATCAGCGGTGCACTCAGCGACGGCACGCAGATCTCCGTCTCCGGCACGCTCACCGGAACAAAGCAGACCGAGAAGATCGTCGAGATCAACGGTTACGACGTCGAGGTGCCGGTCACCGATCACCTCATCGTGATGATCTACGCCGACCGCCCCGGCATCGTCGCCATCTACGGCAAGGAGTTCGGTGATGCCGGAATCAACATCGCCGGCATGCAGATCAGCCGCAAGGAAGCGGGCGGCCAGGCGCTCAGTGTTCTCACCGTCGACTCGCCGGTGCCAGACGGCCTGCTCGAGACCGTGCGGGTGGCGATCAACGCCGAGCTGCTGCGGGAGATCGACATCACGGAGTAGTTCTTCAGTGTGAACTGAGTGACGCGCCTCGCCCCGACCCGAACGGGGGAGGCGCGTCGGTCTTTAAGAACTCATTCAGAGCGTGTCGCTCTTGGTCTCGTTCTGCACCACTCGCTCGCCGCTGGCCGCGTCGACACCGGTGCGGGTGGTGACGACCGAGGAGCGCCGCCTCAGTACGAGGATGAGGGAGATGATGAAGACGACGACTCCGGCGCCCATCAGCAGGTACCCGATGAGGTCGAGGTTGACCCACGCGACCTGAATGTTGATAGCGAACGCCACGATCGCGCCCACGACGAAAAGGAAGATACCGGTTCCTATACCCATGGTGTGTCCTTTCACCTGTCGTTCTTGCGCCGGACCGGCCGGGTGGCCAGGGGATCGGCGCAGGATCAAGGGTAGCAAAGAACCCCCCAAACGAGGGTAGAACTGGGAGATCACTGGGAGACAGCTGGGTATGTTCTCCCGATAGGCTCGTGCGCATGACCCGATCCCCTCGAAGAATCGTGGCCATCACGGCCCTCTTGGCGGCAGCGCTGATGTCGTCAGTCCTGGCCGTTTCCGCCCCGCAGGCCGCGTCCGCTCAGGTGCTCACGGGAGTACAGGACTTCTCGTTCACCTCGTACAGCGCCGACTACTACCTGGCCAGGGATGCAGAGGGCCATTCGACCCTGCGCACCGTGGAGACCTTCGTGGCGAAGTTCCCGAACGTCGACCAGAACCGGGGCATCATCCGCGCGATTCCGAACGACTACGACGGCGTCCCGCTGCACACCACCGTCGCCTCCGTCACCGACGAGCACGGGGCTCCGGTGCACTTTGAGACCACGGACTCGGGCGGATTCACCGAACTCGCCCTCGGCACGGACGACTACGTTCACGGTAGCCAGAGCTACGTCGTCACCTACACGCAGCAGAACGTCGTGCGTGCCTTCGCCGACACCGGCGACGACGAGCTCTATTGGGACACCAACGGAACCGGATTCTCCCAGCCGTTCGGCAGTGTGACCGCGCGGGTGCACGTCGACCCGGCCATCGTGCCGGCGCTCACCGGCAACAATGCGTGCTACCAGGGTGCGCAGGGATTGACCGACCGGTGTGAGATCACGGGACCGGTGGATGATCCGGCCGGGCCCGCGGGCACCCGCCTGTTCACGGCGACGGCCGGCCCGCTCGCCGCCCACGAGAACCTCACCGTGGTGATCGGTTTCACCGCGGGAACCTTCGTGCAGGTGCCTCCCGAGCAGCAGTCGGAGCCCGCGCCCTCGATCTTCCCGCAGCGAGGACCGACGCCATGGTGGGGTATTGCCGGCCCGATCGTCGTCCTGGTTCTGGCTGTCGGCGGCCTGGTCACCACCATCCTGCGCCGCGTTCTCGGCCCCAAGGATGCGAAGGGCAGCGGGATCATCGTTCCGCAGTACACCGCGCCGAAGAACCTCAACCTGCTGGAGGCGGCGCACCTCATCGGACGGACGGGGTACGGGCTCGCCGCGCAGATCGTGAGCTTCGCGGTGCGACACAAGATCCGCATCCTCGACTATCCGGTGACCGCGGGCAAAGCGAAGTACACCCTGCAGTTCCTCGACCAGAGCGGGCTCGACGACGAGGAGTTGGAACTCATGCACGCGCTGTTCGGCAGTGCGGGCGTGCCGGCATCCGTGGTCCAGCAGCTCGAGAAGAGCGGTCTCGACGCGCAGCTTCTCGGCACCATCAAATCGGCGCTCGAGGTCGACCGCGACGGTGTGCTCACGCCGGGTGCGGTGCAGGAGATCGGGGTCACGAACGATCGTCTCGCGCGGGCGATCGGCGAGGTTCGCTCCGACGCGGCACAGCGGGTGATCGCACGGGGGTTCAAGGCCAAGCGTTCCTCGCTCGTCGGGCTGCTCACGGCCGGAGGCATGTTCCTGCTGATCCTCGTTGCGGTCGGCCTGGCGATCGCTTCGGCGTTCTTCGGCGCCTTCAACCCGCTCGGGGTCGTTGCGGTGATCGTGACCTTCCTGTGCGTCTTCGGCACCATCGCGTTCGCGATTCGGCCGGCCGTGCTCACGGAGGCGGGCGCGGAGCAGCGCGATTACCTTCTCGGGATGCGCGACTACCTGCGCCTCGCCGAGGCCGATCGCCTGACAATGCTGCAGAGCCCGGAGGGTGCCGAGCGGGTGAAGGCGGAGGGTTTCGACGTGAGCGACGGTGCGCAGCTCGTGAAGCTCTACGAGAAGCTGCTGCCCTTCGCGGTGCTGTGGGGCGTCGAGCGCGACTGGAGCAAGGAACTCGCGGTGTACTACGAGCAGCAGACGAGTTCCCCCGACTGGTACGTCTCCAGCTCCGCGTTCAACGCGGCCATGTTCACGCAGTCGCTCGGCGGGCTCGGCTCCGCCATGACGACGAGCAGCACGGTCACGCCGACGCAGTCATCGTGGTCGGGCAGCGGAGGGGGCAGCTTCGGGGGTGGATCCTTCGGCGGCGGGTTCTCCGGCGGTGGAGGTGGAGGCGGTGGCGGCGGAGGCCGCTGACCCCGCGACGGAACGGCTTCGTGCAGGCGGTATTCTGGCTCCACACCAGTTTTCGCCGCAGGAGGCCCCATGTCGCGCACCATCAACCTCGCCGTCATTGCCGGGGATGGTATCGGCCCCGAGGTCACCGCGGAGGCCGTGAAGGTGCTGCGCGCGGCGGTTCCGGATGACGTGGTCGTGACGACCACGGACTACCCGTTCAGCGCGACCCACTTTCTCGCGACAGGCGACATCCTCTCCGACGCCGACCTGGAGACGCTCAAGCAGCACGACGCCATCCTGCTCGGCGCGGTCGGCGGAGACCCGCGCGACCCCAGGCTGGCCGGCGGCATCATCGAGCGCGGCCTCCTGCTCAAGCTTCGTTTCGCCTTCGACCACTATGTCAACCTGCGTCCGACCATGATCTTCCCGTCCGTGGAGTCGCCGCTGGCCGACCCGGGCGCGGTGGACTTCGTCGTGGTGCGGGAGGGCACGGAGGGGCCGTACGTCGGCAACGGTGGCGGCATCCGCGTCGGCACTCCGCAGGAGATCGCCACCGAGGTGTCGATCAACACGGCATTCGGGGTCGAGCGCGTGGTGCGTTTCGCCTTCGAGACCGCGAACAGTCGCCCGGCCAAGAAGCTCACCCTCGTGCACAAGACGAACGTGCTCGTGAATGCGGGGTCTCTCTGGCAGCGCACGGTCGATGCGGTCTCGGCCGAGTATCCGCAGATCGCTGTCGACTACCTGCACGTCGACGCCGCAACTATCTTCATGGTGACCAAACCGAGTAGATTTGACGTGATCGTCACGGACAATCTCTTTGGCGACATCATCACCGATCTTGCCGCCGCGATCAGCGGGGGAATAGGACTGGCAGCCTCGGGCAACATCAATCCCGACGGAGCCTTCCCCAGCATGTTCGAGCCGGTTCACGGTTCCGCTCCAGACATTGCAGGCCAGCAACTGGCCGACCCGACCGCGGCCATTCTCTCCGTGGCACTCCTGCTCGATTTCCTCGGGTTTGCGGATGCCGCGGCCGGAGTGACAGCGGCCGTCAAGGCAGACCTTGCCTCGCGTGGCGCCACCGCCGCCGGGTCGACCAGGTCAACCAGCCAGATCGGCGACGCGATCGCCGAAGCCCTCGCCGGGTGACGGGCGAGGATTGACCAGACGTACCAGAAAAGGACCATCATGAAGAACCTGCTCGCCCCCACCGGTTTCGAATTCGCCGTGACCGTGAACGAGGCCGCTCGCTCCGAGGCGGAGCGCGAAGACGTGATGGCCAACCCCGGGTTCGGCAAGCACTTCACCGACCACATGGTCGACATCTGCTGGTCGGCGAAGGGCGGATGGCACCGCCCGCGCGTGCAGCCGTACGGCCCGATCGCGCTCGACCCGGCCGCGGCCGTGCTGCACTACGGCCAGGAGATCTTCGAGGGGCTCAAGGCCTACCGTCACGCGGACGGGTCGATCTGGTCGTTCCGCCCGGAGGCGAACGCCGCCAGGATGCAGCGCTCGGCAACGAGGCTTGCCCTTCCGCAGCTGCCGACCGAGTACTTCATCGAGTCGCTCAAGCAGCTCATCGCCGTGGACGGCAACTGGGTTCCGAACGCTGAGGAGACGAGCCTGTACCTGCGCCCGTTCATGTTCGCCAAGGAGGCGTTCCTCGGCGTGCGTCCGGCGGAGAAGGTCAACTACTACGTGATCGCCAGCCCGGCGGGTGCATACTTCAGCGGCGGCGTCGCGCCCGTGTCGATCTGGCTGTCGACCAATTACGCGCGGGCGGGCAAGGGCGGCACGGGGGCGGCCAAGACCGGCGGCAACTACGCGTCGTCGCTCGTCGCCCAGGCCGAGGCCTACGACCACGGATGCGCTCAGGTGCTCTTCCTGGACGCCGCGGAGGGCAAGTACATCGAAGAGCTCGGCGGCATGAACATCGTCTTCGTCTACAAGGACGGCACGATCGTCACGCCGGACTCCGACAGCATCCTCGAGGGGATCACGCGTGACTCGATCCTGGAGCTCGCGAAGGATCGCGGACACAAGGTCGAGCGCCGCCATATCACGATCGACGAGTGGCGCGAGGGTGTGGCATCCGGAGACATCGTCGAGGTGTTCGCCTGCGGAACCGCCGCCGTGGTCACCCCGATCGCCCAGCTCAAGGCCGCCGACTTCACCATAGGCTCAGAGGATGCTCCGGCTGGCGAGCTCACGATGTCGCTTCGGCAGGAGCTCACCGACATCCAGTACGGTCGCGGCGAAGACCGCCACGGCTGGATGATGCGCCTCGACTCCTGAGCGCACGCTCCTTCTCCACACAGTTCCAACAAGATCGGTTGACCACGTGAAGATCGCACGATTCAGCGGCAGCGGCAGCGATCCCCGGTTCGGGATCGTGGACGACGACGAACTGGTGGTGCTCGCGGGCGACCCCATGTTCGGCGGCTTCGACACGACGGGGGAGCGGGTGCCGCGTTCGGCGGTCAAGCTGCTCGCGCCGGTCATCCCTCGCTCCAAGGTGGTCGCCGTCGGCAAGAACTATCGTGAGCACGCGGCCGAGATGGGCGGAGAGGCTCCGAGCGAGCCGCTGCTGTTCCTCAAGCCGAACACCTCGGTGATCGGCACGGGCGACACGATCGTGCTTCCCCCTCAGTCGCAGCACGTGGAGCACGAGGTGGAGCTCGCGGTCGTCATCGGCAGCATCGCGAAGAACGTTCCCGCGAAGGATGCCGACAGTGTGATCTTCGGGTACACGGTCGCGAACGACGTCACGGCCCGCGATCTGCAGAAGTCGGACGGCCAGTGGGCCAGGGCCAAGGGCTTCGACACCTTCTGCCCGCTGGGGCCGCTCGTCGAGACCGAGTTCGACCTCTCGTCGGCGACCCTCGAGGCCCGCGTGAACGGCGAGCTGCGCCAGCAGGGCAGGGTCAGCGATCTCGTGCACTCTGTGGCGACACTCGTGGAGCACGCATCGAGCGTGTGGACACTGCTGCCGGGTGACGTCATCCTCACGGGAACGCCCGCCGGCGTCGGCCCGATCGTCGATGGAGACACCGTCGAGGTGACCGTCTCGGGCATCGGCACCCTCAGCAACCCCGTGCGTCGCCGCTAGTGGGTGCGCTCGACCCTCGTGCGGCGATCCCGCCGGTAACGATCCTGTCGGCGATGACGCGCCGTTCTGTCAACGATGCGCCAGTTATGGACGCAGCATCGTTGACAGAACGGCGCACCGTTGCGGCGAACGTTGCGGCGAACGTTGCGGCGAACGTCGGCGGCCACGCATGGTGACGGTGGTGCGGATGCCGTGGCTGCCCGGGATTCTCGCGGCGCTGGTCGCGACGGGCGTGGCCTTCATCATTCACCTGCTGTTTCCCGGCGTGCCGCTGCTTACCGCATCCGTCGCCCTGGGCATTCTCGTCGGGCAGATTCCCGCAGCCCGTCGCAGGATCGACGGGGTGCTGAAGTCGGGTCTCACCTTCTCGGCCAAGCGGCTCATGCGCGTGGGCATCGTGCTGCTCGGCCTCAAGCTCAGCCTCGTCGACATCGCGCATCTCGGCTGGGTCGCGATCGTGCTCACCGTGCTCATCGTGCTCTGCACCTTCGGAATCACCTGGGCCCTCGGCCGGCTGTTCCGCCTGCCCGGCGACGAACCGATCCTGATCGCGACCGGCTTCTCGATCTGCGGTGTCTCGGCCATCGGCGCGATGAGCGCAGTGACCAAAACGAAGACCGAGGAGCAGGCAACGCCCGCGGCGCTCGTGACCCTCTTCGGCACCCTCGCGATTGCCGTGCTCCCGTTGCTGCAGGGGCCGCTCGGCCTGAACGCGCACGAGTTCGGGCAGTGGGTCGGTGCGAGCGTGCACGACGTCGGACAGGTCGTCGCCACGGCGCAGACCGCGGGGTCCGCCGCGCTCGCGATCGCGGTGGTCGTGAAGCTCACCCGCGTGCTCATGCTCGCGCCGATGGTGGCCACGGCATCCGTGGTCGTGCGGCGCACGCGGGGTGTGGTCGAGGGGGAGAAGCTGCCTCCGATCATTCCGCTGTTCGTTGCGGGGTTCATCGTCGCGGTGTTGCTGCGCACCTTCGTGCCGCTGCCCGCCGTGTTACTGAACGGTGCGGATATGGTGCAGACCATCGTGCTCGCCATGGCGCTCTTCGGGCTCGGCGTCGCCATCCGCCTGGAGAAGCTGGTCGGCTCTGGCCTGCGCTCGATGGTCGTCGGCGTGCTCTCCTGGGCGGCGATCGCCGGGATGGCGCTCGTGGCGGTGCATCTCTCCTAGCCTGGGCGTGGCGGAAAAGGAGGAGAAATGCGAGTGTCCCGCCACGAATCTCCTCCTTTTCGCGCTGATCGGGTGAAATCTCCGTCATTTCGGCGGTGGTCGGCCTCGATGGTGCTACCGGCACCCGCGCCGGACCAGGGAGACGGCCCATAGAATTGAACCAATGTCTGCCTCCTTCACCACCGCATCCGGCTCCGACGTTCGCGTGCGGTTCTGCCCATCGCCGACCGGCACACCGCACGTCGGCCTCATCCGCACCGCACTGTTCAACTGGGCATACGCCAAGCACACCGGCGGCAAGCTGATCTTCCGTATCGAAGACACGGATGCCGCCCGCGACAGCGAAGAGAGCTATCTGCAGTTGCTCGACGGCCTTGACTGGCTCGGCATCACCTGGGACGAGGGCGAGGGTGTCGGCGGGCCGGATGCCCCCTACCGGCAGTCCCAGCGCCACGACATCTACGCGGAGCTCATCGAGAAGCTCAAAGCCACTGGTCACCTCTACGAGAGCTTCGCCACCGGCGAGGAGATCGAGGCGCGCAACGTCGCCAACGGGCGCGATCCGAAGCAGGGCTACGACAATTTCGAGCGCGACCTCAGCGAGGAGCAGAAGGCTGCATATCGCGCGGAGGGCCGCGAGCCCGCCCTGCGCCTGCGGGTGCCGGACACCGAACTGAGCTTCGACGACCTCGTGCGCGGCGAGATCACCTTCCCGGCCGGCTCATTCACCGACTTCGTCGTCGTGCGTCCGAACGGCATCCCGCTCTACACCTTTGTGAACCCGGTCGACGACGCGATCATGGGCATCACCCACGTGCTGCGCGGCGAAGATCTGCTCTCGTCCACCCCGCGGCAGATCGCGCTGTATCACGCGCTCATCGAGATCGGCGTGGCCAAGGCCATCCCGCGCTTCGGCCACCTGCCCTACGTGATGGGCGAGGGCAACAAGAAGCTCTCCAAGCGCGACCCCTCCTCGAGCCTGTTCCACCACAGGGAGCGCGGTTTCATCCGTGAGGGGCTCATCAACTACCTCGCGCTGCTCGGATGGTCGCTCTCCCACGATCGCGACGTGTTCACGATCGACGAGATGGTCGCGGCCTTCGACGTCGCAGATGTGAACCCCAACCCGGCCCGCTTCGACCTGAAGAAGGCGGAGTCGATCAATGGGGACCACATCCGGATGCTCGAGCCGGAAGATTTCGAGGCACGGCTCGTTCCATACCTCTCCGAGTATGTGTCCGATCCGCCAACGCCCGCGCAGAAGGCGATACTGCGCGAGGCCGGGCCGCTCGTGCAGGAGCGCATGCAGCTGCTGGGCGATGCGCCCGACCTGCTCGGCTTCCTGTTCACCCCGGATGACGAGATCACCTACGACGCGGATGCCCTCCCCGGCGCGGACGCGGCGATCGTTCTCGATGCGGCCATCGCGACACTCGAGCAGCTGAACGCCTGGTCGCACGAGGAGCTCGAGCGGGTGCTGCGGGCATCCCTCGTGGATGGCGCGGGCCTCAAGCCGCGCGTCGCGTTCGGGCCTCTGCGCACGGCGATCAGCGGCAAGCGCATCAGCCCGCCGCTGTTCGAGTCGATGGTCATCCTCGGCAAGGAATCCACCCTCGCGCGGCTGGAGAGGCTCAGGAAAAGCCTGTGAACGGCACGGACGCCGATGTCGTGATCATCGGTGCCGGGCCGGCCGGTCTCTCCGCAGCGCTCAACCTCGCCCGCGCACGCAGGCGGGTCGTGCTGCTCGACAGCAACCGCCCGCGCAACTCGGTGACCCTCGTCGCGCACGGCTTCCTCACCAGAGACGGCATCACGCCGCACGCGCTACGCAAACTGGGCCTCGCGGAGCTCGCCGCGTATCCTGAGGTTCACCATCACCTCGGTCACGTCGAGGCGGTCACGCGCGTCGACGGCGGCTTCGAGATCCGCACGAGTCGGGTCAACGCCTCGCCCGCGCGCACGGTGACGGCACCCGTCGTGCTGATCGCGAGCGGGCTTCGAGAGAGGCTGCCCGTCCTGCCGAGCATGGCGTCGTACTACGGAATCGGCCTGTTCAGCTGCGTCGAGTGCGACGGCTACGAGCAGTCGGACAAGCCGCTCGCCCTCATCGGCGAGACGGACGATCTCGTGCATCGCGCGCTGCTCATCCGGCAGTGGAGCAGCGATCTCACGGTGTTCACGAACGGTATCGGCATCGTGACCGAGAGTGAAGAGGCACTGCTGGCCGAGCGCGGCGTGCGCGTGGAGCGGCGGGGGATCATCGACATCCTCGGCACGGACGGGATCGTCGCCTCCCTGCTGCTCGAGGACGGCGAGCGGGTGCGCGTGGAGGGTGGATTCGTGCGTCCGCGCTGGGATGCCGCACTCGACTACGCGGCCGCCCTCGGGATTGAAACGGATGACGACGGCTTCGTGACGACGGACGGCGCGGGTCGCACGAGCATCCACGGTGTGTATGCTGCGGGGGACTCCACCGCCCCCGGACCGCAGCAGCTCATCGTCGCGGCCGGGGCCGGGGCTCGCGCGGCGGCCACGATCAACCGCGACCTCCTGGGCATCCCTCGTCCCTGACGGTACCGCTGGCCGAGTAGCGAGGGGCGAGGGTATCGAGCGCCGTACTGAGCCTGCCGAAGTGACCTCCCCGCCGAGCAGAAACTCGCCGCCACCCCTACTGCCCCCGCGCCCGCAGGTGCGCCTGCGTGAGCGCCTCCATCTCCTCGTCGCTCAGCTCGTCGAGCTTCTTCGCCTCGGCGCGGTCGGTGCGCTGCCAGCGCATGAACAACACGATGAGCACGGGCAGGTCGGCGATCTCGGCGATGAACCAGAGCAGGTCGCCGGAGAGATGCTGGTCGTGGTAGCTGGAGGGGAACCACGCGGGCAGCGAGCCGAGCACCGGCCCCACCTGGTCGAGGATGTGCCCGTTGAGGCGCAGCAGGATGCCCGGTATCGCGTCGATCACGAGCTCGACGAACACGAGCATGAACTCGATGGTGATGACGAAGCTCGTGCTCTGGGTGGTGTGCTCGATGATCGGCAGCACCATGAGCAGGCCGACGATGGGAACGAGCACGGTGATGATCGTTTCGCCGGGTGAACTCAGCCTGATGGTTCCTGCGAGCGGGGTGAGGAACACCATGAATGCGGCGAGGGCGAACAGGGGCGCGAAGACGGCGTTGCCGAACAGGCGCACGATCCAGGAGCCGAGCACGGCATCCATGACCTTCAGTGACATCCCGCTCAGCACCTTCTTGGCGAGCGTCACCGGCATTCCGATGGCGACGAGCCCTGGCACGGCGAAGAGGAGGAGCGCGATTCTCGTGGTGAATGCCCAGCGCAGTTCTGCGTCGTACACGCCGAGGAACCCGAGGTTCACCACCGCGAAGCTGCCGAGTCCGAGACCGTAGAATCCAAGCGTGGGCAGGAGCGGCCAGCGTTCGCCGCGGGCGGCGAGGGCGATGATTCCGGATGCGTAGAGCGCCCCGGCGGTGACGATTGCGATCACCGCGACCGGGTCGAATTGCCAGGTCGTGAGGAATGTCGGGATGGGTGGCGTCGGCGTCTCCGTTCGTGTGGGTGCAGGAAGATTCTCGCACTGCAGCCTGGTCCTGCACCCCACAATGCCCATTTGGCCGGGTCTCGTGCGGTAGGTTAGAGTGTCTAGTCGGTCAGGCTTCGGCCCGAACCGGTGGGGTATGGTGTAATTGGCAACACGGAAGATTCTGATTCTTTTGTTCTTGGTTCGAGTCCAGGTACCCCAGCACTAAAGTTGCTCGCTTCGCGGCTTGAGCATCTGCTCGGCCGGGCTTCTATTGTGGATTCATGAGTATTGTCGCTGAGACCCTGGCCCCTGAACTCGACGTGTCCGCGTGGATCGGCACGCCATCCCCGCTCGAATCGTTGCGCGGACGAGTGGTGCTGGTCGAGGCGTTCCAGATGCTCTGCCCGGGCTGCATCCGCTACGGTCTGCCCCAGGCGCAGCGCGTGCAGCAGGCGTTCCCCGAGGTGGCCGTCGTCGGCATCCACACCGTCTTCGAACACCACGAGGTGACAGGGCCGGACGCGCTCGCTGTTTTCCTCTCGGAGTTCAGGATCGACTTTCCGGTCGGCATCGACCGGCACGACGGCGAGGCGGTGCCCGTCACCATGCGGCGCTACGAACTCAGGGGAACCCCATCGACACTCGTGATCGACAAGGCGGGTCGGCTGCGCTTTTCCCACTTCGGCACCCTCGACGACCTCAACCTCGGGGTGGTCCTGGGGCGCCTGCTCAGCGAGTAAGGGCGCTGCTGTTCGGCACGAGTTCTCTCGGCGCCGAAGGTAGACGGCTAACCGTCGATGTGCGCGCGCAGCGCCGTTGCGAGTTCTGGCAAGTAGTTTCGAACCACGTCACGAACTGTGTCCAGGTCGACGCCGAAATATTGGTGTACCAGGATGTTTCGGAATCCACGAATTTGCGGCCAGATGATTTCCGGATGCGCGTCGGTGATTTCCGTTGGAAGGTTATTTGTTGCTTCGCCGATGATCTGCAGATTCCGCTCAATGGCATCCTCGGCCATGTCGGCCAGAACCTGATCGTCACTGGCGAGTGCGTCGACGTACCGACTGCACCGGTCGATTGCCTGCAGGATGTCAGCGATGCGCTGTTGGCTGCTCCGACTCACAACGCGACTGCGTCAGCAAGTGCTGACTCTGAGATGGGCCGTTTGAGCAACTGCACGGGAAAGATGTCGACGTCATCCCGCTTGAAGAGCGTGCGACTCTCTTCCATGAGGCCGGAGGCTCGCATGAGGAGGTTCCCGTCCGCGGGATCCATCTCGACGAGAATGTCGATGTCGCTACCCTTGCGCGCGGTGCCGCGAGCGATCGAGCCGAAGAGCCGCGGGTTCGTTGCCGCGTACTTCGCCAGGAGCGCGTGGAATTCGTCGCGGCGCGCCTCGATGACCTCGCGAAGAGCGAGCGTCTCGGGCGTGGCAACGTTCGTGGACATATCTCAAGGGTACCGGCGAGTTCGATCGGGAGCGAGGAATCCAGAGCATGTGAGATTCGGTTGAATCCGTATCTCTAGTGCGTTACGCGGAAAAGCCCGGAATGATTCGGCGTGGCGACGGCTCAGGCCGCGCGGCCGAAGAAGCCGCGCACCGCACCCAGGAGCTGTTCGACGCGGGAGGGCACCTCGGGGGCGACGGGCTCGGGGATGAACGCGACCCGGTGGCATCCGGTGCACAGGGCGACGTAGCGGTGGATGGCGAGGCCGGTTCCGAAGTACGGGTTCGGCTTGGCCTCCATCATGGAGCCGCACGCGACACACTCTGCCGCTGGCGACGATGACCAGTCCACAGAGAGCCGCTGCGCGGGGGTGCGCTGAAGTGCAAGAGACATCGGGGGTATCACTTTCGGGTAAGTGCACTGCTCCCGACGTGGGCGATGGTGGCGACGGGGGAGTCGCGGCGAACTGCCGTAGGTCGGGCCTGGAGGCCGGGGGTGCCTCTGTCTCTATGCTCCCCCCATTCGGGGGTATGACGTAGTCCCCGAACGGGGGGTCACGGCTACAGGTCGAGCGTGTCGTTCGGCTCGAGCGGGAAGAACTCGCCGCCGCCGGCCTCGGTCGAACTCTGGATGCGCGCGTTCGACATCGTCTTGCCCGCGACCGAGAGCACCATCTCGTGCGTTGGGAAGCTCCTGCGCGGCTTCACGGCCTCGACGTAGTCCATCGTCTCGGAGATCTTGAGCCACGGCGCGCCCGCCGGGACGGCAAGCGTATCGACTGTCACGTCGGGCACGGTGAAGGAGTCCCCGGCGTAGTACAGCACGTCGTTGACAAGCACGCCGACGTTGTCCACGATCGGCAGCGAGCGATGGATCACGGCGTGCTTCTCGCCGAAGAACTTGAGCGTGAACGGCTCGACCTCGATCTCGTCGCCGCCACGCACCACCGTGATGTCGAAGTCGGATGCTGCCGCAGCGACGCCCGCCGGGCCGAAGATGCGCACATCCGGATTTCGCTCGATGACGCGGGTGAGCTGATCGCCGGTCCAATGATCCGCGTGCTCGTGCGTGATCACGATCGCCACGACGTTCGAGGTGCCCACGAGCGGAGTGGTGAAGGATCCCGGATCGATGATGAGGGTCTTGCCCGCTTCTTCGAGCAGGAGGCAGGCGTGTTCGAGCTTCGTCAATCGCATCCGTCGATATTACGCCGCCTCCCACCTCGTTCCGTGTGTCCCAAGTGAAGGCATTGACGAACAGCGGTCACCGTCAACCGCGTGATTTCGGCTCCGACATTCCTAAGTGCCTTCATTTGGGATGACGACGGATGCTCGAGCGGTTCGGTTGGTGCGTAGATACCCCTGGGGGGTATGGTGGAGGGATGATCGCAGATATCAAGAAGCGCGCCCTGCATCGCAGTCGCATCCTCGAGGGGCAGATGCGCGGCCTGCAGAAGATGATCGACAACGAGGACTACTGCATGGACATCATCACGCAGTCGCTTGCCATCCAGAAGTCGCTCGGCAGCCTCAACAAGCTCATCGTCGAGAACCACCTGCGCACCCACGTCACGGACATGTTCGAGGCCGGAGGCGGAGAAAAGGACCGCGCGATCGACGAGCTGCTCAAGGTGTTCGAACTCAGCAACAACAGGGGAGACAAGTCATGACCGACCACGAGCCTGACGCACGACTGCACGATATTCATAACTCCGGCAGTTCGCCGGAGAACGAGCGGAGCACGGCGGATGTCGTGGTCGCCGAGAGCGATCTGCCTGGGTTGCGCACGGAGCACGCCGGTCACCACGAGCACGCCGAGCACGAGCCCGCCGAGCACGAAGGCCACGAACTGCACGAGGGTCACGAGCACGACGGCCACGACGCACACGCGGGCCACGACATGCACGGCCACGACGCACACGCGGGCCACGACATGCACGGCCACGACGCACACGCGGGTCACGACCACTCGGCGCATGACCCCGCCATGTTCAAGCGCAAGTTCTGGCTGAGCCTCGTGCTCACCATCCCGACTCTCGTGTTCTCGAGGGGCCTGCAGGACATCCTGGGCCTTAGCGGCCCGCGCTTCCCTGGCAGCGACTACATCCCCGCGGCATTCGGCGTCGTGCTCATGGTCTACGGCGGCTGGGTGTTCATCAAGGGCGGCATCTCCGAGGTGCGCGCGAAGCAGCCGGGCATGATGACCCTGATCTCCCTGGCGATCATCGTCGCCTTCGGCTACAGCGCGGCGGTCACGCTCGGCGTTCACGGCATGGACTTCTGGTGGGAGCTCTCCACCCTCATCACGATCATGCTGCTCGGCCACTGGATCGAGATGTCCGCGATCATGGGCGCCCAGAACGCGCTCGGCGAGCTCGCCAAGCTGCTGCCGGATGAGGCCGAGCTCGTCGAGGGCGACCACAGCTCGGTCGTGCCGGTGTCGCAGCTCGCCGTGGGGGACCTGGTGCTCGTGCGGCCGGGAGCCGCGGTCCCCGCCGATGGCGAGATCACCGACGGCGAGTCCGACCTCAACGAGGCGCTGCTCACCGGTGAGTCCGCGGCGGTCACGAAGAGTGTGGGCGCGCAGGTGATCGCGGGGAGCATCAACGGCTCCGGCGCCATCACCGTGCGCGTCACGAAGACCGGCGGCGACACCGCGCTCGCCGGCATCATGAAGCTCGTCTCCGAGGCGCAGCAGAGCAAGTCCGGCAGCCAGGTGCTCGCCGATCGCGCGGCGGCACTCCTGTTCTACGTCGCGCTCGCGGCGGCCGTGATCACCCTGCTGGTGTGGTTCCTGATCACGCCGGATGACCCCGGTTTCGTTCTCGAGCGCGTCGTCGCCGTGCTCGTGATCGCCTGCCCGCACGCGCTCGGCCTCGCCATCCCGCTCGTCGCCCTCATCTCCACGACCAAGGGCGCGCGCGCGGGGATCCTCGTGCGCAGCCGCCTCGCGCTCGAGTCGGCGCGTGGCGTGGATGTCGTGCTCTTCGACAAGACCGGAACGCTGACCGAGGGGCGGCAGGGTGTCTCCGACGTGCGGCGTGCGGCGGACGATGGTGCCGCGGGAAACATGAGCGAGACGGAGAGCGCCGAGGCGGATGACGTTGCCGTCATGCTTGCACTTGCGGCCGCCGTGGAGAAGCGGGCCGAGCATCCGATCGGCCGTGCCATCGTGGCCGAGGCGAAGGAGCGCGGCCTCACGCTTCCGAAGTCGACGAAGTTCGTCTCGCTGCCTGGCCGAGGCGCAGAGGCGCGCGTCGACGACCGCACCATCACGGTGACGAGTGCGCGGCTGCTCACCGAGCGCGGAATCATCATGCACCCGTCGCTCGTGCACGCCAACCGCGGACTCAGCGCCGAGGGCAAGACCGTCGTCTTCGTCGTCGACGGCGAGGAGGTGCTGGGCCTCATCGCGCTCGCCGACGTGGTGCGGTCGGAGTCCGCAGAGGCGGTCTCGCTGCTCAAGAAGCGGGGCGTGCGCGTCGCCATGCTCACCGGTGATTCGCGCCCGGTCGGCGACTGGGTGGCGAAGCAGTTGGGAATCGACGAGGTCTTCGCCGAGGTGCTGCCCGGGCAGAAGGCGGATGTCGTGGCCGGCCTGCAGAAAGACGGAAGCACCGTGGCGATGGTCGGCGATGGCGTGAACGACGCTCCCGCTCTCGCTCGTGCTGACATCGGCGTCGCCATCGGTGCGGGTTCGGATGTCGCGATCGAGTCTGCGGGGATCGTGCTGGCCGCGAGCGACCCGCGTGCCGTCGCGGACATCCTGACCCTCAGCCGCGCCACCTACCGCAAGGAACTGCAGAACCTGTGGTGGGCGGCCGGGTACAACATCGTCGGCATCCCGCTCGCCGCGGGCGTGCTCGTGGGTGTCGGCTTCACGATGCCTCCCGCCGTCGCCGCTGTGCTGATGTCGGTCTCCACGATCATCGTCGCCGCGAACGCCCAGCTGCTGAGGTTCCTGAAGCTCGGGCGGTAGGCGAGCGCTGCACTGTCGTGGCGGGAGAAATCTCGTCCCGTCGGGAGTAGGGTCCCTCGCGGCGGGAGAAACTGTCTGGTGGCGGGGGTCATAACTCCCGCCACCAGACAGTTTCTCCCGCCACAGTTTCTCCCGCCGCGACAGTGCGAACGAGCCCAGGTTCAGCCCCATCGACATATGCCCTATGCGCCATACTGGGTCCATGACGACGCCGAAGCCGCTGCGGATCGTCGTCGCCATCAATCCTTCCGCGTCGTTCGGCAAGAGCCGCGCCGTGGGTCCGGCCGTCGTGCTTACTCTCCGCGCGGCGGGTCACGAGGTCACCGCACTCACCGAACCCGACTTCGAGCAGCTGCGGGATGCCGCCCGGGCCGCGCTGAAGAGCAAGCCGGATGCGCTGGTCGTCGTGGGTGGCGACGGCATGGTGAGCCTCGGCGTGAACCTGCTCGCGGGCACGAATATCCCCCTCGGCATCGTGCCCTCGGGCACCGGCAACGACATGGCGCGCGGGCTCGGCATCCCGGTGGGCAACACCGAGGCTGCGATCGAGATGCTTCTCGCCACACTGCACCAGCCGCCGCGGGTGATCGATGCCGGCCGCATCACGGAGGCCGATGGTCGCACCACCTGGTTCGCCTGCGTGCTCTCCGCCGGCTTCGACGCGGTCGTCAACGAGCGCGCCAATCTGATGCGCTGGCCCCGCGGTCGCAGCCGCTACAACCTGGCTCTGCTGCGCGAGCTCGCGGTGCTGAAGCCGATCGCCTACCGGCTCACCCTCGACGGTGTCGTCTCCGAGACGCGGGCCGTGCTCGTCTCAGTCGGCAACAACGTCTCACTCGGCGGCGGGATGCGCGTGGTGCCCGATGCCCAGCTCGACGACGGCCTGCTCGACGTGCTCGTGGTGCAGCCGCTGTCGCGCGCCGCGTTCCTGCGGATCTTCCCCCGCGTATTCAAGGGCACCCACGTCAGCGACCCGCGGGTGTCGATCGTGCGGGTGCGCAGCATCCGGATCGAAGCGGATGCCGTGGCCGCCTATGCGGACGGCGAGCGCATCGGCCCGCTCCCGATCGACATCGAGGTCGTGCCTGCCGCGCTGCGCGTGCTCGCCCCGACCCCGTAACTCCGCGCAGCCCGGCGGCGGGAGAAACTGTCTCGCGGCGGGAGGTGCGACTCCCTCCGCGAGACAGTTTCTCCCGCCACTTGGTGTGGTTTCTCCTGCCACGAGCTGACTTCTCCCGCCATGGCGGCGGCGCGGGTCAGCCCTTCGCGGCGCTGACCGTCGGGTCGGTGGAGATGCAGGAGAAGTGCTGTTTCGTATCCTTCTTCGCCTTCGAGTCCTTCGACTCGCTCGTGTTCGGCGCGTAGACGAGGAACTGCAGCTCGGGCGCGGTCTCCGCCTTCGAGGTGGAGGCGAACGCGGTGAAAGCCTTCTTACAGGTGACCGACATCAGGTTCTGCAGCGAGCCATCCTTGGTTATCTGCGCCTGGGTCGCCGCACCGAGTTGGATGACGCGGAAGTCGTGCGGTTTCGCGCACGGCGTCGCGGTAACCGGCTTTGCCCCGCGATCACTGCCCTGGAAGCTGAAGCAGTCCCCGGCGACGAGCTCGGTCACTCCGACCTTCACGGTGTCGGTGATATGGCCGCCAGCGTCGCGGCTGGGGCCCGAGTCATGGGGGAGCAGCGCGCATCCGCTGAGGAGAAGTGCGGTAGCAACGACCGCAGCCATTCGTATCGTGTGTGTGAACGTCGTTGTCGTGCTCTGCCCCTGTGCGTGCTGTGTTTCTCGTGCGTTCGCATACCCCGCCCGGTTCGCACGCCGCTGCTTTTGGCGAGCGCTCCGGTGTGTGGCATACTCGTTGAGTTGTCCACTAACGGCCCCATCGTATAGTGGCCTAGTACGCCGCCCTCTCACGGCGGTAACACCGGTTCGAATCCGGTTGGGGTCACCAAATAAGTTATAGTCAAATCTCCCGTTTGTCGGTCATCTCGGCAGGCGGGTTTTTGCTGCCTGGTGCACAGTGGGTGTGTGGGCGGTGTCGACTAGGCTGTGACGCGCGAAGGGGAGTATTCCACCTCGCCGTCTCCGTCAACACAGGCCCCGATGATGCGGCCTCGGAGACGGCGGCGTCGCTTACAGGCAGCGCGGAAGAGACTTTCGGGCCCTGACGACCCACTCTTCGCAAAGGACTCCCATGGAGCTCGCCCTTCCCCTCTGGTTCGAGATCAGTACCTTCGTGGTGCTCACCGGCATCATCGTGTTCGACCTCGTCCACGCCTACCGCAGACCGCACATCCCCTCGACGAAGGAATCGGCGCTCTGGGTCGGGTTCTATGTGCTGCTCGCGCTCGTCTTTGCCGTGCTCATGCTGGTGCTGGGGGATGTCGAGCACGCGGGGCAGTTCGTGGCCGGCTGGCTCACGGAATACAGCCTCAGCATCGACAACCTGTTCGTCTTCGTGATCATCATGGGGCGCTTTGCGGTGCCGCGGCACCTGCAGCAGGAGGTGCTCATGGTGGGCATCCTGATCGCGCTCGTGCTGCGCGGCATCTTCATCCTGCTCGGAGCGACCCTGATCGAGAACTTCAGCTGGATCTTCTATATCTTCGGTGCTTTCCTGCTCTACACAGCGATCCAGCAGGCCTTCACGAGCAGCGAGGAGATGGACGAGAAAGAGAACGGCGTCATCCGGATGCTGCGCAGGCGCGTGCCGATAACGGATGCCTTCGACGGCACCAAACTGCGCGTCACAGAGGGCGGCAGGAAGGTATTCACGCCGCTGCTCGCCGTCTTCATCGCGCTCGGCACAACAGATCTGGTCTTCGCCCTCGACTCGATCCCGGCAATCTTCGGCATCACTCAGAGCGCGTTCATCGTGTTCACGGCGAACGTGTTCGCGCTCATGGGGCTGCGGCAGCTCTACTTCCTGCTCGGCGACCTGATCGACCGGCTCGTGTACCTCAAGTACGGAATCGCGTTCATCCTCGCGTTCATCGCGGTGAAGCTCGTGTTCCACGCGCTGCACGAGAACGAGGTGCCGTTCATCAACGGCGGCCAGGGCGTCGCGTGGGCGCCGGAGATCACCACCTGGGTCTCCCTCGGCGTGATCGTCGCGTCGATGGCGGTGGCCACCGTCGCGAGCCTCGTGAAGCTGCGGATCGACCGCCGCTCTGTCGGCGGTGCGCAACGCTGAATCCCGCGCTTGTGGCGGGAGAACATGCCTCGTGGCGGGAGTCGTAAACCCGTCCGCGAGATCGTTTCCCCGCCACCGGGTCTCCAGCGGAGAAGGCGCAGCCAGCGAATGCTCAGGCGGCGTCGAGCCTCGCCATAGCGAGCTGCTCCGCGGCGTCGAGCGTCGTGATGCCCTTGGCGCGGGCATCCGCGAAGATCGTCGTGATGGTGTCGCCGATGGTCGAGACGCGGGCCTCGATCGCGGCGAAGTCGGCGTTCGGCTGCGTCGCCATGTCGAGGTAGATCACGCCGCCCGCGTTCACGACGAAGTCCGGGGCCCAGAGGATGCCGCGCTCGGCCAGCTGCGCCGCGCCGTCGTGGCGGGCGAGCTGGTTGTTCGCAGCTCCCACGACCGCGCTGACCCGCAGCTCGTCGATGACGGAGGCGCTCAGCACTCCGCCGAGGCCGCAGGGCACGAAGAGGTCCGCCTCGAGCCGGTGGGCGTCGGCGACGTCGACCCAAGTCGCGCCGAGCGAGGCGGCGAAGTCCTTCTTGGCCAGGTTGACATCCGTGACGCTGAGGCGAGCACCGGCCGCGGCGAGCTTTGTTGCGAGGCGCCCGCCGACCTGTCCGAGGCCGGAGATGACGATGTGCCGTCCGGTGACCTCGCGGCTGCCGAACGCGGCCTCGAGGGTGGAGAGCAGGCTCGCGTAGACGCCGGCGGCAGTGGCATCCGCCGGCTCGCCGACGCCGCCCTTGTCGGCGGGCAGGCCGCACACGTGGTCTGTGCGCTCGGCGACGATCGCCATGAGTTCCGCGCTCGTGCCGACATCTTCCGCGGTCATGTATGCGCCGCCGAGGCTCTCGATGGCGTCGCCGAGGTCGAGCATGGCGTCGCGCTTCTGTGCGTCGCTGAGCACGGTGCCCACGGGCAGGTAGATGACGGACTTGCCGCCGCCTCGGCCCAGCCCGGCCGCGGCGTTCTTGAGCGTCATGGCGGCGGAGAGGCGAAGGGAGTCTGCGACGGCCTCGGTCCAGTCGGAGTACTGCCACACGCGTGCTCCGCCGAGGGCCTGGCCGAGCCTCGTGGAGTGAACGGCGACGCTCATCGTGAGGCCCGATCGCGGCCCCGTGCTGATGAGCACTCGCTCGTGGGTGAAGTCGATGGCGGCAAGGCCATCCGTGGTTGCTGCGGCTTCCGAAACGGAGGGCTGCGTGATGGTCATGTCTGTTCTCCTATGAACCGGCCTTGTGGGCAGTGAGTGGCCGCACGGGTGTGGTGTGCGAACGCGTCCAGCCTATTCCGGCGGCCGGGCGGATGCACGGTCTCGCAAAGTACACTGGGTGGGTTGGGCGCAGGGTCGATCGCGCGCTCGAGATGAGAGGGGTTGTGTCGTGGGACTGACGTTGGCCGAAAAGGTATGGAACGACCATCTGGTCGCCAAGGGTGAAGATGGCAGCCCTGACCTTCTCTACATCGACCTCCACCTCATCCACGAGGTCACGAGCCCCCAGGCCTTCGACGGGCTGCGGATGGCCGGTCGGCCCGTTCGCCGCCCCGACCTCACGATCGCCACGGAAGACCACAACACCCCGACCCTCGCCATCGATCGGCCGATCGCAGACAAGACCAGCCGCATCCAGATCGAGACGCTGCGCAAGAACTGCGAGGAGTTCGGGGTTCGGCTGCACTCGCTCGGCGACAAGAACCAGGGCATCGTGCACATCATCGGCCCGCAGCTCGGACTGACCATGCCCGGCATCACCGTGGTCTGCGGCGACTCGCACACCTCAACGCACGGGGCCTTCGGCGCGATGGCGTTCGGCATCGGCACGAGCGAGGTCGAGCACGTGCTCGCCACGCAGACCCTGCCGCTCAAGTCGTTCAAGACGATGGCGATCACGGTGGAGGGCGAGCTGCGACCCGGCGTCACGGCCAAGGACATCATCCTCGCCGTGATCGCGAAGATCGGCACGGGCGGTGGACAGGGCTACGTGCTCGAATACCGCGGCAGCGCCATCCGGGCTCTCTCGATGGAGGGCCGCATGACCATCTGCAACATGTCGATCGAGGCCGGCGCCCGCGCGGGCATGGTCGCGCCGGACCAGACGACCTTCGACTACCTCAAGGGCCGCGACCACGCCCCGTCGGGAGCCGACTGGGATGCCGCCGTCGAGTACTGGAAGACGCTTCCGACCGATGACGACGCCGTGTTCGACGCCGAGGTGTTCCTCGACGCGAACGAGCTCGAGCCCTTCGTCACCTGGGGCACGAACCCCGGGCAGGGCGTCTCGCTGAGCAGCTCCGTGCCCGACCCGGCCAGCTACTCCGACGCCAACGACCGCGCCGCCGCCGAGCGCGCCCTGGCCTACATGGACATCGAGGCGGGCACCCGCATGAAAGACATCGCGGTCGACGCCGTGTTCATGGGATCCTGCACCAACTCGCGCATCGAAGACCTGCGCGCCTTCGCCTCGATCATCAAGGGGCAGAAGAAGGCGGATGGCGTGCGCGTCATGGTCGTGCCGGGCTCGGCCCGCGTACGCATCGAGGCCGAGGCCGAGGGACTCGACAAGATCATCGAGGACTTCGGTGCGGAGTGGCGTTTCGCCGGCTGCTCGATGTGCCTCGGAATGAACCCCGACCAGCTCGCACCGGGGGAGCGCTGCGCGTCCACCTCCAACCGCAACTTCGAGGGTCGGCAGGGCAAGGGAGGGCGCACCCACCTGGTGTCTCCTCTCGTCGCGGCGGCCACGGCCATCCGCGGCACGCTGAGTTCCCCCTGGGATCTCGGTCTCGAATCGGCCTACGAGCTCGGAGACGCGAACTTCCCGACGGCGAGCCCCGGGGCCGGATCCAACGGACGGAACGGAGCACTCTGATGGAGAAGATCTCAGTCGTATCCGGCATCGCGGTGCCGCTCGAGCGCTCGAACGTCGACACCGACCAGATCATCCCTGCCGTCTTCCTCAAGCGGGTGACCAAGACCGGCTTCGACGACGCGCTGTTCTTCGCCTGGCGGCAGGACCCGACCTTCGTGCTCAACCGCCCGGAGTTCCAGAACCCGCGCGTGCTCATCGCCGGCCCCGACTTCGGCACGGGCTCGAGCCGCGAGCACGCGGTCTGGGCGCTGCGCGACTACGGCTTTCGCGCTGTGCTGAGCCCCCGATTCGGCGATATCTTTCGGGGCAACTCGGGCAAGCAGGGTCTGCTCACCGGGCAGATCACCGAGGCGGATGCCGAAGCGATCTGGGCAAAGATCGACGCAGAGCCCGGCATCGAGGCCTCGGTCGACCTCGTGGCGAAGACCGCATCTATCGGCGATCTGACCGTGCCGTTCGAGATCGACGACTACACCCGATGGCGGCTGCTCGAGGGGCTCGACGACATCGCACTGACGCTGCGCGACGAGGAAAAAATCACGGCATTCGAGGGTCGTCGCGAGTCCTGGAGACCACGTACACTTCCTGTACGACAGGCCGCGGAACACTGATGGCGACACTGCTGACCGATGCCCAGAAGGCAGGCGAACACGTGGGATTGAGCCCAGACGACATCCTCATCACGGGTGGAAATCCCCTTCGTGGACGCATTGGTGTGCGCGGTGCCAAGAATCTCGCGACCAAGGCGATGGTTGCGGCTCTTCTCGGTGATACCCCGAGCGTGCTGCGCAATGTTCCCGAGATCAGTGACGTCGACGTGGTCCGCGGACTGCTCGAGGTCTACGGCGTCCGCGTCACGAGTGACGCGCCGGGTGAGCTGTGCTTCGACACGAGCAACGTGGAGAAGGCGCACTTCGCCGAGATCGACGCGCACGCCGGCTCCAGCCGCATCCCGATCCTGTTCTGTGGCCCGCTACTGCACCGGCTCGGCGAGGCGCGCATCCCCGATCTCGGCGGCTGCCGCATCGGAGACCGACCCATCGACTTCCACCTCGACGCGCTGCGCTCCTTCGGTGCCGTGGTCGACAAGAGCTACGAGGGCATCTACATCACGGCCCCGAACGGCCTGCACGGTGCGAACATCGAGCTGCCGTACCCGAGCGTCGGAGCGACGGAGCAGGTGCTCCTCACCGCCGTGCTCGCCGAGGGGACCACCGAGCTCAAGAACGCGGCCATCGAGCCGGAGATCATGGATCTCATCGCCATCCTGCAGAAGATGGGTGCGATCATCTCGGTCGAACCGAACCGCGTCATCCTCATCGAGGGTGTCGAGCGCCTCGATGGCTACAAGCACCGAGCGCTGTTCGACCGCAACGAGGTGGCCAGCTGGGCCTGCGCCGCGATCGCGACCAAGGGCGACATCTTCATCGAGGGCGCGATGCAGTCCGAACTCATGACCTTCCTCAACGTGTTCCGCAAGGTTGGCGGCGCCTTCGACATCGAAGACGACGGCATCCGCTTCTACCACCCGGGCGGCGAGCTGAAGCCCGTCACGGTGGAGACGGATGTGCACCCGGGCTTCATGACGGACTGGCAGCAGCCGCTCATCGTTGCCCTCACTCAGGCGCAGGGCACCTCGATCGTGCACGAGACCGTGTACGAGAACCGCCTTGGATTCACGAAGTCGCTCAACGAGATGGGTGCAGACATCGTGGTGCACCCGCACGGACTCGCGGGTGTTCCCCGCAGGGTCGCTCGCCGCGACTTCGAGCAGGCCGCGGTCATCACGGGTCCGACTCCGCTGCACGGGGCAGACGTGCTGGTTCCCGACCTGCGCGGTGGCTTCAGCTATCTGATCGCCGCCCTCGTGGCCGAGGGCCAGTCCAAGGTGAGCAACGTCGGACTCATCCGGCGCGGCTACGAGCACATCATCGAGAAGCTCGCCACCCTCGGTGCCGACTTCGTGTACGAGGGATAACTCGCGAGTGCCAGAAGAGTCGACATCCACGGCAAAGGAGCCGGACGGTAAGCCGAAATCGGAGAAGATCCCGATCTTTCGAGTTCTCGCGGGGCTCCTGCTTCCGTTCATGTACCTCGTCGCACGCTACGAACTGGAGGGCGACGAGACCCTCCCGAAGCAGGGCGCCTTCGTGCTCTCGCCCAACCACTACAGCGAGATCGATCCCGTCGTCGTCGGCGTGTACGTCTGGAAGCAGGGTCGCGCTCCGAGGTACCTGGCCAAGGCGTCGCTCTTCACCGTGCCCGTGCTCGGCTGGCTGCTGCGCAAATCGGGGCAGATTCCCGTGCAGCGCGCGGGCAGCACCCGCGGGAGCGACCCCCTGGCGGCGGGGGAGAAGCTCGCCGCAGAGGGGCTCGCCGTGATCGTCTATCCGGAGGGCTCCCTCACGCGCGACCCCGACCTCTGGCCGATGCGCGGCAAGACTGGTGCGGTGCGGATGGCACTGGAAGCCGGCGTTCCGCTCATTCCCATGGCGCAGTGGGGCACTCAGGCCGTGCTGCCCCGCTACGGCAAGCGCATCAGCCTGTTTCCGCGCAAGACCATTCGCGCGAAGTTCGGCTCACCGCTCGACCTCTCGCGCTTCGAGGGTCGCAAGATCGACAGCGCGCTGCTCACCGAGGCGACCGGGATGCTCATGAAGGCGATTGCCGAACTGCTCTCGGAACTGCGCGGGGAGCCGGCGCCCGAGGAGCTGTGGGATCCGAGCAAGCACAACCAGTCCGAGATTGGACGCTTTTGAGCAACCTCATGACCATGCCGATTCCGATCTCGGCACCGGGTGTGCGGCGCGTCGCCGTACTCGGTGCCGGCAGCTGGGGAACCACCTTCTCGAAGGTGCTCGCGGATGGTGGGTCAGATGTCGCACTCTGGTCCCGGCGCGCGGAACTCGCCCGTGAGATCTCGCAGAGCAAGCGCAACAGCGACTATCTGCCCGGCATCAACCTTCCGCGCAATCTGTGGTCGAGCGCCCTCCTTCCCGACGTGCTCGACGGCGCGGAGATCGTCTTCCTCTCGGTGCCCAGCCAGTCGCTGCGCGAGAACTTGCGCATCGTGCGTGAGCTGATTCCCGCGGATGCCGTCGTGGTGAGCCTCATGAAGGGCATCGAGCGCGGCAGTGCGCTGCGGATGAGTCAGGTGATCGAGCAGGAGCTTCGGATCGGGGAAGATCGGGTCGCGGTGATCTCGGGCCCGAACCTCGCGCTGGAGATCGCGAAGGAACAGCCCACGGCATCCGTCGTCTCCTCGGCCAGCATGGACACCGCAACGCGCGTCGCGATCGCAGCGACCAACTCCTACTTCCGCTCCTTCGTGAACACGGATGTCATCGGCACCGAGTTCGGCGGGGTGCTCAAGAACCTCATCGCCGTGGCCATCGGCATCGTCGATGGCGTGGGCTACGGCGAGAACACGAAGGCCTCGATCATCACCCGCGGTCTCGTGGAGATCACCGACTTCGCGGTCGCCTACGGTGGTCGTCCTGAGACCCTCGCCGGCCTCGCTGGCCTCGGCGACCTCATCGCCACCTGCGAGTCTCCGCTCTCGCGCAACAACACCGCAGGGAGGCTGCTTGGCCAGGGCTACGGATTCGCGGATGTTGTGAAGCAGATGAACCAGACCGCGGAGGGCCTCGCATCCGTCGCGCCGGTGCTCGAGCTCGCGGCGGCCAAGGGCGTTGAGATGCCGATCGTCGCCCAGGTGGGCAAGGTGCTTGCCGGCACCATGGACCCGCACGACATCGCCCCGCACCTCACCACGGACGACGGCGAACCGCAGCCGGAGTCGTAGGCCTCAGGTGTCCGCTCAGGTACCTGGGATCGTGCGGTTGCGGCCCGCGAGCCCGCCGACGAGACCCTGGCCCAACATCATCACCAGGAGAACGACGAGTGGGATGGTCCACGCGCCGCTGAGGTCGTGCAGCAGGCCGACGCCGAACGGGCCGATCGCGGCGAGCAGGTAGCCGAGGCTCTGCGACATCCCCGAGAGGTCTGCCGCCCCGGACGCCGTGTTCGTTCGCTGCACGATGAGCAGCAGTGCGAGCGCGAGGCAGGCGCCCTGGGCGACTCCGTAGACGAGCGTCGCCACGACGCTCAGCGCGACGGGTGCGACGAGGAGGGCGATGACGGAGAGCGCGGCGAGCGCGACGCAGACGAGAATCGGCGCGACCTGCGAGCGGATCCGGCTCGCGATGATGGGTGCGAGCAGGCATCCGGGGATGCCCGCGATGTTGGTGAACGCGAGCAGAAGGCCGGCCTGGGTGTCTGAGATCCCGTGGCTGATGAACAGCGCGGGCAGCCAGGCGGTGAGCGAGTAGTAACTCAGCGACTGCAGCCCCATGAACAGGGTCACCCACCACGCGAGCGGCTGGCGGATGAGGTGGCGAAGCCCCGCGAGTCCACCACCGGAGACCGGGTGCCGCTGCCCCAGTAGGGGCAGCCACAGCGCGGCAGCGACCGCGGCCGGGATCGCCATGAGCGCGAGGATCTCACGCCAGCCCCAGCCCGTGGCATCCATGAGCGGCACGACGATCGACGCGGCGAGGCCGGAACCGGCCGACAGGGTCATTGTGTAGAGCCCCGTCAGGAGCCCGACGCTGCGCGGGAAGTCGCGCTTGATGAGACTCGGCAGCAGCACGTTGCCGACCGCGATGGCTGCGCCGATGATGAAGGTTCCCGCGAACAGGGCAAACGTGTTCGGCAGCAGTCGCAGCAGGATGCCGGCGATGAGCGCGCAGAGTGCGGCGAAGATCGAGCGCTCGATGCCGATGCGCCTGGCCAGCTCCGGCACGAGCGGCGAGAACAGCCCGAAGCAGAGCACGGGGATGGTGGTGAGCAGCCCGGCTGTCGCCGCGGAGAAGTTCGCATCCGCGCGGATCGTCTCGATGAGCGGGGAGACCCCGACGATCGCACCGCGCAGGTTGGCGGAGAAGACGAGGATGCCGAGGCCGACGAACCAGGGAGCGATCACGCGTAGTGAGCCGCGGCCCCCACCCGCATCCGCGGCGGACGCACGGCCCGCGGGCGGCTGCTCTGCACTCACGTCACCATGCTCGCACGAAATCTGCGGCATCCGGGCCTCCCGTGTTGGCGGGAGAAGACAACTGGCGGAGGGAGTTGTGTCTCCCGCCACGGGCACAGTATTCCCGCCGCGAGGAAGCGCTCCTCAGGGTGGTTACGGCGCCGGCGTCGGGCCGGGCACGACCTGGGACTCGCCGCCCAGCCCGTTGCCGAGCACGCTCTCGCACTTGTGCTTGGTGGACTGCGCGATGAAACCGACCGCGTTGGAGAGCTGGTCGAGCACGATAGTGCCCTGCCCCTGGGTGAGCTTCGAGTCGACGACCACCTGCACGGCGGGGGTGCGGCCGTAGGTCGTGAAGGTGTAGACGGGAGCCTTGCTGTCGTCGACGATCCAGTCGATGCCCTTGACCGTCGCGCACTGGGCGCTCGTCGGCCCGGGCGGTGTCACGCCGCAGCGCAGGATGACCGCGGCCGGATCGCCCCAGGCGCTCGTCGCCTGCGCGTTCGTCTCGCGCTGTGACAGGTCGGCAACCGCCCCGGGTAGATGCACGATCACGTTGGCACACTGGGGGTTGGTGGCATCCGCGGCAGGGCTCAGCGCAACCACGGGCGCGCATCCGCTGAGGAGGAGCAGCAACAGGGGCACGAGCGTCACCGGAGCGAGGCGCGCGTATCTCGGGTTCATCGCTTTCAGGCTACCGTTTGATGCATGACGAATGCTGATGGTGCGTATCTCGGGGGCGGCGTGGGGCGTGCAGATACCCTCGGCGAGGTCGGGGAGTCTGCGACGCTGGCGCGCCTGTTTCCTCGGTTGCCTGCCGCGGCATCCGCCCTGCTCGGCCCGGGCGATGACGCCGCCGTGGTCGCCGCGCCGGACGGGCGCTTCGTCGTGACCACAGACATGATGGTCCACGGGCCGGATTTTCGGCTGGCTTGGTCGACACCGCAGGATCTCGGCTGGAAGGCCGCCGCATCCAATCTCGCGGATGTCGCGGCGATGGGAGCCGTGCCGAGCGCCCTCGTCGTGGCGATCGCCGCGCCGGCGGACTCGCCCGTCGCGCTGCTCGAGGGCATCGCGGACGGCTTTCGAGACGCCTGCGCAGAGCTCGCACCAGGCTGTGGAATCGTCGGCGGCGACCTGTCTGTCTCTCCGACGCTCACGATCGCGGTGACGGCGTTCGGCGATCTCCAGGGCCGGGATGCCGTGCTGCGCTCCGGCGCGAAGGTCGGCGATGTTGTGGCCGTGTCCGGCCCGCTCGGGGAGTCCGCGCGCGCCCTGCAGCTGCTGTTCCAGTACGCGGTGGATTCCTTGGGCGAGCCTTCTGCGGCGCTCGCCTATGGGCTGCGTGACCAGACCGCAGCGCAGCTTGCTCCGCGCCCGCCGATCGCCGACGGGGTCGCCGCCGCGCTCGCCGGAGCGACCGCGATGCTCGACCTCAGCGACGGGCTAGCGCTCGACGCTGCGCGACTCGCGCGGGCGAGCGGCGTCGGCATCGACTTCAAGAGCGTGCTGCTTGGCGCGTCGCCCGAACTCGCGCTCGACGGGGGAGAAGACCACTCGCTGCTCGCGACTTTCCCGGCGTCTGCTGCGTTTCCCGGCGGGTTCAGGCCGGTCGGGGTCGTCGTCGAGGGCGCAGGGATCGCGGTGGATGGCGAGCCGTATGTGCCGGGCGGCTGGGATCCGTACACCGGCTGGGACGGCGGCCGCGGCTGACTCAGTTGGCCTCTCTCCTCTCTCTCCGCCTGCTCCGCTCTCGTGGCGGGAGAAACCCCGCGGTGGCGGGAGAAAGCGTCTCGTGGCGGGAGTTGCAACTCCCGCCACGAGACGCTTTCTCCCGCCGCAGGGGTGTGAGATCAGGAAGCGCTCGCCCACCACAGGGTCGTGTCGCCGTAGTCCTTGCGGCGGTCCAGCTCGAGGCCGGTGGGCCAGGCAGGCTCCGGCGAGCGGCTGCTGCGTTCGACCAGAACCACGGCATCCGGCGCGAGCCTCGGCACGAGAGCTTCGAGTGCGTGCTGCAGTTGTTCGTCGGTGAGGTCGTAGGGCGGGTCGAGCAGCGCGATGTCCCAGCTCTCGGCGTCGGTGCCGAGAAAGCCCTGCACGGACTGCGCGGTCACGATGATCTCGGGCGCCTGCTCCGGCGCCGCGTGCGTCACCCGTGCGGCGTTCTCCCGCGCGGCCCGGGTGGCGGCGTTTGCGTTGTCGACCAGCGCGACCACACTTGCGCCCCGGGATGCCGCCTCGAGGCCCAGCGCACCGGAGCCCGCGTAGAGGTCGAGCACCCTCGCGCCCGCGATGAGCTCGCGTGACTGCAGCGCGGAGAAGATCGCCTCGCGTACGCGGTCGCTCGTGGGACGGGTTCCGGAGCGGGGAACCGCGAGCGTGAGCGAACCCGCGAATCCGGCGATTATCCGTGTCATCGCGCTCAACGCTACCGGCTCCCTCGTGGTGGGCCTTTCGGAAATTCAGGACATTGGTCAGAAATCTGGCCGCCAGACGCCCGGCCGACGCTTTCGGTGACCGTTGTCCTGAATTTCCGAAAGCGTGGGTGGTCGCCGGTAGCCTCGAAGGGTGACCTCGCCCCTCGACGCCAAGCTGTCATCCGTGCTGGGCGCGCGCACGGCAGCGGCGCTCCAGAAAGGGCTCGGGCTCGTGACTGTCGGCGATCTGCTCGCCCACTATCCGCGGCGATACGCCCGGCGCGGCGAACTGACCGCGCTCAGCGAACTGGAACTCGACTCGAGCGTCACCATCGTCGCCGAGGTGCTGTCGGCGCAGGAGCGTCCGATGCGGGCCAAGCGCGGCTCCATCCTCGAGGTGAAGATCGGCGACGGCCGCGGCATCCTCACCCTCACCTTCTTCAACCAGGCCTGGCGACGCACCCAGCTCGTGCCGGGCGCTCGCGGCATCTTCGCGGGCAAGGTCGGCGACTACAGGGGCACGCGGCAGCTCGCGCACCCGGACTACGAGCTGTTCGAGGATGACGCCGACCGCAGTGAGGATACGGCAAAGGCCTGGGCGGAGACGCCGATTCCGCTCTACCCGGCCACGGCATCCGTCGCTTCCTGGCAGCTGCAGAAGGCCATCGGCGTCGTGCTCGACACACTGCCTGCTCTCGACGATCCGGTTCCGGACGCGGTGCGTGCCGCCCGCAAACTGATGAGCTACTCGAAGGCGGTCGAGCTCATCCACCGCCCGCACAAGGACTCGGACTGGGGTGCCGCCCGCAAGGCGCTGCGCTTCCAGGAGGCCTTCGTGCTGCAGGCGGCACTGCTGCAGCAGCGGCAGCTCCTGCGCGAGTGTGCTGCAACGCCGCGCACGGCCGGCGCACTGCTCGAGGGATTCGATGCGCGGATGCCGTTCACGCTGACGGGCGACCAGGTGAAAGTCGGCGAGGAGATCACCGCAGATCTCGCCGCCAGCACTCCCATGAACCGGCTCGTGCAGGGGGAGGTCGGCTCGGGCAAGACCCTCGTCGCGCTGCGGGCGATGCTCGCAGTGGCGCAGTCCGGCGGCCAGTCCGCCCTGCTCGCGCCGACTGAGGTTCTTGCGAGCCAGCATCTGCGCTCGATCGTGAAGACGCTCGGGCCTGATCTCGCTGCCAGACTCCGCCCGACCCTGCTCACGGGCCAGCTCCCGACCGCCGAGCGCAAGAAGGCACTCCTCGCGGCGGTCTCGGGCAGCGCGAGCATCGTCGTCGGCACCCACGCGCTGCTGTCGGATGCCGTGGGTTTCGTCGACCTCGGCCTGGTCGTCGTCGACGAGCAGCACCGTTTCGGTGTGGAACAGCGCGAGACCCTGCGCCGCAAGGGCTCGACCCCGCCGCACGTGCTCGTGCTCACCGCGACGCCGATCCCGCGCACGGTCGCGATGACCGTCTTCGGCGATCTCGACATCTCGACGATCTCCGAGCTGCCCGTCGGGCGGCAGGGAATCGAGACCTTCGTCGTGCCGCTCGCCGAGAAGCCCGGCTGGGTCGGGCGTGTGTGGGAGCGACTCGCGGAGGAGCTCGCCCTCGGCAGGCAGGCGTTCGTGGTGGCACCCGCCATCGATCCGAGCGACCCCGGGGAGGAGCTCGAGCTTGCCGAGGGGCCCTCCGCTGCGCACGCGAATGTCACCGATCTCCTGGCCGAGCTGCGCGCGAACCCGCTGCTGGCATCCGCTCGCATCGAAGCACTACACGGCCGCCTGCCGAGCGAGCAGAAGGACGCGCTCATGCGCGCCTTCGCCGCGGGGGAGATCGACGTGCTCGTGGCGACGACCGTGATCGAGGTCGGCGTCGACGTGCCGAACGCTTCGGCGATGGTGGTGATGGATGCCGACCGCTTCGGCGTCTCCCAGCTGCACCAGCTGCGTGGTCGGGTCGGTCGCGGCGGTGTGCCCGGGCTGTGCCTGCTCGTCACCCACGCGGAGCCCGAGTCGCTCGCGAGGGAGCGGGTGGAGGCGGTCGCGTCGACGCTCGACGGCTTCGAGCTGGCGCAGAAAGACCTTGAGCTGCGGCGCGAGGGTGATGTGCTGGGTGACACCCAATCCGGCGGGCGCTCGTCGCTGCGGCTGCTGCGTGTCGCCAAGGACGGCGAGCTGATCGCGGAGGCGAGGGCGCTCGCGCGGGAACTGCTCGATACCGACCCGACCCTGGCCGGGCATCCTGCGCTCAGGGGCGCGCTCGACCGCCGCCTCGACGAGACCTCTCGCGACTTCCTCGCCAAGAACTGACCCCGCGCATCCGCTCGCCCGCGCACCCCGCCTCATCCGTCGCCGCGCATCCGCTCGCCCTCCTCTGTGCCCCGCCACCGCCCAAATGAAGGAGTTGCCGAGACATCACCCCGTGTTTCCGGGGGCGGCTCGCGCGTGGGAGCGCTCCACTCCTTCATTTGGGACACAGCGGGCGGCGGAGGGCGGGCGCGGATGACCCGAAGGGTCACGTTCAGGAATCCACCTCGGCACCGGATAGGCTTGAGACATGAACAGGATCGCTGTCGTTCCTGGGTCGTTCGACCCGGTCACACTGGGCCACATTGACGTCATCGAGCGCGCGGCCGGCATCTTCGACGAGCTGCACGTGCTCGTCGTGCACAACCCCGATAAGGTCGCGCTCCTGCCCGTGGCGCAGCGCGTCTCCCTCATCGAGAAGTCGATCGCTGAGGCCGGTCTGCCCGGCAACATCCGCGTCACCTCCTGGAGCGTCGGCCTGCTCGTCGACTACTGCACGGATGTCGGGGCCACCGTTCTCGTGAAGGGCGTGCGTTCCCAGATCGACGTGGCCTACGAGACCCCGATGGCGATCGTCAACCGGGACCTCGCCGGAGTCGAGACGATCTTCGTGCTCACCGACCCGGCGCACGCGCACGTGTCCAGCAGCCTCGTGCGGCAGGTCGCGGCGCTCGGCGGCGATGTGAGCCCGTATGTTCCGCGCGCGGTCGCGAACTTCCTGCAGACGCCGTAGCGACACCCGCGCCCCAGCTCTGACGGGCGCGTGCGCGCACATCGCATGCGGCCGATCCGGATCGCGTAGCGTTGAGTCGTGGCGTTGCGACAACGCTCGAAAGGACCCTCATGCTCCCCCTCAAGCTCGGCTACAAGGCATCCGCCGAACAGTTCAGCCCGCGCGATCTCGTCGAGTACGCGGTCCAGGCGGAGGCCCACGGCTTCGAAAGCGTGACGGTGAGCGACCACTTCCAGCCGTGGCGGCACGAGGGTGGTCACGCACCGTTCTCGCTGGCCTGGATGGCCGCCGTGGGAGAGCGCACGAAGACCGTGCAGATCGGCACCTCGGTGCTCACGCCGACGTTCCGCTACAACCCGGCCGTGATCGCCCAGGCGTTCGCGACCATGGGCTGCCTCTACCCCGGGCGCATCATGCTCGGGGTCGGATCCGGTGAGGCCCTCAACGAGATCGCGACCGGATTCCGCGGTGCGGGCGAGCAGGACTGGCCCGAGTTCAAGGAGCGCTTCGCCCGGCTTCGCGAGTCCGTCAAGCTCATGCGACAGCTCTGGACGGAAGATCGCGTCGACTTCCAGGGCGAGTATTACTCCACGCACGGGGCATCCATCTACGATCGCCCGGACATGCCGATTCCGGTATATATCGCAGCGGGTGGACCGATGGTCGCCCGATACGCGGGACGCGCGGGTGACGGTTTCATCTGCACTTCGGGCAAGGGCATGGATCTCTACACCGAGAAGCTCATCCCGTCGGTGCAGGAGGGGGCGGATGCCGCGGGCCGCGACGCGGGGCAGATCGACCACATGATCGAGATCAAGCTCAGTTATGACACCTCCTACGACACGGCGCTCGAGAACACGCGCTTCTGGGCGCCGCTCGCTCTCAGCAAGGAGCAGAAGCACGACATCACCGATCCGGTCGAGATGGAGAAGGCCGCGGATGCCCTGCCCATCGAGCAGATCGCCTCGCGCTTCATCGTCGGTGCAGACCCGGATGCCGTGGTGGCGGAGATCAAGAAGTACATCGACGCGGGTCTCAACCACCTCGTCTTCCACGGACCGGGTCACGACCAGCGTCGCTTCATGGAGCTGTTCGAGCGCGATCTCGCGCCGAGGCTGCGCGCGCTGTAGTGGGCCGAGCCGCGCACCCTCCCGCTCGGCCGCGCGGTTGCCTAGGATGCTGCCTGTGTATGTACTGATTTCGCTGCTGGTGCTCGTGCTGTTCATCGGCGCGCTCGTGGACATCATCATGCACGACCAGTCGCAGATCAAACACCTCCCGAAGGTGCTCTGGATCCTCATCGTGATCCTCATGCCGCTCATCGGTTCCGCCCTGTGGTTCGCGATCGGGCGGGAATACGCGCGCCCGGTCGGCGGTCGGCAGGCGCGCAGCTGGCCACGCCGTGACACGGATGCCGTGCCACCCCCGTCGGTTCCCGGCCAGATGGTCGCACAGACGCCCGGCGTCTTCGGCGTGCGCAACACGGAGGCCGAACTCGCCGCGCTCGAGCGCGAGATCGCGGCGAACGAGAAGGCGGACCGCATCCGTCAGCTCGAAGCCGAGTTGCGCGCTCGCCGCGGCATCGAGGGGCCGAAGGACTGAAAACCCGCGGCGCGAACCGGGGCTAAAGTTCGAGTGTGGGGTTCACGAGCGAGGAGCTGGATGCGTTCAAGGGGGTAGGGCTGCCCGACCTGGTCGGCCCCGGCATCCGTTTGCTGCTCGTCGGCATCAATCCCGGGCTGCAGACCGCGGCGGTGCAGGCCCACTTCGGCCGACGCGGCAATCGCTTCTACCCGGCGCTGTACCACGCGGGAATCGTCGATCGGCTGATCGATGCCTCGGCAGGCTTCGACCCGGATGATCGCGCGCACCTGATCGAGCGCGGCGTCGGCATCACGAGCCTCGTCTCCGGGGCCACGCGACGGGCCGACGAGCTGGATGCGTCGCAGCTGCGCGCGGGCGCCGTGGATCTCGCACGGCGCGTGGGGGAGATTCGCCCCGCCGTCGTGGCGATGCTCGGCATCACCGCGTACCGTGTCGCCTTCGACGACAAGAAGGCCGTGGTCGGGCTTCAATCCAGACCCATTGCCGGTGCGCAACTGTGGGTGCTGCAGAATCCGAGCGGGCTGAACGCGCACGCGTCGCTCGCGAGTCTCGCGACGGCATACCGCGAGGCGGCCGTGGCCGCGGGCCTCCCGGTGCTCGACCCTCCGCAGTTGTGAGGGCGCGGTATCCACGCACGCGTTGCGGCAAAATGTGGGTCGCGCGCGCCTGCACCCGCATTTTGCCGCAATCAGAGCGGCCAGCGGATGTGGCGCGCTACGCTGGCCGCGGCAGCGCCTCCAACCACTGCGCGTAGGTCTGGGTGCCGAGCGTCGAGCCGTCCCTGGGCAGGCGCGACCCGTCGCGCAGGCCTCGCATCATCTCGCCGGGCGCGCGCAACGGGATTACCCGGCGTCGCGTTCCGGTTGCCGCGAGATAGCCGCGCGCCATCTCGACGAGACTCTCCTCGCGCGGCCCGGCGAGGTCGGCGGCTCGCCCGAGCTGGTTGGTTTCGGCGAGGTGCACGAGAGAGGCGGCGACCTCGGATGCCGCCACGGGCTGCAGGCGCCCCACCGGCATCAGGGCAAACGGTCCGACGCTCGTCCGGCCCAGCAGCTGGGCGGCGAACTCGTGAAACTGGGTGGCGCGCAGGATCGTCCACGCGACCGGGCCGTTCATGACCACGCGCTCCTGCTCGACCTTGCCCGCGTAGTACCCGGAGCGGAACCCGTCGATGCCGACGATGGAGAGCGCGATGTGGTGCGAGACCCCTGCGGCCCTTTCTGCGGCGAGCAGGGTTGCGCTGCTCGTGCCGAAGAACTTGATGGATGCTTCGGTCGAGGCCGCGGCGACACTCGCGGCATCGATGACGACGTCCGCACCCCGCAGTGCCTCGGCCAGCCCCGCGCCGGTGACGATGTCTACTCCGGTCGAGCGGGACATCCGCACGACCTCGTGTCCTGCGCGTTCCGCGGCTTCCACCACGTGGTGCCCGACGGTTCCGGTGGCTCCTGCGACGGCTATTCTCACTGTGCTTTCTCCTCGCTCTGCGAACGTGTGCCCATTACCAGCTTTACTCCACAATTTCGCCTCGAACCAAGACTGGTCGGCCGATCGTCGGCTCGGTCAATTTCCCGGCCGGATTGAAGGAGATTTCCGGCGATCAGCGTGAAAAGAGGGAGGATTCAGAGCGCCGCCCCCATTTTCTCCTTCTTTTCGGATGCGGATCCCGTCGAGGATGCGTGGCCTCGTCAACGCTCGGCACGAGACAATAGACGCATGCCCGCACCCGCTCGCCGACACATCGGCTACGCCGCCGCGCTGGAGCAGTTCCATCCCACCGAGGTGATCGAGCTGAGCGGATACGCGGAGCAGCACGGCTTCAGCGGCGTCATGGCGGCGGACCGGTTTCAGCCGTGGGTGCCGAGGCAGGGGAAGGCGAGCTTCGTGTGGAGCGTGCTCGGCGCGCTCGGGGGTCAGACCGCGGGAGACCTCGGAACCGGGATGACCGTGCCGACGTTTCGGTGGCATCCGGCCATGATCGCGCAGGCGAGCGCGACCCTCGCGGCGATGTATCCCGGCCGGCACTGGCTCGGTATCGGCTCCGGCGAGGCGATCGACGAGCACATCACGGGTGCGTATTGGCCCGAGACCGCGGAGCGCATCAACCGGATGTTCGAGGCCGTCGAGGTGATCCACAAGCTGTTCGCGGGCTCGCACGCCGGCCGCGACGTGAAGCACAGCGGCCAATACTTCAAGCTCGAGGCGACGAGGCTGTGGACCATGCCGGAAGAAGTGCCGGAGATCCTCGTCGCGACCTCTGGCCCCGTCACCGCGAAGCGCGCGGGCCGCACCGTCGACGGGCTCATCGTGGATGGCGCTCCGATCGAGAAGATCGCTGCGCTGTTTTCGCGCTTCGACGAGGGCGCACGCGAGGCGGGGCGAGGTTCGAGCGCGCGCACGGGAACGAAGGTGCTGCGCCTGCACCTGAGCTGGGCCGAGACCGAGGAGCGGGCGATGGCGAACGCCCTCACAGAGTGGCCGAACGGCGGCATGCGGTTTCCGCGCTCCGACATCCGCTCGCCCTTCGAGTTCGAGCAGCTCGCGCGGCTCGTGCGCCCCGAGGACTTCGAGGGGCGGATGCTCGTCTCGGCCGACCCAGACGTGCACCGCGCGAGCATCCAGCGCTACCTCGACCTCGGCTTCGACCGCGTCTATCTGCACAACGTCGGCCGCAACCAGCGCGAGTGGATCGACGTGTTCGCCCGCGACGTGCTGCCGAAGCTGGTGCACTGATGCCGGTCGAACTGCGCGTGTGGGCGGTCGAGGGCATCCCGGAGATCGTGGCCGGTGACGACCTGGCCGAGATTATCGGGGATGCGCTGCGAGGCACGCCGCTGGAAGACGGCGACATCCTCTGCGTGACTTCCAAGATCGTCTCGAAGGCGGAGGGGCGGATGATCCTGGCCGCCGATCGCGAAGAGGCCATCACTGCCGAGACCGTGCGCGTCGTCGCGACCCGCGCACACCCGGGCGGGGTCACCCGCATCGTGGAGAACCGCCTCGGCATCGTCTCCGCCGCCGCGGGCGTCGACTCGAGCAACACCCCGGAGGGCACGGTGCTACTGCTGCCCGTCGACCCGGATGAGTCTGCCCGGGCGCTCGCCGCAGACCTGCGGGCGCGCTTCGGTGTCACCCTCGGCATCGTCGTGTCCGACACGCTCGGCAGGCCGTGGCGAGAAGGACAGACGGATGTCGCGATCGGCGCTGCGGGCATCCGCGTCGTCGACGACCTGCGCGGCACCACGGATGCGGGCGGCCGCCCCCTGCACGTCACCCTGCCCGCCGTGGCGGACGAGATCGCCGCAGCAACCGATCTCGTGAAGGGCAAGGCCGCCGCGCTTCCGGTCGCGGTCGTGCGCGGGCTCGGCCACCTCGTCGGCGATCTCGATCTCCCCGGCGCTCACAGCATCGTGCGCCCGGCCGAGCGCGACATGTTCCGGCTGGGCACAGCCGAGGCGCGGGCGGAAGGGCACGCCGCGGGCTACGACGAGGGTTACGCGGCGGGGTATGACGAGGGTGCTATCGACCAAGGCGACTATTCCGAGAGCGATAACCCACCTCAGTAATCGCCACCACCTGCCGCAATTCGTCACAGAATACCTGCCGGTGCACTCCGCACGGTGATGATGGGGAGACACCATCTGCCTCGCGGGAATTCGGGAAGTCATTGTGAAACAACTCCACTTCAACCTGTTCGAAATGAACTGTGTCGGGCATATCTCGCACGGACTATGGGTGCATCCCGACAACACCAGGCACCGATTCAACGACCTGGATTTCTGGACAGAGGAGGCGAAACTCCTCGAGGACGGCCTGTTCGACTCGGTGTTCCTCGCCGATGTGATCGGCACCTATGACGGGTATCGAGCTGGTCCCGAAACCGCGTTGCGCGAGGCCGTGCAGATCCCGAGCAACGATCCGCTGCTGGTGATCCCGGCCATGGCAGCCGTGACCAAGCATCTGGGTTTTGCTGCGACGTTCTCCACGACCTACGAACCGCCGTTCGCGTTCGCCAGACGAGCATCCACCCTGGACCACCTGACAAAGGGGCGGTTTGGCTGGAACGTCGTCACGTCCTACCTGCCGAACGCCGCGCGCAACTTCGGGCTGGCTGACGAGGTGGCCCACGACGACCGATACGCAATCGCCGACGAATATCTCGATGTGCTGTACAAACTGTGGGAAGGGTCGTGGGACGACGACGCGGTCATCCGCGACCGCGAGAATCGCGTCTATACGGATCCGGCGAAGGTGCGGTACATCAACCACGTCGGCGCCAACTTCAGGGTGGCCGGGCCGCACCTTGCGGAGCCATCGGTGCAACGCACCCCGGTCATTTTCCAGGCGGGAGCCAGCGCGGCAGGGAAGGCGTTTGCCGCGAAGCATGCGGAGGGCGTTTTCGTCGGGGGAACCACGCGGGAGAGCTACCGGGATAACGTCGCGGATGTGCGTCGTCTCGCTATCGAGAATGGTCGCGGTGCCGATGCAATCCGCACCTTCGCAAGCGCCGTGATCGTCGTAGACAAGGATCGAGAATCTGCGCTTGAGCAGGCGGAAGAGTACAAGCGGCTCTCGAGCGCAGAGGGGTATCTCGCGCACGCCGGTGGTGGTGGCATCGACCTCGCCGCCTATCCGCGTACCGCTCTCATCAGCGACATCGTCGCAGCAGAAAATCGCTCAGGCCGCGACAACTCGGCGTCAAACCGTCGATACGCACCCGGCGCGACGGTCGGCGATGCACTTGATACCTTGACGAACTTCGATCGAAGCGCGTTTTATGTCGCGGGTTCGCCAACTGAGGTTGCGGATGCGATCGAAGGCTGGGCGGAGCAAACCGACCTCGACGGCTTCAACCTTCGGCAGTTCCTTACCCCGCGCACGGCTGAGAGCTTCATCGAATACGTGGTGCCAGAACTGCAGCGTCGTGGTTTGTATCGCACCGCGTATGAGGAGTCGACGTTCCGTGAGCGGCTGTTTGGCGCGGGGCATGCCCGGCTACCCGAGTCTCACCCGGGCAGCCGTTACCGAGGCGGAGCGTACCTCAACGATGGCGTAGCCGCGCACTGAAGCCTCTCTGGCGACACATCCGGACATCCGCGGTCACATTTCGTCAAAGCGAATTGGCCCGGCTGAGCTGGGCCGTAATGCTTGAGAAATCGACCAACGACGCTCGTTGTGCCCCGCGCACAGTTGTGCCTTCACCACCACGAGAGAGGTCATTCCCATGTCTACTCAGACTCCGCCATCAGCCGAATCCGGCCCAACGCTTCCGCCGCAACTACCCGAGAAGAAGCACGGGCTCCGCGGCAGAACAATCGGATGGATCGCGGCTGCCGCCGTTGTTGTGGTCGCAGCGATCGTTGTGACCACCGTCGTCTTCTCGAACAATTCCGGCGCTTCGGCGTCCGCGGATGGTGCGAAGTCGCAGACGGTGAGCATCGGCGTCGCAGACGCGTCGCAGCCGTACTGGAAGACGTACAGCGCGTTGGTGAAAAAGAAGCTGAACGTGACGATCAAGCTCGTCAACTTCACTGATTACAGCCAGCCGAACCCGGCGCTGAGCCAGGGACAGACGGATCTGAACGAGTTCCAGCACATCCAGTTCCTCGCGAACTATAACGTCAGCAATAACGACAACCTGCAGCCGATCGGCGCCACGGCTGTGTACCCCCTGACGTTGTACTCGCTCAAGTACGCGAAGCCTGCGGATATACCGGCCGGCGTGCAGATCGCTATCCCCAACGACACCATCAACCAGGCGCGCGGGCTGCTCGTGCTACAGGCAGCGAAGCTCCTCACCTTGAAGAACGGCGGTTCCGCGTTCTCCAGCCTGGCCGACATCGAGACCCACAAGGTCGACGTTGTCGCCGTCGATGCTGCGCAGACGGCTGTTGCATTGCAGAATGGATCTGCCGCGGCATCCATCGTCAACAACAACTACGCCGCCGAGGCCAAGTTGCCCGCATCCAAGGCGATCTTCCACGACGATCCGTCCAGCGCGATTGCGGCGCCGTACGTGAATGTGTTCGTAGCCCGGGCGAAGGACGTCAAGAACCCGCTGTACCTCAAGCTCGCGGCGCTGTACCACGACGCGACCGTTGAGAAGCAAGTGCAGGCGGCGAATGGTGGCACTGCGGTATTCCGCACGGTACCGGCCAGCACGCTTCAGGCCGAGCTGAAGAAGGTTGAAGGCGACGCACGCGCCGCCAAGAAGTAATGACCGCACTGGTCCGGCTCGATCACGTCACGAAGTCCTACCCGGCCGCAGGTCTTGCGGCCGGGCGGGTGACGGCGGTCGACGATGTCAGCCTCGAAGTCGAACAGGGCGACATCTTCGGCATCATCGGCTATTCGGGTGCGGGCAAGAGCACCCTCGTGCGCCTGATCAACGCTCTTGAGCTGCCGACCTCCGGCAGGGTGTTCGTCGGCGACAGAGAGCTTACGGCCCTGACGGAACGTGAGCGCCGGGCCGAACGGCGTGACATCGGGATGATCTTCCAGCAGTTCAACCTGTTCCGCTCGCGCACCGTCGCGGGCAACGTCGCCTACCCGCTCGTTGTCGCGGGTGTGAAGCAGCCCGAAAGGGATCGACGCGTTGCGGCACTGTTGGACTTTGTCGGTCTGCTCGCCAAAGCGCACAGCTATCCTGAACAGCTCTCCGGCGGACAGAAACAGCGGGTCGGCATCGCGCGGGCGTTGGCGACCAACCCGCACCTGCTCTTGGCGGATGAGGCCACCAGCGCACTCGATCCCGAGACGACCGCGGATGTTCTCGCCTTGCTGCGTCGCGTCAACCGCGAGCTCGGCGTGACCGTGGTCGTCATCACGCACGAGATGGATGCCATCCGGAGTATTGCCAATCGGGTCGCAGTCATGGACTCCGGAAAGATCGTTGAGCACGGCACGGTGTACGACGTGTTCACCAAGCCGCGAACGGATGCCGCATCCCGGTTCGTGCGCACCGTGTTGCGTGATCGCCCGAGCGCTCAGACCCTCGAACGGCTTCGTCGAGTGCACACCGGGCGAATCGTGAGCATCGAGTTGCAGGAGGTGCGAGGGTTTCAGGCCTCCATCAACCGGGTATTCGCCGAACACTCGGTGGATTCCGAAATCATCTTCGGGGGCATCAGCGAGTTGCAGGAGCGGTCTGTCGGCAGTCTCACCTATGAGGTCACCGGTGCTGCGGATGATGTCGAACGGGCGTTGCAACAGCTGCGTCGTGCCGACGTCGCTGTTGCGGAGGAAAGCTGACGTGAACGAGTTCTTGACCAACCTGCCGATCTTCTTCCAGGCGATTTGGGAAACCCTCTACATCGTGCTGATTTCGATGGTTGTCAGCGGCATCCTCGGGCTTGCGATCGGTGTCGGACTCACGACGACCAGGCGGGGTGGCGTGCTGGCGAACCGGGGTGTCTACGCCATCCTGAACATCGTTGTGAACATCGTGCGGCCCGTGCCGTTCGTGATCTTCATCGCCGCTGTGGGGCCATTGACGCTTGCTGTCGTGCACACGACCATCGGCAACAATGCGGTGATCTTTGCCCTGTCGCTGGCCGCCGCGTTCGCGGTTGCGCGCATCGTGGAGCAGAACCTGATCACCGTCGATCCCGGCGTGATCGAAGCCGCTCGTGCGGTGGGGGCCGGGCCGTGGAGGATCATCCTCACCGTGCTGCTTCCCGAGGGTCTTGGACCGCTCGTGCTCGGATACACGTTCATCTTCGTGGGGATCGTCGATATGTCGGCGCAGGCGGCGCTCATCGGTGGCGGTGGACTTGGAAACTTCGCCATCACCTATGGGTACCAGCGCTATAACTGGCCTGCTGTGTACATCACCGTTGCGGTGATCATCGTCATCGTGCAGGCTGGCCAGTACTTTGGCAACTCGCTCGCCCGCAGAGCGCTGCGCCGCTGATCTGCCGCGCGGCGGGCGCATGGATCGCGATGCTGCCGGGGCGACCGGGGGCGAAACGATGTAGGGCACAGGGCAGGAATTACTGCCCTGTGCCCTTGCATTCAGTCGCGTCCGGTCAGCGGAGGCGACCGGGCCCAGAAGAAGGCGGTCGTTCGGCCGTCCCGAGTCTGGGGATAGTAGTTTGCTCCGCTACCGACGGCGGCCGGAGTCGCCCGATCCGGCACGGCCGTGACCTCGGTGGTTGTCAGCTTTCGGGTGATGTCCTCGAAGAGCGCTTCGACCACGATGGCCTCGGCTTCGCGGACGACGGCGATCGCATCCGCATCGTTGTCTGTCAGTGCCATGAGAGACACAGTCTCCTCCTTCGGATGAGAGTGACGGTGCCACGGCGGCCCCGCCGCCACGGTCAACTGGAGATCGACTGTCTCTCCGAGCGAGTGCCGGTCGATACCTCGATTTTGCGCGGCCGCGCCCGTTCGCTCAGTGGGATGACGAGCGAGAGCACGCCGTTGTCGTAATTGGCGGTGACGTGCTCCGAGTCGATGCCATCGCCGAGATTGAACTGCCGCAGGTAGGAGCCATGGGGTCGCTCCTGCGTCAGCCACTTCGAGCCCTCGCGCAGCTCAGGCGTGCGGTCCGCCCGGATGGTGAGCAACTGGCCGTCGATGTCGATGTCCACCGAACCGGGATCAATGCCCGGCATGTCCGCGTTCAGTACATACCGGTCGCCATCCGCGAAGAGGTCAACGGGCATGAATTTGGGCCCCTGTCGTGACCCGAACAGTCGATCCAATTCGCTGAAAGGATCAAAAGACATAGCCATGATGAAGATTCCCCTTTCTGGACTTGTATTCGATGTGTGTCTTCGGCTGTACCCCGAAAACAGCAGCACTATAACTCCAGCCGGAGCGGCATAGCTTAAAAAATGCTTCAAACTCGCTCGAAGGATGCCGCGGGCGTGAGCAGGCTTCGAGACCGCGGAACAATTGGATCAGTGTCGGCGTTTCCCATGACGCTGGCGCTAGCATGCGAACGGGCGAGTCGGCCGAGAGCAGCCGCCCAATGAAAGAGGAGAAGAGTCGATGACCGCAACGACCGAAACCGCGATCCTGGCCGGTGGATGCTTCTGGGGGGCACAGGATCTGCTCCGCAAGCGCCCCGGAGTCGTCTCCACCAGAGTCGGCTACTCCGGCGGCGAGGTGCCGAACGCCACGTACCGCAACCACGGCAATCACGCCGAGTCCGTGGAGATCGTGTTCGACCCCGAGCAGATCTCCTACCGCGACATCCTGGAGTTCTTCTTCCAGATCCACGACCCGTCGACCAAGGACCGTCAGGGCAACGACGTCGGCGCCAGCTACCGCTCGGCCATCTTCTACACAAGCGACGAGCAGAAGCGGGTTGCAGAAGACACCATTGCGGATGTCGACGCCTCGGGCCTGTGGCCCGGGAAGGTCGTCACCGAGGTGACTGCCGCAGGCGACTTCTGGGAGGCCGAGGAGGAGCACCAGGACTACCTGCTGAAGAATCCGCACGGCTACACCTGCCACTACGTCCGCCCCGGCTGGAAGCTTCCGCACCGCGAGCCGGCCGCGAGCTGACGGCGTGCCGCCTCATCCTCCCGGCTGGAAAGAATTCCCGGCCAGAAAGGAGGATGAGGCGAGGATTGCGACTGAATATCTCCTCCTTTTCGTGCGGATCACGAAAAAAGTCCTCCATTTCGGTTCAGCCTGTCGATCCGCTGATGCGCCGTTCGTAGACACTGCGTAACGTTTCACGCAGGCAAATCGGCAGGCGTTCCAGGCGAGGAGGAAGACCATGCAGTATCTGTTCTTTATCGGCACGGCCCCAGACAGCGCCATCGAACCATCAGACGGGCCCGAGGAATCGGAGACTCCGGATAACTGGGTCGAAGAAATGGACGGTCGCGGGGTGCGCAAGTTCGGCGATCGGCTGCGGCCCGCCGAGGATGCCACGACCGTGCGCGTGCGCGACGGCGAGCTGCTCGTCACCGACGGGCCGTTCGTCGAGGGCAAGGAGTACATCGCGGGCATCGACGTGATCGAGTGCGCCGACCTCGACGAGGCGATCGAGATCGCGAGCAAGCATCCGATGGCCAGATACGGCCTGGTGGAGATCCGGCCCTTCTGGCCGTTCGAGTAGCGTGCCAGCGGCGTCGGTGGATGCGGTCGCGGCAGCAGTCGCGACCGCGCACGCGGAGGAGTGGGGGCGCATCGTCGCCACGCTCATCCGCGTCACCGGCGACTGGAGCCTCGCGGAGGACTGCGCCCAGGATGCCTTTGCGACCGCACTCGAGCGCTGGCCGCGCGACGACATCCCGCCGAACCCCGGCGGCTGGCTCACGACGGTCGCCAAGAACCGCGCCATCGACCGCTTGCGGCGCGCGGCCAACGAGCGCTCCAAGGTGGCCGACGCATCCAGGCTCGAGGGAGGCGGGGTGATGATCGAACTACAGGAACCCGACGACGACGAGATCACGGACGATCGGCTCAGGCTCATCTTCACCTGCTGCCACCCCGCGCTCACCCGGGAGGCGCGGGTAGCCCTCACGCTCCGCACGGTCGCCGGACTCACCACGGCGGAGATCGCCCACGCCTTTCTCGTGCCGGAGCCGACCATGGCCCAGCGCCTTGTAAGGGCGAAATCCAAGATCAGGAACGCGGGCATCCCGTATCGCGTTCCGGAGGGTCGGCTGCTCGGTGAGCGGCTGCCGGGGGTGCTCGCGGTGCTCTACCTTCTGTTCAACGAGGGCTATTCCGCGAGCGCGGGCGATGCCCTTCTTCGCACCGATCTTGCGGCCGAGGCGATCAGGGTCGCGCGCCTGCTCGTGCGGCTGATGCCCGACGAGCCCGAGGCCGAGGGCCTGCTCGCGCTCATGCTGCTGCAGCATTCGCGGCGCGCCGCGCGAACGGATGCCGACGGCGAACTCGTGCCGCTCGAGGACCAAGACCGTGGCCTCTGGGACGCGCGGATGATCGCGGAGGGGGTTGACATACTGCGCGCCGCACTCAAGCGCGAACGCCTCGGTCGGTACCAGCTGCAGGCCGTGATCGCGGCGCAGCACGCGACGGCGCCCTCGCTCGGCGAGACGAACTTCCCGGAGCTGCTGCACGCCTGGAACGAGCTCGCTCGCCTTGACCCTTCGCCCGTCGTCGCGCTGGGTCGCGCCATCGCGTGGGGCATCTGGAAGGGTGCGGAGGAGGGACTCGCCGCCATCGACGGCGTCACGGGACTCGACGGCTACTACCTCCTGCCCGCAGCGAGAGCGGACTTCCTGCGCAGGCTCGGGCGAGACGCGGATGCCGCGGGCCAGTACCGCGCGGCCATTGCGCTCGCGCCGACCGCGCCGGAGCGCCGCTACCTCACCCGTCGCCTGGTCGCCCTCACCCCGTCCTGAGGCGTTGTGCAGATTGCCTGTTCCCATCAGGCCGATATCTGACAGACTCGCTTGGAGAAGTGTGAGGTTCGACGATGAGCATGAACAGCGCCCTGGCGGCATCCGATTTTCATCAGCTCAGCGATGAGATCATCGGCGCGATCGAGACCGTCATCGACGGCAAGCGCGACGCGGTGGAGCTCGCGCTGACCACGCTCCTCGCCGAAGGACACCTGCTCATCGAGGACGTGCCCGGCGTCGGCAAGACGATGCTGGCCCGCGCGCTCGCGAGGTCCGTCGACTGCAGCGTCAGCCGCATCCAGTTCACCCCAGACCTCCTCCCATCGGATGTCACGGGCGTCTCCGTCTTCAACCAGGTCGAGCGCACCTTCGAGTTCCAGCCAGGGCCGGTGTTCGCCAACATCGTCATCGGTGACGAGATCAACCGCGCATCGCCCAAGACCCAGTCCGCCCTGCTCGAGAGCATGGAAGAGGCTCAGGTGACCGTCGACGGTGGCACCTATCCGCTGCCCTCTCCGTTCAGCGTCATCGCCACGCAGAACCCGATCGAGATGGAGGGCACCTACCCGTTGCCGGAGGCGCAGCGCGACCGCTTCATGGTCCGCATCTCCATGGGGTACCCGGATGAGGCGGCCGAGCAGGCGATGCTGCGCACCCGCGAGCAGCACAGCCCGCTTGACTCCCTGAAACCCATCGTCTCCGCGGAGGAGCTGCGGGAGATGATCGAGGTCGTGCGCGCGGTGTTCGTCAGTCACGCGGTCGAGCAGTACGCCGTGGCGATCGCCCAGGCGACGCGCCACGACCCCGAGCTGCGCCTCGGCGCGAGTCCACGCGCCACCCTGCAGCTCGTGCGGGGAGCCAAGGCGAGGGCGGCGCTCGACGGGCGCGACTTCGTGCTGCCCGACGACATCGACGCGCTCGCCGTGCCCGTGCTCGGCCACCGGCTCCTGCCGGTCACGAGGGCGTCGGGCCGGGGCGAACGGATCGGCGACACGGCCGTCGCAGACATCATCCGGCGCATCGTCGCGTCGACCACTGTTCCGCTGGGCGCCGTCAGGTCGTCGTCGCTCGGGGCCTGAGCGAGCGCACGGGAGGGGAGGCTGAGCCGGGATGTCATCCGAATCGCGCGGGCACTCCACCTCCAGGGTGGTGCGACCGACCAGTCGCGGACTGGCCATCGGCATCGCCGGTGTCGTCGTGCTCATCCCGGCCTACCTCTTCCACCGCACCGAACTGATGTTCCTCGGCTGGTTCGGCGTGCTGCTGCTCGCGGCCGCACTGGTCCTCGTCACGATGCGACGCCTGCGCATCGACGTGACCAGGACGTTCTCCCACTCGATGCTCGTGGCCGGGCATGCGAGCGTGTGCGAACTCGAGCTCCGCAATCTCTCGCCCTATGCCACGGCGGAAGCGCACTGGCAGGAGGTGCTGCCGTGGCAGCCGGTGTTGACGCCTCCGGAGCGCCTGGCGCCGATATCCGGGCGCATCACGAGCCGCACGCTGCCGGTGCGCACGCTGCGTTATGAACTCGTTCCTCCGAGGCGCGGGCGATTTCGGATCGGGCCGCTCCTCGTCGAGGTCACCGACCCGTTTGGGCTCGCCAAGTGCGTCACGGCCGTCGGCGACACGGAACTCGTGACGGTGATTCCGCAGATCGAACACCTCACCCAGGGTGGGCTCTCGATGACCGCGGATGAGGGTGCTGCGAGCGTGCAGAGGCTGCGCGCGCTCGGCGGAGACGACGACGTGATGACACGCAGCTATCGCACCGGCGACGCGCTCCGTCGGGTGCACTGGCGGGCATCCGCCCATCGTGGCCAGCTCATGGTGCGCGAGGAGGAGCAGCGCAGTCACGCCGAGGCGAGGATCGTGCTGGACACCTCACGGCGCGGCTATTCCGACCGGCGCGGCTCGGCTGAGCCATACCAGGGCAGGAGCGGGGTGACCACGGGAGACGAGGCGCAGAGCGAGCGGTTCGAGTGGACGCTCAAGCTCGCGGCGACCCTCGCGCTGCACCTCGAACAGCGCGGATTCCTCGTGCAGATCGCCGAGACGGCACCGAGACAGCTCACCGCGCCGGATCGCGTCGACGAATTCCTCGAGAGCGTCGCCGCCATCAGCCTGGTTCCGCGCTCGGGGCCCCTGGACGAGTCGATGCTGCCAGACACGCATCCGGACCGCACGCTCGGCATGATCTTCGCCATGATCGCGGATGCCGAACCGGCCACCATCGAGTCCCTCGTGGCCCAGCGCACCCAGTTCGGTCTCGCCGTCGCGATCGTCGTCTCGCCGCGGCCGGACGAGACGATCGTGCGGCTGGAATCGGCCGGCTGGCTGTGCATCGCCGCGCCGCCCGCGGAGTCCGTCGTTCCGCTTTGGCAGTCGATCGCACCGCTCGTGGAGAGTAATCGTGCCGCGCGCTGAGCGGAATCGAGCAACCGAGCGCCGGCTGAGCCTTGCCGTGCTCATCGCCGTTCTGCTGACGAGCTACGGGTTGCACGTGCTGCTCGATGGCTCGACCTGGTGGTTCGAACTGGCGTTCGCGAGTGTCGTCGTCGTGGGCGCCGCGGCGCTGACCCGCGCGTTCAGCCGCCGCTCGTCCCTTCCGACCGTCGTGGCGGCGCTCGTGCTCGTGGCGTTCGTCACCGTGCGATTCGCCTCGGATACCGCGATCTTCGGCGTCATCCCGGGCATCGGCACGGTCGGCAGGTTCGCCGATCTCGCCTCGCAGGCGGCGACGTCCATCCAGAACCAGTCGATTCCGGCGAACGCGGACACGGCCATCCTGTCGTTGCTCGTGATCGGTGTCGGCATCATCGCGATCCTGATCGACTGGATTGCCGTGACGCGTCGCTCGCCCGCGCTCGCCGGCATCCCGCTGCTCGTTCTCGCGGCGGTACCCGCGATGACCAACCTGGACCTCAGCGATGGTCTCGCCTTCGTGCTCGCTGCGGTCGGCTACCTGTGGCTGATCCTGTCCGGGCGGAAGCACCCTCGGCTGGGGATCGCCGCGGTCGCCGGAACGGTCGTCGTCGCCGCCGCGATCGTCGTGCCCTCCGTGCTGCCGAAGACCGTGTCCGTGGACAGCGGAGACAGCGGACTCGTCAGCACCGGCGTGAACCCCACGATCAACCTCGGGCGGGACCTGGCGTCGAGCCTGAACACGACCGCGCTCACCTACTCGATGGACTCCGGCGGTTCTGAGTACCTGCGGATGGTCACGCTCGACAGGTTCTCGGGTGACGACTGGGCACCCGACAAGCCGAGACACACGCGCAGCCACACGATGGACGAGTTCGCCCCTCCGCCCGGGCTCGGCCGCGATGTCAAGACGACCACAGAGACCACCAGGGTCGCGATCGGAGACCTTCGCAGTCCATGGCTGCCGCTGCCGTATCCCACCTCGAAGGTCAGGGGACTCTGGGGTGACTGGTTCTGGGAGTCGGACAGCCTTGCCGTGTCGAGCCCGAGCGTCGGCATCGACAACCAGAGCTACCAGGTCACGAGTCTCGACGTCGAGCCGACTCCGGAGCAGCTGACTGCCGCGGGGAGCACGGTGCCCTCGGGCTTCGAGAAGTACCTGGCGTTGCCGTCGGACCTGCCCGCGATCATCCCAGACACGGCGAAGAAGGTTGCCGAGGGGGAGGACGGGAGCTACGCGAAGGCGATCGCCCTGCAGCAATACTTCCTGAGCGGAGCGTTCGTCTATTCGATCAAGGCGCCGGTCGAGAAGGGCTATGACGGAACGAGTATGTCCGTGATCGCCAAGTTCCTCACGGCACAGAGCGGGTACTGCGTGCATTTCGCCTCGGCGATGGCCGTCATGGCGCGCACCCTGGGCATCCCGTCGCGGATCGGTGTGGGCTTCCAGCCGGGCTCCAAGATGCAGTCGGACGGATCGAGTCGCACCACCTTCAGGGTCACGACACATGACCTGCACGCCTGGCCCGAGCTGTACTTCGCGGGCATCGGCTGGGTGCGCTTCGAGCCGACTCCGACCCGCGGGGAGGTTCCGAGCTACGCGGACCTGGATGTCGCCGGCGTCCCAGCCCCGCTCTCGCCCGCGCAGCTGGCCGCGCAGTCCTCGGCGAGCCCCGCCCCGACGCCCGGGCTGACCGGACGCGGAAACCGGCTCAGCGACACGAGTGTCGGGATGTCCGGCGTGGCCGCTGCGGTATCCGTCTGGCTCTGGGTCGTCCTCGGGTTCGTCGTGCTCGTGCTCCTCCTGCTGATCCCGGCGATGCGGCGCAGGCTCGACGGCGCCGCGAGGATACGCACCGCCACCGCGGGCGATGCCTGGCACGAGGTCCTGGCCGTCGCGGAAGACCTGGGCGTCCGCGCGCCACCGACGCTCACGCCGCGAGAGACCGCACACGCGCTCGCCCCCATCGCCGGGGGAGAGCACCTGGATCGGCTGCGCACCGCCGTCGAACGGGAGAACTTTGCCCGGGATGCCGGTTCGGGCGTCGACGCAGACGACGTGCGCGAGGTGACGATGCGGCTGCACGCGGATGCGACGCTGGGCCGGCGGCTCCTCGCACGGTTTGCGCCTCCCTCGGTCTGGCGACGCATCCTGCGGATCTTCCGCCTAGGCCGTTGAGCGGTCAGGCCGCTGGGCCTCCATCGCCTTTACAGCGCTTAGGTTAGGCATGCCATACTTAGGGCATGCTTACTTTGAGTCAGACGACGCTCAGGGATGCCCGCCCGGCCTACCGGCCCTACCGCGCATCCGTCTCCGCCGTCTCGAGACTCACCCCGCACTTCACGAGACTCACCCTCACCGGTCCCGAGCTCGACGGTTTCGGCACGGACGGTCAGGACCAGCGGATCAAGATCATCATTCCGTTCGAAGACGGCCACACGAGCGACGTGGGTGCGGACGACGCGGCGACGATCCTCGACGGAAGCTGGTACACGCGCTGGCGCGCGCTGCCCGACGACCGTCGCAACCCCTTCCGCACCTACACGGTGCGCGCGGTGCGGCCGGAGAGTGCCGAGGTCGACGTGGACATGGTGTCGCACAGCGACGACCACGGTGCCGCGGGCCCAGCACTGCGCTGGCTCGACCGCGTGCGCATCGATGACGAGCTCGTCGTCGTCGGGCCGGATGCGCGGAGCATCGACTCCGCCATCGGCATCGACTGGCACCCCGGCGCCGCGCGAGAGCTGTTGCTCGCCGGAGACGAGACGGCCGCCCCCGCCATCTGCAGCATCCTCGAATCCTTGCCTGCCGGCCGCAGGGCCAGGGCGTTCATCGAGGTTCCGGATGCCCGCGACGCGCTGGGCATCCCGCTCGCGCCGGGCGCACAGATCATCTGGCTCCCGCGCGGTGGCAGCCCGGTCGGGTCTGCTCTCGTGCCTGCGGTGCGCAACTGGGTCGCGCAGAACCCGCACGTCATCGACGGCGCGCTCGCGGCATCCGCCCAGCCGCTCGACGACATCGACGTCGACCTCGAGCTGCTCTGGGACTCGCCGGAGGCGCCGCGGAACGCGGGCTTCTACGCCTGGCTCGCTGGGGAGGCATCCGTCATCAAGACCCTGCGCCGCTTTCTCGTGAGCGAGACCGGCATCGACCGCAAGGCCGTCGCGTTCATGGGCTACTGGCGGCTCGGTAAGGCCGAAGCCCAGTAATGGTCACCGGCATCTCCATGCCGGTGCGGCGGCGCACGACACTCGGACGGCGCGTGGTCGGACTGCTCGTCTGTGTCGCGGCGCTGCTCGTGATCGTGCTCCTGAGCCTCGCCATCGGCACGCGCGGCACCCCGCTCGCGAACGTCATCGGCGCGCTGTTCTCACCACAGTCGGGCAACCCGGACCTTATCGTGATCCGGGATCTCCGGGTCCCGCGCACGGTGATCGGCATCGTCGTCGGCCTTGCGCTCGGGATGGCCGGCGGCATCATGCAGGGCATCACGCGCAATCCGCTCGCCGACCCGGGCATCCTCGGGGTCGACGCGGGAGCGTCGGTCTTCGTCGTGCTCGCGATCGCCCTGCTCGGCATCACGAGCCCGGCCGGATTCATCTGGTTCGCCTTCGCGGGGGCAGCCGCAGCCGCCGCGATCGTCTACGGGATCGGATCGATCGGGCGCGAAGGGGCGACGCCCGTGAAACTAGCCCTCTGCGGCATGGCCGTCACGGCAGTGGGCACCTCCATCGTGACCCTGCTGCTCATCAGCAGCACGAACACGCTCAACTCCTTCCGGTTCTGGCAAGTCGGCTCTCTCGCGAGTCGCAGCCTCGCTCCGCTCACCGAGCTCTGGCCGTTCCTGGCGGTCGGCGTAATCCTCGCGCTCGTCGTGGGACGGATGCTCAACCTGCTCTCCCTGGGCGACGACCTGGCGCGGGGCCTCGGCCAGCATTTCGCCACGACGCGCACGCTCACCGCGATCGCCGTGGTGCTGCTCTGCGGCTCCGCGACCGCCCTCGCCGGCCCCATCGTGTTCGTCGGACTCGTCGTTCCCCACCTCGCCCGATTCTTCGTGGGTCCCGACTATCGCTGGATCCTCGTCTATTCGGCCGTGCTCGGCCCGGCCCTCCTCCTTGTGGCAGACGTCATCGGCCGGCTGGTCGTCGCGCCGAGTGAGCTCGAGGCCGGACTCGTTGTCGCCCTCGTCGGGGCTCCCGTGATGATCGCGCTCGTGCGTCGCGTGAAGCTGGCCGGCCTGTGAGCGCGCGGGCAGTGGCATCCGCGATCCGCGGGACGGGCAGGCGTGGCCTCGGCCGCGCGGGCATCATCGGGGTCGCTCTCGTTGTGCTCGTGGTGATCGCCGCGGGTGTCGGCATCGCGATCGGCGCATACACGCTGTCGGTGCCCGAACTGCTGCGAACCCTCATCGGCCAGGGGAGTGCCGTCGACAACCTCGTCGTGCTGCGGCTGCGGCTGCCTCGGGTGCTGCTCGGGATGCTCGTCGGGGCCGCTTTCGCCGTGGCCGGCGGGCTGTTCCAGACCCTGCTGCGCAACCCGCTCGCGAGCCCCGACATCATCGGGATCAGCGGGGGAGCGAGCGTCGCCGCCGTGTTCGGCATCCTCGCGCTCGGCCTGAGCGGCCCGGCGATCTCGCTCGCCGCCTTTGCGGGCGCGATCCTGGTCGCCCTCGCCATCTACCTCCTCGCCTGGCGCGGTGGCGTCACGGGCCTGCGCTTCGTGCTCATCGGCGTGGGCGTCGCCTTCATGGCCAGCGCGGTGCTCGGTTATCTCATCACGCGCGGTCAGGTCGACGACGTCTCGCAGGCGCTCGTCTGGATGGTCGGCGGCCTCGGCAACGCGAGCTGGAGCGGCATCGTGGTGCTCGCGATCGCGCTCGCCGTGCTGCTGCCGTGCATCGCGGCACTCGCACCAAGGCTGCGCATGCTGCAGCTCGGGGACGAGACCGCGGGAGGCCTCGGTGTCGGCGTCGAGCGCACGCGGCTCACGCTCATCCTGCTGGCCGTCGTACTCGTGGCCTCGGGCACGGCCTTCGCGGGCCCTGTCGCGTTCGTCGCGTTCGTCTCCGCCCCGATCGCCCGACGGATGCTCGGCACCGGCGGCCTCGCACTCGTGCCAAGCGCACTCGTCGGGATGCTGCTCGTGCTCGCCTCCGACCTCGTCGCCCAGCACCTGCTGCCGGGCGCCGGTCAGGTTCCCGTTGGTATCGTCACGGGCATCGTCGGTGCGCCGTATCTGCTGTGGTTGCTTGCGACCACTCATCGAAGGGGGCAGGGAGCATGAGCGATCCGGCCGACCACATCGAGCACACGCTCGAGACGAAGAGCCTGTCGCTGTCCTACGATGGCGCCCCGGTCATCGAGGGTCTCGACCTCGCGATCCCGCACGGCGAGACGACCGTCATCGTCGGGGCGAACGCCTGTGGCAAGTCCACCCTGCTGCGCGGCATCGCGCGGCTCCTGCGTCCGGATGCCGGGGTCGTCGAGCTGGACGGCCGCGACATCCGCGGTCTCCCGACCAGGGAGGTCGCGCAGGTGATCGGAATTCTGCCGCAGTCACCGGTGGCGCCGGAGGGCATCACGGTGAGCGACCTGGTCGGCCGGGGTCGCTACCCCCACCAGGGCTGGTTCCGGCAGTGGTCGACGGAAGACGACCGGATCGTCAGCGAGGCGCTCACGATGACCTCGACCCTGCACCTGGCGGGCCGCAGGATGGAGCAGCTCTCGGGTGGCCAACGGCAGCGCGTCTGGATCGCGATGGCGCTCGCGCAGAACCCCGACATCCTGCTGCTGGACGAACCTACGACCTATCTCGACGTCGCGCACCAGCTCGAGGTGCTCGACCTCGTGCTGCAGCTGGGTCGCGAGCACGGAACGACCGTGGCGATGGTGCTGCACGATCTCAACCTCGCTGCGCGCTACGCCGACAACCTCGTGCTCATGCGGGAGGGCACTGTCATCGCGGCGGGAGAGCCGGCGGACGTCATCACCACGGAGAACCTCAAGAACGCCTTCGGCCTGGACGCCCGTATCGTCGCCGACCCGGTGGCCGGCTCGCCCATGGTCGTGCCCATCGGCCGCTTCCGCGGCGCTCCCGTGACGGACGCACCGTAGGCCTCACTTCGAGCCGAGCAGTTCCGAAGGATGCGTGAGCCTCCACCACCACGTGGGCGGCACAATCGACCCCGCGAGCACGAGCGGCACCGTGACCGTGGAATTTCCGGCCGTGAAGGTCACGCTCCCGACCTTCGTGCCGCTTTTCGCCGTGGTCACCGTGCGCGTCGTCACCGTGCTGGTGACCTTGGCGTTGGACCAGACGAGAACGGACGCGCTGTCTCCGGCCACGATCGTTGCGTGGCTGCCCCACGGCGTCGTGTACGTGCCGTAGTCGTCACCCGTGGAGGTCAGCTTCACGGTGTGGAAGCCGCCGCCGATGGTGCGAATGAACGTGCCGACATCCGCGTTGATCTCCTCGTGGGTGCCGCTGCCGAGCACGACCCCGACGAGAGTGAGAGGCTGCAGACCCGCGACGGGGACCACGGCGGAGAAGAGCAGGCAGGCGCCGGCGTCGGCGAGAGTGCCGGTCTTGATGCCCGTGACGCCGTCCTGTCCGAGCAGTTCGTTGGTGTTCGCGAGAAAACCGACGCCCCGCACGCTCACGCTCGGTGACGCCACGATGGCCGCGAGCACGGGGTTCGCGAGCGCCATCCTGCCGATTGCGATGAGGTCGCTCGGCGTGCTCGCGTTCCTGGGGTCGAGCCCCGTGGGCTCCACCATTGTCGTTCCGTGCAGGCCGTGTTTGCTCAGCCAGGCCCTCGTCGCCGAGACGAACCCGGCCTGGGAGCCAAAGGCCCAGGTGGAGAGCGCATCGGCGTAGTTGCAGGCGGAGGCGACGAGCATGACCTCGAGGGCATCGTGCTCGGACAGCGTGCTGCCCGCGTCCATCTTCGCGACGCTCGCGTCCAGCACGTAGTACTTGTCGTAGAGCTTCGAGTCTGCCGTGCTGAAGGCGATCGTGGGCCCCTGTTGGCCCGCGGCGATGGGCTTCGCATCCAGAATCACGAGTGCCGTGATGAGCTTGCTGATGCTCGCAATCGGCAGCGGATTGTCCGGTCCGGATGTCGGCAGCAGTTCCTTCGAGCCGGTCAGCTTCTCGAAGTCTTCTCCGCCCGTGATGCTCGCGGCCGACTCGACACCGTGGGGGAGAGCGATTGCCGCCGTCGCCGGACTCGTGACCGCGCGGGTGCTCGTGCTCGCGGTCGCCGCGTCGACGGGAGCGAGAAGTGTCAGCGGCGCGTAGGTGCCGATCGCGGCGACAACAACGAGAACGATCACGAGTGCGGTGATGCGGCGACGCCTGCGCCTGCGAGGAAGTGTCGAGGAATGCACACGCTCATGCTACGTCTCGGAGCGGTCACGGTGGTTTGCCGATCTCCGGCCAGTCGCTATAGTTAGGTGAGCCTTACCTAATAGACATCCTCTTGGAGCCCCCGTGCAGCTACGCCCACGTCTTCTTTTCGCCACCATCGTCGCGGTGGTTCTCGCCCCGGTTCTCGCACTCAGCGGGTGCGCAGCCGCCGACACAGCGGCGCCCGCGGCGAAGGGAGCCACCATAGCGAACGCCTTTGGCGAGACGACTGTTCCTGCCCACCCGAAGCGCGTCGTCACGCTCGGCTGGGGCAGCAGTGAGGCCGCTCTCGCTCTCGGCGTCGTGCCCGTCGCGATGGAGAAGAAGGCGTACGGCGGCGACAAGAACGGCGTGCTGCCGTGGATCGCGGCCAAACTCAAACAGCTCGGTGTGAAGACCCCGACCATGATCACCGAGACCAAGGAGGCACCGGCATACGAGGAGATCATCGCGGCCAAGCCCGACCTCATCCTCGCCACATACTCCGGCATCACCAAGGCCCAGTACACGCTGCTCAGCAACATCGCGCCCACCGTTGCCTACCCCGACAAGCCGTGGTCTACCCCGTGGAAAGACGTGATCTCCATCGACGCCAAGGCGCTCGGCAAGACGGCGCAGGCGGGGACCGTGCTCGACGGAATCGACAAGACGCTCGCGAAGGAAGCCGCGGCACATCCGGAGCTCAAGGGCAAGTCGGTTGCCGTGGTGTGGGATGTCTCCGGAACCTTCTACGTCTACCGCCCGGCCGACTCCCGCGTGAGCTTCCTCTTCGACCTCGGACTCACGAGCGCACCGGCCGTCGAGCAACTGGCCAGCGGCGACTCGCCGTTCTTCTACACGCTCAGCTACGAGGAGCTCGACAAGCTGAAGAGCGACATCCTCGTGAGCTTCGCGAACACCGATGCGGATGCCGCGACCTTCCTCGCGCAGAGCTACGCCCAGGCGATTCCCGCGGTGAAGACCGGTGCCGTCGCCTCCATCACGGGCGTGCCGCTCATCTCCGCGGTCTCTCCGCCCACCGCGCTCTCGCTCACCTGGGGCCTCGACCAGTACGTGGCGAAGCTGTCGGCGGCGGCCAAGGTGGTAGACGCGGCCCAGTAGCTCAGGGTCGTCGGGGATCGCACCAAAGGCTCCGCCCATAGAGGCCCACCACGCCCCGGTTTCGGCGCGATCCCCGACGACGGTACTTGGTGGCACAGGGTCAATCGGTGGCACTGAACGCGATCACGGGGCGACCCGTCGCGGGGTTGCGCAGCACGTCCGCACGCACGCCGTAGACCTCGCCGATGAGCTCTGGCGTAAGCACCGCCTCGGTTGCACCCGCGGCGAACACGGTTCCCCGACGCAGCACGATCACGTGATCGCAGTAGGCGGCGGCGTGGTTGAGGTCGTGCAGCGCGGCGAGCACCGTCATCGCGTCGGCGCGTTCGGTGAGCGAGCGGATGAGTGCCAGCGTCGACAGCTGCGCACTGATGTCGAGGTGGTTGGTCGGCTCGTCCAGCAGCAGCAACCGCGGCTCCTGCGCGAGCGCCTTGGCGAGCATCACCCGTTGCCGCTCTCCGCCCGAGAGACTTACGAACAGGCGGTCCGCAAACGGATCGAGCCCGGTCGAGGCGAGCACCGAGCCGACGACCGCCGCGTCATCGGCCGAGTCATCGCCCCACAGCGACTGGTACGGGGTGCGCCCGAGGGCGATCACCTGCCGCACGGTGAGGGCGAGTTCGGTCGACGCCTCCTGCTCGACGAAGCCGATGGTGCGCGCTCGCTGCCGGCGGGGCATCCCGTGCAGGTCGTCGCCGCCGAAGCGCACGCTGCCGCCCTGGGTCCGCTCGATCCCGGCCAGCACCGCGAGCAGCGTCGACTTGCCCGCGCCGTTCGGACCGAGCAGCGCGGAGAAGGTGCCCGCGGCGACCGTGCAGTCGACACCGTCGATGATGAGTGTGCCGTCGATGCGGATGTCGACCCGGCTCGCGTCGAGCCCGCCCGTCTCGGCCGTCACGAGTCTGCCCGCCGCTTCGCCAGGAGGAACGCGAACACCGGAGCGCCGATGAGCGCGGTGACGATGCCAACCGGCAGCTCGCGCGGGTCGAAGACGGTGCGGGCCAGGGTGTCGGCCCAGACCAGGAAGATGCCGCCGACGAGCGCGGAGAGCGGCAGCAGCGCGCGATGCCGCGGGCCGACGAGCAGGCGTACGGCATGGGGCAGCACGAGGCCGACGAAGCCGATCGAGCCGCTCACCGAGACCATCGCGCCGGTGAGCAGCGCGGTGATGGTGAGCAGCACCCAGCGTGATCGCTGTACGTTGATGCCGAGCGAGGCGGCGGAGACGTCACCGAAGGCGAAGGCGTCGAGCGTGCGGCCGCTCAGCAGGATCGGCACACCGGCTATCAGGATGGCCGCGAACGCGATCCCCACCTCCGGCCAGCGGGCGCCCGCGAGTGACCCGAGCAGCCAGTTGAGGATCTCGCGATAGGAATCCCCGGTCACCGTCCAGAAGATCACGAGGCTCGTGATCGCGGACGCGAGGGCAGAGACCGCGATCCCGGCGAGCACGGTGCGCGACGGCGTGATCCGCCCGAGCGAGTTGGCGAGCAGCAGCGTCACACCGAGCGCGAGCATCGCCCCGATGAATGCGGCGACCGGCAGCAGCACGGATGCGCCGAGCAGCAGCACGGCAACGGCACCGAGCGACGCACCGGATGACAGCCCGAGCAGATACGGATCGGCCAGCGGGTTACGCGTGACGGCCTGCATCACGGCGCCACTCACCGCGAGTCCTGCGCCCACCGCCGCGGCCGTGAGCACCCGCGGCAGGCGCAGTTGCCAGACGATCCCGTCTCGCAGTTCGGGCAGCGGGCTCGCGCCGAGACCGAGGTGGTGGGCCACAGACCCCCACACCTCCGCCGGTGTGATGTTTGTCGGGCCGACGGTGATCGCGAGCGTGATCGAGGCGACGAGCAGCACCACGAGCACGACGGCGACCACGGTCACTCGTGTTGCCGCTGGTCGAGTACGCCGCGACGAAGGAGCAGCCGTATCGAGACCGGAACGTGGTGCAGTCATTGGCGATAACTCTTCCACGTGGCGGTCTCGATACGCGCGTTCCGCGCTACTCGACCAGCGAAGCGTGCCCTCACCCGAGCTTCAGCTCTCGAAGCTGCTTGGCGACATCCGCTGCGGCGTCCACCGTGCGCACCCCGGCCTCGCTCGCCGGGAACGGCACGATCACGTAGCGGTGGTTCTTCACCGCATCGAGCGCCGCAGTGGCCGGGTTGCTCTCGAGCACACCGATTTTCTTCTGCACGGTGCTCCACGAGGCGTCGACGAGCACGATCACGTCGGGGTTCGCGGCGATCACGGACTCCCAGTTGTACGAGGTCCAGGTCTGCTTCACCGACGCCGCGATGTTCGTGAGCCCCGCGGTCTTCATGATGAGCTCCGGGGCGCCGATGCCCGCACCGACGTAGGGCACAGAGGAGCCGGAGGAGAACCACAGGGCGGTGAGCCCCCGCTTGTCCGGCACGATCGACGCGAGCGTCTTCTTCTGGCTCGCGATGAGCTTCGCCGGGCTGACATGGAAGATCGCGGCGACCTGGTCGATCTCGTCGAAGATGTCGGTGAAGCTCAGCTTCCTGGGCTGGAACGCCGACTCCTGGCAGGCTGCGGGGGAGACGTAGGTCTTGATGCCGAGCGCCTGCAGGTCTGCCCGATTGCCCGCGCCGTCTGCGGAGAAGTTCGACTCCCAGCCCGCGTAGACGAGCTCGGGGGATGCCGCGAGCACGACCTCCTGCGACGGCACCTTTTCGGAGAGCACGGGCAACTTCGCGGCGGCCTTCTCCCACTTCGCGGGCACCGGCCCGTCTTGGAACGCGGTGCCGACGATACGATCGCCGAGCCCCAGGGCAAGCAGCATCTCGGTCGAGGTGGACTTGATCGTGATGACCCGCTTCGGCGCGGCGCCGCTGAAGTCGACGGTTGTGCCGCAGTTGTCGACGGTGAGGGTGGAGGCAGACGGATGCGGCGCCTGTGCCGCAGCGGTCGGCGCGCAGCCCACGAGAGCGAGGGTCGCAAGCGCGGCGATGGCGAGGACGCCGCCGCGACGCCCACGGAGGCGGGCGGGACGGAAGGAACGGACTGACACGGGACTCCTGGGGGTGGGTATGGCTGTGATCATCCGTGGGCGCCACTGGCCGACGGGAGACCTGCCGCCCCAGATCCGGGGCCTGCGCACCGCACCACATCCGGCGCGGGGGTCCGTCTGTCGATTCTACGCGTGCGGCCCATCGTGCGTCCGCAGCGCGGCCGCCGGGCGGCCTCCACGTCGGCATCGCGCTCGACGCTGCACCTCCGGAATGAAGGAGTTTTTCGTCGAATGACTGCCGGTGAAGGAGGTTTTGGCCGCGCAGGATCAGAATCTCCTTCATTTCTGTCGGGGCGGATTCTGCGGCGAACCGTAACGAGAAGTAACGCTTCGACACGTCGCGAAACCCGAATATGGCCGCGATCGCGGCGACCCTAGGCTCGCTCCAGACCACAGCGAACAGCGCAGGGTCACGATGACGCGAAGCGGAGCAGCATGATCAGCCTCGAGAAGCTCACGAAGGTCTACGGGCACGGTGCCGAGCGCACGGTCGTGCTCGACGAGCTCGACTTCAGCGTGGCCGCGGGCGAGATCTTCGCCGTCGTCGGACCGAGCGGGGCGGGCAAGAGCACGCTCGCGCAGTGCGTCAATCTGCTTGAGCGCCCCACCTCCGGATCGGTCATCGTCAACGGTGAGAACCTCTCGACCCTGAAGGAGAGTCAGCTTCGCGTCGCCCGCCGCCGCATCGGGACTATCTTCCAGTCCGACGGGCTGTTCAGCCGTCGCACCGCGGCCGAGAACGTCGCGCTTCCGCTCGACTACCTCGGGGTGACCGCGGCGGAGTCCCGACGCCGGGTGGCAGAGCTCCTCGACCGGGTCGGCCTCTCCAATCGAGCCGGACACTATCCGCATCAGCTCTCCGGCGGGCAGCGCCAGCGGGTCGGCATCGCGCGGGCGCTTGCCCTGCGGCCGTCTGTGCTGCTCTCCGACGAAGCGACCTCTGGCCTCGACCCCGAGTCGACCGCCTCGATCGTCACGCTCCTGAAGGAACTGCGAGGTGACCTCGGCTTGTCGATCCTGTTCATCACGCACGAGATGGACACGGTGCTGCAGGTCGCGGACTCCGCGGCGAGGCTTGAGCGCGGGCGCATCGTCGAGTCCGGAACCATCGTGGAACTGCTGCGCGACCCGCTCTCGGTCCTCGGGCGCTCGCTGCACCCCGCGCGGGCTCACGCACCGGCCGAGCCCGGCGAATCGTCCTGGTTGCTCGACTACTCCTCGGCGTCGGTTCCCGCCGACTGGCTCGTGCGGATGTCCGAACAACTGGCGAGTCCCGTGCGGCTGCTGGGGGCGTCCATCGAGACCGTGGGCGGGGAGACCGTGGGCAACGCGAGCATCGGAGTCTCCGGTGTGGATGCCGCGCGCATCCGTGCGGTCGCGGCGAGGCTGGGCCTGACCGTGCGCGCCGCCGCACACGACGCGCACGACGCGGATGCGGCCGCCGACGAGCGCGACGCCGACTCCCTGGAGCGTGTCGCGTGAGCCTCCTCGCTGCCGCGCCGGCACTCGGGGGCCAGGTCCGCCTCGGCAACGAGGTGCCACTCGACCAGATTCCGGCGCTCGTGTTCCCCGCACTGGGCGACACCCTCATCATGGTCGGCATCGTCATGGCGATCGTGGTGACCCTGGGCATCCCGCTCGGCGCCCTCATCCACAACCTCGGTCCGGACGGCCTGGTCGAGAACCGACCGCTGCACACCGTGCTGAGCTGGGTCGTGAGCGTCGGCCGGTCGCTGCCGTTCCTGATCCTGATGGCGGCGATCGTGCCGTTCACGCGATTCATCACCGGGACCAACATCGGCATTCCCGCGGCCGTCGTGCCGATGTCGATCGCGGGTACCGCCTTCTTCACACGGATCGTCGAGAACTCGCTGCGGAGCGTGCCCGCCGCGTTCGTGCGCGTCGCGCGGGCCTCAGGGGCATCGCGGCTTCAGATCGTGCGCACAGCCCAGCTGAGCGAAGCGGTCCCCTCAATCATCGGCGGCATCACCATCAACACGATCGCGATGATCGAGTACTCCGCGATCGCGGGCACGATCGGTGCGGGCGGGATCGGCTATGTCGCGGTCACCTACGGCTATCAGCGCTTCGACCACGCCGTCATGCTCGCCACGATCGTGATCCTCGTCGGCACGGTCGCGCTCGTGCAGTTCACCGGCGATCGCCTCGTCGCGTTCACGACCCCGCGCATCCGCACCGCAGCCTCTCGCGGGGCGCCACGCGCTCGGGCCGCCGAGACGATCGACGCCTGAGCCGCCCGAGCCCCCCTTTCACCTCACCACCACAGCACACGACAGGAGCACAACCATGTCCACAGGTCCAGACATCACCCCCGCCGAGAGCGGCCAGAACAGCGAGCTCGGATTCGAGTTGAAGAAGCGCAGGCGCTGGCCGTGGGTGGCGGGCGCGGTCGTGGTGGTGGTCGCCGTGGCCGCGGCCATCGTCATCCCGATCCTCAATCCCACGAAGTCCGCGGATGCCGTGGCCGGCGCGACCCTGTATGTCGCCACCGCTGAGGGCAACGCCTCCGAGCAGGCGCTCGTGAACTTCGTCGCAGCGAAGGTCGCGCCGAAGTACGGCATCAAGGTCGCCTTCAAGGGGCTCTCCGACAGCAACACGATCAATCGCGCCGTGAGTGACGGCGAGGTCGCGGGCACCGTCTACCAGCACAAACTCTGGCTCGGGCAGGTGCTCCAGGCGAACCCCGACTTCAAGGAGACCGCGGCGACGCCCGTGTTCCGCTGGGGCTTCGGGCTCTGGTCGCAGAAGTACAAGAACGTGAAAGACATCCCCGATGGCGCGACCATCTCGCTCTACTCTGACCCCGCCAACGAGGCGCAGGGCCTCTGGGTGCTCGAGAACGCCGGACTCATCACTCTGAAGCCGGGAACGACGAAGGGGGACGCGACGCAGGACGACATCGCCTCGAACCCGAAGCACCTGAAGTTCACCCTGCTCGACTTTGCCGCGCAGTCGCGGTCGCTGCCCGACCTGGACGCCGCGGTCGGCTACACCGAGTACTACCTCGCTGCGAAGATCCCGCTCTCGCAGCAGATCTTCGCTCCCCAGGCTCCCGACGAGTTCGCTGGTCAGCTCACGGTGGGCACGAAGTACTTGAAGACCTCCAACATCCGCAGGCTCATCGCGGCGTTCAAGGACCCGGCCGTGCAGAAGTTCCTCGCCACAGACCCCACGGTGAAGGGCATCCTGCTCCCGCTCGACGCGAAGTAGCCCGGCCGATCGTTGGCGATTTCCGCCCTAAAACCCACCTTTTAGGGCGGAAATCGCCAACAATCCTGCTTCGGGGGGGGGGGGGAGCAAACCTTTGATTGATGCCTGGGGCGTGATCGCGTTCGTACTCTGAGGTGTGTTCCGGCGACCACGGTGTCTGACGTAACTGAGCCGGCCGGAACCGGCAGGGAGGTCATCCGATGACAGCAGGGGAGCCAGGCACAGAACAACTCGGCATAGAACGCAGGTCCGGCGGGCGCAGCCGCTGGATCGGACTCGGGGTGCTCGCGGCTGGCCTGTCGATGATCGTGCTCGACGGAACCATCGTCGGAGTGGCACTCCCTGTGCTCATCACAGACCTGAAACTCGACCTCAATGAGGCGCAGTGGGTCAACGGCATCTACTCCGTGGTCTTCGCGGCACTGCTTCTCACAGCTGGTCGACTCGGCGACCGGCTCGGCAGGCGTCGGATGTTCGTAGTCGGCATCCTGGTGTTCATGGCAGGAAGCCTGCTCGCGGCCCTGTCCGGCGGCGCCTCCTCGCTCATCCTGGCGAGGGTCGTGCAGGGCGTCGGCGGAGCGTTCATCCTGCCCGCGACGCTCTCCACGGTGAACGCGACCTTCCGCGGGCGCGACCGCGCCGTCGCCTTCGGTGTCTGGGGTGCCGTGATCTCGGGGGTTGCGGCATTCGGTCCGCTCCTCGGGGGCTGGCTGACGACCGACTTCGGCTGGCAGTGGATCTTCATGGTCAATCTGCCCTTCGGTGCGCTTGTGCTCGTTGGCGCCTTCCTCACCGTGAAGGAGACCAGAACGAAGATCACCGCGCCCGGGCTCGATGTCGATGGTCTCCTGCTGAGCGCGATCGGGTTCGGCGCGCTCGTCTTCGCCATGATCGAGGGCCGCACCATCGGCTGGTGGACGCCGAAGGCAGAGCTGAACATCTTCGGCTGGGTGTGGCCGGTATCCGCCCCCATCTCGCCCATCCCGATCGTCGGTGCGATCGGTATCGCGGCGCTCGCGCTGTTCGTGATCTGGGAGCGGCACCGCGGGCGCAACGGCCGCTCCGGCATCCTCGACCTGAGGCTGTTCTCCGTTCCCACCTTCACCTGGGGCAACCTCACCGCGCTCTGCGTGGCGACCGGCGAGTTCGGCCTGCTCTTCGTTCTTCCCCTGTTCATCGTCAACGCAATGGGGCTCACGACGCTTGGGGCGGGTCTCGTCCTGGCCGCAATGGGGTTTGGCGCCTTCCTCTCGGGCGCCTCAGCCCGTCACCTGTCGGAACGGCTTGGAGCGACCACTGTCGTCATCGTGGGGCTCAGCCTGGAAGTGGTTGGCATCGTCACGGTGGCATTGCTGCTGTCATCGACCGTTTCGTCGTGGCTGCTCGCGGTGCTCCTGGTCGTTTACGGCGTGGGTCTCGGGCTGGCTTCGGCCCAGCTCACCGGCACGGTGCTCGCAGACATTCCGACCGAACAGTCCGGGCAGGGTTCTGCGACACAGAGCACTGTGCGCCAGCTCGATACGGTGCACGGGCTCCCGCCCACACAGTCGCAGCAGCTTGCCCAGTCCACGACGGATTCCGCGGGAGGCACCATCGCGCCGCTCCGCGCTCAGGGCACGACGGGCAGGCTCGGTACTGCAGGCCCTGCCGTGGCAGACGCGCTGGCGAGCGGTGTTGCGGATGCGACGCGAGTGTCGCTCTTCTCCGCTGCGGGGTTCCTCGTGCTCGGACTGGGATTCGCGTTCGCGCTCCGCGCCCGCAGTCGCTCGGCTCACAATAGTCAGCGCGCGCCCACAACGCAGGACATCGCAGCAAAATGAGCCCGTGGGAGCACCGCGCGGCCATTTCCGTCACGATCTCCTGCGTTTTGTGCACACCGGCGACGCTGACCGCGGTCTCTCGGCAAACTCCTAGCCTGCTATCGAGCTCCGTCCAGTCGGCAGCGGAATGCTGTCAGGCAGAGAGAGTCCCCAACACAATTGCCCGGCCGTCGCGGAATACCGCGGCGGTCGGATGTGTGTGCGGGCTTAGCGGGGACGGCTCCACCAGAACTCGAGCTGGATGTTGTCGGGGTCGCGGAAGACGAGCGCCGCGCCGTTGGGGGTGTCCTCGGCGGGGGAGTGCACGACCCCCATCGACGCGAGCCTCTCCTGCCAGGCGTCGAGATCGGCGCGCTCCGCTACGCTGAACCCGATGTGGTCGAGTCCCACGTTCCTGTCATCGAAGCGTGCGAGCGGGATGACCGTGTGCTGGTTGAGGCCGATGATCAGTCCCGTCGCCTCGTGCTGCAGCACGATCATGATGCGGTTGTCCAGGTCGGCGCGGCGAAGGCGCGTAAGACCCAGCGTCTCGCTGTACCAGCGCGCGCTCGCCTCCGCATCCGACACTGAAAAGTCGATGTGCGATGGCAGGCCGAAGGCAGGCATGTTTTCTCCTCTGTACTCATTTTCTGTGGCCAGTCACCAGCGTATGACTCCGCGGTGCCTCCTCGTGGTGGTCGCTGCGATTCGGGAGCCGGGCTGCCGCTAGCGTTGCCGGATGGATACTCAAACATTCACCACCGGCGGCACCGCATGGCTCGCCCTCGCTCTCGTCAATGCGGGTCTGGCCGAGCAGAAGAATCGTTCTCGCTGGATCTGGTTTCTGGTGTCGCTGATCCTCGGGCCGGTCGCCACGTTCTTCATCGTCGTGTGGCGCAAGGGCGGCGAGTACTGAGCCAGCGTTTATCTGAGCCAGCGCGCGCGTAAGCCAGTGCTCGAGTAAGCCAGTGCTCAGGCACGCACCGCTTCGGCCAGTTGCGCGGCGACCGCATCGAAGTCGCCGCGCACGAACCCCGCGGTCACGCGGATGAAGTTGCCGCCCGACGTCGCGAGGAACGGCGTGCCCGCCGCGACCCGGATGCCCGCGGCGGCCAGCTGCACGACCGCTGACCGCTCGTCCCGCACCTCGAGCCACGTGTTGACCCCGTCGGCAACCGGCACGTGCACGTCGTGCGCGGCCAGGGCATCCGCGAGTCGTCGCTGCCTGGCGCGATAGACACGCCTCGCGTCGCTGACCTCCGAGACCGAGGTCGAGTTCGTGAGCAGATCGAGCAGGATCGTCTGCAGCATGCGCGAGGTCCAGCCCGGTCCGAGAATGCGGCGCGAGACAAGCTGGTCGATGAGCTCGGTCGGGCCCCCGAGCGCCGCGATCCTCAAATCGGGTCCGTGCGACTTCGAGAAGCTGCGGATGTGCAGCACCTGATCCGGAAGCCAGGTGCCGAGGCTCACGTCTCTTGTGGCCGAGATCTCGCCGGAATGGTCGTCCTCGATAATCACGACATCGCTCGAGATTCGGCTGGTGCGGATGACGCGGGCCAGTTCCTGAGCCCGCGCGCGGGTGAGCGAACGCCCGGTCGGGTTCTGCGCCCGCGGCTGCAGCGCGATCACGGACGGTCGCAGCCGCAGGGCCTCGGCCAGCGCATCCGGCCTCATTCCGTCCTCGTCGAGCGCGACGGGAACCCGCACCGCGCCGACGTGCTCAAGCAGGTCGAAGATCGGCGGAAATCCGGGGTCCTCGACGATCACGCGGTCGCCGAATCGCACGACCATGTCGAGCGCGCGCGAGATCGCATCCATTGCCCCGTTGACCACGGTGACGGCCTCGACTTCGTAGGGCCAGCGGTCGCGCAGCACGGTCTCGAGCTCGGGGATGACCGGCTCGTCGAGGTAGCTGATCGTGGCCGCGCGCATGGAGACCCTCGAGAGCGCGGGGCCGAGGGCGGGCAGCAGCACCGGATCCGGCGTGCCCGTGGAGAGGTCGAGTTTGGTCGCCTCGAGCTGGCCCGCGAGCCCGCGGAAGCGCGGCGGAAGCCAGCGCCTGGGGGTCGCGCGCACGAAGCTGCCACTGCGGCCGCGGGACACGATGAGGCCCACCTCTGAAAGCGCCTGCCACGCGTGACTGACCGTCGCAGGACTGATCCGGAGGTCTGCGGCGAGCTCGCGAACGGTAGGCAGGCGGTCGCCAGGGGCGAGGTCTCCCGAGCTGATCATGCGCGCGATCGTGGTCGCAATGCCCTGCGGAGTGGGCTCTTCCACCTCGGGTGCAACAGGCTTCATCGCGTGTCCAAACGGTAGGGGATTGAACTGTGCGCAAACACCATCTATGTTTGCGCCAAGGTCGTTAACACGAATACCACAGAAATGTTTACGACGCAAAATAACAAAACGAGTGCACCAATGGAGGTACACATGACCGTCGTACGAGCCGCAGTGACCCAGACAACCTGGACGGGCGACAAGGAATCGATGATCGCGAAGCACGAGCAACTCGCTCGGGATGCTGCCGCCCAGGGCGCCCAGGTCATCTGCTTCCAGGAGCTCTTCTACGGTCCGTACTTCGGCATCATCGAAGACGCCAAGTACTACGACTACGCGGAGTCCGTGCCCGGCCCGACGGTCGAGAGGTTCCAGGCGCTCGCGAAGGAACTGAACATGGTCATCGTGCTCCCCGTCTACGAGGAAGAGATGCCGGGCGTCTACTACAACACGGCAGCGGTGATCGACGCCGACGGCAGCTACCTCGGCAAGTACCGCAAGCACCACATCCCAAACCTTCCGCAGTTCTGGGAGAAGTTCTACTTCCGCCCGGGCAACCTCGGCTACCCGGTCTTCGACACCGCGGTCGGCAAGGTCGGCGTCTACATCTGCTACGACCGGCACTTCCCGGAGGGATGGCGTGAGCTCGGCCTGAACGGTGCGCAGATCGTCTTCAATCCCTCGGCCACCAAGCCCGGCCTGTCCAACCGGCTGTGGGAGCTCGAGCAGCCGGCGGCCGCGGCGGCCAACCAGTACTACATCGGAGCCAACAACCGCATCGGCACCGAGAGCGAGGAGTTCGGGGATGAAGCGGTCACCTTCTACGGTCGCTCCTACTTCGTCGACCCGCGCGGCAACTACGTCGGCGACGTCGCGAGCGAGGACCAGACTGAGATCGTCGTGCGTGACCTCGACCTCGACGTGCTGCGGGAGGTGCGCAACGCCTGGCAGTTCTACCGCGATCGTCGGCCGGAATCCTATGAGGCGACGGTGGCCCCGTAATGACAAAGACACTCATCGCGAACGGGACGGTCGTCAACGCGACAGGTGCAGCTCTCGCCGACGTGCTCATCGACGGTGAGACCATCGCCGCGGTGCTCGCGCCCGGCTCGACGCTGCTCGGCTTCGACCTCGCGTCAAACGTTGACACCGTGATCGACGCGAAGGGCAAGTACGTCATCCCGGGCGGCGTCGACGCACACACCCACATGGAAATGCCCTTCGGCGGCACCAACGCGAGCGACACCTTCGAGACGGGAACGCGGGCCGCGGCGCACGGCGGCACGACGAGCATCGTCGACTTCATCGTGCAGTACCCCGACCAGAACATCCTCGACCAGTACCGGCTGTGGCACGAGAAGGCCGCGGGCAACTGCGCGATCGACTATGGGTTCCACCAGATCCTGTCCGACGTTCAGGATGCGTCGCTCACCGCGATGGACGAGCTCATCGAGGAGGGCGTGTCGAGCTTCAAGCTCTTCATGGCCTACAAGGGCGTGTTCCTCTCGGACGACGGACAGATCCTTCGCGCCTTCCAGAAGGGTGCCAGCAACGGCGCTCTCATGATGATGCACGCCGAGAACGGCGGCATGATCGACGTGCTCGTCAAGCAGGCGATCGACGCGGGCAACACCTCTCCCTACTACCACGGGCTCACCCGTCCATGGCAGGCGGAGGAGGAGGCCACTCACCGCGCCATCATGATCGCCAATCTCACCGGCGCCCCGCTCTACGTCGTGCACGTGAGCGCGAAGCAGGCGGTGGAGCAGATCGCCACCGCGCGCGACAACGGCCAGAACGTCTTCGGCGAGACCTGCCCGCAGTACCTCTACCTCTCGCTCGAGGAGCAACTCGGAGCGCAGGGCAAGGAATGGGGCTCGTTCGAGGGGGCGAAGTGGGTGTGCTCGACGCCGCTGCGCTCGCGCGAGGAGGGGCACCAGCACCACATGTGGCAGTCGCTGCGCACCAACGACATCCAGATGGTCTCCACCGATCACTGCCCGTTCTGCATGAAGGGCCAGAAAGACATGGGGTTGAACGACTTCTCCAAGATCCCGAACGGGATCGGCTCGGTCGAGCACCGCATGGACCTCATGTACCAGGGTGTCGTCGACGGTCATATCTCGCTCTCGCGCTGGGTGGAGCTCACCTCCACGACCCCGGCGCGGATGTTCGGGATGTACGGCAAGAAGGGCGTCATCCAGCCCGGTGCAGACGGCGACGTGGTGATCTACGACCCGAACGGGCACACCTCGATCGGCATGGGCAAGACCCACCACATGAACATGGACTACTCCGCCTGGGAGGGCTTCGAGATCGACGGCCACGTCGACACGGTCATCTCCCGCGGCAAGGTCATCGTCGATCGAAACGAGTACCTCGGCACCAAGGGCGATGGCAAGTACTTCAAGCGCGGCCTCAGCCAGTACCTGATCTGACCATCGTTGGTCGAGTAGGCCGCCCGCGGCCGTATCGAGACCTTCCGACAGAAAGCACAGCATGGATTTCGGAGCAGTACTCCAGACCAACCCACCGGCGTCTCGCACGGTCGCCCTCGCCAAGCTCGCGGAGCAGCAGGGATTCGATTACGTGTGGACCTTTGACTCGCACCTGCTCTGGCAGGAGCCGTACGTGATCTACAGCCAGATTCTGGCCGAGACGCACAAGGTGAAGGTCGGGCCCATGGTCACGAACCCGGCCACCCGCGACTGGACGGTCACGGCATCCCTCTACGCAACCCTCAATGAGATGTACGGCAACCGCACGATCTGCGGCATCGGCCGGGGTGACTCGGCCGTGCGCGTGACGAACGGCGCGCCCACGACGCTGAAGACGCTGCGCGAGGCCATCCACGTCATCCGTGAGCTCGCGAACAGCAGGAGCGTCGAGTACAACGGCGCGACCCTGCAGTTTCCGTGGAGCACGGGGAGCGAACTCGACATCTGGGTCGCGGCCTACGGCCCGCTCGCGCTCAAGCTCGCGGGCGAGGTGGGCGACGGGTTCATCCTGCAGCTCGCCGATCTCGACATCGCCGAGTGGATGATCAAGACCGTCAGGAACGCCGCGGAGGCCGCGGGGCGCGACCCGCTCTCGGTCAAGTTCTGCGTCGCCGCACCCATGTATATAGGGACGGATGTCGCCCACATGCGCGACCAGTGCCGCTGGTTCGGCGGCATGGTCGGCAACCACGTCGCGGACATCGTGGCCAAGTACGGCTCCGACGGCGCCGTGCCGAAGGCGCTCACCGACTACATCAAGGCCCGCGAGGGCTACGACTACAACGAGCACGGCCTCGCGGGCAACACCCACACCGACTTCGTTCCGGATGAGATCGTCGACCGGTTCTGCCTGCTCGGCACCGCAGAGCAGCAGATCGGGAAGCTCACAGCACTCAAGGAGCTGGGCGTCGACCAGTTCGCCGGATACCTCCAGCACGACAACAAGGAAGAGACGCTGCGGGTCTACGGCGAGACCGTAATCCCCGCGCTGCGCGACCACATCCTCGCCAAGGCCTGAACCATTGCACTTCCACCGCACCACCTGAGAAAAAGGAACCAGTATGAGCACCATCTCTGACCCCGCGGAAGGCATCCTCGCCTACGAGCTGGATCGCGCACACGTCTTCCACTCCTGGTCCGCGCAGGGGGCACTGAAGCCCTTTGTCGTGGCCGGCGCGCTCGGCAGCACGGTGTGGGACTACGACGGCAAGGAATATCTCGACTTTTCGAGCCAGCTCGTGAACATGAACATCGGGCACCAGCATCCGAAGGTCATCGAGGCGATCAAGGCGCAGGCCGAGGTCCTCACGATGATCGCGCCCGCGCACGCCAACATCGCGCGCGGCGAGGCCGCCCAGCGCATCCTCGACAAGGCGGGGCGCCCGTTCAACAAGGTCTTCTTCACCAACGGCGGTGCGGATGCCAACGAGAACGCGATCAGGATGGCCCGCCTCGTCACTGGTCGCGACACAATTCTGTCGCAGTACCGTTCGTACCACGGCAACACCGGCGCGGCGATCGGGGCGACGGGAGACTGGCGCCGTATACCCAACCAGTTTTCGCGCGGACACGTGCACTTCTTCGGTCCGTTCGCGTACCACTCCGAGTTCTGGTCTGACTCGCCCGAGCAGGAGTCCGAGCGCGCGCTGCATCACCTCGAGCGCGTGATCCAGGCCGAGGGCGCCGCGTCCATCGCGGCGCTCCTGATCGAGACCATTCCGGGCACCGCAGGCGTGCTCGTGCCGCCGCCCGGGTATCTCGCTGGCGTGCGCGCGCTCGCCGACAAGTACGGCATCCTGCTCATCCTCGACGAGGTCATGGCCGGGTTCGGGCGCACGGGGGAGTGGTTCGCGTTCAAGGGCTTCGATGTCGTCCCCGACCTCGTGACCTTCGCCAAGGGCGTCAACTCCGGCTACGTGCCGGCGGGCGGCGTGATCATCTCCGAGTCGATCGCGAACAAGTTCAACGACGAAGTCTTCCCGGGCGGGCTCACCTACTCCGGGCATCCGCTCGCCATGGCCGCCATCGTCGCGACCCTCGACGCGATGGATGAGGAAGGCATCGTCGACAATGCGCGCGCGATGGGCGAGGACCACATCGGGCCCGGCCTGCGCGCTCTCGCGGCCAGGCATCCGATGATCGGGGAGGTGCGCGGACTCGGCGTGTTCTGGGCGCTCGACCTGGTCGAGGATGCCGCGAGCCACGCCCCCGTCTCCGGCGCGATCATCGCGCGGCTCAAGAGCGAGCTCATGGAGCGCGGACTGCTGCCGTTCGCCTCGGAGAACCGCATCCACGTCGTGCCTCCGTGCGTCGTCACGGCGGACGAGGTCGCCCGTGCCCTCGCCATCTACGACGAGGCCTTCACCGCGGTGGAGAGCGACTGAGCCAGGTCGGGTAGGCTTCTTCGGTGCCACATCCAGCAAAGACTCCGTACACGATCGACGTGTATGACCTTCTGCACCGCCCGGGCGAGATGCGCGAGCGCACGCTCTCCGTGACCGTTCCGGACGACCTGGGCACCGAGATCATCGCCGTGAAGGCCGGCAGCGTGCTCACCGCTGAGCTGCGATTGGAGTCGCTGCACGACGGCATCCTGGTCAGCGCGGACGTCAGCGGCGCGGCATCCGGTGAGTGCGTGCGCTGCCTCATCGGCCTCGAACAACCGGTCGAAGTCGAAATCCAGGAGCTTTTCGCGTATTCTGAGGACGAAGCTTTCGACTACGCGGTTCAGGTCGACACGATAGATCTTGAACCCGTTATCAGGGATGCGGTGGTGTTGTCGCTACCGTTCCAACCGGTCTGTCAAGATGATTGCCTCGGCCTGTGCCCGGAGTGTGGGGTGCGGCTGCTCGACAATCCGGGTCACGAGCATGAAGCGCCCGTCGATCCCCGCTGGGCCGCACTTGCCGGGCTCGAGGGTCTGGGCGGCGAAGGCAGCACCCAAGAAGAAGATGTAGCTGGTACCGGTACCGGTACCACAGAAGAGAAGAGATAGCCATGGCAGTACCCAAGCGCAAAATGTCGCGCGCGAGCACCCGTGCCCGTCGCGCGCAGTGGAAGGCAACCCCTCCCACCCTGGTGAAGACCATCGAGGGTGGCAAGGTCACCTACAGCCTCCCGCACCGCGCGAGGGTCGTCGAAGACTCCGTTGGCACGCCGTTGTACCTCGAGTACAAGGGCCGCAAGGTAGCCGACGTATAACCCGTCATGTGACAGGGCGGGGGTGAAGTGTGTCCGGTAGCGAATACGCCGTGGGCCAGCTTGCCGCCGAGCTCTCGATCGATATCAGCCCCGAGCTTCTCGAGCTGGCGCTGACCCACCGCTCTTTCGCGTACGAAAACGGCGGTGTCGCGCACAACGAACGCCTCGAGTTCCTCGGCGACTCGATTCTCGGGCAGGCCGTGACGGTCATGCTCTACACGACGAATCCGCACCTCGACGAGGGCGAGCTTGCCAAGCGCAGGGCGAGTCTCGTGAGCAGTGTTGCGCTCGCGGAGGTCGCGCGCACCATCGGACTCGGGCGATTCATCCGTCTCGGCCGCGGAGAAGAGCTCACCGGTGGTCGCGACAAGTCGTCGATCCTGGCCGACACCGTCGAAGCGGTGATCGGCGCCGCCTACCTCGACGCGGGCGGCGAGGCCGCGACGGATCTCGTGCTGCGCCTGATCATGCCGCTCATGGACAACCCGGAGCGCTTCGGCGCCGCGATGGATCCCAAGACGAGCCTGCAGGAGCTGGCCGCAACGCTGGGGCGTGGCGTTCCCAGCTACGTCGTCACGGACTCCGGCCCGGACCACTCCAAGAGGTTCCGCGCCGTGGTGGTGCTCGGCAAGGAGGAGATCGCCTCCGGCGAGGGCACGAGCAAGAAGCAGGCCGAGATGGCCGCCGCACTCGACGCCTGGACGCTTCTGCAGCCTTCCTCGCCCCAGGCCTGAGCCGGATGCCGGAGCTTCCGGAGGTCGAGGTCGTGCGCGCCGGGCTCGCGCCCGTCGTGCACGACGCGACCGTGGCATCCGTCACCGTCTTCGACGAGCGTTCGCTGCGCCGTCACCCCGGTCCGAGCGAGGACTTCATCGACCGACTCACCGGCCGCACCTTCTCCTCGGCGGTGCGCCGGGGCAAGTTCCTGTGGCTGCCGCTCGAACCGCCGCCCTCCGAGCGTGTGCTTTCGGAAATTCAGGACAATGGTGCGACTTCCGCCACCGATGCGGTGCGACACGCGGTGACGGCTGACCAGAGTCCTGAATTCCCAACGGAGGCGCTCGTCGTGCACCTGGGGATGAGCGGGCAGGTGTTGCTGCGCGCGCCCGGAGCTCCGGATGACCGGCTCACCCGCATCCGCATCGAGCTGTCGACGCCCGCCCACGGCCCCCTGCTGATGAACTTCGCCGACCAACGAATCTTCGGCTCGATGGCGATCGACGAGCTGGTTCCGACACCGGACGGGCAGCCCGGCGGGTACAGCGGCGTGCCGGTGGCCGAACTTGTCGAGACCCCATCGACGTTATCGCTTCAGAAGGTCTCGACAAGCTCGACCACCGACTCCGCCGCCCTCGTGCCCCGCAGCGTCTCGCACATCGCCCGCGACCCGCTCGATCCCGCTTTCGACGAGGGGCGGTTCTTCGCCGCCCTCTCCACGCGCCGCACGGGCATCAAGCGCGCACTGCTCGACCAGGGCCTGATCAGCGGAATCGGCAACATCTACGCGGATGAGGCGCTCTGGTCCGCGCGCGTTCACTACGAGCAACAGACCAACACCCTGAGTCGTGCGAGGGCGAAACTGCTGCTCGCGGAGGTGCGGGCGGTGTTGGCGAAGGCTCTGGCCGAGGGCGGCACGAGCTTCGACGCGCAATACGTCAACGTCAACGGCGCATCCGGCTACTTCTCGCACTCGCTCAACGCCTACGGCCAACAGGGCACACCGTGCCCGCGCTGCGGTCGGCCGATCGTGCGCGAGCAGTTCATGAACCGCGGCTCGCACTTCTGCCCGCACTGTCAGCGCCTGCGCTGAAGAGCTTCCCTCTGTCGGGCACGTGACGGATGTCTCACCCGCGTCCCGCCCTTTCGTAACTCCGGCAAAATGGTCCGGCACGCGATCCTTGCCGCGAGATCGCGCGGATGTCCGAGCCGAGCCGCGCATTTTGCCGGAGTTACGAAAACGGCCGAGTCGGATGCGCAACCCACCGCCCCGCGGCGCGCGGGCGCGCGTCACGCCGCCAGCGTTCCTGCGAGGTGCCACCCGCGCACTCCGGTACCGTAGACGCAGGTATTGCGCACGCGAGCGAAGGGTGGGCCGTTGTATCTCAAGAGCCTGACCCTTAAGGGGTTCAAGTCCTTCGCCCAGCCCACCACCTTCGCGTTCGAGACCGGCGTCACCTGCGTCGTCGGACCGAACGGATCTGGTAAGTCCAACGTCGTCGACGCCCTCGCCTGGGTCATGGGCGAGCAGGGGGCGAAGACCCTCCGCGGCGGCAAGATGGAAGACGTCATCTTCGCGGGCACGGCGACCAAGGGCCCGCTTGGACGCGCCGAGGTCATCCTCACGATCGACAACTCGGATGGCGCGCTTCCGATCGACTACACCGAGGTCACGATCAGCCGCACCCTGTTCCGCAACGGCGGCAGCGAGTACGCGATCAACGGCGAGAGCTGCCGGCTGCTCGACGTGCAGGAGCTGCTGAGCGACTCCGGTCTCGGCCGTGAGATGCACGTCATCGTGGGGCAGGGGCAGCTCGACGCGGTGCTGCGGGCCAGCCCCGAGGAGCGGCGCGGGTTCATCGAAGAAGCCGCGGGCATCCTGAAGCATCGTCGCCGCAAGGAGAAGACGATCCGCAAGCTCGACGCGATGCAGGCGAACCTCACCCGTCTCAGCGACCTCGCCGGGGAGATTCGCAGGCAGTTGAAGCCGCTCGGGCACCAGGCCGAGATCGCGAAGGAGGCCCAGTCGATCGCCGCGATCGTGCGGGATGCCCGCGCGCGCATCCTCGCGGACGACGTCGTCACCCTGCGCACCGCGATCACCCTGCACAGCCGCAGCGAATCCGAGCGCAAGACCGAGCGCATCGTGCTGCAGGAACAGCTCGACCAGAACAAGCTGCGCGGCCACCGCATCGAGGAGGAGCAACTCGGCGACTCGGTCGACCTCGCCCGTCGCACCGCCTTCGGGCTGGAGTCGGTGCAGGAGCGCCTGCGCAGCCTCTACACGCTCGCGAACCAGCGGCTCGCCCTGCTCGGCTCGGAGTCCGAGGTGACGGATGCGACCTCCGGCGTCTCGGAACAGACGGTAGCGGATGCCCGCGCCGAGGCCGCACGCCTGCGCGAGCAGATCGACCTCACCGAGGAGGCGTGGCAGCAGGCCCAGGCGGCAACGGCCCTCGCGCGAGCGAACCTCGACGGCCTGGACGAGCACATCGCGCAGCAAAGCGCGCTCGTCTCGCGCCACGACCTCGAGATCGCCGGGCTCACCGGCCAGGCGGAGTCCGCCGCGACGAGGCTCGCGGCCGTGCGCGGCGAGGTGCTTCGCCAGCAGAACGCTCTCGACGCGGCGATCGCCCGGCGCGAGGCCGCGCAGGCCGAGTTCGCCGAGCTCGAGGCGGATGCCGCGCTCACCGACGCGGGGGAGACCGACCTCGACGCGGCGTACGAGCTCGCGCAGTCCGAGGTGGCCGCGGCGGAGTCCGAGATCGAGCGCCTGCGCGAGGAGCTCCACACGCACGAGCGTGAGCGCGATGCCCTCGCCGGGCGCGCGAGCGCCCTCTCCCTCGCCCTCGACCAGAAGGACGGCTCGACCGCGCTCATCACGGCCAAGCTCAGGGGCATTCGTGGGCTCGTCGCCGAGCACGTGCAGGTGCGGCCGGGCTTCGAGGCGGCCATCGCCGCCGCCCTCGGATCGCTCGCCGACGCCGTGCTCGCCGACGACAGGAACGCGGGCATCGACGCGCTCGCGTCAGCCGGGGCCGCAGACATGGGCAGGGTCGAGCTGCTGCTCGCCGAAGCCGAAGAGCAGTCGCCGTCGTCGTTCGATCTGCCGAGCGGAACCGTTGCCGCCCACGAGGTCGTCACCGCGCCGTCCGGGGTCCTGGGCCTGCTCGCAGGCGTTGTGATCGCGGACGACCTCGAGGCCGCGCGGGCCGCATGGAAGACGCTGCCCACCGCATCCGATGTCACGGTCATCACGAAGTCCGGTGACGTGCTCAGTCGCTACGTGCTGCGGGGCGGCTCCGGAGCCAAGCGTTCCAGGCTCGAACTCGTCGCCGATCGGGATGCCGCGAACGAGCGGCTGGGCGAGGTCACCTCCCTCATCGAGCGGGCCCGATTCGCACTCGCGGAGCACCGCGGGGCGCTCGAACTCGCCAAGGAACAGTCCGCCCACGCGCTCGCCGCCCTGCGCGAGTTCGACTCGCAGCTCGCGGCGCGCATGGAGAAGCTCAACCGAGCTCGCGTGCAGGTGGAGGCCGCGCACGGGGAGTTCGAACGGCTCGAGCGCGCGCTCGTGCTGTCCACGGACGCCGTGACGGATGCCGCAGCAGCAGCCGAGCGCGCCACCCAGGAACTCGAGGCGGCGAAGTCCCGCCCCCGACCCATCCTCGACGTCGCTGCCCGCGACGCGCTCTTCGACGAACTGGAGAATGCCCGCGAGCTGGAGGTCGAGGCCCGCCTGCAGGTCGAGACCGCACGCGAGCGGGTGCGCGCGGAGGAGGCTCGTGCAGACGGGCTACAGCGCAGGCTCGAGGCCGAACGCGCCCAGGCGGAGGAGGCTGCGAGGCGTGCGGTCATCCGTCGTCGCCAGGTCGAGGCCGCGGAGCGCGTCGTCGCGGCGCTGCCCGCCGTGATGGATTCCGTCGATCGCTCGGTCGTCCAGGCGCGGGTCGAGCTCACGACGCGCGAGAACGACCGCGCGGCCCAGAACGAGGAACTGGCCGCCCTGCGCCGGGACGAGGCCGTGCTGCGCGAACGCCTCACCGCCGTGAGCGAGACCGTGCACGGCCTCGAGATGCAGGTCTACGAGAAGAAGCTGCAGCTCTCCTCGCTGCTCGAGCGCGCGGGCGAGGAACTCGGCCTCGTCGAAGACGTGCTCGTGGCGGAGTACGGTCCGGAGCAGCTCGTGCCTCTCGACGCCGCCCTCACCGACGCGCCCCTCCCTGCCACCTCTGCCGCCCAAATGAAGGAGTCGTCGGACGTCGTCCCCGAGATTCCGGGGGAGGAGGAGCCGCGGGAGCGCTCCACTCCTTCATTTGGGCGGGATGGCGAGAACGAGGGGGACGCGACGGATGCCGCCGACGCCGCCGAAGCACCCGATGAACCGCAGGGCGTGCGCTTCGTCCGCGCCGAACAGGAGGCCCGCCTCGCCAAGGCGGAGCGCAAGCTCGCGCAGTTGGGCCGGGTCAACCCACTCGCGCTCGAGGAGTTCGACGCGCTGGAGCAGCGGCACAAGTTCCTCACCGAGCAGCTCACCGATCTCACGAACACGCGCAAGGATCTCCTCACGATCATCGAGGAGATCGACGAGAAGATGCAGGACATCTTCGCCAGCGCCTTCGACGACACGAGGGCCGCGTTCAACGAGGTCTTCCCGATCCTGTTCCCGGGCGGCACCGGCAGCATCCACCTCACCGATCCGGAGAGCCTGCTCACGACGGGCATCGAGGTCACGGTGAAGCCCGCAGGCAAGAAGATCGAGCGCCTGTCGCTGCTCTCGGGCGGCGAGCGTTCCCTCGCCGCGGTCGCCCTGCTCATCGCGATCTTCAAGGCTCGCCCCAGCCCGTTCTACATCATGGACGAGGTCGAGGCCGCGCTCGACGACGCCAACCTCGGCCGCCTGCTCACGATCTTCGAGGACCTGCGCCAGGCATCCCAGCTCATCGTGATCACGCACCAGAAGCGCACGATGGAGATCGCGGATGCCCTCTACGGCGTCTCGATGCGGCAAGACGGGGTGAGCGCGGTCGTCGGCCAGCGCGTCGCCCACGAAGCCGCCAGCTGACCCGCGCCCGCCCGGTTCGCACCCTCCTCCACTTCCACCCTTCATTTCGTCGAGCGTGCCCGTTGGCACCGAGTGTGCTCGTTGGAACTCGATGGAATGGGCACGCTCGGCGCGAACGAGCACGCTCGGCGCGAACGAGCACGCTCGACGACGGGGCCGAGCGTGAGAGTAGGACACGGCACCCATAGACTTGCGCGATGACCGAGGTGGATGTCGTCCAGCGCAAGGTCGTGCGCACCCTCGTCATCGCCCAGATCCTCGGTGGCATCGGACTCGGCGCGACCGTGTCTGTCGGCGCGCTTCTGGCGGCTGAAGTCTCGGGATCGCCCGCCTGGTCCGGGATGGCCGCGACGATGAGCACGCTGGGTGCCGCACTGCTCGCGGTGCCACTCGCGCGGGCCGCCCAGGCCCGCGGGCGCCGGGTCGCGCTCGCGGGGGGCTCCGTTCTCGCGGCGTGCGGTGCGCTGCTCGCGGTGGTCGCTGCCGCGCTCGGATTCTTCCCGCTGCTGCTGGTCGCGCTTGCGATGGCGGGGGCGTCATCCGCCACCAACCTGCAGGCGAGATTCGCGGCGGTCGACCTGGCAGAGCCGCACAAACGGGCCCGCCAGCTGTCGGTCGTCGTCTGGTCGACCACGATCGGCGCCGTGCTCGGTCCGAACCTCATCGGGCCGGGCGAGGCGATCGGCGGCGCGATCGGGCTCCCCACCCTCACCGGTCCGTTCGTGTTCACGGTGAGCGCGCAGCTCATCGCGATGGCGGTGTACTTCGCGGGGCTGAGGCCCGACCCGCTGCTCACGGCGATGGAGCGCGCGCCGCTCGCTGCCGGCATCCGCCCCAAGCACGGCTTCGCGAGTCTTCGCGTCACTCCGGGAGCGCGCTACGCGGTCGTCGCGGTCGCGCTCAGCCACACGACGATGGTCGCGATGATGTCGATGACGCCCGTGCACCTCTATGAGCACGGCGCGACCCTCGAGATCGTGGGCTTCACCCTCAGCCTGCACATCGCCGGAATGTACGCGCTGTCTCCGATCTTCGGCTGGGCCGCCGACCGCTGGGGCCGCATGCCCGTTGTTCTCGGGGGCCAGGGCCTGTTGCTCGCGTCGCTCATTGTTGCCTGGACGCAGAGCGATTCGGATGTGTGGGTCGCCGTGAGCCTGATCCTCCTGGGCCTCGGCTGGTCGGCCTCCACCATCGCCGGGTCGACTCTCGTGGCCGAGTCGGTTCCCGTGGATGACCGCGCGGGACTGCAGGGCGTCTCCGACCTGCTGATGAACGCGACGGCCGCAGTCGGCGGTGCGCTCGCAGGTCCGGTGCTCACGCTGCTCGGATACTCGGGGCTCGGTGTCGTCTGCATGGCGCTCGTCGCCGTCGTGGTGGGCTGGACGATCGTGCGGCAGCGCGCGCTGCGCCGGGCCGTGCCGCTGGATAGTCCTATGGATGTCAAGCGGGAGTGAGGTCGGTTTTGAGGGCGTGGAAGACTTCGCGGGCGACGTAGCGTTTGAGGGCTCTGATGGTGTCGCGTTTGGAGTGTCCGGCGGCAAGCTTTTTTGCCAGGTAGGCCTTTGTGGGGGCATGGTTTTTGAAGCGTCCGATGATGATTATGTGCAGGGCGCGGTTGGCGCGGCGGTCGCCGCCTCGATGTAGTCGCATGCGATGCGTTTTCCCTGAGGAGACGGGGACGGGTGCTGCGCCGCAGAGTCTGGCGAATGCCGCGTCGGTGGGGATCCGGTCGATGTTGGCGGCCGCGGTGATCAGGAATTGTGCTGCAGTATGGGTGCCGATCCCGAACCTGGTAATCAGGGTCGGCGCGGTCGCCTCGACAAGGGCTTTCAGTTCTT